>CALJHN010000013.1 GCA_938075455.1 uncultured Flavobacteriales bacterium
CCTTCAGATATGATGGACGGTAGAGTTGGTGCTATTAGAGAAATATTAGACGAAAATCAATTTACAAATACAAGTATAATGAGTTATACTGCCAAATACGCAAGTGCATTTTATGGTCCATTTAGAGATGCTTTAGATTCAGCACCAAAGCATGGAGATAAGAAAACCTATCAAATGGATCCAAGAAACAAAAGTGAAAGTCTTATTGAAGCTGAACTTGATGAACTTGAGGGAGCTGATATTTTAATGGTCAAACCAGCTTTAAGCTACTTAGATGTGATTCAAACTATTAAAAAAAATTCTAACCTCCCAGTAAGTGCCTACAATGTTAGCGGTGAATATGCTATGGTACGTGCAGCTGCAGAAAAAGGATGGTTAGATTACAACCAAACTTTTATTGAAGTTCTTACAAGCATTAAAAGAGCTGGTGCAGACATAATTTTGACCTATTTTGCCAAAGATTTTGCAAGCCTTAAAAAATAAATTTACCTAACAAAAACTAATTTTTTATTGCTAGATTCATTAGAAGAGAAATTATATCCCAATTCCTTAAATTCCTTCAAGTCTTCGATACTTTCTAGTTTATTTTTCACAATAAAATTTGCCATACTTCCTCTTGCTGCTTTTGAATAGCTCCCTACTACCTTCAGTGAATTGTTGGATTTTTCATAAAATGTACAATCAACTATAGTACTATTAATACTCTTATTAATCATAACATTAGAATACTCTTTACTTGCTAAATTTATTATTGAATTATCTTCAAAAGAATTAAAGTAGTTAGTCATTTTATCTTTCCAAAATTGGATCAAGCTTTTACTTGACTCTATTTCAAATTTTAGACCCATTTCTAGTCTATATTTATTAATCCAATCAAATGGACGAAGAATTCCATAAAGACCACTTAAAATCAACAAATGATTTTGAGCATACTCCGCATCTGATAATTTCCATTTTTGAGGCTCTAAATATTTGAAAGAAGTACCTTGGTATGCAAAAACAGCAGGTGTTTTATAGGACTTATCAGAATCCCAAAGCTGAATATCATGGATGGTTTGAGTATTTAGATTTTCACTTAATTTCATTAAAGCTTTAATCTTCTGCTTTGAAAAACCTTTTAATAATTGATGAATATTTATAGCCTCTTTTTGAAAAAAAGGAATAGAGCTAGGTGAATCTTCAATTTTAAATTGTGAATTCATCATGGTTTTAGTTGGAGAGAGAATGATCTTCATTTATTTCAGGAAAGCTTTAAGGTAATAGTCTTCTCTGTAAGGGACAACATCCGTCTGGTTGGCAGTCAAACAGTATTTAATATCTTCATTTAGATTTAACTTTTTTAGTCGCTTTCTATGAGATGATGCCTTTAGATATCCAAAAAAATTAGTTCTAGCAGAAAGATATAGATATTTAGCAGCAATAGTTGAATCATTAAAACTTTCAAATTTATTTGTCTTAAGTAATTTTTCACTAATTGCTCCAGCACATATAGTATCTTCTAAACAAAATTTATTCTTCCAGCCTGAACCAAGTATTAATACACTTTTATTAAGATCTGTAAGATATTTACAGATAGCATTTAAATTCAACAATGAACCTATTAATAAATGTTCTACATCCTTTGCAATATTTATTGCCTTGGTTCCATTTGTGGTAGTAAGAACCAATGTTTCTCCCTTTAACTTATCATTTCTATAATTTAATGGAGAATTTCCATAATTGAAACCATCAACAATTTTACCATTTCTTTCTGCGGCAACATGGAAACCTTTATTTTTATATTCTTTTGCTTCTTGGATAGTACTAACAGGGATTATTTTTTCTACTCCGTAATGAAAAGCAGTACATATAGCAGAAGTTGCTCTAAGAACATCGATCACAACTACTACTTCAAAATCCTCTGCATAAAGAGGAAATAAATTTGGAGTGAAGCAGACTTCTACTTTGGGTTTGCTAATCATTTTTTTTATAAAAAGGCAACTTAACTAATTGTGCTGGAATAACTTTATTTCTAATTTTTAGAAATATTTTATTTCCCAATTCTGAATAATTAGATTTTACATAGCCCATTCCAATTGCTTTTCCAACTGAGGGACCCATTGTTCCAGATGTGACATTACCAATCTGAACTCCATTTACATCCTGAATTTCATAGT
The DNA here is from genome assembly GCA_938075455.1 of uncultured Flavobacteriales bacterium. GTDB lineage: Bacteria > Bacteroidota > Bacteroidia > Flavobacteriales_D > Parvicellaceae > MED-G20. The sequence continues at coordinate 2,157 of CALJHN010000013.1, forward strand.
CTTTTCTGGGAATTCCTCTTTCTAACAATTCAAAAGCAACTAGTTTATGTTCTGTTCCATTTTCTTTTTCATTTTTAATTAAATAATCACTTATGAATGACTTAGAAAATTTAGTTACCCAACCAAGTCCAGCTGAGATAGGAGAAGTATTATCGTTAATGTCATTTCCATACAAACAATATCCCATTTCCAGTCTTAAAGTATCTCTAGAAGCCAATCCAGCAGGAAGAACTCCAAATTCACTACCGGATTTAAATATTAAATCCCAAATATCTTCTGCAATTTCATTAGGAACATATAGCTCGAAACCACCAGATCCGGTATATCCAGTTGCAGAGAAAATAACATCTTTGAAAACAGAAAAATTGCCATACTTAAAATGGTAAAATTTAATTTCAGAAAGATTTAAATCTGTAAATTGTTGTAATAATTCTGTGGCTTTAGGTCCTTGAACAGCAATTAAGGAAGTATTATCAGAAATATTTTCTAATTGAGCATTACAATTATTCTGCTGGTTTATCCATTCCCAATCTTTTTCAATATTTGAGGCATTTACTACCAACATATAATGATTTTCATCTATCATGTAAGTAATCATGTCATCTACTATTCCTCCATTATTATTTGGGAAATAGGCATATTGAGCTCTTCCTGGAAACAATACAGATGCATCGTTGCTAGATATTTTCTGAATTAACTCTAGTGCGTTTTTGCCTTTAACCAGAAACTCACCCATGTGAGAAACATCGAATACACCAACATTTTCTCTTACATTTATATGTTCAGAATTAACTCCAGAGTATTGAACTGGCATCTCATACCCTGCAAAAGGAACCATTTTTGCTCCCAATTCAATATGTTTTTTATAAAGTGCTGTTTTCTTCATTTATTTATTTCATTAAGGAAGTATACAAATCTAAATAAGTCTTTTTAATTTTATTTTTAGAATATTTTTCCAAAACAGTTTGACGTCCCTCATCTCCTATTTTTTTTCTCAATTCTTTGTCTTCAATCAGTTTTGATAATACTTCAACCCACTGCTCTTCACCAACTGGTAAAAAACCATTTTTACCATGTACAATGATATCTTTATTCATTCCAACATTTGACATAACAGATGGTATTCCTACAGACATATAAAGTAAGCCTTTCATTCCACATTTTCCTTTTGCCCATTCATTATCAGGAAGAGGCATTATTCCTATATCAAAGGAATTAAATAACTCAACTTCTATTTTATTTTCCCACTTAAGTCCTTTTATTCCAAGCTTTTCATGGTAGTAACTTTCATCACCTATTAGCACAAAATCTATTTTATTATTGTATTTAGATTTTAATTTTAAATAAACATCAGTAATCATTTCAAAATGTTTGACAGTGGTGTGACTTCCCACCCATCCAATTTTTACTTGGCCATCTTTATTTTGTTTTTCAATGGGCTTATAATAATCTGTATCAACTGTGGAGGGAATAATGGTAATATTAGAACTGAACTTTGAAGCATAATTTGCCAAAAAATCATTACCACAAGTTATATGTTTACATAATGGTAAAATTTTTTCAATCTTTTTTTCATCTTTTAAAAAGGAGATTTTTTTATTTACATCTGAAACATCTTTTACCCAAATTGCATCATCAAAATCAAAAACCATTGGTATATTTTTTTTTGAAATATAATTTTCAAATAAAATAGACTTTGTTGGAATCACTTCCCTATAAATAACTACTAAATCAAAACTTTCAATATCTTTTAAATGTTTCCATCTTCGAAAGAACGATTTAATACCAATTTTTAATTTTTTTAAAATATTTTTAGAATAATATAAATATTTCTCATCATTTTCATTAATAATATTAGCCAAGTTACATTGGATCCCATTATTTTCTAAAAAATCAAAAAATTGCTCAAACCTATATCTTTGGCCAGGACTTCTATCAAATCGATGGTGAGCTAGAAATAAAATTTTTTTCAAAAGAGTTATATAATATTTATAAAATCAATTTAAACTTAACATATTTTACGATATATCTTAAGATAAGACATAACTCCTTTTTCAAGTGAAAAATATTGATTAGCACCTTCAATTAATTTTTGTTTTTTAAAATTTGCATTTAAAATAATTTCAAAATTAACTTTATTTAGATCTTTTAAAACAAAACCAGATTTATACTTTTCTACAATAAAATCAACATCACCAACTGCACTATTACATATTATTGGTATTCCCATTGCCATTAACTCACCTTGTTTAGTAGGAGATGAAAATATTTTACTAAAAGATGGCTTGATAAAACATAATGAGAAATTCCAATTTCTAGTTTTAAATGGTATATCTTCTCTGTCACTTTCTTCAATAAGAATATTCTTTATATCAATTCCTAAGTTATCACAATAATTGAAAATAATGTCTGGATTATCTTTAGTCAAAAAATGAAATTTAGAATCAGGAATTTTTTCATTTATCTTTTTGAAAAAAACTAACATTTCTTTTAACAAGTACCATGTCCCTAAAGAACCTAAATAACCAATTATAAAACTATTTGAGTCACGATCAACAGGCTTAAACAAATTTAAATCTGTACAACATGGGATCACTGATAAAGGAGCATAATCATTTTTGTCTTGATTTAATAAAAGTTCTTTTTTTCCATTTTGAGTTAATGATATAGTATGATCTGAGTGTATTAAAAATTGTTTTTCTTTTTTCTTAAAGTAATTATAAACGATTTTAAAAATTGGGTTTTTCAGGTTCCAAAGTCCTCCATCAACTCGTTCGTCAGCCCATATACCCCTCATGTCAAAAAGGAACTTTGTATTCCACTTTCGTTTATATTTTAGTCCGAAAATAGCTGGTATGTAACTTCTGCAATGAATCATATCAAATACATTTTTTCGCCCAAGTGTTTTTATTTTTTGATTTAATTTTAGCATATCCCATAACGTAGAAAACATAGGGGGGGATTTAGTGTATTTAATAGGGTGCCATTCTATGTTATTTTCTAAACATATTTTTTTAATTAAAGATTTATTTTTTTTAAATCTATCAGGTTTTTCAAAACTAATTAAATGAAAAGTATAATTTTCTTTACCTAAATTGATAATATAAGGCAAGACCTGTGATTGACCTAAAGGATCGGTCATGCCATCATAAGAAAGATAAAGGATTCGTTTCAAAGTTTTTTAGAATAGGAAATTATATAACACCTCGTAAATCTAACTAAGTTTTTAAAAATTTCTCCTGAACAAATTAATAAATCATTAAATAATTATTAAAATCCTTTTACTAGTAGGTGATATTACCTAATAATACCTATTTTTTTTATATATACTTGGGTTTTTATTATTTTAAAAGATTAAAACTTACAAACTAAATATGATTAGTATTGAAAAAACAACTTTTTTAAAAATGAAACTTGAAAATACTATTTTTTAGATCCATTATAAAAGTAAAACTTATATTTGTATATGCAATTTCCCAACTGGTACGTTCCAAAAAAACTAATTCTTCTATTTGATATATTTTTAACTGTTATTTCATTAATTCTTGCCTATTTAATAAGATTTGATTTCATTGATTTTTATGAGATGATCTTAATAAAACAATATAAAAGTTTAATATGGGGAATTCCAACATTAATTACAGTCAGATATTTATCATTTTTAATAGGAAAAACTCCCAATAGAATTATCAGGCACTTGTCGTATGAAGATACTCTCAGAATATTTTACACAGTTTCATCGGGTACTATATTGCTCTTCATTATATCTGCTATAAGATATTTTTTTATTGACGGTATTGCTATTTTACCAAAGTCTATTATAATTATTGAATATTTAAGCACCTTGTTTTTGATGTTGACTACAAGATTTGCAGTCAAATTATTTTACAACAATCAAAAGAAAATAAATCACGAAAAAATAAATATTCTAATCTATGGATCAGGCAAAATGGGGATCATCACAAAAAGAACTTTAGAAAGAGACAAAAATATCTCATACAACATTGTTGGCTTTATTGATGACGACCAAAAAAAAGAAGGTTTATTAATTGAAGGAAAGACTATTATTAACACATACAATCTTAAAGAAATACTTAAGGAAAGTAAAGTTAGCGCTATAATAATTGCAATTAAAGAACCTGAACTTAATAACAAAAGAAAATTGATAGAACTATGTCTTAAAGAGAATGTTAATGTTAAAACTGTTCCAAGTTTAGATGATTGGTATGATGGGAACTTTTCTTCAAAGCAACTAAAGGATATTAAAATTGAAGATTTATTGGGAAGAAAACCTATAAAATTATTAAATAGCTCTTTAAAAGATGAATATAAAGATAAAATAATATTAGTTACAGGAGCAGCTGGATCAATAGGAAGTGAAATTGTTAGACAAGTCTTAAAGTATAAACCAACAAAAGTTATTTTACTGGATCAATCTGAAAGCGGAATTTATGAGCTGAGTCATGAATTATTTTCAAAAAATAAAAAAAATAATTTTGAAATTGTAATTGGTGATATCTCTAGAAGAGAAAGAATGGAAAATCTTTTTAAAAATTTAAAGCCAAATATAGTTTTTCACGCTGCGGCTTATAAACATGTACCCTTAATGGAAGTAAATCCAAGTGAAGCAATAAGAGTAAATGTTATGGGTACAAAAATACTAGCTGATCTTTCTATTAAATCCAATGTTGAAAAATTTATTTTTATTTCTACTGATAAAGCGGTTAACCCAACAAATGTAATGGGTGCTTCAAAAAGAATATCGGAAATATACTGTCGATCAGTATCTAAAACTACAAATACAAAATTTATAACAACAAGATTTGGAAATGTATTAGGAAGTAATGGATCTGTTATTCCTCTGTTTAAAAAACAACTAGAAAGTGGAGGACCAATTACTGTTACTCATAAAAACGTAACAAGATATTTTATGACAATTCCAGAAGCTTGTAGTTTAGTTTTAGAAGCTGGTTATATGGGTAAAGGAGGTGAAATATATGTTTTTGATATGGGAGAAAGTATTAAAATAATTGATTTGGCAAAAAAAATGATTCAATTAGCAGGATTTGAAATAGGAAAAGATATTCAAATTAAAATAACTGGTCTTAGGCCTGGTGAAAAAATGTATGAAGAACTTCTTGGAAATGACGAAAATACAATTGGAACTCATCATCCAAAAATTATGATAGGTAAAGTAAAAACTTTTGACAATGAAATAATTAAAAAATTAGTTGACAACTTAATTTTATTAGTAAAGAATCAAGAGAATCATAAAATTGTGAAAAACATGAAAGTAATTGTCCCGGAATTTATAAGCAATAATTCTGAATTTAGTAAGCTGGATAATTAATGTTTTTTAAAATTTCAAATGTTAGTAGCTGAAATATTTTACCATAATCTAAATTTTTTAATACCCGGTGGCACATCAAGAGGAATCTTAAAAAATAAACCTACTTGGTTCATTAAAATATACTATATAGATAATCCAAGTGTTTTTGGTTTGGGGGAATGTGGACCAATTGAAGGACTCAGTTTTGAGTCAGGTGATAAAATGATGGATCAATTAAAAAAAGTTCAAAAATCAATTAATAATTTATCTAGCCTCGATTTATCTTTATTTCCAAGTATACAATTTGGAATTGAAAGTGCACTAAAAGACTTAAAAAATGGTGGGAAGAGAATTATTTTTCAAAACTCTTTTTTGCAAGGAAACCCAATTAAAATTAATGGGCTTATATGGATGGGGAATAAGGATTTTATGGTAAATCAAATAAAATCTAAAATTGAAAAAGGATTTAGTTGTTTGAAACTAAAAATAGGATCTATTGATTTTAAAGAAGAAATTTCCATTTTAAAAAATATTAGAAAACAATTTAATTCTAAAGTATTAGAAATAAGGGTGGATGCAAATGGAGCATTCTCCACTAAAGATGTTTTACAAAAATTAGACACCTTAGGAAAACTAGAGATTCATTCAATAGAACAACCTATTGCTGTAAATCAGTGGGATTACTTGAAAGAAATATGTGAAAAAACTCCAATTCCAATAGCATTAGACGAGGAATTAATACAATTTAAAAAAGAAAAAAATGAATTTATTAAATATATTTCACCTCATTTTCTTGTTTTAAAGCCCACTCTTATTGGAGGATTTGAAGCAACTAAAGAATGGATAAATATTGCTGAAGAAAAGAATATTAAATGGTGGGTTACATCTGCTCTTGAATCTAATGTAGGTTTAAATGCCATCGCACAGTTTTCTGCAAATTATCAGCTTAATTTACATCAAGGTTTGGGAACTGGACAACTTTTTAGTAATAATATTCCATCTCCCTTAGTGGTTAAAGGTGAATATATTTTTTATGAAAAAAATAAAACATGGGATTTGTCAAATTTTGAAAAGTCAAATGATAACAACTGATTATAAAGAAATATTTAATCTAGATAAAGCTATTTTAGATGAAATAGATCCAGAAATTCATAAGTTGTTATCATTTTGGAAATCAAAAGAAAATAAAATTTCCGTATATACCTCTGGTTCTACAGGAAGTCCAAAAAAGATAAATATTTACAAAAATCAAATGATAGCAAGTGCAAAAAATACATTGGGCTATTTTGAGATTAAAGATAATTCTACCTTTCTAAGCTGTTTACCTGTGAAATATATAGGTGGGAAAATGATATTGATAAGAGCCATTTTATCCAAAAGTAAAATTGTATTGTGTAAGCCATCAGTAAATCCAATTAACGAACTAGATACAGAAATAGATTTTATTGCACTTACTCCACTACAATTAAATTCTCTTTTGGAGAAGAAAAATATTTTTAAGAAAATTAAACTGGCTATAATTGGAGGAGGATTGTTATCTGAAAACTTAATCTCTAAAATTCAAAAACTTAATACCAATTTCTTTCAAACTTATGGAATGACAGAAACAATTTCTCATATTGCTGTAAGAAATCTTAAAAACTGTACTAATAAAACTCCTTACAAGAGTCTAGAGGATGTTAAAATTGAATCAAACAAGAAAAATCAATTAATAATAAATTCTAAAAAATTAGATATTGAAAATTTAGTCACCAATGATAAAGTAAAGATTTTAAGTACTAAAGAGTTTCTTTTTTTAAATAGAACTGATACAATGATTAACTCTGGAGGACTAAAAATAAACCCTGAAGAAGTTGAAAATAAAATTTTAAAATCCTTAGGAGACAATAATTTCTTTATTGACAAAATTAAAAATGATAAATTTGGTGAAGAAATTATCTTAATTGCTTTAAAGAAGATAAAAATAGATTTATTGATAGATTCTATTAATTTATTAAAAGACAAAAAAATTCATCCTAAGAAGATTTATATCGTAGATAAATTCATAATTAATGACAATCAGAAAATTGACAAATTAAAGTCAAAGAATTATGCTTTGAAACTAAAAAATATTCGAACACTAACGAAATAACATTACTGTAAATGCAAATTTATTTAAACATATTTTTAATATTATTCACCCATATTTTTTCGCCATCAGAACACGAAACATATGTGTCAATTACCGAAATTATGGCCAGAGAGAATGAAGCTTTAGAAATTAGTATAGAACTAATCGCCCATGATTTTGAATATGTATATAAAAAAGAAATGAATAAATCCATAAAATCTATATCTAAAGAGAAAAAAGAATATTACGATTCTGATGAAATTAAAATCTATTTGGACAATCATTTTTCAATTTCTCAAAAGGACAAAAAAACTAATCTTAAAATTATAGGTAATGAAATAAAACTAGATGGTAGTTTACTTATTTACTTAGAGGGAAAATATAAAAAAAACATAAATTATATTCATGTAAATAATGATTTGTTAGTCAATTGGTTACCCAATCAGCAAAACATTGTAAATTTAAACGGTTTTATTAAATCAAGTTTCACATTCAATAAAAATAAAAAATCCTATGTCTTTCAATAAATATCTATCGATTTTTATAATTGTTTTATCGCCCACTTTTTTATTTGCTCAAAATAAGAATTTGAACTACAATAAATTCAAACAACTAAAAGAAGAGATTGCATCCCCAAATGTTTTTAGAACTGCAGCTGGAGCTCCTGGCCATGAATATTACCAGAACGAGGCAGATTATGTAATGAGCATTATATTGAACGATCAACAAAATAAAATCACAGGTACAGAAACAATAAAATACCACAATAATAGCCCAGATAAATTAGAATATTTATGGATTCAATTGGATCAAAATAAACGTGCTCAAAATTCGGATAGTTATAAAATTGAGACATCGAATTTCAATCCAATCGATAAAAAGTCCGTTAATAAAGTACTAAATTATTTTGAGTTACAAGATTTGGGTTCTGAACTAAATTATCAAGAAGATACTATATGGAATCTTAATGAAAGAACTATTAAAAATATGAATCCTGAATTTGAAGGTGGGTTTAATATTATGAAAGTATTAAATAAAGATGGTAAACCTCTATCCTATACGATTCACCAAACCATGATGAGAATAAATTTAGAAAAACCTTTAAAATCTAAAGAGAGTTTTGAATTTACTATTGATTGGTGGTACAACATCAATGACCGATTGGAAATAGGTGGAAGATCTGGTTATGAATATTTTGAAAAAGATGGAAATTATCTATACACTATAGCTCAATTTTTTCCTAGAATGTGTGTTTATAACGATACCGAAGGATGGCAAAATAAGCAGTTTTTAGGAAGTGGTGAATTCACACTTCCATTTGGGGATTATGATGTGAAAATAACTGTTCCCTCGGACCATGTAGTAGCTGCAACAGGAGAATTAGTGAATGCAAATGAGATATTAACAAAAGTACAATTAGAAAGATTGGAGAAGGCTAGAAAAAGTGAAAAAGAACCAGTTTTTATTGTTACTGAAAAAGAAGCAATTAAAAATGAAAAAAGCAAAGTCAAAGCTATGAAAGTATGGCATTTTAAAGCAGAAAATGTCAGAGATTTTGGATGGGCTTCGTCCAGAAAATTTATTTGGGATGCAATGGTTGTTAGACAAGCTTCCAAAGATGTTTTGGCCATGTCTTTTTATCCAAAAGAAGGTAATCCCTTGTGGGAACAATACAGTACTAAAGTAGTTGCACATACTTTAAAATGTTATTCAAAATATACTTTTGACTACCCATATCCAGTTGCAATTTCTGTTCATACCAAATGGATTGGAATGGAGTATCCTATGATTTGTTTTAACGGCGGAAGACCCGAAGAAGATGGAACCTACTCTGAAAGAACAAAATATGGAATGATTGGAGTTATTATTCATGAAGTAGGACATAACTATTTTCCAATGATAATTAATTCAGATGAAAGACAGTGGACCTGGATGGATGAAGGCTTAAATACATTCTTACAGTATTTAACAGAACAGGAATTTGAAAAAGGATATCCTTCCAGAAGAGGACCTGCTTATAAAATTGTTAATTACATGAAAGGTGATAAGGATAGAATTTCACCAATTATGACCAATAGTGAATCTATTCATCAATTTGGAAATAATGCCTATGGGAAGCCTGCAACAGCAATGAATATATTAAGAGAAACTATAATGGGTAGAGAACTATTTGATTATGCTTTTAAGATTTATTCTAATAGGTGGATGTTTAAACATCCTAATCCTGAAGATTTATTTCGAACTATGGAAGATGCTAGCTCTGTAGATTTAGATTGGTTCTGGAGAGGTTGGTTTTATTCAACAGACCATGTAGATATTGGATTAGAGAAAGTAAAGTATTATAGAATAAACGACCAAAACCCAGTATCTAACAAAAAAGAAAGTAAGATGAATTTTGTAGAAGTTTACAATAAAGATATATCCAATCAAAGAAATAAAGATATTGTTACTTACAGAGAGATAGATAAAGGACTTGAGGATTTTTATACCAGTTATGACAGGTATAAAGCAACAGAAAAAGAAATTAAGAAATATGAAAAATTCAATAAAAATCTTAATGAGGAAGAAAAAGAAATATTGAAGAAAAATCAACACTTTTACGAAATTAAATTCTCCAATATCGGAGGACTTGTAATGCCAATTATATTGAACTTCTCGTTTAAAGACAATTCAAATGAGGTAATAAAAATACCTGCAGAAATTTGGAAAAAGAATGATTTAGAAATATCTAAGGTATTTGCTTTTGATAAAGAAGTAACACAGATTGAGTTAGATCCATTTATGGAAACTGCAGATACAGACAGATCTAATAATTTTTGGCCTCAGCAATTAGAAGCGTCTAAGTTTGAGCTTTACAACTACAAAAACAGACGCGATAGACCTTCTAGCAATCCAATGCAAAAGAAAAAATAATATTAAAAAAGAGCTAGATCAATAAAACCTAACTCTTTTAAATAACAAATTGTTTAATTAGAACTTCAAATTCAACCCTACAAAGAAATTAATTCCTGCTTGGTTGAATGCACCAATTTGGTTGTAACTATTTGTTCCAGATCCTTCAGCATTTGCATATGGATCGTAAGTTGTTGGGTCACTTGAAGTATTAAATCTATAAACCCATGCGTTTGAAATATAATTTTGATTTGACAAGTTTCGTATCCAAGAGCTAATTACAACTTCTTTAAATAGTTTTGTTTTAACTGTATAGCTTACTCTAAAATCATTTACTATATAAGCGTCTAGTTTCGCATATTCACTGGATGTATTGTCAATAAATTGATCTCCAACATATTTACTTACCAATGCCAAATCTAACTTTCCATTTTCAACCGAGTTAAATGCTGTAAAAATTAATTGGCTTCCACCAATAATAGATGGTGAAAAAGCAATATTCGTATTTGTATGAGTAACTGAATCTTTAACACCTGTATCCCAATTATCAATAAACTCCTTGAACTCTGCTATTTTATTTTCACTAAATGTTGCATTTAATCTCCAAATAAGTTTATCCATTAATTGAAAACTTCCTGTTAGCTCAATACCTCTTCTGTAGCTATCGGGAATGTTTACCCTAACTGCAGAACCAACATCATTTAACTCACCAGTAAGAATCAATTGATTATTGTATTGCATATTGTAAAAATTGGCAGAAAAACTTATTTTTTTCGAAAAATATCTATAACCAATTTCAATATCTAACAGACTTTCGCGAGACGGTCTATCATTTGGTGTAGATTCAGTAAAATCGTCTCTACTTGGTTCTTTGTTACCTACACCAGCAAAAGCATAAAGGCTAGTTTTTTCATTTAGTGAGTAATTGAAACCAACTTTGGGATTGAAGAAGGTCATTTCTGAAGTTTGATCCAATTCACTACCGTCTTGGTCTAATCCGGTAAAATCATAGGTTACAATACGCTGTTGCAAATCAACGTAGGCACTTAAATCTGAATTCAAATCGTAATTTAATTTTCCATAGACGTTAAAGTCATTTTTAGTAGCATCGTTATCGTAATATCTATGTCTAATATTACCATTACTGGCATATTGTGACCATATAACTTCTCCATAATGTCCTCCAAGATATTGGTTGGCACCTCCACCCAAAGTAAATTGGAAATTCTTTCCAAAATATTCAGCAGAATAAACAATCCCATAGAAATGATTATCTAACCATCTCCTGCGAATAAGATCCGTTTTAGAAATAGTATCTCCAGAACTTGTTATAATATTCTCTAACCCATAATCCAATAAACTTTCTTGACTGTAAGAATTTAGCAAAGCATTTTGACCTATTCCCTTGTACTGCTCAAAGTAGCCTTTTCCTCTGGTATAATGCAAAGAAGCATTTAATTTTAGATTTCTATTTGGCTTATTAGTAAAATGTAGTTGGTAATGTGATTGATTGTAATTGTCCACTTCATTATCATATTCGTAAGGGTTGTAAGTTTGTCCACTATCGTTGTAACTTTCTTCTAAAAAACTTAGAGGAATTCCATTCCATGCTTGATAAGTAACCTCTTGTCCTGAAAAAGCTACTGCTTGAATAGATGTCTTTTCCCCTAAATAACTTCCTGATAAATAATAGGAGTTCAAGTTGGAAGAAGCTCTATCAATAAAACCATCTGAAGCAACTCTAGATAATCTTCCTTCAAAATTCCAATTTCCATCTATCAAACCAGTTCCAAGTTTAACGGTATTTTTTAAGGTATTAAAAGACCCGAAACTATTTGAAATTTCTCCGTATGGATTTTGAGAATTTATAGTACTTAAAGTACTTAAATTTACACTTGCACCAAAAGCAGAAGCGCCAGTTGTAGATGCTCCAACTCCTCTTTGAATTTGAATATCGTATGTAGATGAAGATATATCTGGCATATTCACCCAATAAACTCCTTGAGATTCAGCATCGTTAAATGGGATACCATTAACAGTTACATTAATTCTTGTAGCGTCTGTTCCTCTTACTCTAATTCCTGTGTAGCCAACTCCAGCACCTGCATCTGATGTTGTTACAATGGAAGTAGCTTGGTCTAGTAGTATTGGCAAATCCACTCCATGGTTGTTTGCTTCAATTTCTTCTTTAGAAATATTCTCATGAGCAACGGGACTTTGTTCACCTACTCTTGTAGTAGTGACTTCAAATTCGTCTAGTGTTATCTTACTAGAATCTGTTTGAGATTGGGCATTTAAAAAACTAAAAACGCCAATGGTAAGTAGTAAATAATTGAATTTCATTTTTTTTAGGTTAAATGTGTCTTACTGGGGGTAAGAAAACACAAGGTTTAAACATTTAACATCCTTTCGCCAGCATTATCTGGATCAAGTTACATTCTGTATTTAACAGAAAATGGGTATAATCTCAGCTTTTTACAGCACCCCCTATTGAGTTTTTCAAAAGTATAAATTAATTTTAAAATTGTAAATTTTGTAATATTTTTTTTGATCGAATTAATCTTTTTGGAATGTCTCCTTGAATAATTTCAAAATTAACTCCCATTTCTTTTATTTTATTCAAGTGGATATTGAAAAGTTCTATTCTATCCTTTGGATTTTCTCTCTGAGGGTCAAATTCCCAAGGTATATTTGGACTACAAATTAAATATAAATCAGGGGGGGTTATTTTAATATTTTCTATTATAAATGGATGACACTTTTTGTATTTGTATTCACACCAAATTTGTAGCGTTAGTAAGTCAGTATCTGAGATTACAGATAATTTATTTTGGCTTAAAAATTCAAGTTCTTTGACATATTGTTTGGCTATTTGTAATATATCGTTGTAATGGTACGGTCTATTAATTTTTTCTAAATAGGTTCTAGATTTTTCTGGGATAAAACTAAATCCTGACAAGGTTTTTAATTGTTCAAACAAAGTAGTTTTACCAGAAGATTCTGGCCCTGTAATTACTATATTTCTCGATTCTTTAATGCCTTTTTTTTCCATTCAAAATAACCCAAAAATGCGATAATTATAAATATAGAAAATTGAGCTACACTTAAATAATATTCTTTGAAAACAAAAAGAGGTATACAGAATATATCTCCAACAATCCAAAGAATCCAGTTTTCTACTCTTTTCCAAGCTGTAAGCCACATTGCTATAAAGTTAAGGGCGGTAATAAATGACTCAATTAAAACAAATTTCCAATCAAAATCTAGGATTTCTATATTCGAAAGACACCAGTATATTAGTAACGTTAATATTACAGCTACTAAAACGTATATTATATTTTCTTTGATAGAACTAAATTTTATTTTGACCATATTTAGGTCAGAATTATCTTTTCTAGACCAATTGTACCAGCCATAAATATTCATCAATAAAAAAAACAAATTAATTACGGCTTGACCATATATTTGACCAACCCAACATAAATATATCCATAGAGAAACGCTTATTGTTCCCACCGGATATAATAAAATATTTTCTTTTTTAGCAAACCAGACGCTTATAATACCAGAAAACACTGCAATTAATTCAATGATAAAATCCACTAATTCATATTTTGAGACGAATATATGAACATTACAAAAGATATAATATTTAAATTGTTTAATCCTTTATTTGAAATGTTAAACATTTTGTTTAAGTTTGAAGCCTAAACAATAAACAAAATGAAAAAAGTTGCAGTTATACGTAAAGAACACTTTAATGCTGCACATAGGTTGCACAACCCAAATTGGTCAGACGAGAAGAATATTTCTTTTTATGGAAAATGCAATAATCCAAACTACCATGGTCACAACTATGATTTAGAAGTGACTGTAATTGGTGAGGTTGATCAAGAAAGTGGATATTTAATTGATATTAAAACTCTATCTGATTTGATAAAAGCGGAAGTTCTTGATAAATTTGACCATAAAAATTTAAATCTTGATGTAGAGGATTTTAAAAATTTAAATCCTACTGCAGAAAATATAATCAAAGTTATTTATAATAAACTTAGAAAAAAGTTGGAAGATAAATTCGAACTTAAAATTAAACTTTATGAAACTGAAAGAAACATTGTTGTATACCCAGCCTGAAACCTCGTCAGAAAATAATTTTGATGAAGTTGGAGATGATCATGTGAGTAATTCTATTGAGACTCCAATTAGAAAAGATGCATTTGATATCTCAAATGAAAAGAAAAAAGAAATTATTTCGGAACATTTTAAACTAATTATGGAGACTCTTGGTCTTGACTTAACAGATGATTCTTTGAAAGGAACTCCTTATCGAGTAGCTAAAATGTATATAGAAGAAATATTTTCTGGTCTAGATCCAGCCAACAAACCAAAAATAGCTTTGTTTGAAAATAAATACCAATACAACGAGATGCTGGTGGAGAAAAATATTACTTTCTATTCTAATTGCGAACATCATTTTGTCCCCATATATGGAAAAGTACATGTAGCATACATTTCTTCTGGAAAGGTTATTGGACTTTCTAAAATAAATAGAATAGTAGATTATTTCGCTAGAAGACCTCAGGTTCAAGAAAGATTAACCAATCAGATTGGTAACGATTTAAAAGAAATTTTAGGAACTGAAGATGTTGCTGTAATAATAGATGCTAAACATTTATGTGTTTCTTCAAGAGGTATAAAAGACGAAACATCTTCTACTACCACCTCTTTTTATTCTGGAAAATTCAAAAATGATAATACTAAAAAAGAATTTCACCATTATTTAAATTCATGATTAAATTTAGTAGCCATTCTGGAATTAACACATTAAAGGTTAGTCAAGAATTAGATATCAGTTTGGATGAAGCATGGGATTTTTTTTCAAATCCAAAAAACTTAAGTGAAATAACTCCAAAAGATATGGGATTTAATATTACCTCAGAAATACCAAATCAGATGTATATTGGACAAATAGTTTCTTATAAAGTTGCCCCTATTTTAGGAATTAATCTAAACTGGGTTACTGAAATTACCCATATCAACAATAAAATGTTTTTTGTAGATGAGCAAAGGTTTGGACCGTATAAAATGTGGCATCATGAGCATCTTTTTTTACAAAAAGGAGACAAAGTAGAAATGACAGATAAGGTTTCTTTTAAAGTACCTTTCGGACTATTAGGAAGAATAATGACTCCTGTAATTGTCATTCCACAACTAAAGAAAATTTTTAATTACAGATACAAATTATTAGAACAAAAATTTAACAATGGGTAAAATATTAATAGTCGGAGGAACCAAAGGAATTGGTCAAGAAATTGCACAATTATTAGAAAATAGAGAATGTGTACTTTTTAGTAGAGAAGCATATAGCGTAACTTCAAATAACCACGTTCATTACCAATTAGATGTTTCAGAGAGTAACTTTCCAGATATTGAAGACATATCTTCTATAGTTTACTGTCCAGGAACCATAAATTTAAAACCTTTTAGATCTTTAAAAGTAGAAGACTTTCAAAACGATTTTGATGTTAACTTTTTGGGGGCAGTAAAAGTTATTCAGCATTATCAAAGAACTTTATCAAAAGATGAAAATGCATCTATAATTTTATTTAGTACAGTTGCTGTAAAACAAGGTATGAATTTTCACGCATCAATAGCATCTGCAAAAGGAGCTGTTGAAGGACTAACTAGGTCTCTAGCTGCAGAATTTGCTGGAAAAATCAGAGTTAATTGCATTGCTCCTACCCTTACAGATACTCCATTAGCTCAAGGAATTTTAAGAAACGAAGATGCTATTAAAAGGTCTAATGAACGACACCCTAGTAAAAGAATAAATACTGCTTCTGATGTAGCCAAAACTGCAGAATTTCTATTACAAAACAACAATATAACTGGTCAAATAATTCATGTTGACGGTGGGATGTCTACTTTAAAAGTTTAAAAATGACAATTTTTTGGTTTAGAAGAGATTTAAGATTATTGGATAATACTGGTCTTAATTTAGCCCTTTTAAAATCTAAGGATGTACAGCCAATATTTATTTTCGATAAAGAGATTATTGATGAGTTGCCGAACGATGACCCAAGAATTAACTTTATTTACGACGAATTACAAAAAATTAATAAAGAACTAATTTCCTATAATAGTTCATTAAAAGTTTACCATGGAAAACCGCTAGATGTTTTCAAACAGCTATCTAAAGAAAATTCTGAATTAAAAGTATACTCTAACAGAGATTATGAACCATATGCAATAGCTAGAGACAAAGAAATAAATAAATTTCTTTTAGAAATTGGATCGGAACTTATTTCTACAAAAGACCAGGTAATATTTGAAAAAAATGAAGTTGTAAAAAACGATGGTCTACCCTACACTGTTTTTACACCATTTAAAAATAAATGGTTGTCAAAGTTTAAGGAGGAAGGATTTCATTTAGAATTAAAATTAAACTATGAAAACTTCAATAAATCTAACCATGAATTTCCAAGTATGGAGGAGTTAGGTTTTAAAAAGTCATCTATTAAAGTACCTCCTTTTAGTTTGGATAGAGTCTATAATTATGAAGAAACAAGAAATTTTCCATCTCTAGACAGCACCTCTAAAATTGGTCCTCATTTAAGGTTTGGCACAGTAAGTATAAGAGAGATAGTAAATAAGGTAAAAGACCTTAACGATACTTATTTGAGTGAGCTGATATGGAGAGAGTTTTTTATGCAAATATTGTGGCATTTCCCAAAAGTTGTTCACGAAAATTTCAGACCTAAATACAATTTTATAAAGTGGAGAAACAACGAAGAAGAATTTGAAAAATGGTGTAAAGGTGAAACTGGATATCCTCTAGTAGATGCTGGAATGAGAGAACTGAACCAAACTGGTTTTATGCACAATAGAGTTAGAATGGTTACTGCAGGTTTTTTATGCAAGCATTTACTAATAGATTGGCGATGGGGAGAAGCCTATTTTGCCAAAAAACTGCTAGACTATGAGCTTTCTTCCAATAATGGCAATTGGCAGTGGAGTGCTGGTACAGGATGCGATGCTGCACCCTATTTTAGAGTATTTAATCCAAGTGAACAGATTAAAAAATTTGACAAACAAAATACTTATATCAATAAGTGGGTAGAAGATTTGATTGAATTTTCTTATCCAAATCCTGTAGTAGAACATGCATTTGCAAGAAATAGAGCAATAGCAAGTTATAAAGAGGGATTAGAGATTTTTTCCGGTAAAGCATGGTAGTAATCCCTTATAGTTTTAGTTTCTTAAATTTATTTAAGTATTCTTAAAAGAAGAAAATCGTAGATTAGTTTCTTATTTACATTTATGAAAGTTTCTTTTATCGATAAAAAAATACCTACTAACGAATTAGTACGATATTCCATTCTTTTTTACTGGTCTATATTTTGGTTATTTAATATTGTAGATAAAATAATTGGTGGTAGCTTATTCTTATGGGTTGGAAGAGATAGATTTGCTCAATTTCAGAAGTTTTTTGCTTCTGCTGGGTTAGAATCACCAGCCATAGCCAATTTTGCTTTGATTGTAGCTGCAGCATTAGAAGTTTTTGCTTTTGTTTTCTTTACTGGTGGTCTTATTTATTACTTGAAGAAGAAAAATGAAACGTCAAGAACTTGGTTTTTCATAGGTATAGTATTAACACTTATCACCTTCACTATTTTTTCTATAGGAGATCATATTTTTGGAGATAGATTTGAATTATTAGAACACACTTTGTTTTGGTTTTTAACACTCTTTTCTTGGGTGGCTTTTATAAGGTTAGATGATAGTTCTGAAACAGAAAAAATGGTAATTAATAAAAAGCAAATTATACTAGTTTTTGTAATTTCTTTAATGTTGGTTTCAACCACTTGCTTTTCTATATTTAGTTATAATTATAATTTTTTTAGCAGAAGGACAGATGCTTTAACTGCTGAGCAAGTTGGTGAAAATATTTATAAAGTTTCTTTTCCATTTCTTGGTGGAAGTGTTGTTTTTGAAAAAACTATTGACCAATTTAAATCTGAGAATCCAACTAAAAAAATAAATCATATTTATACAGTTCCAAATCCGCTAAGATTGAAAAAAGCAGATGGTCTTATTTTTTATATAATGACGGAGGATAAATTATGAAAGAAAAAAACATATTAAGGTTTTCAATACTGTTTTATTGGACTTTCTTCTGGGGATTGAGTGTTCTAGATAAGATAATTCCTGATGTGCATCATTTATGGGTAGGAAAAGATTTCTTTGCATTATTTGTTAAGTTTTTTGGATCTCTAGGATTGAAAGATCCAATTTTTGCTACGATAGCATTGGCTTTTATTTCTTCATTGGAAGGATTGAACTTTGTATTTTATTTATTGGCTAGTATAAACTTTTTGAAAGGAAAAGAATCTCTTTCTCAGAAATGGTTTTTTAGAGCCATTTTCACATCCATTACATTATTTAGTTTGTTTTCTATTGGAGACCAAGTATTTGGTGATCGTTTTCAACTATTAGAGCATGGATTGTTCTGGCTAATATTAATAGCATCTTGGGTATTATTTAAATATATTTCTAGTTCTGATGGAAAGACATTAGTATTCAAAGTGGATAAAGGATTGAAGATTGCAATAGCAATTGGTGTTTTAATTACTGCAGGTGCCTCCATTTCCATTATAGACTTTTCTAGTAAGACTTTTTCAAACGTAAGTAGTCCAGTTGAAGGAATAGAAGTAATTGAGGATGTATACAAATTTGACTTTCCATTTTTAGCAGATAAATTGGTATGGGAAACCACCATCAATACTTTTAAAGAAAACCATCCAGAACTTAAAATTAACTATATCTATACAGGACCTTCAGAACTTAACTCCAAGAAGAAAACTCATATGCTACTGTATGTTTTCACAGAGAAATTGAAATCAATTAAGGATAATTAAAATTGGTTTTTATTGGAAGTAAATAGGTAATCTATTGTAGCTTTTTTCGAAATAAGTACTTCTTTTATAAATAAAATACAGCTGGTTCCACTCAGAATTAGCAAAAGCAGCATCTTCCTTTTTCTTTTGCTCATATTCTTTTTTTAGCTTAGGATTGTTATTTAAAATCTCTTCTATCTTATCTATAAAAACATAACTAGAAAAATATTCTTTCTCTTGTAAGTAACTATCAAAAAAATTCCAGCTTAAGTAAGCGTCTTCCAGCTCTGGTTGTAGTACAGAATGAATAAAAAGTGAGGCATCTTGATTAGAATTCACCACGTAGTCCCCTTTCTTTAACTGAATTAATTCTTGATCTCTTTGTACTTTGATATTTTTTAATTTAAAATGTCCTTCGTATGGTTTTTTAGATGGTGTAAAATCAACCACTCTATAAACCCCAAGATTCATTATAGTATCTTGAAGCATCTTGGTCATTCTAACTTTATTGGCCAATAATCTTTCTACTACATCTTTTTCCTGAGCGGTTATATAATAGAAATTTGGGAGTTGTACAGAATCGTTTGCAACAGAGCTATTGTAAAAGGGCACATATTTGGTGTATGGTTTATTGGTATCGTACTTAAGCCTACTAAGACCAGTTATTTTATGAATAGGAAAAGAATGCTCGTATCCCTTAAAAAGTATAGAATCTTTTTTGTAAGAATTAATGTAGTTATATTTTAAATATGGCGATTCTGTTACAAATCTTCTAGCTTCGTCTCTGGATTTTTCGATCGAAGATTTGTTTAATGAAGTCCAGTTAATTAATTCTTTCATGAAAGCCAAGGTAGCCTCTACTCTAAGAGGGAATGGTTTTAGCATATGGGTTTCTACTGTGAAACTTATAGAGTGAAATAGAGAGCCATAACCCATCGCATATCGTGGAAGGTCGTTAAAAGAAACGATTCCTTCATTTGGAGTTTTGCCTTTTAAATCCACATAAGGAAATAAATCTATATTATGATTTTCTTTTAAATTCTTCTCTAAGTTTGGTAAAAGTCTATCGTAAATAATACTATTTAAACTTGGTGCCAATCTTTCTCTTAGAGAACTTATATAAGTTAGGACGTATTGGTAGTCTGCCCCATTAGAAACATGGTTGTCTACAAACACATCGGGATCTAAAGCATGAAATATTTTACAAAAAGTAAAAGAGTTGACGGCATCCATTTTTATGAAGTCTCTATTCAGATCTAAATTTTGAGCATTTCCCCGAAAACCATATTCATTAGGTCCGTTTTGATTGGCTCTACTATTACTAGATCTATTAAGCATTCCACCAATATTATAAGCTGGAATAAAAGCAACCACAGGCAGGTTTTTAATGCTTTTTTTATTATTTAAAAGCTCTTCTAACCAGATTAAACAAGCATTGATACCATCTGGCTCACCTGGATGAATAGCATTGTTAAATAAAATAGTTGTCTCTTCCCTAGCTTTTTTGAAGGTGTTGATAGAATCTTTTGCTCCATTTACAATACAGACATAAATAGGCAAACCATAATCTGATGGTCCCATATAGTAAAGTTCTACTTCATTATGTAAACTAGAAATTTCTTTAAGATGATTAATTAATTCATCATAAGTAGGGGTAGTATTTCCCCTCCATTTTTCTTGGGAATAAACGTCAGAGAAAATTATTGCAAATAGTATAAGATATATCCATCGTTTCATAGAAGATGAATTTAATCAAAACTATTTAATTTTTAATGCAAACCTTTAGCCGCCAAATATCTTTCAGCATCCAGTGCAGCCATACAGCCTGTACCAGCAGCAGTAACCGCCTGACGATATACATGATCGGCAGCATCTCCAGAAACAAAAACACCATCTATATTGGTTTTAGAGGAACCTGGGTTGTTGACAATATATCCGTTTTCATCCATTGTTAACCATGGATTAAACACTTTGGTGTTAGGAGTATGACCTATCGCAATAAACACACCAGTACAAGATATTTCGTGCTTCTCTTGAGTTTTATTATTTATTACTCTCGCACCCGTAACCACATTACCATCACCCAATACCTCATCTAATTCCGTATTGTGTAATATTTCGATATTTTCAATTCCTTTTACTCTATCAGCCATTATTTTAGAAGCTCTGAATTCGTCTCTTCTTACCAGCATAGTAACTTTTGTGCAAATATTAGCCAAATAAGATGCCTCCTCACAAGCTGAATCTCCTGCACCAACAATTACCGTTTCTTGTCCTTTGTAAAAGAAACCATCACAAACTGCACAAGCCGAGACTCCACCACCATTAGATAAATAATGCTGCTCTGAATCTAATCCCAAATATCTTGCAGAAGCACCGGTAGAAATAACAATAGTATCTGAGTGAATTTCTAATTTATTATCTACCCATACCTTGTGTACCGGTCCTGTAAAATCAACTTTTGTTATCATACCAGATCTTACATCAGTACCAAAACGTTTGGCTTGTTCTTCTAAATCTACCATCATTTGAGTACCGTTAATCCCCTTGGCATATCCTGGAAAATTATCTACATCAGTAGTAGTAGTTAACTGACCTCCTGGCTGTATTCCTTGGTATAGAACTGGAAACATATTTGCTCTAGAAGCATAAATTGCAGCAGTAAACCCTGCCGGACCAGAACCAATAATTAAGCACTTGACTTTTTCAATAGTTGACATAAATAATTTTTTAGATTTCAAATATATTATTTATGAGTAGCTATGCGAAAAAAACTTATTCACAAATTAAAGTATCGTAAGAAACTCCGTATCCATAAAAAATCCCAATTCCATCTCCTTGCACATTATAAGGAAGATTTCCTGGGGAAGAAAAAATACTTCCATTGGAAACAGCAGCATTTTCCATAGCCCTCACATACAAGTAAATTGGATAAGTAATAGTAGTAGATTTTACCAAAATTGTATCGCCAATTTTATAAAATCCAGCTTCAATATCATTATCATCAGGCCCCTCTGACAAACCGTCTTCTCCCCTAGGAAAAATAAAATCAAAAGACAATCCATTGAACAACTTGTCGTCTGTAGAACTTCCTATTGGTGGCAAAGGACGAGAATCTTTAATGGTTCCTTTAACATTGTCAAAAGGAGGAGGATAATTGTAAGTATAAGAATTAATTCTTTGAGCAAACCATCTGTAACAATTGCCTAAAGTATCTGGATCACTAAACCTAGCACCTATCAAACCCAAAGAATCATAAGCTACATATTTATCAAACCATAAACTATCTATAAAAAGTGGATGTGGAATTGTGGTAGTTGAATAAACATTCTTATCATTTACTTCAATTGAAAGTGAATAAGTTTTACCAAATTGACCAACAGCATCTAAATCTAAAGAAGTGTAGAAATAAACTCCATTAAAATTAATTTCTTGCAAAGAAAAGCTTTCTACACCATCGCTAAGAACTACATCTGCATCGTGGATAAAAATATCGGAAAGAATAGTACTGTCTAATGCTTCAAAATAGCCTTGACTATTGGTTAGAATAACTCTTGGAGGTAATCCACTCTCTACGGTAGCTTCCACCACAATAGTCTGTTCAATTTCTGGTAATTTAAATACTATGGATTTTGTACATCCCAAAAGACCAATTAACAATATGTAGTATATATTTTTCATCAAAATTTAAAATTCCATGTAACGCTTGGCAATATTGGGAAAAGAGAAACTTGACTTGCTCCAAATTCTGCAGTTCCTAAAAGAGGATCTCCACTAAAATCAAAGAAAATAAAATATGGATTGGCCCTATTATATGCATTGTAAACAGATAAATTCCAAGAAGAAGTAACCTTCTTTTTCACTTTCACCACTTTATTAGTTTCTGCATTTAATTTTTCTTTGTAGGGCTTAGAATCAATGGTTAAGGAAATGTCTAGTCTATGGTAAGGATTTAATCTGTATTGATTTCTTTTGCTCCAAACAGTAATAATTCTATTTTCTTCTAATGAAAACCACCTTCTTTCGGGAAGTGAAATAGCGTTGCCTGTAGCATAAACAAAAACAGCTCCAACATTTACTCTATCATTTATTTGATACTGTCCAACCAAAGAAAGATCGTTTCTTCTATCGTACTTTGCTGGAAACCACTCTCCATTATCAATAGCATCAAATTTTCTCATGGTTTTAGAATATGTATAACCAATCCAACCATTGAAATCGCCAGTTCTTTTTTTAATAAAAAACTCTGCTCCATAAGAATACCCGTTGCCAAAGGTAAGTTGGTTATCTACATTGTTATTTAAATTATCTTCTGGAAAAGAATTCTCTTTGTACTCAATCAAATTATTCAAATCTTTATAATAAGCTTCTACTGAAGCTTCGTAGTTGTTTTTTAAAAAATTTCTGAAATAACCTATGCTATACTGTGTTCCCACCTGTGGTTTTACTTTTTCGGTGCTTGGAAACCATAAGTCTGTAGGTAATGAAACCGATGAAACAGATGCCAAGTGAATATATTGGTAGTTGTGGGCAAATCCAAACTTAAAAGAGGATTTATCAGGCAGTAAATATCTTGCAGAAAATCTTGGCTCAGGACCAAAATAAGTTTTAATAGATTCAAAATTGGAATATGTGGTTGTACTATCTGTAGCTCCACTATTTGGATTTTTATAATACCTTGTAAAAGGACCTATGTGCTGGTAAGCTGAAAGTCTAAATCCTACATTAATTTTAAAGTCTTCATTAATATCCCATTCGTCCTGAAAGTAAATAGCATACTCGTTTCCAAAAATCTTTACTTCATCTACAGTAGTAAATTCAACATCGCCAGAGCTAGCAGATAAACTTGATGGAACAAAACGATGAAAAGTATAGTTCCAACCAAACTTAAAATTATGTAAAGAGTTGTGGTAATAAGTATAGTCTTGCTTAAGATTTATATCTCTTATTCCGGAACCCAACCTAAAATTAAACCCATTAGAACCTCCTTCAAAAGCAAAATTATAATCTGTAAAAACAGCTGTAGTGTTTACAAATAACCTATCATTAAATAAATGGTTCCATCTAAGTGAAGCAGTAGCATTTCCCCATGGAACATTGAAATTAAAATCTAAATCTTGGTTTTTAAATGAAAAAATGTCTCTTCCAAAATAACTACTTAAATACAATCGGTCTTTATCTGAAAGCCTCCAGTTGAGTTTTGCAGTAAGATCAAAAAAATAGTAGCCTGAACCTTTAGAAGGAGAAGTTTCGGGAATAAATGGCTCTGCTAAGACGTCAATATAGGTTCTTCTTCCCGAAATAATATAAGACGCAGTATCTTCTTTAATCGGCCCTTGTAGAGTTAGTCTAGATGCTATTACTCCTATTCCACCATCTGCCTGAAATGATTTGTAGTTGCCATCTTTCATGGTGATGTCCAGAACTGAAGACAATCTTCCCCCGTAATTAGACGGCATTCCTCCTTTTATAAGAGAAACATTTTTTATGGCATCTGCATTAAAAACAGAAAAGAAACCAAATAAATGGGAAGCGTTGTATACAGTGGCTTCGTCTAATAATATAAGATTTTGATCGGGACCACCTCCTCTTACATAGAAACCAGTATTACCCTCACCTCCAGATGAAACACCTGGCAAAAATTGAATGGTTTTTAGTACATCTACTTCTCCCATAAATGCTGGAATTGTTTTGATTTTATCCATGGACAAATCAATCTTTCCCATTTGGGTTCCTTTGGTATTTTCATCGCTCTCTTTGGCTTCTACCACTACCTCATCTAAAATATCTTGACTTTCCGATAATTCTACATTTAACCTAATGGATTCTGAAAATTGAACATTTTTAACAACGCTAGAATATCCTACATATGAGTATTTAACATCGTATTGACCAGCATTTAGAGAAATTGAGTAATATCCATAAACGTTGGTAGAAACTCCTTTAGATTCTTTTTCTATAAAAATACTTACCCCAATTAATGCTTCCCCAGTTTTGGAATCTTTTACGTATCCACTTAAAGTATGGTTTTGGGAAACTACAAATAGCGGAAAAAAAACGAAATAACAGAGTAAATTTTTAAACACGGAGCGAAAATAATAAGTTTTGTTTAATTATCAACACAAAAGGCTAAACAATTTTAATTTTTCAAGGAGTTTTGATTTTTGTAAGCTTCAAAAACAAAGAATTTCAATTAAGATGTAATAAAAAAAAGAAGTTTAATCAATGAGAATTAAAATTCTAGAAACTAAACATAGTTCTTAAGAAAATAGCCGAACCCATAGACTGGAATTTAGTATTTAACTCACCAAATGCAGATTGTGCAGTAAGCATCAACTCCCAATCGTCATTAATATTATAAACTATAGAAGGCATAAAAAGAGCCAAATTAATTCCTTGCATATAAAATACAGCAAATGATCCGTTAAGAGCAGGGTTAAATACACCACTAACCTGACCAAAATAAGTCCACTTAGATGGCATTAAAGATTTTGCAGAAATATCACCAATAAAAGTTTGGAATAAATTAGAAGAATTTATTGGTTTATTTTTTCCTGAGCTATTGTAAAGAATTGAAGCATTGATGTAAGTTCCTTTTTTAAAGGAATAATCTAAAGTGGAAGATAAACTTAAAGCACCATCACTTTCAAAAAATTTAGTTTTAGGTTGAAAATAAGATATTTCAGTTTTAAATCCTGCATTTTTAATGTTTCCAGCCCATGCGGTTCCAATAGCAATATCTTTAAAATAGTTGGCGGCAAGAAATTGGAAATCGTATTTCCATTTATTGAATTTCCATAATCCAGCTATTACAGAACTATCAAAGGAATTTCCAATTTGAACAGCTCCTTCAAAACTAGACATATCGTCTCCATAATATTGAAATCTAACTGCATCTACTCCGGGTCTTTCTTGGTAGTCAAAATCAACCAAACTATAAGCGTTAAATAAATCGTTGGGATTAAAAGCCAGATTAACTCCCCAATTTATTCTTTGTCTACCCACAGTTAGCTCCCAATTATCGTCACTGTATCTCATATATGCTCTGTCTAAAATTGAATGAATAACCAAAGGACTTCTATCCAAAGAAACAAAAGACAAATCTACTTGACCATTGTCTTTTTCTAATTGTTTACCTAAATAGGGATTTAAACGGGTTACTTCCCCATAAAATATTCTATTTCGCATTTCAATAACAGTAGTTATTTTATCGCTTAGATATGCTTTGAATCTTATTCTATTGTGAATTAGATTATCTGTAATTAAAGAATCTAAATCTACAACTGATGCAGTATTCATATACTTTACAAAGCCAGAAAGCTCAACTTTTTCCTTCCATTTATTTTTTTTATTTTCTTGAGAAAAAAATGAAAAACTAAAAGAAAATAATAGAAAGCATAAAAAATAAATTCTCATTTTATTGCTTTTTGTCCGAAAGAATTTTCCCGTCCTCCAAAGTAATTATTCGTTTTGCTCTATCTATAACTCTTTGGTCGTGCGTAGAAAAGATAAAAGTCATATTCTCTTCCTTATTTAGTTTATACATAATATCTAAAAGGTTAGAGGTAGATGTAGAATCTAAATTAGCAGTAGGTTCATCTGCTAGTACAAATTTTGGTTTTGAAGCCAATGCTCTAGCTACTGCTACTCTTTGCTGCTGACCACCCGATAGTTGTCCTGGTCGTCTATTTATTTGATCTGATAGACCAACCGCATTTAAAAGTTCTTCAGCCCTAGATTTTCTATCGCTTGCAGAATCTCCCTGCATCAACATAATAAACTCTACATTTTCTTTTGCCGTCAATACAGGAATTAAATTATAAGCCTGAAAAACAAAACCTATGTTGCGCAATCTAAAATCTATAAGTTCATTGGACTTTAGATTGGTAATATCGGTATCGTTAATGACAACTTTTCCTGATGTTGGCGTGTCTAGTCCACCAATAGAATTTAAAAATGTGGTTTTACCAGAGCCGGAAGGACCAACTATTGCAGTAAACTCCCCTTGCTGAAAATTAATAGACACATCATTTAGGGCCTTTACTTCAATATCTCCTTGTTGGTATATTTTAATTAAATTATTTGTTTCAATTACATTCATATTTATAAGTTTTATAGTGCTCTAACTGCTTCAGCAGGATTTAATTTCAAAGCTCTTCTTGCAGGAATTAAGGATGAGAAAAAAGTTACAATCAAAGTCAAAATGGTAATGTTTATATAATTGTCGAAAGATAATTTGGTAAAAATTCTTGTTCCAATTCCAAGTTCTTCTAATCCTTCGCCAACAGAAGAAAGGTCTATACCATGAATTCCAAAATAAGAGATGAAAGAATAGGATAAAAATATACCTATTGGAGCTGCAACTAAAGAAATAAATAGAGTTTCAAAAACCACCATGAAAAATACTTTTCTTTTATTAAGCCCCACAGACATTAACATACCCAACTCTTTTTTTCTTTCCAATACTGCCATAAGCATGGTATTGATAATCCCGAAAGAAAGTGCTATTAAAATAATACCCATAAAAATATAGATAACACTTCCCATGATTTCTTGTGCATAACTTAACTCAGGGGCAATCTGTCCCCAAGATTCTATCTTATTATTTGGGAAACTTTTACTTAGACCATCTACTTTACTATCTACTATATTTAAATCTTCACATATTATTCCTATTTCGTGAATAGCAGAACTGTTGGCTAATATTTTTTGTAAATCTTCTCTTTTCATAAAGATATTGGTTCTATCAAATAAGGTACTAGCTGTTTTAAAAATACCCTCCACTTTTAGTTTGATTCGTTGCTGGTCCCCATTTTCATCCACAAATGTTAAATAGATTTTCTTTTTAATATCTAATTGCAATTTCTCTGCTAATTTTTTACCAATTAAAGCAGGTTTACTCTTAATACTAGTAAAGTAAGTTCCCTTGACCATGCTGGTATGCACATTAGTAACTTTTGATTCTGATGTGGGATCAATTCCAATTAGACGAATTCCAGCTGAGCCATGGGCTGTCGATGCCATTCCAGAGATAATTGTTCTTGAACTAAATGCCTTAATAGTTTGGTCATTTTTAAGCGAAACTTTAAGAGAATCAATGTTTTCTACAGTATGCTTTATATCAAAGTTTTCATTAAAAGATGGATGATGAATTTGAATATGGGAAAGATAGGAATCCACTGCACTATCCATTCTCTGATCATTTAAACCCAACATCATAGAAACAGTAAAAAGACCTGAAAAAAGACCTAAAACCATAGAAACAATCACTGTTAAACTCCTCAGCTTATTTCGCCAAATATTTCGCCATGCTATTTTTATTACTGTTTTCATATTATCTTTTCATGGCTTTAACTGGGTTCAACTTATAAATTGTAATAATAGGATAGATGCAAATAAATAGTGAAATAAAGAATATAATTAACCCATGGGTAATTGGAATATCGTAAGAACTCATAAATGGAATGATAGCTTCAAATCCTTGATTTTCCATCATTTCAGCTTGTTCTGCAGGAAATTCTAACGGATTGTTGTGAAAATGGATAACAAGTGGCCTAGATAAGACAATACCTAAAAGCACTCCAATTGAGGTTAAGAAAATAGTTTCGTAAACCATAGATATCATTAATTTAATTTTTTTCATACCAATAGAAACTACTACACCAAATTCGTATTTTCTTTCTTGAGTCATCATTAGTACGGTTCCAAAAATTCCAAAGGTTATAATCATATATAAAATAAAAATCGTCACAAGGCCACCAGCACTATCGGCTTGAATAACTTGCTGGATTTCTGGCATCATTTCTTGCCATGTCATAATTTCATATTCCTCATTTAAATTCTTACTTAAAGAAGAAACTATATTTTGTTCATCGCTATATTCCTTCTTATTAATAACCAAATGTGTCATTAAATTATTTGCCGATAGAAAATCTTGAGCAGTAGGCAGCGACATGAACACACTTACATTATTTAAGTTAGGATTTTTCATGTCTAAAATTCCACAAACAGTAAAAGCTCCAACGGCTTGCATTCCATGATATCCTTGACCAACAAAAATTAAAGTATCTCCTACTTTCAAATTGTAATATTTGGCAATTCCTTTTCCAATATTAACAGAGCTTGAATTTTTAGTCAATAGTTCTCCATCTACTAATCTTTTATTCCAATCGGTCATTAATTGTTCTTTATCTGGTTCTATTCCATTGACAAAAACAAATTTTGACAAATCTTTAAAGGAAGATAAGCACCCACTTTGAAGTCTTTTGGTGTTGTGGTCAACCTCTTGATTGATTTCAATTTTCTCAATTAATGAATCGTTATATTCAAAAGCATTATCTATGGTTTGTTCTTCCCAATATCCATTAGAATGAATTTGAATATGGCCAGAATAAGAGCCAACAATATTTTGAATCATATTGTCATACATTCCCAATTGTAAAGAACGCATTACAACGGCTAAAAATACAGCAATCACAATAGCTGTAATGGTTATGATACTTCTCTTTTTATTACGCCAAATATTTCGCCAAGCAAGTTTAATTAACATCATCTATTTTAATCTTGATACATATTGTGTTGTAAAATAATTTGAAGGTATTTCCTTATCAAATTCCCAAGAATTGTATTCAATTACTGTTTTATTACCTTCATCCTCCAAAGGAATAAATTCAATTTTGGAAGGAAGTTTTTTATTGCCAAACATTTTAAAATTGTATCCATTCATTAAATTAACTAGCTCTTCATCTTCATCATAAAACTCTACTTTTAACTGCATATAATCCGATTTATCTATCCAAACAATCAACTTCCCCCAAACTACGGTAGCCTCTTCATTGGGTAATAATTCTAATTTCCAACAGTTCAATCCCTCTACTATTTCTTCTTCAATAATTTTATGGGAATAATCTACCACCATAGAAGATTGTTTGACCAAATCATCGTTGGTTAAATCTGTTCCCATAAAGCTTTGAGTCATCATAGATGGTGGAAGTTTTATAGTTCTTTCTAAAGAAGGTAAGTAATTCCAAACTTCATTTTTTCTCTTTAAAAAAACAGAACCTTTTTCTTTAGCAGGGCTAGTGACCAAAGAAACTGAATAATCAGTTCCTTCTGACCAGCTTTTCATAGTCATGGTCTTTTTCCATTTTGGTCTAACTATGGTTATAGTCATTTCAGTATAGGAAGATTCTCCTCTTAATTTAGCATCTGCCTTATGAATAATTTCTAATGCTGTTTGGCTATAAATATTAAGAGAACTGAATAATATTATTAGAATACTAATTTTTTTCATCATTTTAAAAATTGTTTTTTTAGAATACTTTTCACTTTATCTATTGGATAATTAGGGTTTAGAGCTACATGCAATTGGACCCCTTCTAAGCTTGAAAAAAAATAATGCATCATTCCCTCTGGATCGTCGTATTTTTTAATTTCAAAAAACTTCATGACATTATTCATAAAAGGTTCGGCTTTTTGGATCATTATTTTAGTCATAAGATCCAAAACTATTGATTGGGATGACAAAGCGAATAAAAGTTTAGCTCGAGCTTTATCTTCAAGGATAAATTCAAAAGATTGGTCAATAAAATATTCAATATGACTATCATTTGGAATAGAACCAATAGGAGGATATTTTTCCATATACCTATCCATAATATTGGTCATAACATTACGTAACAAGTCTTCTTTACTTTCAAAGTAATTATATATAAGTCCTTTAGAAATATTTGCTTTATTAGCAATTTTGTTAACCGAACTAGCATGGTATCCCTCTTGGGCAAAAACTTTTAAAGCAGTTCTTAGGATAAGATATTTCTTCTCTTCTCTTATTATTTTATTTTGAGTAACTGTCTTTGGACACATTTTTTGACTGAACGTTTAGTCAAAGATAAATTAAAAAAAAAGGATTACCAAATTAACCACCCTTATATTTTACAGTGGCACCTAGTTTTTCTAAAAATTTAGAAACTTTATCTCTTTGATTTCCCTGAACATAGATTTCTTTATTTTTATATCCTCCTCCTACACCACAAAGTTGTTTTAATTTTTTTGCCAATTCTTTGGCGTCTTCATCAGATCCTATAAATTCTTCAATTATAGTAACTGACTTCCCTCCTCTGTTCTTTCTATCGATAGAAACATATAATTTTTGTTCATTAAAAGGAATTAATATTTCATCATCCGAGGGTTCCTCAAAATCAAAATGAGGATTCGTTGAGTAAACTACATTTACACGATTTTTTTTGGATTTCCCCATTATCTACTTATTAATTATTAGGACTTTATTATCGTTTGAATAAAAAGTATTTAATTCTTTAGTTATGAAATTCTCTACGTAAGATTTCTGGAAATTTTTAAGAGTATCGTTGTTCCACCTAATAACAAAAACAAAATTTGTGTCTTTAACTCCATTTAGTTGACTAAAGGACTGACCATAATTTAAAGATTTTATAGATGGGAAATGAGTTAGAATCCTAGTATTTAATTGATCTAAAGCATTTTTCTCTCTCATAATATTTTGAAGTTCGCTCTTATACAAGTCTCTTTCTTCTGAAATTGATAATATCTTCTTGTCATTATCTACCAATATTTTATTTAATAACTCTTCTTCATCTATAGCCTTGGACTGTAAATTATGAATCTCTAAATTCACATTACCCATTTCATAATTAGTAAGCTGTAATTTCCAATTATTTATCTGTTCTTCATTAATGTACTTTCCTCCAATATTTAAAATTATTTCAGGATTATCATCCTCATAATTTAATTCTTTGGTAAGTACTTCAATTTCTGGATTAATAGATATTTCATTTTTAATAAAATTATCAGCATTTTGTATGAAAATAGACTCATGTATAATATGGTAAAATTTAAAAACACTTGGTATTACAATAAGTAGCAAAACTGTAAAAACATAAATTTTTACTTTCCTTTCAATTTTAGGATTAACAAATTTAACCTTTGGAAAACTCAATAGTCTCAAAACAATAAATGTCGATAGACATATAAAAACACTGTTTAATAAAAACAAGTAAAAAGCACCAATAAAATATGGCCAATTTCCAACTGCCATTGCATATCCAACTGTACATAAGGGAGGCATCAAAGCAGTAGCAATTGCGACTCCAGGAATTACTGTTATTGTTGTGGCTTTGTTTTTTACTGTTGTTGCTATAACACCAGCTAAACCCCCAAAAAAAGCAATTAAAATATCTAATAAATGTGGTTTTGTTCTACTTAGAAGTTCTGATGTTTCTGATTTAATAGGTGTAATCAAATAAAATAAATAAGATGCCAAAACACTTGCAGCTACCATTATACCAAAGTTTTTTAAAGACTGAACAAGCGTTTTAAAATCATTGGCTGATAAAGCATACCCTATTCCTCTTATAGGACCCATTAATGGAGATATTAACATGGCTCCTATTATTACTGCTGGAGAATTATTGATTAAACCAATGGAGGCAACCAATATGGAACAAATTAGAATCCAAATATTTATAGAAGAAAACTCAATATCACTTCTTATATCCTCAACAGTTTTTTCTTTATCGACTCCGTCGTAAATAGAAAATAAATTTTTTAAAAAATTTGTTACTGAACCAAATGCCTGCTTTAAAGAAACCTTATCTGCTTCTGATTTTATAGGGTCGTAGTCTATTTTATTATTTTCTTCCATATAAATATCGTTCTACTCTAATTTACAAGAAAAAGTTAAATTTAATATTCAAAATAGATTTTATTATTTAAGTTGTGCTCTTTGGGACATAAATAATAGTACATAAACCAAATGAATCATATTGTTAAAAAGAGGAAACATGACCAACGCAATGCCAGTAAAATAAGGCCATGTAGCTTGAAATTCAAAATTTAAAAAGATATAGGGAGCTAAAACATAGGCTACTTGAAAAATCCAGTAAAAAGTCCATCCTAACTTTATCTTAAAAAACATCAAACTAACCCCAACCATTGCTAAAACATCAAAGACAATTCTAAGAGCATATAAACTTCTAAGTTGTGAAGCTAAATATTCGTTGAATTCAAAACCATTTTCACCTAGATTATCTATTACTAAATTTAAAAAACTACTCTTTTGAGACTCCACAGATAAATCATCTAAAAAGAGAAAGAAATAACCAATATCTGAAACAAAACAATAGATAAAACCTATTAAACTTAATAGACAAAGCCACTTAAGAGCATCAAAATTTTTCATTCTTCTGAGAGTTTATATTTAAAGTACTGAATATGATTACTATTATTTATATTTATATCTAAAATTCTTCCATTTCTACTAACTTTCAGTACAATTTGGTCATTTTCAAAATAATTTAACCAATGGTCCAAATTATTATCTATCCTAAAATTATTAATAGCCAATATTTCATCTTCCTTGACAACTAAAGAATTGTACGCCGCACTCCCCTCAAGAACATTTAGAACTTTAAGATAGCCATTTTTAAAATAAGTCTTTAATCCAAGTTGCCAACTTATATTTTCGGATTTAATGACTGAAAACTTCCAACCAAAAACCTTTAAAGCCTCATCAAGGAAAATCCTAAAATCTTCTTTTCCATAAATAATTTTATCAAAAATAGATGTAAAACTTTCACCAGATACAGTTTCTAAAGCATTCTTATAGCTATTCATATCATAACTAGTTAATTCATTTGAACCAGAATACAAAGCTTTCATTACATCATGTAAAGATTTTTTTTGGCCAGTAGCCTTTCTTATTTTGGCATCACAAATCATAGCTATCAATGCACCTTCTACATAAATAGAAACTTTTCTACCAGGAATTCCTTGAACATATCCGTCTAACCATGTATCCCAGCTAGATTCTGAAACAGAATAATGATTTCGACCATCGCTATGAAAGTGTCTTTGAAATAATTTTTCCAACTCATTAAAATATTGATCCGTAGAAAAAACTTCACTTTCAAAAAGTATTCTATCTCCCATATAAGTCGTAACCCCTTCTGTTACATAGCCCATATGTGTGAAATTTTCTTTAGAAAAATCGTAGGGCAACATATCGCTAGGTCTTATTCCTTTAACATTCCATACATGGTATAATTCGTGAGAGGAAACCCCCAATAATTCTTTATATAATTTTTCAAAAACATCGTAGGATGGACCCAATAGTATAACTGTAGAATGGTGGTGTTCAACTCCATGGTAAGAACTGTAAGGAGTTATTTGAAATAGAAATAGGAAACTTTTGTGTGGAAAAGAACCAAAAAGATTTATCTGATAGTTGATAAAGGAAGTAAAATCTTTAAGCATTTTTTTCCAGTTAACTTTCACTTCCCCTTGAAAGCAAAAACTAAAATTAACATTGTTAATAGTTAGAGTTCTTTGTTGTGCAGAATTACTGGCAATTATTGGAGAATCTGCTAATTGGTCAAAATTAGATGCTTTAAGGGTATTATTTCCGAGCTTTTCAAGTGATGTATGAATTTTATAATCTAATGGTAATTCAAATTCTATTTCATATTCTAGATCAAGATCTTGAGAATTGTAGAACATGCAGTTTACAGGGTTTATGTAAAGTTGGTTTTGATCTAAGTAAGTAGACCCTGCATTTAGCTCAGATGCATAATACCTGTAGGAGACAGTAAAAAGGTCTGTGTTTTGACAATCTACTTCCCACAAATCTTTTGTTTTTTTCGAAAATCTAACTTTTTTATTATTAGCATCTAAAACATTAAAATCTTTAATGTTTTTAGCAAAATTTCCAAGTTCATATCTACCAGGTCTCCAAGAAGGAAGTTGTAAGTTAATCTTTGACAAGCCTTTTGCATCAACAATCAATTTAAAATCTATAAAATGTCTATCCGCATCTTTATAACTAACCAAATATTTCATATGTCAAAAATAGAATTTATGAAACATAACAGGTCTTAAATTGTGTAATAATTATATTTGCTCTTATGAAAGAATTTGATGTTGTTCTATTAACAGATTCGAGATATGTTAATCCTAAAAAAATAGATCCTTACATACAAAATGTTTTAAAAGAAGACGGATTGGTAATGGATGGTCTAGAAAAATTGAATCTTAGAACCATTAAAAAAGACTGGAACGACCATAAGTTTAATTGGACTTCAACAAAAAGTGCAATATTTAGATCTACTTGGGATTATTTTGATCAATTTTCCAACTTTAGAAATTGGTTAGATATAATTAAGGAACAATGTTTTCTAATAAATCCTTACGAACAAATAAATTGGAACCTTGACAAACATTATTTATTAGACTTACAAAAGAAAGATTTACCAATTGTAGAGAGTGTATTTGTTCCTAAAAAAAATGAGCTCAATCTAGAGACTATTTCAAAAAGTAAAAATTGGAAAGATATTGTTATAAAGCCAACTATATCGGGAGCTGCTAGACACACTTACCATTTAAAAAATGATGAAATAAAAAAATTTCAAGACAAATGGTTATCTCTAACCAATAATGAAGATTTTATGGTTCAAGAATTTCAGAAAAATATTTTATCGTCTGGAGAGATTGCAGTTATGCTTTTTGGTGGAGAATATTCTCATTCTGTACTAAAAAAAGCAAAAAAAGGAGATTTCAGAGTACAAGACGATTTCGGAGGAAGTGTTGAAAAAATAAATCCTTCATTGGAAATAATTGAGTTGGCAGAAAAAACTGTAAAAAATCTAAAAAATATGCCTCTTTACGCAAGAGTTGATATCATTTTTGATAATGATAATAATCCTGTAATTTCAGAACTTGAACTTATAGAACCGGAACTTTGGTTTAGATTTAAAGAAGAATCTGCCTGTAAATTAGCAGAGATTGTTAAAGATTTTTTAAACAAATTGAATTGTTAAGCTGTTTGAAGAAGAGAATTTATAAATTCGCATAAATAATTAATTTTTGAGCTATGAATTATGACGTTATTGTTTTAGGAAGTGGACCTGGTGGTTATGTGACTGCCATAAGAGCTTCTCAACTTGGTTTAAAGACTGCTGTTGTGGAAAAAGAATCTTTAGGTGGCGTATGTTTAAATTGGGGATGTATTCCAACCAAAGCATTGCTTAAAAGTGCCAATGTTTATGAATATATTAACCATGCAGATGATTATGGAATAAAAGTTTCTAGCCACAAAGCAGATTTTAATGCTGTTATAAAAAGAAGTAGAGATGTTGCCGAAAAAATGAGTGGAGGAGTTAAGTTCCTAATGAAAAAAAATAAGATCGATGTAATTATGGGAACTGGTAAAATTCAACCCGGAAAACAGCTAGAGGTAACCAACATCGAGGGAGAAAAAACAAGTTACACAGCAAAACATATTGTTATAGCAACTGGTGCTAGATCTAGACAATTACCAAACTTAGAACAGGACAAGAAACAAATAATTGGATACAGAGATGCTATGGTACTTCCTAAAATGCCTAAAAAAATGGTGATAGTTGGCTCTGGAGCTATCGGTGTAGAATTTGCATACTTCTACAACTCTATGGGAGTTGATGTTACTGTAGTAGAATATTTGCCAAATATAGTTCCCTTAGAAGATATAGACGTTTCTAAACAATTAGAAAAAACTTTTAAGAAAAAAGGCATTGGTATTATGACCAACTCATCGGTCGAAAATGTTGAAAAATCTGCAAAAGGTTGTAAAGTAAATATCAAAACTGCCAAAGGCGAAGAAGTAATAGAATGTGACATTGTATTATCAGCCGTGGGTATTCAACCAAATATTGAAAATATTGGCTTGGAAGAAACTGGAATTGTTGTGGACAACGGTAAAATAGTAGTAAACGAATTTTATGAAACTAATATGCCTGGTTACTATGCAATTGGAGATGTTGTAAAAGGACAATCCCTTGCTCATGTTGCTTCTGCAGAAGGTATCACATGTATTGAAAAAATTGCTGGCCACCATCCAGAACCAATTGATTATAACAATATTCCAGGTTGTACTTACTGCAGTCCGGAAATTGCATCTGTTGGAATGACAGAAAAAGTTGCAAAGGAAACAGGCCATGAATTAAAAATTGGCAAATTCCCATTCTCAGCATCTGGAAAAGCTAGTGCAGCTGGTCACAATGATGGATTTGTAAAACTAATTTTTGATGCTAAATACGGTGAATTACTTGGGGCTCATATGATTGGAGCCAATGTTACAGAAATGATTGCTGAAATAGTAGCTTTAAGAAAATTAGAAACTACTGGCCATGAACTAATTAAAACTGTTCATCCTCATCCAACTATGAGTGAAGCAATTATGGAAGCAGCAGCAGCTGCATATGGAGAGGTAATCCATATTTAATTTTACTGCTTGAGTATTTTTAGAATCTCTTCGTTAGACTTTCCAAAAACGTTATCTAAGTAAACTTTCGAGTTTTCACTAAGAGGATGATTAGGATAAAGTTCTATCAATTCTTCAAAGGCCAATCTTGCATTGTTTTTGTCCATTAATATGTTGTCTAATATTCTAGCTCTGTTATGTAAGTAAACTGGAGCATTATCACTTTCAGGAAACTTTCTTTGAGCTTTTAAAAAGTAATCTACAGCATCTTTATATTTTTGAGCTGCTTCGGAACCAGTTGCAGCGCATTGCAATAAAAACTCATTTTCTTCATCGTTAAAATTTTTGTGGTATCTAACGTAAAGATTTAAGGATTGATTTTTAATGCTAATACCTAGTTGATAAATAGAGCTAAGATCTTTTGGATTAGATTTTATTAATTGATTATTAATTTCTCTGAGATCTTCTAGCTCTTGATAATAGCTAGGAATTGGCTCTTTCTTATTAGCACATGAAAAACAAAAAAATATAATTGAAAAGTATATTAATTTCCTCATTTTTTAAAAAATTTCATTTTATAATTAACCTCTACTTTGCCTTTAGATATTTCTTCTAATTTTCGTTTCATCAATCTCTTTTTTAAAGGGTTTAAATGATCCGTAAAAAGAATTCCTTCAATGTGGTCGTATTCATGTTGAATAATTCTAGCAGCTATCCCTTGATAAGACTCTTCAAAAAAATTCCAATTTTCGTCATAGTAAGTAATTTTTATAACTGCTTTTCTTTCTACATCTTCTCTAATTCCAGGGATACTCAAACATCCTTCAGAAAATGGCCAATGTGGTCCTGTTTCATTTTCAATAATAGGATTTACAAATACTTTTTTAAAGTCTTTTAATTCTTTTAATTTTTCATCCAGTTCTTCACCTTCTTCCGGTTCTGCAAACGGGGAAGCATCCACGGTAAAAATTCTTTTTGAAATTCCTATTTGAGGACCAGCAAGACCTACTCCACTTGCGGCATACATGGTTTCAAACATATCAGAGACTAATTCTTTAAGAGATTCACCTTCTTCAAATTCATCACATTCTTTTCTTAAAATTGGAGATCCATAAGAAAGTATTGGTAAAATCATTGGGCAAATATAAAATGATTTAGCATTAACTTGAAAATTGATTAAAATTCTATGTCTAAATTAAATTTTTCTTTGAAAATATGAAGGTCTGGATTTTTTTCTGCCATTTGGAAGAACTTCTCCTTACTTGTTAACTGAGTAAGCTTTGGATTCTCAGATTTTGTAAGTTCTAGAACCAATTGAATATGGCTATTTTTGAGTTCAGATCTTAAAAAATCTAAAAGTAGCTGGTTTTGGGTTTGGAGTTCCATCTTCTGAACTTCGCTATCCAGTATGAATTTTATCAAAAAATTGTCTAAAAGTTCAGGAGTTTGTTTGGTGAGAGTAGTAAATAAACCAATTTTTCCTTCTTTATTTTTAATTTCTGCAAATTCATTCCATTTTTCTTCTAATAGCTTTTGAGAAAATTTGGAAGATTCTAATACTTCCACTCCTCCATCTTCATTTTTAGTAATTGATTCTTGATTAATTTGTTGTCTTATTCCAGTTATAGAAGCTGCAACAGATCTCTTTTTTATAGTTAAAGAAGTTTTGGGTCTGATAATTTCAGACTTCTCAGGTTCAAAGGTCTTTGGAGGTGGATGCTTTTGTTTAGGTTCTTTAACTTCCTTCAAAGGTTTATTTTCAAGATCTTTTGAAGAAGGAATTAGATTTATGTCTTTAAAATCGAGAGCAATTATAGGTGCATCTAAGAAATTAAGTTTTTTTTTTTCTGATCCATGGGAACAGAGCTTCATTATTAATATTTCTACAAGAAGTCGCTGGTTTTGACTGGTCTTATATAAAGAATCCGCTTCATTGCTAAGAGATAATAAATCGGTTAAATATTCATTATCAAAAAGTTCTGCTTGAGTTTTAAACTTTTCAATCGTGTCTTTGGTATATTCTAAAATTTTCAAGGTTCTTTCATCTTTTGCTATCATTAAATTTCTAAAATGAGAAGCCAATCCGTTAATAAATAGACGTCCATCGAAACCTTTAGAAATTATTTCACTGAATAGTAATAAGCTTTCGTGTATTAAGTTTTTATGAATATAATCAGCAAACTTAAAATAGTAATCGTAGTCTAGTATATTAAGGTTTCTAACTACTTCTTTGTAAGTAATATTGCTATTGGTAAAATTTACCATTAAATCAAAACACGAAAGAGCATCTCTAAGAGCGCCATCGGCTTTTTCAGCAATTACGTGCAAAGCTTCAGGTTCAGATTTTACACCTTCTTTACTAGCAATATTTTCTAAGTGTGCTACCATGTCTGGTATGGATATTCTGTGAAAGTCATATACCTGACATCTGGAAAGTATGGTCGGAATAATTTTATGTTTCTCTGTTGTTGCTAAAATAAAAATAGCATGTGGAGGTGGTTCCTCCAAAGTTTTTAAAAATGCGTTGAATGCACTTTGGGACAACATGTGCACCTCATCTATAACATACACTTTGTAATTTCCTCTTTGAGGTGGAATTCTAACTTGGTCATTAAGATTTCTTATATCATCTACTTGGTTATTTGAAGCAGCATCTAGTTCGTAAATATTATATGTAAAATCTGTTAGGTTAGGATCGTGCTTTAGATTGATAGACTTTGCAAAGAGCCTCGCAATAGATGTTTTACCAACGCCTCGTGGACCACAAAACAAATAGGCTTGAGCTAACTGGTTAGAATCAATTGCTTGCTTTAGAGTAGTTGCTATATTTTCTTGACCAATAATAGTCTCCCAACTGTTGGGTCTATATTTTAAAGCTGATACTGTATAGTTAGAATTGGACATCTTTTGACAAAGATAAAATAAGCTTCAAAGTAATAGGGATTTAAAAACAAAATATTTCTAAATAAATTTATAATTGGTTTTATTGGTTAAATAATTTTATTTTTCAGGGAATCTTATATCTTTGCAATCCAAATTTAAATAACTAACATGAATCATTACGAAACTGTTTTCATTTTAACTCCCGTTTTGTCTGATAAGCAGACAAAGGAAGCAGTAGATAAATTCAAAAAGTTATTGAAAAATAGCAGTGCTAAAATCAATAACAATGAATCTTGGGGGCTTAAAAAATTGGCTTACCCTATTCAGAAAAAATCTACTGGATTTTATTTCCTCATTGAATTTCAATCTGAAGGAGATGTTGTTCAAAAACTAGAAGTTGAACTCAAAAGAGATGAGAGAGTGATGCGATTTTTAACAACAAAAATGAATAAAGATCATTTCGAATACGCAGAAAAAAGAAGAGTTAAGCTCTCTAAATCTGCTTAAATTATTAATTTTTTAAACACTAGTTATGGCTGACAACTCAGAAATTAGATATCTCAATCAAATTGATATTGAGATAAAAAAGGAAAAATATTGTAGATTCAAGAAATCTGGAATTAAATTTATTGACTACAAGGACCCTGATTTTTTAATGAAATTCATTAACGAGCAAGGAAAATTATTACCACGAAGAATTACTGGAACTTCTGCAAAATACCAAAAAAGAGTTTCTCAAGCAGTAAAAAGAGCAAGACACCTTGCAATATTACCATATTTAGCTGATCAATTAAAATAAGCATCATGGAAGTTTTATTAAAAAAAGATATAGACAGATTAGGAATTAAAGACGAGCTTGTAGAAGTAAAAAACGGATACGGTAGAAATTTTTTAATTCCAAAGGGATTGGCAATTTTAGCTACTGACTCT
This sequence comes from uncultured Flavobacteriales bacterium, assembly GCA_938075455.1. Taxonomy (GTDB): domain Bacteria; phylum Bacteroidota; class Bacteroidia; order Flavobacteriales_D; family Parvicellaceae; genus MED-G20. Next base: position 43,469 of record CALJHN010000013.1, read on the forward strand.
GTTAAAAAAATGCATGCGGAAACTCTTAAACAAAGAGCTCACAAAGACAACCAACTCAAGGAAGAGGCTACCAAAATTTATGAGAAGATGTCTAAAAAAACTTTTAAAGTTCCTGCAAAAGTTGGTGAAAATGGAAAAATATTTGGCTCTATCACTAATATTCAATTAGCTGATTCTTTAGACAAAGCTGGATTTAAGGTGGAAAGAAAAAATATTACTCTTCCAACCGGTAATCTAAAATCTGTTGGTAAATTTGAAGCAGATATTGTTCTTCATAAAGAGGTAAAAGGAAAAATTTCTTTTGAAATTGTTGAGGGATAGCTCTTTCCTAAATAATTAATTTAAAGACTCTATTTTTAGGGTCTTTTTTTTGTCTATTTTTAGAATGCTTCCCCTATAAAAAAATAGAAACCACTTCCCTCTTTAGTTAAAGCATAGTCAATCCTTGTGTAAATATCCTTTTGTGGAAATAGCAAGAAACGAAGACCTGCTCCCCCAGTTGGCAACAAGTTTTTAAATTGAAAATTATTATTAGAATTAAAAACTTCTCCAGCAGCAAAAAACAAACTTGCTCCCCAACGTTTAGCGAAAGAAAACGGAAGCATTCTGTATTCTACCTGACCAGCCAATAAGTGTTTGTCTCTATATCTTCCTAGATAATATCCTCTCATTAAACTCTCACCACCCATTAATGATAGCAAATTAAATGGAGGGTTACCAGTTGTAAATTGACCTTGTAATTGAAATGCGAGTACATTATTTTTTTTTATTGGAATGTAAAATCTATTATCTAAAAGAAAGGTAGTCAGGTTATAATCACTGCCGATTTTATCACTATAATTCAAAAATGCCAACTCGCTGAAAATTCCATTTCTTGGATTTAACACATTATGAATATTGTTGTAGATAATTCCCCATCCTAAACCAATATTTGTTGAGCCGTTTCCACCAGCTGGCTTTGAAAAATTGGTTGCTGAATTTTTATAAGAGACTTTATTCATGATTTGAAGATCAAATTCAATTCCAGTATAAAAATTTATAAATACTTCTCTAAGAAATCTTTCTTTATAATAAGTGAAATTTCCATCAATCCTGGCTATGTGTTCAGGAGATGATTCAGCTCCAATTCCATAATATAGTAGAGGAAAAGATTGATATCTAGCTCTTCCCAAAAAAAACCACTTGTTTTTATCCGAATAGAGAGCATGGTCTAACCAAATGCCATATTGATTTTCTAGAGTATAAAAAGTAAAAGCTTTTATTTCGCTAAGTCTATTTTTTAAATCTCTATTTGCTGAGTAAATATATAAGCTCGACAAACCTATTTCCCAACTTGTTTCGGGTGAAAAAGCTAGAGTTGGATAGTTCATGAATTTTGGAGCACTTAAATCATTGGTATCGTTGATTATTTTATTGATGTATTTAAAAATAAAATTTGAACTCAAATTTCCCTCTTGACAATTACACACAAGATATGTTCCAGAAAACAAAATATAAATGATTAATTTCTTCATTACGTTTAGAAATATTTGTTCAAATCTCTAACAATTTGACACAAAATTTGTATTTTTCTTGTTAAATTATTAACAAGATAAGTGGAAATACCACTACCTTTTTAAAACTACTACATTAGTAATTAAATATATTCCATGAGAAAATCATTTATTACATTAATTTATATTATTGTAACTTTTATAATAGCTTGTAATAAAGAAAAAGAAATTGGATGTACCGATCCTACAGCAGTCAACTATGATCCTGACGCTACTTCAATTCCAGGATCAGATTTTGGTCACTGTATTTACGACTCTTCTTGTTTGACTTTGATTAAAAATGTAGATATTAATGATTATTTAGTGGACTCGTACACCATTGATACAGCATTTATTTACGGCGATTTTTTAAAAGTTAATGTTAGTTATGGTGGTGGATGTGAGGACCATATTTTTAATTTAGTTCATGAGTTTTTGTTTTGCGGGACTCCTCCAGTTCATATTCCTCTTTACTTAACGCACAATAGTAATAATGATAATTGTGAAGCAACATTGACTCAGGAGCTTTGTTTTGATATATCCAATTTATACGATTTATGTGAATATACATCAGAACTATTTATCTCTTTAAACGATCCTGAAAACAATACTTTTATTCATTTTTAATTAAATTTTTATGAAAAAAATAATTTTAATATTTCTCGGCTTTATTTTATTTAACAGCTGTGAAAACTCACAAAAAGAGGAACAAAAAAAAATAAATTCAGCTTATTTAGATTATTCTTCTAAAGATGATGTCCTTAGTGGGGGAGTAAAAATGATTCCAATTCAAACTCAATCAGGAGAATTTAATGTTTGGACCAAAAGAATAGGAAACAATCCTACAATGAAAGTTTTATTGCTTCACGGCGGACCAGGTGCTACTCACGAATATTTAGAAGTATTTGATTCTTATTTTCCCAATGCAGAAATAGAATATTACTATTACGACCAACTAGAATCTTATTACAGTGATCAGCCCAACGACAGCTTGTTGTGGACTGTAGAAAGGTATGTAGATGAAGTAGAACAAGTAAGAGTAGCCTTAGGACTTAGCAAAGACAACTTTTATTTGTATGGTTCTTCATGGGGAGGAATTCTTTGTATGGAATATGCTTTAAAATATCAAGAAAATTTAAAAGGCCTCATTATTTCTAACATGATGGCATCCATTCCAGAATATGTAGATTATGCAAACAATATTCTTGGCCCTCAGCTAGATTCAGCAGTTTTAGCAGAAATAAGAGCATTGGAAGAAAAAGAAGATTACTCAAACCCCAGATATAATGATTTAATAGTTTCTAATTATTACCCAGAACACGTTTTAAGAATGCCTCTAGAAGATTGGCCAGACCCAGTTAATAGAGCTTTTGCCAATATGAGCAAAGGACTTTATATAACCATGCAAGGACCAAGTGAATTTGGTGTAGTGGGAGATGCCAAACTTAAAAATTGGGATATAAAAGAAAAACTAAAAAATATTAGTGTCCCAACATTATCCATTGGGGGAAAGTACGATACTATGGATCCAGAGCATATGAAATGGATAGCTTCAGAAGTTCAAAACGGTAGGTTTTTATATTGTGAAAATGGTTCTCATCTATGTATGTATGATGATCAAAAAACTTTTTTTGACGGTCTTATAAAATTCATTTATGATGTTAATAACGGAAGCTTTTAAAATTCTCTTTCTCCAAATTCGCTTTTTATAAAGTTGGTATTAGATTTGGTTTTATTAAAATTATAGGAAAGATTTAATAAAAACACATCTACTTTGTAAACATAGTTAGTATTGGTAAAAAAGCTATTTCTCTAGAGTTAGTTTTTCTTTGTTCATTAGAACTAATTAAGCCCATATCCATGTTTAACTACTAAAGACTCATCACAAGGAATTATCTAGAATAGATTTTTTAAAAGTTAAACTAGGTAAATAAAATATAGAGTATTCCCCTTGGACAGTAATTCTATGCGATAGACAATTTAAACTGAACAGAACAAGAAGAATTAAATTTGAAAGTAGAATTAAAATTCTTCCTTTGGGTGATTCTCGTGTCGAAGGAAATAGACCTTGAAAATTAATTTTAATCCACATTTAAAAATTATATGTGTAAAAAATTGATAAACAGATATTTAGAAGTATTTTAATATAACTAAATTTACATAAATAACCCAAATGATAGAAAGATTAAGCATTAAAGTTTTCTCAGAAGAATTTAAGAATAAAACGGAAAGAATATTTGTCACTCTTTCTATTGTAAGTTTTGTAATTCACCTACTTTTAATTTTTCTTAAGTATTTAGAAATTCTAAATTTTTCAGACGACAAATTACTTACCAACCCTATTGCTGCAATTTATACCCCATTTTCTTTTATTTTAGTTTATGAAGTTTTCTTGGTTATCTATTATTTACCCAGGTCCATCTCTCAGTATATAAGAAAACAATACGAAATTATCACATTAATTATCGTAAGAAGAATCTTTAAGGATATGGCTAATATAGATGTTAGTGCCAACTGGTTCAATCAACAGTACGATCTCCAACTTACCTATGACTTAATTTCTACACTAGTTCTTTTCTTTATCATTTTTTTATTCAACTACTTTAATACACGAAGTAAAAAACTCAATCCAAAAAAGGAAAAAATAGAAAATCTAGATTTATTTGTAAAAAGGAAAAAAACCATCGCTCTTTTCCTACTTCCAGTATTAATATTTTTAGCAGTTTCAAGCTTATTTAAATGGATATATATTGAAGTTGCCTCCATAGATCAAGTTTTCTTTTCTATCCAAGATATTAACGAACTATTCTTTAACGAATTCTTTACTGTTCTTATAATGGCAGATGTACTACTGCTTTTAATATCTCTATATAAAACTGATAAATTTCATGAAGTATTTAGAAATTCAGGATTTATTATTTCTACCATTTTAATTCGTCTTTCCTTTTCAGCAGATGGATTAATGAATAATGTACTTATTGTTAGCTCCGTAGTATATGGGTTTTTAATGTTGATTCTTCATATTCAGTTTGAAAAAATTAATTTTCAATTCCCAAAAGAAGTAGCCATAGAAGAAAAAGAATCTGATAAGGTTATCTAATATTTTTTTATGGAAAGAAATCAAGAATTGCCATTCGAAGATATTTCAAAAACTCCTATTGAATTAACAGCAACCAATACGCTTTTAAGGCTGGTGGAAGGGTTGGCGTTTAGATATCGCTGGGCTACAGAAAATCTAACTGAAGAAGATATTAAATTTAGACCACATCCAACAAGCATGAGCATTGAGGAAGTAAACGCACATATTTTTGATTTAATAGAAAGTACTTTTAGAGTTTTCGGGGGACAAAAACAAAACAAAGATTCCTTAAGATCATTTCATAAAGTAAGAAAAAAATCTCTTTTTGTTTTGAAAGATCTTTCAGAAAGATTAAAAAAAATGAGCGATAAAGATTTGTCAGCAATAGAAAAAAACACTTCTAGAAAACTACCTTTTTGGTATTGGATCAATGGTCCACTTGCAGACGCACTAACCCACGTAGGACAAATTACATCTTGGCGAAGAATAGCAGGCAATCCTCAACTAAAAGGAGTAAATGTATTCATTGGAACTAGTGATAATTTAGAAAAGCACTAATAAAATGGAATTTATTAAATCCTATTATGAAAAAAATAAATATATCCCAAAAATTAGCTCAATTTAACGATCATTGGAATCCTAGAATAATTGGAGAACTCAATAAACAACATGTTAAATTGGCCAAAATAAAAGGTGAGTTTATTTGGCACAAACATGAGGATGAAGATGAGATGTTTTTAGTACTAAAAGGAACTCTTAAAATAGAATTTAGAGACAGAACAGAAACTATCCAAGAGAATGAAATAATCATAGTTCCTAAAGGAGTTGAACACAAGCCAATTGCAGAAGAAGAAGTTTCTATAATGCTTTTTGAACCTGCAACTACTATCAATACTGGAGCATTGGAAAATGAACGAACTCGTAAAAATTTAGAATCTATCTAAATGAAGCTGCCAGTCTTTCAAATAGATGCTTTTAGTGATAAGGTATTTGGGGGAAATCCTGCTTGTGTAGTTCCTTTAGAAAACTGGCTAAAAGATGAAGTCTTACTAAAAATTGCTCAAGAAAATGCAGTGGCTGAAACCGCTTTTTTTGTAAAAAAGGGAAACAACTTTCATTTAAGGTGGTTCACACCTGATATTGAAATGGATTTATGTGGACATGCTACACTGGCAACTGCACATTGTATTCTATCTGAACTAAAATTAGATACTAAAAAAGTAATTTTTGAAACATTGAGTGGAGAATTAGAGGTTTCCTTAAATAATGGACGCTATTTAATGGATTTGCCAAGAAGAGATCCTATTGCAGCTACTTTACCAAATGAAATAAAAAATGCTTTAAGCATCCAACCAAAAAAAGTTCTAAAATCAAGAGATTATTTATTGATTTATGAAAATCAGAAACAAATAGAAGATATCGTTATAAATAGAGAAGTATTTGATCATATCAATCTTAATCCTGGTGGTGTGATAGTAACAGCCATAGGTGAAAATTGTGATTTTGTATCTAGATTTTTTACTCCACAAGCTACTATTTTAGAAGATCCTGTTACGGGGTCGGCACATTGTACATTGACTCCTTATTGGTCAAATAAACTCCATAAAAAAAGTATGAATGCTCAACAAATTTCTGAAAGAAAGGGCGAATTATTCTGCGAACTAAAAAAAGACAGAGTTGAAATAAGTGGTAAAGCAATAACCTATTTTGAAGGCTATATAAATCTTTAAAATAAATGATACTCCTATCTAAACCACTCACTTTTAGTTAAATATCCGTTAATGATTTTAAATAAATAATTTATAATTACGTTGTGAAAAAAATAAGATTAATAATTTTAGGATTATCATTTCCATTTTTAATAAAATCTCAAAACTGTGGAGATTTAAGAGTTCATTTGCTTCCTCAAAATTCTTTTACGGAAATTGTACTAACTACCAATTACGATAGTTTGTTTAATCTAAATCCTAATATTGCTACTGTATCTGGTATTTATGACTGGAGAGCGTATCCTCCAGGAAGTCATAATTGGAACGGAAATACCCATATATGGCAAAGTACAATTCCCAGTCCTACATTTAGCGTTTCTTTTAATGATGATTATATATTCTTTATTCTATCACTAATTATTGGAGACACTGCAACCTCTACAACCCCAATAACAAATTGTATTTTACCATTTTTCATAGCAAGAGACAGTTTAATGCCTTCTTTTTGGAATCTTTCGATGTTAAATACTGGATTTACCAATATTTCAAATTTAGAATCTAAAAATAAACATCTAGTAAATGTCTACAATCTTGCTGGGCAAATAGTAGATCCTGAAAAAATCAATCATGAAATGGTAATCTACTTATATTCTGATGGTTCAACAGAGAAGAAATTTATTGAAAAATAATTTGACCCCCCTTTTTTTTTCAAATTTTGCGTTACATCAATAATTAAACTAAACTTTTTACAATTAAAAAATTATTCCTTTAATTCTTTAAATTTAACCTTAACCTTTATTAAAGGACAATCTAAAGCTTGTGATTCGTTAACCATTACCGGATCGCAATATCAATTACAAATTACTGCTAATAATTTAAATACATTTGTTTACTATTGGGAGACCATGGGTTCTGATGGAACACTGAAGATTCAGGAAATGGGCTTTATTTCCTAAAAATAAAAGGGGAAAACCAAGTAGAAACAATAAGCTTTATTAAATAAACTGTTATAATTAACTTTAAAAAACTACCATAATATTTAAAAGATTAAAAGATATTATGGTAGTTTAATTTTAATTCTAACTAAAAAAATAACTTTCTCACCCACCATAACCTTAAATTATTTTCGTTATGAATTAAAATGTATTTAGATGTAGAAAAAGCGGAAAGAGCCTTGGAGTATATTAAAGGATATGTAAAAGGATATATTACAGAAAAGGAATGTAATGAAATGATGGATATAATACAGTTTGAAGGATACCAATCTTAAATTTAGGAAAACTGAAAACCAGATAAAAACATAAGCTTTGTTAAATAAATTGTTATAATGCTATAAATAACCTGCCTAAAATTTTATTGAAATACTAATTTAAAGGCATATAATTTATTTTTTTGGAATTAGATAATTCATTTATTAAAAAACTAATTAACCAAGATAGAAGAGCCCAACTCGAACTTTACAAAAAGAGTTTTGGTATCCTAATGAGCGTAGCCTACAGATATAAAAAAAACGAAGAAGATGCAAAATCATTATCTATAACCTCATTTTTAAAAGTGCTAACCAATATAGAAACTTACAAACCTAGTATCCCATTTAATGCTTGGATAAGAAGAATTGCCATTAATACTGCAATAGACGATTTTAGAAAAAATTCAAAACATAATTTAATTGAATACAGTGATGAAATATCTACTTATGAGAATTACACTATAAATGATTATGATTTAGAAATAAGAGCAGAAGAGTTAAACAATATGATTTTAAAACTTCCAAAAGCTACAAAGTTAGTTTTTAACCTTTTTGCTATAGATGGTTATTCTCATAAAGAAATTGCAGAACAATTAGAAATTTCTACTAATACGTCTAAATGGCATGTTAAAGAAGCAAGAAAGAAATTGAAAGAACAAATATTAAAAAAACAAAATTTAGTTGAAAAATAGCTATAGAAATATTGACGATTTTTTTAAGAATAAGCTTGAAAATAGGGACTTCAAAATGGATGACCAACATTTGAAAGATTTTGAAAATCAGTTGGATAAATTTAACAATCCAAAAAATATTGATGAGTTTTTTAAAAGCAAACTAAATAAAAGAGAGTTCTCTCTGGACGACAAGCATTTAAGTAATCTTGAGCAGCAATTAGATCAACTTAAAAGATTTAATTCGAAATATTGGTATAGTGCAGCAGCTGCTTTGTTGTTATTAATTTCTAGCTTATTTTATATTAATTATTACGAAAATGAGACAATATTTAATTCTACTACTAATCAACTAAATGCAGAAAATCAGAATTTCAATAATGAGGATTTAGAAGCTAGTAAAACAAAACCTAATGATGTCAAAAGATCTGATATTATTTCAACAAAAAAAATAAATCAAGAAAATTCAAAAATTAATCAACTAAAAATTAGCAAATCAAAAACTAAAAAAACATTAAAAATCTCATCCAAAAAAGAAGTTTTAAATACAGTCTCTAAAAGTAGCAGTTCTTTAGATATTCCAAGATCAAAAATTGCTGTAGTTTCTAAAAAAACAAATGTATTACTTAAGAAAAATAATTTAGAACACAGTGAGAATAAGATAGATGAATTAGCATTAAATAATCCAAAAAGTAATTTCATTTTAACAACAGATAAAGATAAAATTAATGATATTGTAACAGACTCCACGTACAATAAATTTATAAATCCATTGATTATAGATTCTAAAGAAGGTTTTAGTGTAATAAATGATAGTTCTGTAAAAAAGATAAGTGATACGTTAGAAAATTCAGTTTTCATATTTAAAGATTCTATCTCAGATGCATTTTCACAGAATCTTTTAGACTCTATTATTAAAGACTCTATTCAGAAAGCACCTGATTCACTTCAAAAAGAAATGGTAGAATTATTTGATTCTATGAAAGTTGAAAAAAAACTCAGTATCTCATTTTCTTTAGGAACTAACTATATAATGAAACAAAATTCAATATTAGATCCTAGCCAAGGTATGGCGCCTAATCCTCAGTATTCTCAAACATTGGAAGATTGTATTTTTACATTACCATTAGACCTAAGAGTTAATTACAATTTGAATAATAAATTCTCTTTATCTACTGGTATTAATACAGCTAGTCTTGGTGAGAAAATAGATTACAATGATGTTCATGAAATCTATATGGTATATGACTCTAATTTTATTGACACCGTTTGTAATATTGGAACATTTCATGTTCCTTATTATGATATAAATACCAATCAAATGGATACTGCAATTTATTCTTTGATGATGGATACATCATATTGGGTTAATGAGAGCTATGAAGAAGAATCTTTAAATAATTACAATGTACAAAATAGATATACTTACTTAAATATTCCATTTATGATAGGATACCAATTTAAAATAAATAATATAAGTATTGGATTGAGAGCAGGTGGTGCTGTAGGATTTAGAATTAATAATAGTAATGGAATGTATTACAATTCCAATATTCAAGGACTTCACAGTTTTAAAGCAAAAAAAACTATTTACAATATTGTAATTACTGCTTCTTTAGGTTATCAATTTAAAAATATAGAAATGTTTATTGAACCTAAATATTGGTTTAACTTAACTAACTCCATTCTAAAATCAGATGTAGATCATAAATACCATGTTTTAGGTTTAAATATTGGGGTTTCCTTAAAAATATAGACAAACGGCATGGTTATTGAATAGTTTATATTATGAAAAAATTTAATTTATTAATAATATTTTCCCTAATTTATTTTATATCATTTACTCAAAAAAAATCTTCAGAAAAAGTTAGTGTAGAAAAATCTATTTTATCCATTCAAGCTGGCTATTTTGGCACTTGGATAAATCATGAATTAAAACTTCACAATCAATTTGCTTTAAGAACAGAAGTTGGGACTGAGTACAGACTAAAGTTTGCGATTAAGCAAAGTTTTGATTCTTTAAAAAATCAAGTCTCCATATTTTTAGAGCCAAAATATTATTTCAACCTTACAAAAAGAGAAAGTAAAAATAAAAACATCAAAAATAATGCTGGAAACTATATTTCATTAAGAACCAATTTTAATATTTTAAATAATTTAGAAAATGGGGAAATTTATTTTCATACCCTCACTCCTACTTATGGAATAAGAAGAAATATCACTTCACATTTTAACATAGAGCTAAGTTTTGGGTACGGAATAAGCTATTCAAATTCCTTGATTACTCTTGAAGCCATGCCTTCCTTTAGAGTTGGTTATATGTTCTAAACCCTCACTTTTCACATTATTTCTCGTTAGAATAACAATTAAAAAATCATTATTATCATATGTTAAAATAGATTTCTCAACCATTTACTATATTTATTTGATGTTTCATTTAAATAATTAAACATTTATTTTAATCAACCCTTAATTATGCGTGAAATAATTTATTCTCTTCTGTTAGTCTTTTTTTCTGTAACTAATACCATTCATTCTCAATGTCATTACCTAATGTACATGTACGATAGCTACGGCGATGGTTGGAATAGTGCTTATTTAGAGGTGAATATGAACGGGAGTTTTGTAGGCAACTTTGATTGTTCCCAGAGTTTTACCCTTGATTCTGTATACTCCACTACAGGTGCCGCAATGGAGTTTATATGGCATTCTGGAAACTGGGATAGTGAGATATCTTTCACCATTATGGATCCCATAGGTGATACTTTAATTAATATTATTTCAGCATCAGATTTAGACGATTTAGATTTTTTCACCCATACTTCTAATTCCACATGTCAGAGTAATAATCCTTGCCTTAGTCCCAACTTTTTAAATGCTGGAAATATCACCCCAAATTCAGCAGATTTATTATGGCAAGCTGGAGGAAATGAAACCTCTTGGAATCTAGAATGGGGAATTAGTGGATTTACTCTAGGAAGTGGAACTTTAGTAAATGGTCTAACGAGCACTAATTACAGTTTAAGTTCTCTTTCTAACAATACTTCCTACGATTTTTATGTTCAAGCAATATGTGATTCCAACACCAATAGTACATGGGCTGGACCTTATACATTCAACACCAATAATATTTCTAACGGTGCTGTATGTGGCACCTTCACTTTAACACTTTACGATTCTTTTGGAGATGGGTGGAATGGAGCTTCAGTAGATATATTTATAAATGGAAATCCATTTCAAAACATAACTTTAGCCAACGGAAATGGTCCAGAAATATTCACATTTGCTACTGACTCAAATGATGTGATTGACCTAATTTACAATACTGGAAACTTTGATGATGAAAATACATATATTTTATTTGATAACTTAAATAGTCAAATTGTAAGTCAAGGTGAATTTGGATTTATACCAAATGTTGACCCTGTTAGTACCTTTGGAATTATTGCATGCCCAAACTTACCCCCACCGCCACCTGGACCAATAGGAACTTGTGGTAGTTTTACGTTAGAACTGTACGATTCTTTTGGCGATGGCTGGAATGGTGCATCTTTAGACGTAATTATAAATGGTAGTCCATTTCAAAACATAACTTTAGCCAATGGGAATGGCCCAGAAATATTCACATTTGCTACTGACTCAAATGATATAATAGATCTAATTTACAACACAGGAAGTTATGATAATGAAAACACATATAATTTAACTAATAGTTCTGGAAATTTAATAGTAAGCCAAGGGTTAAATGGATTTATTTCCGGAGCTGATCCTATTAGTATTTTCGGCATTGAAGCATGTACATCTTGTCCGCAACCTACCAATCTTTCTGCAAATACCTCTAGTCCCGGAACCGCTCTACTAGACTGGAATGGTGGTAGCGGAATTTTTAATATAGAATGGGGACCAATAGGGTTTGTTCAGGGAAATGGAACTTTAGTAAACAATATTTCTGTAAATAGTTATTTATTAAATGGACTGAATAATAGCACAACATATGATTTTTATGTTCAAGAAGCTTGTAGTGCAAATGAAATAAGTACTTGGGCTGGTCCCTTATCTTTTACCACAGCAATTATAGCTGGTTCTTGTGGGATTTTTAATTTAGAACTATACGATTCATTTGGAGATGGGTGGAATGGTGGTTTTATGGATGTTGTAATCAATGGTAATGTTGTATTTTCTGGACTGAGTTTATTCACTGGAAATGGTCCTGAAGTTTTTCCAATTTCCGTAAACATTGGAGATGTAGTAGATTTCGTTTATACCCCTGGCGCTTTTCAAGACGAAAATTTGTACAAAGTTTTTAACCAAAATGGAGTCTTGCTTTTTGAAGAAGGGTTAGGGAATAGTACTCCTAATAGTATTTTTGGATTAGAAGCTTGTCCAAGCTGTCCAGCACCTTCTAATCTTTCTGCCAACACTTCTACAGCAGGTACTGCTATATTAGACTGGATAGGAGGATCAAGTCCCTTTGGTGGTACTTTTAATATTGAGTGGGGGCCTACAGGTTTTAACCAAGGAAATGGAACTATTGTAAATAATATTAATGGCATGAGTTATTTACTAAATGGCTTAAGTAGCATAACAACTTATGATTATTATGTGCAAGAAGTCTGTAGCGCTAATGACTTAAGTAGTTGGGTAGGTCCATTAACCTTTACAACTATTTATTTTTCTTCAGGAAGTGAATGTGGAGTTTATAGTCTTAAATTGATTAATAATTTTGGTCAAGGCTGGGGCAATTCTTTCGCAAAAGTGAAAATTAATAATAATGTATTTCAAACCTATACATTATCAAGTGGAACATCCGAAACTTTTACTTTTCCTTTAGATTCAAGTGATATTTTAGATGTAGTTATAAATTTTAGTTCTAGTGGGGTTTGGGGATCTGATTTACAATATATTCTCTTCGACCCAAATAATGCTATAATTGCAAGTGAACAAGGAACAGGAAGTAATGAGCCACCTGCAAACACCTACGGCTACCAATCATGTGCAACTGCTCCTTCTTCTCCCAACGACTTTTGCGATATTTATACTCTAATCATGAGAAAAGTTTTTGCTGGAGACTGGCAGGGAAATGTTGAAATTGAAATCAATAATAATGTTGAATATGTTGGATCTTTTGTTGCTGGCGGATACAGACGAAGTGAACCTATTTCTTTTGGTGTCAGAGGAAATGATGAAGTAAGGGTTATTGCCAACGGGTTAAATGGTTTTGATGAGTATTATTCTGTCCAGAACGGAGCAGGAGATACAATAATTGATGCAACAAATGTTAATAGTTCCACTGTAACAGTACAACCTTGCTACTTTGTAGGATTTGAAAATCCGGATTTTAACCAGGATATAAAAATTTATCCAAATCCTACAAGTGATATATTATACATAAGTTCTGTTAGTGAAATCAAGAATATAATAATCACCAATGTTTACGGACAAATAGTGTATGAAAATTATGAAACTGGGTTGAATTTTGAACTGGATTTATCTAAGTTGTCTAATAATTTATATCATATTTCATTTACAGATGCAAATAACATAAGGTCTTCTAGTAAAATTATGGTGAGCCACTAATTCAATGGATAAATAAAGTTGATATTTTTTTCTACTTCATTGGATAAAGTATGGTGAACAGGGCAATTGTGAGCAGCTCTTTCTAATATCACCTTGGTTTTTTCATCGTAATCCAACGGAAAAGTCAACTCTATATCAATCTTAGAAATTCTTCTTGGGTTGTTACCCATGGTTTTCTTTACAATTGCATTAGTGCCATTAATGTTAATTCCATTTTTCTCGACTGCAATAGCCATTATAGTCAAGATACAACTTGCCAAAGCAGAACATACTATATCCGTTGGAGAAAAGGCCTCCCCTAACCCATGATTGTCTTTTGGAGCATCGGTATTAATTTCAGAACCAGAATCTAAATGAGTTGCAGTAGTTCTTAAATTTCCTTGGTATTTGATTTCAAATGTGTTCATTATATAACTTTGAGTAAATATAACTATATGGTTATTATTTGTTATAATTACTTATTCTAATAAAACAATCTCCAATTGAAAATAAATAAATGGCTTTTAATTTTAATGTTTTTAGGAAATATTTTGACTTTTCTTTCACAAAATAAAATCAGTCTTGTAAAGTTTGTTGACTATCCCAAAGTTCAAGCTTACAAAGCCAAGAAGAGTAAGAACTCTTCAATGTTTCAAGGGAACAAAAAAACAAAAAAATATTTTGAAGGTTGGTATTTTAAAATGGTCTCTAAAGATGAACTGTCAATTTTAAGTGTTATTCCTGGTATTTCAATTTCTGAAGATGGTTCTACCAAACATGCTTTTATTCAAATCATTGATGGAAAAACTGCCAAAACAGAATATATAAGTTATCCAATAGAAGACTTCTATTATTCAAAAGATGATTTTTTAGTTAAAATAGGAAACAATTTTTTTTCCAAAGACAGCTTAATTTTAGATATTCAGGGAGATGATTTGTCTGTAATTGGAAAAATTTACATGAACAACATTACCGAATTAAGAGCTGATAGAAGTAAAAAAAAACAAAAAATAATGGGATGGTACTACAAAGTCCCTTTTATGGAATGTTACCATGGTGTAGTTAGTCTAAATCATGATTTAATTGGAGAAATTAAAGTAAATAATAGAAGCTTCAATTTTGACAGTGGAAAAGGATATATAGAAAAAGACTGGGGGAAATCTATGCCTTCTTCCTGGATATGGATTCAAACTAATAATTTTAAAAATAGCAATTCATCTTTTATGCTTTCTATGGCAAAAATCCCATGGATGGGGTTTTCTTTTACTGGATTTCTTGGCTTTTATTATGTGGACGAAAAAATAGTACGCTTTGGTACTTATTCCAAAGCAAAATTTAAAGTATCTAAAATGCAAGAAGATAGTCTAAGTCTTAAAATATATTTGAAAAATGAGATTATAGAAATTAATACCAATAAGAGAAATTCTGGTTTATTAAAAGCACCAGTAAAGGGAAGTATGGACAGAAGAATTTCAGAAAGTATTGATGCTAAACTTTCAATTACTATTACCAACAATAAAAATAATTCAAAATTTAAAGATGTATCTTCTATTACGGGACTAGAGACCGTTGGAGAAAAAGAAGATCTTTTTAATAAGAAACAATTGAAAAAATAGTTACTCGGTGAATACAATTAACACAAAAAAAAACAAACGAATTGCTTCATTAGATTTATTAAAAGGTGCCATTATGATAATTATGGCATTGGACCACGTAAGAGATTATTTTCATTTTGATGCTTTTTTCTTCGACCCAACCGATCCAGAAAAAACCAATATAGGACTATATTTAACTAGATGGATTACCCATTACTGCGCGCCTACTTTTAGCCTTTTAGCAGGGGTTTCTGCTTATCTAATTGGCATTAGAAAAAGTAAGAAAGAGCTTTCCTTTTTCTTATTAAAAAGAGGAATTTGGCTAATATTTATAGAGCTTACAGTGGTAAACTTCTCCTGGTTTTTTGACATTCATTTTCAAACTTTTGGTCTTTTTGTTATATGGTCTCTTGGAATAAGTATGATTTTTCTTGCTGCTATTATACATCTTAGGCTAAAATATATTTTAATATTTAGTGTAATAATGATTTTTGGGCATAATGCATTAGACTCTTTTCATTTTGGAAATGATATTTTCTGGTCTATTATCCATGAATTTAACTTTATAGATTTACAAAGTGGAAGGAAGTTATTGGTAGGTTATCCAATAATACCTTGGATCGGGGTAATGTCAATAGGCTATTATTTTGGTTCATTTTATGACAGAAATTTCTCAGCTGAAAAAAGAAAGAAAATATTCTTCATAATTGGTCTTTCTTCCATAGTTATGTTTTTAATTGTGAGGTTCCTTAACGGTTATGGGAATTTAAATAATTGGAAAAGCTATGAGTTAGCTATTCAAACTATTTTTTCATTTTTCAATCCTGCAAAATACCCTCCATCAATTTCTTATTTACTAATGACTTTGGGGCCTATATTTTTAATTCTATCAATAACTGAAAACTTAAAAGGAAAAATTATTAATATAATTAGTGTCTTTGGAAAGGTTCCGTTTTTCTATTACATACTACATATATATCTAATTCATTTATTGGCTTTGATAACTGCATGGATAACTGGCTTTGGATGGGAAAGCTTGATAATTAAAGGATGGGTAACACAATCACCACTTTTAAAAGGATTTGGATTTAATTTATGGATAGTTCACTTTATTTGGATTGCTATTGTAATAGTACTTTATCCACTTTGTAAAAAGTTTAGTAACTACAAACAAAAGAACAAAGACAAAGCTTGGCTTAGTTATTTATAAAAACTCATTTTGAATAGCAATAAAAGAATCACCTACTTATTAATTTTTGGGTTAATTATATTATTAATACCCTTAATTGGAATGCAATTATCTAGTGAAATAAATTGGGGGCTTTTTGATTTTATTGTTGCTGGAATTTTAATTATTGTACTGATTTTAGTGGTAGAAATAATATTTAGAAAAGTTCAGAGCAATAAAAAAAGACTTTGGCTAGTATTACTAATTGGGGTTTTATTTATTATGTTTTGGGTTGAATTAGCAGTTGGAATTTTTGGGAGTCCATTTGCTGGTACTTAATCTTTTAATTTAGAAACATACTTTTTTTTAGAGGTCCCGTCGTTAAATAAGTAAATTATAATTTGATTATTTACTTCATCACTATTTACTTCTTGACCTAATAAATTTAAAGTCTTATATAAAACTTTTTCTTGGTCATTTAAGGTTGGAATCCCTGTTGATTGATTCATTTGAACATAAGAAAAACCTCCATTAGAATTATTATTATTTGAAGGAATAAAGGAAACCCCAAATATAGTTACACATGTCTGATTATCTAAAATAGTCATATTCAACATCATTGTAAGTGTATCCATTATTGTATTTGACATATAAGTGTCTTGTGATAATGTACTGCTCCATAAGCAATTAATACACGTAGAAGAAGTGTCAAAAGAGTTATTAAACAAATCCTGAAAATTATTATAGTGATAGGCTCTCCAACGGTGCTGAACATTGTTGGATGAAATTACACCCGCTGTAACAAGACTATCTACATTAGATCCTACTTGAAAAGAATAATTGTTTCCTGGTGTTCCGGTAGCTGAAAGATTTATTAAACCACAGTCTCCAAATTGCGCATGAGATGTTAGAGTAGCTATAATAATGGTTATTAAAAAAGTAATTTTTTTCATTTTATTTTATTTTATTTTAAGGTTACAGCATAGATTACGTGTATAAATTACTATTTGGGGGGGGGTGAAGGATTAATAAACGTAAAATTTCCACATATATAATTGATTTTTAATTATTTAAAAAAAATAAAAAATTGATTCAAAAAATTAATTTTATCAATTTTTGGAGTTATATTTAAGTAATAAGTAAAAATTTAACGATGAAAAAATTTCTATATTTTATACTAATAACTATTTTGATTTCGAGCTGTTCATCAAGTGAAATCACGAATGATAAAATGGCAAGTACCCAAAGCAAAGGAAAATGTCCTTTACATTTTGGAAATAATCAAACAAGTGGATTAACTACTACTAACCAAGGAAATACCAATCGTGATTGGTGGCCTAACCAATTAGATCTTTCAATTTTAAGACAAAACTCTTCTTTATCCAATCCAATGGGAGAAGATTTTAATTACTTAAAAGAATTTGAAAGTTTAGATTATTTTGGACTTAAAAAAGATATTGAAACTGTGATGACCGATTCTAAAGATTGGTGGCCTGCGGATTATGGAAATTACGGAGGTCTTTTTATAAGAATGGCTTGGCATAGTGCAGGAACTTACAGAACTGGAGATGGTAGAGGTGGTACAAGAGCTGGACAGCAGAGATTTGCCCCTCAAAATAGCTGGCCAGACAATGCAAATCTAGATAAGGCAAGAAGGTTGTTGTGGCCTATTAAACAAAAATATGGTCAAAAAATTTCTTGGGCAGATTTAATGATTTTAGCAGGAAATGTAGCTCTTGAATCTATGGGGTTTAAAACTGTAGGATTTGCTGGTGGAAGAACAGATGTATGGGAGCCTCAAAGTAATGTTTACTGGGGGATTGAGAAAAAGTTTTTGGATGACGAAAGATACAACGAAGACAGGGAATTAGAACAACCTTTGGCAGCTGTTCAAATGGGTTTAATTTATGTAAATCCGGAGGGTCCAAATGGAGAACCTGATCCGATAAAAGCTGCTTCAGATATAAGAGAAACTTTTGGCAGAATGGGAATGAACGATGAAGAGACTGTAGCCTTAATTGCAGGAGGTCACACTTTAGGTAAAACCCATGGTGCAGCAAGCGGGGACAATTTAGGTGCTTCACCGGAAGGAGCAGCTATTGAAGAGCAAGGAATGGGTTGGAAAAGTGATTATAATACAGGCAAAGGCAAGGACGCAATTACATCTGGATTGGAAGTCATATGGACTGAAGATCCAACCAATTGGAACCATGGATATTTTGAAAGCCTATTTGAAAATGAATGGGAATTGACTAAAAGTCCTGGTGGAGCAAATCAATGGGTGGCTAAAAATCCTCACAAGATGTTTCCAGATGCTTTTGACGATGAAGTAATTCATAAGCCAACCATGCTCACAACAGATTTGTCACTAATAGAGGATTCTGCTTACAGAGTTGTTTCTCAAAAATTTTACGACGATCCAGCAGCATTTGAATTGGCATTTGCAAAAGCGTGGTTTAAACTAACCCATAGGGATATGGGACCAAAATCTAGCTATGTTGGACCAGAAATTCCTGAAGAAGATTATTCTTGGCAAGATCCTATTCCAACCGTTAATCATGAATTAGTTAATGCAAAAAATATTGATTTAATCAAAACAGAAATTAAAAATTCTGAGTTAACAAATGAAGATATGATTACTACAGCTTGGGCTTCGGCATCTACATACAGAATTTCTGATAGAAGAGGTGGAGCCAATGGTGCAAGAATAAGACTAGAACCTCAAATAAATTGGGAATCTAATAATCCCAAAGAACTTAAAAGAGTAATCAAAATTTATGAATCGATTCAAGAAAAATTTAACAAAAAATCTCAGAATCAGAAAATATCTTTAGCTGATTTAATTGTTTTAGGTGGATGTGTTGGTATAGAAGAAGCCGCATCTTTAGGGGGAAGAACTATTAATATGCCCTTTTTTCCTGGTAGAATGGATGCATTAGAAGAAAATACAGATATAGAAGGAATGTCTGTTTTAGAACCAATTGCAGATGGATTTAGAAATTACAAAAAAGCTGACTATACTCTAAGTTCAGAAGAATTACTAATTGACAAGGCTCAACAACTAACCTTAACTGCACCTGAAATGACTGCTTTAATTGGGGGGATTAGAGTACTAAATTCAAATTATAATCAATCTAGTATTGGAGTATTAACAGAAACTCCAGGTGTTCTAAACAACGATTATTTCAGAAACCTTTGCAGCATGGATTATGAGTGGAAACCAAAATCAGAAGAATCTACTATTTTCAATGGATTTAAAAGAGGAACAGAAGAATTAAAATGGACTGCTAGCAGAGCAGATTTAATTTTTGGATCTAATTCAGAACTAAGAGCAATTTGTGAAGTTTATGCGAGTGATGATGGTGGAGAAAAATTTATTACAGATTTTATAAAGGCTTGGACAAAAGTGATGAACTTAGATAGATATTCCATCTAAATTTTAACTAATAAAACATTGTTCAATACTTATTAAAAATATATTATTTTAAATGGGGAGATAAATTAATTTTGACCCATGCGCAAGGCTATATTTTTACTGTTTCTGTTATTGTTTATTAGCGGATATAGTCAAAAAGAAATTAATTCTTCTAAAAGAACTGGTCAAATATCTTTGGATGGCTACCTTGAAGAAGCCGATTGGGTAAATGCCAATTGGACTTCTGGTTTTACTCAAATGAAACCATTTCCAGGTGAAAAAGCCTCTAAAAAAACAGAGGTTGCTATGCTGTTTGACCAAGAAGCTATTTATTTTGGGGTAAAATGTTACGACCATCCAGATTCTGTCTCTAGAGTACTATCATTAAGAGACGACTTCAATCCGAACTTAGACTTTTTTGGAATATTTTTAGATACTTATAACGACAAACAAAATGGGTTTTTCTTTGGTTTAAGTAGTAGAGGTGTTCAAGTAGATGCAAAAATTTTCAGCGAAGATTTTAATGATTTACTGAATCTAGTATGGAGAAGTAAAACTCAAATAAACGATCAAGGTTGGTTTGCAGAAATTAAAATTCCCTACTCTGCTCTAAGATTTCCAAAATCAGAAATTCAGACTTGGAATATAAATTTTGCAAGGCAAATAAGTAGATTTAGAGAAGACAACAACTGGAATCCTGTAAATCCAGATCTAGAGAATTACCTACTAGAAAGTGGAATGGTTAAAGGAATTAAGGATATTACTCCACCCGTAAGATTGGCATTAATTCCATTTTTATCGAGCTACAATAGCTTATCAAAAGACACCAAACCTGTTTCTACTTTTACAGGTGGTATGGATGTTAAATATGGAATAAATGAAGCTTTTACGTTAGATGTCACATTATTACCAGATTTTGGGCAGGTAATTTTTGACCAACAAGTGCTTAACATAAGTCCATTTGAAATAAGGTTTAATGAAAATAGACAGTTTTTTACAGAAGGCACAGAGCTTTTTAATAAATCAAACTTATTTTACAGTAGAAGAATTGGGGTTCAGACACCTTCCAAAGTTTATAAAAGTCAATTAAATGACAATGAAGATCTAAATGAGATTCCAACTTCAGTTCCATTAATCAATGCTAGTAAAGTATCTGGCAGATTAAAGAACGGATTAGGAATTGGTATTTTTAATGGTGTAACTGCAGAACAAAAAGGCAAAGCAATCAACAGTTTAAATGGGGATGAAAGAGAAATTTCTATCAGCCCATTAAGCAACTACAACGTCATTGTCTTAGATCAGAATTTAAAAAATAACGGTTCTATTACCTTTACCAATACCAATGTTTGGAGAGCTGGAAATTTTTACGATGCCAATGTCAGTGGTTTGGACACCAAGCTCAATACTAAAAGCAACGATTACTTTGTGCAATCTCAAGCAAAAATATCCAACATATTAGATACCAACAGTATTTCATTGGGACATACTTGGGGAATTGAAGCTGGTAAACAAAGAGGGAATTTTACATACGGGTTGGAATATTATGAAGAGTCGGATACTTATGACCCTAATGATTTGGGATTTTTAAGAGCTAATAATAGTCGAGTTGGCGAAGTTTATATAGGTTACAGAAATTTCAATCCTAAAATTGAAAAAATAAATAGATTTTTCACCAGTGCCTCCCTTTCCAATGAATGGTTATATGCTCCCAATTTATTTGGAGGAAGTTTTTGGAATGCTAGAGCTACAACAATAACAAATTCTTTTAATGCACTGGGAATAAGGTTAAGCGGAACATTAAATGAGTCTAACGACTATTTTGAACCTAGAGGGGATTTTATCGGAGAAGAAAAATTTATTCGACCAGTATGGACTAGTACCAGAGCATGGTTTTCTTCAAATTATCAAAAAAGAATTGCTTTAGACATTGGCCTGGGATATGTATTTGTTAAGCGTAATAATTGGTGGGAATGGAACTACGACTTTGAAAATAGATTTAGGTTAACTAACCAAATTTTTTTAATTCATAATTGGGAGCAAAGATTTCAAAATAACAGTGAAGGATATGCTGTAAGTTTTGGAACACCTGAATTTACACATAATGGAACTATTTTTGGAAATAGAGACAGAATAAATACTACTCAAACACTAGGAATAGACTATACACTAACCAACAGGATAGGAATCACATTTCGATTAAGAAATTACAATGCAATTATTAAATACAATAGCTTTTCAGAACTTCTTTCAAATGGAAGATTATCTAGCTTAGAAAACTATTCCGGCAATGATATTAGCGGTAACTCCGTATACGATATCAATTACAATGCTTTTACTATCGATATGCTTTTTAGATGGGTATTTTTTCCTGGAAGTGAAATTAATTTGGTATGGAAAAATTCTATTTTTTCAGATGACGAAAGTATTGATCAAACTTACTGGAATAATTTATTTGGTAATTTACAAGACGGTCCAATGAATACATTTTCTATAAAATTAATCTATTGGCTAGATGCTCAATATCTCAAAAAATAAAAAGACATACGGATTCCAAAAACCTCAACAAATAATTTTATTCTTTAAAATATTATTACTTTTATATTAAAACTATTTTTCATGAAGAAAACTACTCTACTAAGCTGTATTATATTTATAGCGTTTAATTTATTTGGACAACAACAATTAAATAGAACTTTATTTTTCGATGGTCAAAATAGAAGTTTTATTGTTTATGTTCCATCTACTTATGATGGAAGTACTCAAGTACCTCTAGTTTTTAATTTTCATGGTGGTGGTGGAACATCAAGTGACTTTATAAATTATGAAAATGATATGCGCCCAATTGCAGATACAGCAAATTTTATAGCTGTTTATCCTCAAGCTGCAGTAGATCCAACGGATGGAAGCTATTCTTGGTTGCATAAAACCCCAACAACTCATAACGATGTTAATTTTATTGAAGCAATTATTGACACACTCATTAATGATTATAATATAAACAATGATAGAGTTTATGCTTGCGGTTACTCTGAGGGAGGACTTTTCTCTTACGAGCTAGGATGCAGATTGAATAATAGAATTGCGAGCTTTGCATCAGTTTCTGGGAGCATGCTCACAGAATCCTACCGTCTTAATAATGGTTTTGGATCATGTTCACCAATTCATCCAACTGCAGTTTTACTTATTCCAGGCACCTCGGATGGGAGTTTCCATTCTATGTACAATGGTTTTCAACCATATTATTTATCTGTGAATGAAATAACAACTTACTGGGCCAATCATAACAATACAGCTATAAATCCAACAGTAACTGCAGTACCTAACTCCAATACTTCTGATGGAAGTACTGTTGAGAAGAGAATTTGGGAGAATGGTGATAATTGTGTAGCTGTCCAAGAACTTAAAGTGATAAATGGCGACCACGATTGGCCAGGAAGCTCAGGAAATATGGATATTAATGCATCTCAGGAAATTTGGAAATTTGTATCTAAATACGATATAAATGGTTTAATAAATTGTGGTTCTACAGACATAACAACTTCTAATGATGTGGAATTTAAAATATTTCCAAATCCGTCCTCCAATGTTATTTATGTAAAAAACATAGATAAAAACAACTGTAATTTTCAAATTTTTTCTTCAATAGGAAAATTAGTAATGAATGGTGCTATAAATAGCACAAGTCTTTCAATAGATATTTCAGATTTGAAGCCTCAACTCTATATTTTAAAAATTGGTGGCATTTCAAATAAAATAATCAAGGAATAAAAAAAGCAGGTCCATCGACCTGCTTTTAAGTTAGAAAGGAGTGATTAGAAAAGATGCACAAGAGGCACCAATAGTCCAATCAACTCCTTAGAATTTTTTTCGATAGACATTTGACACCTCCTTTCTATATTAAGTTAAACATGGCTGTTGTCACAGCATTAATTAATTCGTTATGAATATAATCAAGAATTTGATTTGAAACGATACTTGTTCAATAAATATGAAAAAAGAAATTAAATAATGTACTTTTGAGGTGTTAAAAAAAATGATTTATGGGAATACTTATTCCAATAATTTTAATTGTAGTAACGAGTATTGTCATTTGGAAATCTTCCGATGGTTTCGATGTCGCTTCCTCCTACTTAGGAAGAAATTTGTCTAATGGAGTAAAAGGAGCTACTATTAATGCAATATCTAGCTCTATGCCAGAACTTTTGACAACTGTTTTCTTTTTAATTTTCTTGAAAGATGCAGAAGGTTTTTCCGGCGGAATGGGAACAGTTGCTGGAAGTGCAGTTTTCAACGCAATGATAATCCCTGCATTTTCTGTTTTAGCAGTCTATTATTATGGAATTTCTAAAACGATTAAAATTTCAAAAAATGTTATATATAGAGACAGTTTTGCTCTTCTAATTTCACAAATTGCGCTTATTTTAATTATTTATTATGAATTTCTTTCTTGGTTAGGTGGCTTAATATTGATTTTACTATATGGTATATATGTCTTTTATATGTTTTATAAAATGCCTAGTACCAGTTCGTCTGATTATGAGGGACCAGAAAATGAAGGAATAATTCAAAATAGAGTTGCTTTATTTTTAAAATTAGACTTTTATGGTTCTGTAATTGGAGGCAAAAGATTGACCAACAATAACTCTATGTTGTTACTTGTTATTTCATTAATTTTCATAGGTTTATCGTGTTTAATTTTGGTGAAAGCTTGTGAAATGCTTGGTCAAGCAGAGTATTCTTTGTTGGGCTTAAATAATTTAAAAGGTCTTGATTTACCTATTTCAATTGTTGCTGTTATTATTGCTGCTGCTGCCACTAGTGTTCCAGACACTATATTGTCTATTAAAGACGCAAGAAAAGGCAATTACAACGATGCTATTTCTAACGCATTAGGGAGTAATATTTTTGATATTTGTTTTGCATTAGGTCTACCAATACTACTGTACACTATTTTTTATGGACCTATAGTGATGGATCCAGCAACTCTATCTTTTAGTTTAAATGTGTTAATAGTACTTTTTATACTCACAGTCTTTACATTTTTAGTTTTTATATCGGGGGAAACCATTGGGATAGCAAAAGCCATAATTTTATTAATGATGTATGCTGCTTTTATAGGTTATATTTTTGTTTTTCAACTTTAAATATTTTTAACCCCCCCCCAATTATATAAATAATTGACGTTAAAATATTAAATTGAATAAATTTGAAGATAGAAATATCACCTCCAGAGGTGAACCTTTATTTGGAAATAAATCTTAATATTAAAAGAAATTTAAACAAAAAATTATGAAAAAAATTATACTTACTATGTCTATTGCCTTTGTAATAACTCAGATAATAAAGGCACAAGTAATATCAGCTGTTCCCTGCGATATATTAGGTATGTCTGTAAATGTGGGTTCTTACACCAACTCTATCAGTATATATCATTCGGGACAATATATGACCCATCCTCGTGAAAATAATATCTTTTATTGGGAATATACAGACCAGCAAGGAAACCTACTTCATCAAGATACGATAGTTAATGATGCATTTTGCAATTTTAGTCATAATTGGTCACTTACAGACACCATAAATGTTACTGTGCATTTAGTAAATGATTCGGCTAATTTGGATGGCTGGTATACTAATCAAGGTTTGCCACTTAATGGTAATTCCATAAATTGTTTATTTGAAGATCAATTGTTTTGGAGCACAGGAACCAGTACTCCATGGGGGAGTTGGACATTTATTCATGGTAATCCTGGTATTGATGTTACCAACATCAATGAATTGCAAATAGATGAATCTAAATTAAAGGTCTACCCTTCTCCTAGTTTCAATTATCTAAAGTTAGATGGACTAAAAGAAGATTATTGTTTACAAATTTTTAATATTCAAGGGCAATTATTTCATGAAATGAAAAATATAAATGGAAACCAAAAAATAGATGTTTCTTTTCTACCATCAGGTTTATATTTTATTAATGTTAATAACAATAAAGTAAATCAAACTATAAGGTTTATAAAGCAATAAGTTTATCTCCTAGTTATAAAAACTAATGAATAAAATTGAATCTGTTATAATTGCCTCAACAATCTTAATAATGATGTTTTCATGTAACAAGACTACGTGTGACTCAACAACTATAATTAATAATGGAAATTGTATAGATTCTACTCTTATAATTGATAGTGTTTATTGTATTGAACTATATGATCCTGTTTGTGGTTGTAATGGTATTACCTACTCTAATTCTTGCTATGCAACCAGTTTTGAAGGCGTAACATCTTATGTTGCGGGTGAATGCTGTGATTAAAAATTACTTCAAAAGTGAGTTTTCATAGTTCTCATATTTTTTAGCCACATATTTTAAAATTAAATCAATAACTTTATTATTGACAATTTAAATCATATGAAAACTAAATCGGAGATTGTAGATAATTGGCTGGAAAGATACACAGGTTTAAAAATCGAGGAATTTGGAGAGTATATATTATTAACAAATTTTGATCAATATCTCCACATTTTCGCTGATATATGTGCATGCAGTATTAAAGGAGAAAATAAAAATATGAGTACTGCATCATCCAAGAATATTACAATGATAAACTTTGGTATGGGAAGTCCAAATGCAGCAACCATTATGGATTTACTTTCTGCAATTAAGCCTAAAGCTGTTCTTTTTTTAGGTAAATGTGGTGGACTGAAAAAAAGAATCAATATTGGTGATTTTGTCTTACCTATTGGAGCAATAAGAGGAGATGGGACTTCTAATGATTATTTTCCTCCTGAAGTTCCAGCAATGCCCTCATTTTCACTTCAAAAAGCTATATCCACTACTATAAGAGAATTTAAAACAGATTATTGGACAGGTACAGTATATACAACCAACAGAAGAGTTTGGGAACATGATTCTGTATTTAAAGAGTATTTAAAAAAAACTAGGGCTTACGCTATTGATATGGAAACTGCTACGCTTTTCACTGTTGGGTTTCATAATAAAATTCCTACTGGAGCTTTATTATTGAATTCAGACTCTCCAATGACTCCTGAGGGCGTAAAGACTCTTAAAAAAGATGAAATTAATTCTAGAAAATTTGATAAAAAACACATTGAAATTGGTATTTCATCCTTAAAAAAATTATTGGATAATGCAGAAACTGTGAGACATTTAAAGTTCTAGTAATAAATTCAAATTGCAAAAAAATGATTAAAAAAATATTTTTCCTAAGTTACATTGTATTGGTATCAAATTTAATTTACACACAAAATGAGCTTCCAGTAAATTCAACTGATAAAACAAGTGTAAATAAATGGGTTATTGCAAAAGTTAATGACTCTATTGATACTAAAAAAATAATTAAATCTGAAGATTATTTTGGTTCCATAGATAAAACTCAAATAAAGAGCCTCAACCTTTCAAAATTCAACAATGTAACATTTTCTTTATATCAGATATTTGAAGAAATAAATTTCAATAACACATTTATTATAGCAAGTAATATTGAATCTAAAACTGAATTTAAATATAGTTTTATCTACAGTAATGTGGATATGGCTTCAGAAATCTACATAAACGGTGAAAAAGCTAAACTTCCTTTTGGAACATACAATTTAAATTTCGAGCATCTTTTAAAGAAGGGTAAAAACAGTATAATAATAATTGGAAAACCTAATGGAAACTACAAATCAAGATTTAATTTGAAAATTAATGATAAAAACCTTTCTAAGATTAAAATTAAAATTTTGAAAAAAAACTTAGAGCCTTATAAAAATGGATTTTTTGGATTAAAAAATGAAAAAGTGTTTAGGTTTTTTAATTTAGATAAAAATGGAGAATACACTATTTCAGTTAACCCAGGAAATTATTTAATTGGAAGTAACTACTCAGAATTTTATAAATGGTCTAGTGAATTCAATATTTCAGAAAATCAGGTAAAAGAAATAAAGTTAATTTTAAATCAACGTTCGAGAATCAGTGGGAATATATCAACTTATGATGGTAAAAATCCTCATCCGGGTATTAACGTCAGCTTAGTTAATGCCAATTCAAATGAAATTTTCGGTATTTCCGTTTCAGACAATTCTGGCAATTACAGCTTTGATCCACCTAACGGAGATTGGTATGTAAAAATTTCAAGTAAGCATAGTGATGATATTTATTTTAGCGATAATGGGAAAAAAACCATATTTAAAATTAATAATAATACAAAATCTATTAAAAATATAAATTTTGAAATACCAACTCAAATTAATACTTCATGGGGAAAAGTTACTATGTTTAATGGAATGCTAAGTAATAGCATAATAAAGTCAATTATTTCTAAAAAAGACATTTTATATTTTGCAACATTTAATGGTCTTTCTGTATATGATGGATTGAATGTTAAGAACTATAATTACGTTAATGGGTTACCAAACGATCCAATAAGAGAAATTTTTGAAGATAGAAATGGTTTCATCTGGTTAGGCTATGCCACTAGAGGGTTGATAAAATGGAAAGATGGTGAAATAATCAATCATTTTACTATTAAAGATGGCCTACCGTCAAATATTATTGGAGCCATAAATGAAGACAACGAAGGAAATATTTTAATTGGCACAAGTAAGGGTTTAGCAGTTTTAGAAAATAAAAAATTTACTAACTATAATTTCACATCGGGAATTGGTGATGGAAATATACAGTGCATTACAGTAATTGGAAATAATATATGGATTGGTACAGGAAATGGGCTCTCAATTTTTAGTAAAGGAATTATAAAACCCATTAATATTGAAACATTTACTAATCTAACTTGGGGAGGTTATTTTATAAATGTCATAAAAAAAGATAATGACAATAATATTTGGCTTGGGACCGCTTCTGGTTTAATTAAATACGATGGAGTAAAATTTAAATTTTACAGTATTTTTGATGGATTACCTAGTAATAGTATCATAGATATTCACGTAGATCAAAATAGTCTTCTAATTGGAACTCAATCAGGCCTTTGTAGATTTAAAGACAATCAATTCAATACTATTATAAGCCTTGAAAAGGAGGGTCTAAAAGGAATTAGAATATCTTCCATTGACAAAACTAAAGATGGAATGTATTTTATTTCAACAAATATGAATGGTGTATTTTTCTATGACCCAAACTCAATAAATACAATTACTTCAAATGAAGGATTTAAAGTTTCTGAAACTGTTAATGATATTAAAGTAGGTAAAGATGGTGTTATCTGGGCTGGTGCATTAAATGGACTATATAAAATTGAAAATGGTATTATAACTAATTATTATAATAAATCAAATAGTAATATGCCTAGGAACTTGGTTCTAGACATTGAAATTGATAGTGATGGTTCTATGTGGTTAGTTCAAAAAAATCATATTACACGATTTTATGAAAATAGTTTTGAAAATATGACTAAAAAAATTGGGGTCTCAAATACACAAGTTATAGATTTAGAGTTTGATAATGATGGGACAATGTGGATAGCAACTACAAGTGGTCTTGGAAAATTTAAAAATGACTCGTTAACTATATATAAAGAGTCGGATGGCTTAGTTAGACCACTTTTTTCATCTGTTTCTGTTTCTCAACCTTGTGCAGTAACTATTGGTAGAAATAATGAAGTAATTTACAGCACCTACGGATCAGGGTTTTCAATATTTAATGGAACAAAATTTAAAAATTTTTCTACTAAAAATGGTTTAGCAAATGATAAAGTAGAAGAAATTGCGGTAGACTCAAAAAATAACTATTGGATAGCATTAGATGGTTCGGGAGTTCAAATGTATAATGGAATTGAGTTCAAAAATTACACAATGGAAAATGGATTAAGCTCAGATGAGTCCTACACTATTTTCGTTGATGACTTTGACAAAGTTTTTGTAGGCTCTTGGCATGGAGGAGTCAATTATTTTAATGGAGAAATATGGAATAGTTTAGATTCAAGAGATGGACTTTTAAATAATACTGTTAAATCTTTATATGGTATAAATGGTAATAAATATTGGTTTGGGAGTTATGGTGGAATCACATCGTACGAACCCAAAATACAAACTCCTTATATAAAAATTAGTTCTATAGAAACTCCAAACGGTTTCTACAATAGCTTAAATGATATGGAAAATAATAAGCAAAAATTTGTCTCTGATACTAGATCAAAATTTACACTTAACTCTACAAGTTTCAATACAAAAAAAGAAAAACAAAAATATTTAGTTAAAATAACACGTAAAAGTAAAACAGAATCACTAATAATATCTTCAAATGAATACGTATTCCAACCAAATAAAACTGGAAAATATACTTTGGAATTTCAGTCTGTAGATAGAGACATGAATTACTCAACACCACTTAAGATTAATATTTCTGTAGTTGGCCCTTGGTACAAAAATATGGCAACAGCAATTCCATTTTGGGGATTCCTCGTCCTTTTAATTTCAATTTCTGGATATTCATCAAATAAATACTTAAGTCAAAGAAGATATACAGCCAAACTAAAAGAAGAGTCTAGGATCAGACTTGAAGAGAAAAATAAAGAAATTGTAGACTCAATAAACTATGCCAAACGTATCCAAGACGCTATGATGACATCTGAAGGATACAGAAAATCAGTTATTCCTAAAAGTTTTACATTTTTTAAACCAAAAGATGTTGTTTCAGGAGACTTTTACTGGGTTTTTAAAGATAAACAAGAAAATATATTTTTCACTGTAGCAGATTGTACTGGCCATGGCGTTCCTGGTGCTTTTATGAGCATGATAGGCACTTCTCTACTAAATGAAATCGTTGTGGAGAAAGGTATTAGTGACACGAATAAAATTTTAGATGAGATGAGAACTCAAATTATTAAATCTTTGAATCAAGATTCAGAAGACGACCAAAAAGATGGAATGGATATTTCTATTTGCAGGCTCAACATGAAAAAGAAAACTCTTGAGTTTTCAGGAGCTCACAATCCGTTGTTAATAGTTAGTGGTAATGAAATAAGTACTTATAAGGGTGATTCTCAGGCAGTTGGTCTGGAGACTTTAGAAATGAAACCTTTTACTAAGCATTCTATAAAACTTAAAAAAGACGATATGATCTATATTTACTCGGATGGATATCAGGACCAGTTCGGAGGGGATAATGGTAAAAAATATATGACTGCTAATTTTAAAAAATTGCTTCTAAAAATAAGCAAAGAAGACGAAAAAAAGCAAAATAAATTATTAGAAATTGAGTTGGCAAATTGGATGCAAAAAGAAGAACAAATCGATGATATTTGTGTAATGGGGGTAAGAGTATAATTTTAGTAATAATCTAATTTGAATTATTTAGACTACATAATTATTAAGATAATAACCTTATATTTGGGTAAAATTTTTTAAATTAAATGGGCAAATCACAAGAAACTTTTAGTAAAAAAGAAAAAGAAAAAAAACGTTTAAAAAAGCGACAAGAAAAATTAGCTAAAAGAGAAGAAAGAAAAGCTAATCCAAAAAAGACATTTGAAGAGTCAATTGCTTACATTGATGAAAACGGTAATTTTACGGATACCCCACCAGACAAATCAAAAAGAACCATTATAAAAGCAGAAGATATTGAAATTGGAGTACCTACAAGAGAAAATGAAAATGACGATCCTATTAAGTCAGGAAAACTTGAATTCTATAACGATGAAAAAGGATATGGATTTATTAAAGAAAATATAACCAACGACAAATACTTTGTTCATGTTAGTAGTCTAAATGGTGATATTGGAGAAAATGACAAAGTTTCTTTTGAATTAGAAAGAGGTCCAAAAGGATTAAATGCTGTTAGAGTAAATAAGATCTAGAGTTTATAAATTTAAATTATACAAACAACTTTCTGTAAATTTTAAATTTATTCTATTATACCCATAAAATGGTCTCAATTAATCTAAAAAAATAATTAAAATTTAAAAATGAAGCTTTGCAATAAAATACTTTCTCTAACAATTCTACTGATAACTACCATTTTCTCAAATGCTCAAGAATTAATTATTGGAGAAGAAAGAATTGAACCGGGAATCGTAGTCATTTTTGAAGGAGCTATTAAAGATATGATTATGCCATCTTCCACCAACTTAAATGAAAATTTAACAGATGTTCATATTGAAGCTAGAGTTAATTGGGATGTAGATAATATTCCTAATGGAACACCCAAAGGTGGATTTGTTCCTTATTTACATATAAATGCTTTAATTACTAATCAAAAAACTGGATTAAAAACATTTATAGACTTGATTCCTCATATCAACCTTTCTGACAATTTTCATTACGCTAGAAATATTTCATTACCTGGGAAAATAGAGGATTTATATTCTGTAAAATATACTATATCTCCACCTTCCAAATACGATGTTTCTTTACATATGGATTGGAAAAAAGAAATTGGCAATAGTTTTTTTGAAACTGTTACATATAATTACAAGAATATAAAGTTCGAAGAAATTGCTAAGGCATCTAGGCGATAGATCAATTATTTAAGGATAAGAATTTTTAATTATTTAAATGATATTAAATATTCAGGACTTTATTATCTAAATTATTTTTTTAGCTTTGAGAGATTAAAGTTGTTTTAATTGAAAACTATTATCTTTTGAAAATATTCATTATCAACAAATAGCTTTAACAAGTAAATTCCTTTGGATTTATTAGAAATATCTACTAGAATCTCTCTTTGGTTTTCAATATCTTTATTAAATACTAATCTTCCTGTAAGATCAAAAATGTTCAGTTGAACACTAGAGTTTGAAATTGGTTTATAATCAATTTTAAATATACCTTTAGATGGATTTGGAGAAACTTGGAGTAAAGCGTTATCAATGTTTTGTTGTCCAACAAAGGAATTTACTAAAATAGATTCTGTACTAACACATCCATTATTATCTATTATTGTTAAGTTATAATTTCCACTTATTAATCCTCCTATGTCTTCATTATTAGAAGAATATCCAGATGGACCATTCCAAGAAAAAACATATGGTGGTGATCCACCAGAAACTGTAATATTAATTTCACCATCCGATCCAAAAAC
Source organism: uncultured Flavobacteriales bacterium (assembly GCA_938075455.1). Lineage (GTDB taxonomy): Bacteria > Bacteroidota > Bacteroidia > Flavobacteriales_D > Parvicellaceae > MED-G20. The sequence goes on from CALJHN010000013.1 coordinate 76,470, forward strand.
TTCATCAACTACGTAAGTAAACGTATTAATTTTTAAAGGCTCATTAATAGATCCAAAAACAGTAGAAATACATCCATTACCATCCTGAATTAAAACTGAATAATTTCCTGCAGCTAAGCCGTTCATTGTTCCTGAAGCTCCATAACCAGAACCAAAGTCGTAACTGTAGCCACCATTACCACCCGAACCAATAACACTAATAATACCATCAGAAAATTCATTACAACTGGCATCAGTAATAGAAAAAACTCCTTGGATCAAGTCTGGTCCATTTAATACAGTTTGAATAGATGAAGTACAATTACTATCCGAAACAAAAATGGTATAATTTCCTTGTGAAAGGTTGTAGAAATTACCTGAATTTTGAGGGCCATTTCCTATGTCATAATTAAATTGACCAATGCCATTATTTACATTTACCATTATTTGTCCATTATTATCTCCAAAACAAGTATCTTGAACGGTAGAATAAGAAAGTGACCAACTACATGGCTGGGTAACACAAAAATTATTGATTTCTTGATTTCCATAATCTGCATTAGCAGCAATTGTTGAAGCCAATACAGTTCCACTATATACATGAGTAATCGTATAATCTCCGTCTACACTACAAGATCCCCATTGAGAACCAAACATTCCATCTCCATAAGAATCATTTATAATTAAATCATAACAGTCGTCTGCCAAACATATACTTTCAGTAATATATTCGCCACCAACAACATCAGAATATGGACCACCACTAGCTAAAACATTTGAATTAATATCTTCAATAGTCCATGTTACTTCAGATCCCCAACAGTCTGTATTTATTTCTAATAATATATCTTGACCTCCAATTGTAGCTGAGTAATTTGCACTAGCTGCATCATTCAAAGGGTTACTATCTGTATTTCCATTTGGAAGAAAAGTATAGGCATTAAAAGTATGAGAACCTGCAGTACTAATCATATTTGGCAAGTTTATAATTTCAGTTCCTCCAGGTGCTAAATTTCCTGTCCAAGAATAAGAATTATTGGTCGTGCCATCGATATCATAATTTATGGAAACTGTTGTTAGGTTATTGGTACCATAATTTCTTAGTGTTATTTCTGGGTCGAAGTTATCTACACAATAGGGTCCTTGTGGTGAATTTACTGTAGATATACCTGCATCGTCTGGAAGAGTTGGAGTATTTGGATCCCATCCATCATCTGTTAAAGTTGTAACACCACATGAAGTTGATGCCAAATAATTATCTAAACCATTATTCCATGATACACCCATTCTACCATAGTAGTCATATTGGTTATTATTTACCGTGCCAGCACATGCTGCCGCACCACCGTATAATTGACCAATAATTCTGTGGTTCTGATCAAATAAAGGAGATCCTGAAGAACCAGGTTCTGTTACTCCTTGTTCCCATTGAGTAATATACCAAGTAGCAGCCCCTCCATTCGTTGAGTGATAAGGAGCATCATTTTCTCTACAAATCTTTTTGACATCTCCAGAGGGATGGTGAATTCCAGTTGCTTGGGTCACTGTGGTTAAATCTGAAGCATCCCAACCAGCATAAAAACAGTTCCAATTTTGAGCATTGGTTAGAGTCATGTTGTCTATTTCAAGTAGAGCAAAGTCTGAAGCTGCAGAATTCACTAAAATAGTAGCTCCATTAGCAGTTTGATCATAAGGTGGACCCGGATCAACCGAACCTGCAGTTGTAGCGCAAGATTCCGTACCAGGTGGACTGTCCCAATTAAATCTAAAGGCCCAAGAACCAGTACTTCCACCTAAACAATGATTGGCTGTTAAGAAATAAGTACTTCCATCATTACAGGTATTATTAACCAAAGCACCAGTACAAATACCACTTCCACCAACAACAATCATAGCAACAGATCGAATTTCACTATCCCAACCATTTCCTAATGGACAATTGACATCTATATTACAGTCCCCAGATGAGTTTAGAGCTCTAACTAAGTTTTTTTCAATTGGGGCAAGTGTTCTGTAGCCGTGTATTACGTTAGAAATTGTAAATCTCCCAGATTCTTTAACGTCTCTTGGCTCTACATATTCCACTATAATTTTTTCACCGTGTACTAACTCCGAGCCTAATTCACCATCTTCTCTGTTATTGATTGAAGTATAGGCTCCTACTCTGTTGGTTTGATCTATATCGTATAAATATAAATAAGCTCCTTTGGGAAGATGGAAATTTTGAAATAAAAGATTTACTGTCAAAGCTCCTTGACATTCTATTGCTAACTGCCAAATTCTATCTCCATTTGGTAATTCCTTCCAAGAACCAGAATTTTTTAGATTGTAATTAACATCATATTTGTATCCAAATCTCCAAGGGCGGTCTTTTAAAGCATCATTAATAATATCTTCAGAATCTACGATAGATTGATTGAATCCAGACATGGTTTTTTCTGGGATATTTTGTAGATTTACTTTTCCATTCCAAGATAAAGGTTTTCCTAAATTAATTGTTTGACAGTTTGCACTAAAAGAAAAACACAGTAATAAAAATAGTTTAATTATTTTTTTCATTATTGAAAATTGAATATGTTCAAATTAAATAATATTTCATTAATTATAGTAATTGTGTAATTTAAATATTGATAGATTAGAGTTTATTATAAATGAAAATTTCCAAAAATTACAGCTAGAGAAGATTTAATTAAAGTTTACAATTTACTCTAATATAGAATTATCTACAAACTTGACATAAACCATTAACATTAACAGAAACATTATGGATTTCATATTTTGGCAAAGAAATTTTCAAGGAGTTTAAAAGGTCTTCACAGGTTACAGTCTCACATTTTAAACATTTAAAGTGAACGTGGTCGTGAATGTGATTTTCTGTACTACAGTCCATTCCACAAATTGCATAATAAATCTCATTGTTGCTTTGAAAAGCAGTATGTATTATTCCTTTTTCTTTAAGTTTTTCAATTGTTCTGTACAAAGTAACTCTATCAATAGGTTGCATGGTCTTTTGAATATTGGAAAAACTCATAGCAGAACCATTATTTTGCATTTTCATTAATAAGTTTAACCTATTTGAAGTAGCCTTTAGATTTCTCTTTTTAAGTATTTCTTTTATGGCATCAATTTTCATACTGTTAATTTAAAAAAAAAAGCAGATAAAATATTATCTGCTTTTAATAACTGGTTTAGAATTAAATATAATACTAATGATCTTCACCACAATGTACAACATATACAGTTCCAGTTGAATCCGTTGGGTCTACATATCCAGTGTTTTCTAAATCTTCAGCTTCATCACCACAATATTCTCCTAATTCAACTTCTAATCCGTTAACATCAGCATGACACTCATGGCATTTATTACATGATGTAAATCCAATAAGTACAACTGCACTAAATAAAATTGCTGCTTTTTTCATTTTTTTTATTTTTTTGGGCTCTATTAATAACTAAAATTTTGAATATAATCAGCGAACCCATTTATGATTTTATTCAAACAATATTTTTTATAGGGTTAAAGAAAGTTTCACAAAAAAGTTTCTTCCAGGATTTGGAATATCATAGTTTTTCAGTCGCGATAAATGATCTATATAATTAGTATTAAGTAAATTATTTACACCTACAGAATAACCAATTTTATGTTTTTCTGAAATTGAGCCTATACAACTAATGTTTATTATTTGATATGATGAACTTGAAGTTTCATAAGGAGCAACACTATTTTGTTCAAAAAAGTGAATGTATTGTACTGAAAAACTATTTAAATTAAGTTTATTATCATTCTCAAATTCTACCATAACAGTGTTATTTAATCTGTTTTGAGGAATAAATGGCAGACTATCCTGGTTAGATAATAAAGAATAATTACTTTCTAAATGTAACCAGTGTGCAATATGTGGATGATAATGTATTGCTATCTCTACTCCTGCAAAAAAAGCATTGGTTTGTCTCATGTCAAATATGTACAGTCCAGAATTGTTATCTATTGTAGGTTCATTATTAGCATCAAACCTTTGAATTTTGTATATGTAATTATTGATCTGGTTGATGAAGGGATTTACAACAATTTCAAGATGTTCAAAATGTGTGCCAAGATAAAAGTCAATTTGACTTGCTCTTTCAGATTCAAAATTTCGATCTCCAACCAAATATTGCATTGTTGCATGGTGCACTCCATCTGACAGCAACTCAGAAATATGTGGTGGTCTAAATCCAGTGGATGCGTTTAACCTAGTTGTAAAGTTTTTGGTCGATCTTGAAATACCTGCAGAATAATTTATTCCGCTAAAACTTTTATCAAAACCATCTATATCCTCATTGGTGATTATACTTCGCTGATCGTATCTTGCACCAGCCTGAATGTTCCATAAATTAAAAGTTCCTTTAAGTAAAGTATAAGCACCAAAATCATTAAAATTGGAATTGGGGACTAAAATTTTTTCTGCTTTTTGGCCATTAGTATTACTTTGAAACATACCCTGAGATCCCGAAACTATATCAAAGTATTTATTGAAATTATGTTTCCAGCGAATACTATAAGAACTATTTTGCAAAGTCATATCAATACCTGGAGTGAAAATTTTTTCACCAAATTCTTTTAAGTCGTTTGAAGTAAATCCAAGTTGAGCAATTACTTCATCGTCTTTAAAATAAAATTTGTTTTCCCATTGAGCTAAATGATT
>CALJHN010000014.1 GCA_938075455.1 uncultured Flavobacteriales bacterium
AACTACATCATTCCTTCATTACGAAGAGATTTTAGAGGTGGTTCTAATGATAGTGTAACACTTTTGTTTGATACTTTTAATGATGGAACCAATGCGTTTGTGTTTGGATCAAACCCTTATGGTGTTCGACGAGAAATCTTACTTTCTGGTGGTGGCAATGAAAGACAAGGGTTTAATAGTGCTTGGGATACCAAGTGGCTAGGAGAATCTGTAATTCATGATGATCATTATATCTTAGAATGGAAAATTCCTCTAGCTGCTTTTAAGTATAAAGAAGGAGAAACTAAATGGCGATTCAATAGCTACCATTTTGACACGCAAGACAATGAAAGAAATACCTGGATAAATATTCCTCAAAATCAAAATATTTACAATCTAGCTTTTATGGGAGATCTTATTTTTGACAGACCTTTGGGGAAATCAAAATCTCCTATTTCTATCATTCCTTTTGTGAATACAATCACTGCTAAAGATTTTGAAAATGGGGAGAATACTAGTAGTTTTAAAGTTGGGGGTGATGCAAAATTTACAGTTGCTAATAGTATGAATTTAGACCTTACACTAAATCCAGATTTCTCCCAAGTAGAAGTAGACCAGCAGGTAACAAACCTAACACGATTTGAAGTTGGATTACCAGAAAGAAGACAGTTCTTTATTGAAAATAGTGATTTATTTGGTAGCTTTGGAGATGGTAGAGATTCAAATCCTTTTTTTTCTAGACGAATTGGTATTGCAAAAGATATCGATAATAACAACATCGAAAATAGAATCATTGCAGGTGCTAGATTAAGTGGAAAATTGAATAATAATTTACGCATTGGAATTTTAAGCATGCAAACCGATGAAGATATTACCAATGAAATTCCTACTGTAAATAATTCAGTGATTTCTCTTCAACATAAAGTATTTAGCAGATCAAATATTAGTGTCTTATTTATCAATAAACAAGCTACCAAAGAGTATGATTTTTTGGACGAAGAAGATACATATAATAGAGTCTTAGGAATAGATTACAGTTTAGCCTCTAAAAACAATACTTGGAGTGGTAAATATTTCTTTCATAAATCTTTTTCTCCAGGTGTAAGTTCTAATGATTTTTCAGCGGGTTTTAGAACCCAGTATAACGATAGGTTTTTGAACATTCGTCTAAGTGGTGTTTTTGTTGCAGATGATTATAAATCAGAGCTAGGTTTTATAAGAAGAACAGATATATTAAAAATTAACCCTCAAATAGAGATGAAATTTTGGCCAAAGAAAAGGAAAATTCAACGTCATTCATTTTCAATAATGCCAATTTCTATTTGGCGTCCAGAATTAGATTATGAAAACTCTGATTATACTATTATTAGCTCTTGGGAAGGAAATTTTCAAAACACTTCTCAATTACGATTTCAAATGTTTAATAGATATATAAAATTATATGACGATTTTGACCCTACAAGAACAGAAGATGCAATTCCTTTACCTGCCGATGAAAATTATTATTATACAAGTTTTGAGGCAAGTTTTAGATCTGACCAACGTAAAAAAATATCTTATAGAATTAATCCTTCTGTAGGGCAGTTTTTTAATGGAAATAAATATTCTTTTGAATCATCTATATCCATAAGATTACAGCCTTACTTTTCTGGGTCTATTCAAATGAATTACGACAAAATAGATTTACCAGATCCATATCCAGATGCTTCAATTTGGTTAATTGGTCCAAAACTAGACATTACTTTTAGTAAAAATATGTTTTGGTCTACTTTTTTCCAATATAGCACCCAAAGAGAAAATTTGAGTATTAATACACGATTTCAATGGAGAGTAGCCCCATTATCTGATTTATTTTTAGTATACAATGATAATTATGCTACGACAGTTTTTAGTCCTAGATTTAGATCATTAAATTTAAAATTTACCTACTGGCTAAACATTTAGTCAAAAAATTATATAAATATTAAAACTCAATTGATAATTAATTTAAACAGATTAAAATGCTAAACAAATTACTAACAAAAATTCTTGTGGGTTTTTTCCTTCTAGGAATTTCATCAACCCTTGATGCTCAGACTGGAAGAATAAAAAAACGAAAGAAGAAGAAAACTACCGAAATTCAAAAACCTAAACCAAAACCAAAAAAAGGTGCTATTCTTCCCTATGAAAAAGTAATAACCAAAGAAATGAAAACTGATGAGGGCCTATTTAAGGTTCATTCTGCAGATGATACATATCTTTTTGAAGTTCCAGATAGTCTATTCAATAGAGAAATGTTGATGGTTACTAGAATTGCTAAAACTGCCAATGGAATAGGTTTTGGAGGAGGAAAGACAAATACACAGGTATTACGTTGGCAAAGAAAAGGGAAAAAGATTCTTCTAAGGGTTGTGTCTCACAATGTTGTTGCAGATACTATTCTTCCAGTTCATGAAGCTGTTGTTAACTCTAACTTTGAGCCTGTTCTATTTTCTTTTCCGATAAAGGCATTTAATAAAGATACTACTGCGGTAGTAATTGATGCTACCTCTTTATTTTCTACCGATGTAAAACCACTTGGGTTTCCACAGTTTTATCGTTCTAGATATAAAATCTCAAGAATGGATAAAACACGTTCTTACATAGATAGAGTTAGTAGTTATCCTGAAAATATAGAAGTTAGGCATGTGAAAACTTATTTTGCAAGTAAACCTCCATCTAATGGAAGTGTAGGGTCTATTTCTGTTGAAATGAGTAACTCTATGATTTTACTTCCTAAAGTACCTATGAAGCGCCGTTATTTTGACGAAAGAGTTGGATGGTTTGCTAGAGGACAAGTAGATTACGGTCTCGAAGATCAAAGAAGCAAGACTGTTACTTACTTAGATAGATGGAGATTAGAAGTAAAAGAAGAAGATCTGGATAAATTTAAAGCAGGTGAGTTAGTAGAACCAAAAAAACAAATAGTTTATTATGTAGACAGAGCTACTCCTGAAGTTTGGAGACCATATATTAAACAAGGAATTGAAGATTGGCAAGTGGCTTTTGAAGCTGCTGGGTTTAAAAATGCAATTATA
>CALJHN010000015.1 GCA_938075455.1 uncultured Flavobacteriales bacterium
TTTGTTTTACAATTCTTAGACGAAAAAACTTCTATAAAAGAAGAACTATCAATGTTTTATAAGTTGCAAATTGGAATATTTATTAAATCTATATTTTATTGGTTTTATTGGAAATTTAAAAAACTTCTTTTCCCTGTTCTAATGATTGCCTATATATTGTTAGATGAAAGTATCGCATCCGACGAACTGCTAAATTTGTCCTCCAATAACTTAGCAGTTTTAACTTTTGGTTTGTTAATAATAGGGATTCCACACGGAGCTTTAGATCATTTAACGGAAATATTAAGCAAAAAAAATACCATTAATTTCAAGTTTGTTTTTTATTATTTATTGATGATGGTTCCTATTTTATTAATATGGTTTTGGATACCTACATTAGGCTTGGTGTTTTTTTTAATTTACTCTGCTTGGCATTTTGGTCAAACGGAAATTAACAATTGGAAGATAGAATCTAATACAATAGCTATATTATGGGGAATAGTTCTATTTAGCTCTCTGTTTTTAATTCATTTTGAAGAGTTCTCTAAAATATTACTAATAATGAATATTAAAGTTCCAATGGTCAATTTTAATTATGTTTTAATTGGTAATCTTCTTTTAATATTTCCTTTTTTAACAGCAATTTATTTTCAAAAATTAGAATGGTTGATCATAGTTGCTTTCTTTTTATTGTCTATTAAGGAAAGTTTGCTTCTAACCTTTGGACTTTATTTTATATTTCAACATAGTAGAATTGGATGGATGCATTTAAAAAACAAACTAAAACATACCCACTTGAAGATGTTTAAGAATGCTTTACCTTTTAATATAGGCGCAATATTTCTCTATCTTATTGCAATTTATTATTTGAAATTACCTACTGAAAAGAGCATAGCTTATTTTTTTGTTTTTCTCTCTGCAATCAGTTTTCCCCACGTTATATGCATGCATTTTTTCTACAAAAAAAACTCCATTAAATAAATCTTTTATCCAGAGAAAATTTCTCGGGATATTTTGGTTTTTTTGTTTTGTAAAACTCCATAATTTTTTTCATGTCTGAGTTTTTATCATCAGATGGAAATATTGGTCCTCCAATTCCAGCAATTTTGGTTTTGTAGTCCAAGTACCCAAAACATATTGGAAGGTTATTATCTTTAGCAAGGTGATAAAATCCACTTTTCCAGTTCTCTTTTAGAGACCTTGTTCCTTCGGGTGTAATAGCCATTGCAAACTCTTTATGTTTTTTGAAAAAATCAGCCATTATTTTAACATTGCCGTTTTTCTCTTTTTTCTTGGTGTTAATAGGTATTCCACCAAGTGGCTTTATTATTAAATTAAAAGGAAATTTAAACCACTCTGATTTAATCGTGAATTTATAAGGTATTTTAAGAATTTTAAATAAAAATATTGCATAAAACAGATCCCAATTACTTGTATGAGGTGCTCCAACTAAGACACATCTTTTATATTCTTTAGGAACATTTTCATCCACTTTCCAACCTGTTATTTTTAAAATTAATTTGTACATAGATTTTTAATGACTTGCTATTTCCATTAGTGTCGCACATAATATTGCTCCATATGTTCCTAAAGCGTACCCTAAAACAGCTAATAATACACCTACAGGTGCTAAGCTAGGATGAAATGCAGACGCTACAATTGGAGCAGAAGCCGCTCCACCAACATTGGCTTTACTACCTACAGCCAAGAAAAAGAATGGCGCTCTTATAATTTTTGCTACTATAAATAAAAGACCTACGTGAAAAATCATCCATATTAGACCAACAACAATTAAAAGAGGTTGCTCTACAGCTTTGGTAATATCCATTTTCATACCAATAATAGCAACAAGTAAATAAATAAATACACTTCCAATTTTTGAGGCTCCAGCGCCTTCCAAAGATCTTAATCTAGTAAAGGAAAATACTAGTCCAAGAGTAGTAGAGACAACTACTACCCAGAAAAAATGACTAGTAAAAACAGTATCATTTAAAATTGGAAAATAATTATTGCATTTAGACAAAATAGAACCTAAAAAATGGGCTATTCCAACCCCTCCTAATGCAATGGTACTTATTTTCATTAAATCGTGAAAAGTGGTATTTCTTTCAACAGCTGAAGAATAATTTTCCATTTTATTTTTTAAATCATCAATAGTACTTGAGTCTGCTTTTAACCATTTATCAATTTTATCACTTTTCCCTGCTCCATATAAAATAAAAGCCATCCAGATATTGGCAACAACTATATCTACGGTAATCATAGCACCATATTTTTCCGGATTAAATTGATAAAGTTCTAACATAGCTGTTTGATTTGCTCCTCCACCTATCCAACTACCTGCTAGTGTAGCCATTCCTCTCCAAACAGCATCAAATTCTAATCCTCCAACTGTTTCTGGAGAGAACAAAGAAGTAATCAAAATGGCAACTGGTCCACCTAGAATTATTCCAATTGTAGCAGTAAAGAACATAATTAAAGCCTTTGGACCAAGTTTAATTACTCCTTTTAAATCTGTACTAAGTGTCATTAAAATTAATGATGCTGGAAGAAAGTAATTTTTAGCAACTGGCCATAGTCCAGAAACTTTTGGTGAGATAATACCGGCTGTGCTAAATAGTGATGGTATTAAATAACAAAGAAGAAGAGCTGGTATTATTTTGTAAAAGGTTTTAAGAGATTTTAGTTGAGAAGTATAAAAAATAAGACCCAAACAAGAAACCAATAAACCCAACACAACAGCATCATCTGTAATCAAAACATCTTTTTCCATGGTAAAATCCTTTATTGAAAGATAGAATTAATTTTTATGATAGGCTTCAGATAATTTTTTTAATTCATCTCTCCAATCTGAAATTTTAACTTTATTCTTCTCGATTTTTGATTGGAAATCATCTAACATTTTTCCTTTTGCATTCGAAAAGAATCCTAAATTATTTTCCAGTTGTGTTGTTTCCTTTAAAGTAGTATTAATAAGTTTATTAATTCTGTTCTTCTCATTAACGAAAGTTGTTTCTGGATCTGAAGAGTTACTTAGTAAAGAGGATTTTATAGCTCTTGTAATTTTATGTTTCTCCTCGCTAGTAAAATTATTATTGTTAATTATGTTATGAATTAAATTTTCAAATTCTTTTATAGTTTCTTCTGATTTTTTTCTTGGAACCTCACCAATTTTTTGAAATTCATTAATAAAATTCATAAGCTCTGAAAAGCTAGATTTTCCAGATTTTTCAAATTTTAAAATAAGTGATTTTTTTGTCTTAAAGTTCTCATTTTCAGTAGAAATAATAGAATTTCTATTTTGTTTTTTTAACTCAAAGAATAAGTCACATTGAGCTCTGAATTTTTTCCATAGTTTTTGTTCTGCAAATCTCCCTGCATTTCCAATTCCTTTCCATTTTTCTTGTAGCTTCTTGATTAACAATGGATTGCTGTCATTTTTAATATTTTCTACATATTTTTTTGCAGTTTCTATTAACTCAAGTTTAGAATCATAGTTTTCTTTATTGTTGTCTTTTTCAATCTTTAAAAATTCATTTCTTTTGTCAAAAAAAACATCAAAGTAAGACCTAAACTCTTTCCATATTTTATCATTTTCTTTTTTTGGTACAGGACCAATTTTTTTCCATTCTGCTTGACAATTTTTGAACTGATTTGCTAATGAATCCCATTCTTTAGAATTATTGGTTTGCTGAACAGTAAGTTCTTTGACTTTTTCAATTAGTTTCTTTTTATTTTCAAGATTATCTTTAAGGTCAGTCTTTAATTTACTGTAAAATTCATTTATTCTTTTTTGAATTTCATGAACCTCTGACCAATATTTTTTCTTTAAATCCTCCCAATGCTCCTTGAAAGTAGGTCCAACTTCCTCCCATTTGTTCTGTAATATCTTTAGCTCGACCTGTAATTTATTATAGTCTTTAAGTTCGTTTAAGTTTTTTAATTCGTGAATTATTTGATTTTTAAGTGAAAAATTCCTCTTTAAATCATTCTCTTTAAGCTCTTTATAAATATTAAAGTTGTAGTTGAAAGATTCATTTAGTTTGCTAAATTCTTGTTGAAGTTTATGATCATCATTTGGTGAAATTGCACCAATTTTATTCCAATTGGTTCTAATCTCTTGAATGCCCCTGGCTAAATGTCCTAATTCTTCCTTATTATTTATTAGTAATCGAAAATTATCAAGAATTTCTTTTTTTAGCCTAATATTACTTTTTTCTTCCTTCTTTTTTTTGTTTTTTTTCTCTACTTGTGCTTTTTTAAATGCTTCAATAGCTTCCAATATTAAAATATTTTCTTGCTCATTTTCTGGATTTAAATTTTTTTCATCCTCATTTCCTAATTCTTGGAAAATTTCAACTTCTTTTTGGAAAACGACTTTAAATACTTTTATTTGGTGTTCTGCCTCTTTAATAGCCAATTCATTGTCAGCTCCAATAAAGCTTTCAATACTTTTAAGTATGTTTCCTTTATTTATTTGCATTATTAAAATTTAAGGGAATGAGAAGGTTATGGATGGTGTACTTTTATTGCTTCAAATTTATAAGTTTTCTTTAATTTATGGTGATTTTTTAGTTTGATTTTTAAAAAAAAGTTTAACTACATTTTACACACCTAAGTGTTTCTGGAATAAGAATTAATCTGTTTATATTAATTTCTCTTTTGCATTGAATGCAAATTCCAAAATCTACCTTTTCTAGTCTTTTTAATCCAGTGTTTAAATTTTTTAATTTTTGTAAGGAGTTTCTTAGCATTCTATCATTTATGCTTTTATTATTAATAGCATCCATTCTGCTAATTCTTCCAATTGAATTTTCTGGTTCTATAGGTTTTGCTATTTGTCTTAGCTCATCCATTTCTAATACAAGATCTTTTATTTTTTCCTCAATAATATTTTTAATTTTATTTTTATCCAATTCTATAGTCTAATTATTTATCTGTATTTATCTTTTTTACTTCCCTTGTATAAAGGAATGTGCACTAATTTTGTTTCAATTGGCCCATTAAATAACTTTATTCTTCTAATGGGTCTTAAACCTATATGTTTTAAGCTTTCTAAATCTCCGCTTAAAATCCAAGCATCAGATCCGCTCCAAGTGTGTTTCAGTCTAGAACCAATTTCTTCATAAAATAAATGATTTTTTTCTTGTGCTATTCTTACATTATAGGGAGGATTTAGTATTATCATAGGATTTTCAACTGGAGGCTCTAAATCAAAAAAATCTTTGAAGGTTATTTTACAGTTGTTTTTAGGTAAAATATTATTAATGTTGCTTCTCGATGCAATAATCATTTCATTAAAATTATCAAAACCCATTATCGTTGGTTGGTTGTCATTTATCTCCTCCAATGATTTAGCCTTTAATTTCTCCCACAAATTATGGTCATAATCTTTATGGTTCATGAACCCAAAAGATTTTCTTTTAATAGTAGGTGGTATATTTCTAGCTAGCATTATTGCTTCACATAAAAATGTTCCAGAACCGCACATTGGGTCAATCAAAGGTCTCTTTAAGTCCCAGCCACTGAAGTTTAATATTCCTGCTGCCAAAACCTCATTTAGCGGAGCTACGCCTGTCATGGTTCTGTATCCTCTTTTAAATAAAGAGTCGCCAGAAGTATTCCAAAGTAAGTTTACTTGGTCGTGGGAAATTCTTACTAAAAACTTGTGGTCAGGATTTTCTCTATCTACGCTTGGTCGTTTGCCAATTTTCTTATTAAACTGATCTACGATTGCATCTTTTATTTTTAAAGAAACATATTTAGAATGATTAAAAAAAGGGGAATTAACGACGCTGCTTATAGAAAAAGTTTCGTGTATAGAAAATTCATTGTCCCAAACAAATTCGTAGGCTCCATTGTAAAGTTCATCTTCTTTACTTGCTTTATAATGGTGCAACTCAACCAACACATCTAGAGCAAGTCTGCACCACAAATTTAAAGAGTATATTGTTTCTAGATTTCCCTCTAGATAAACTGCTCTTTTGCCAATTTCGGCTTTGAGTTTGGTGATTTGAAATATTTCCTCTGCAAGAATTTCTTCAAATCCAGCAAAAGTTCTTACAATAATCTTCATGGATTTTCTTTATCATCCATTTCCTCAAAATCGACGTAAAGATCATCGTCTATGTCAACTTTTTCACTTTCTTTCGATTCAGAAAATGGATTGTTATTTACATTTTTAAAAACTTCTTCTAATGGATTTTTTCCCATTTCTTTTGGTTTTTGTCCATTTAGTTTCATTAAAAGGTCTTTTACAGTTGTAATTCCTTTTTGAAATATTGAAGCCATGAAAAACACACCAAATATTCCAAAAACCCCTTTAAGAATAGGTGCTTGGTACAATCCTTCAATAGTATTGTGAAACCAAATGTTTAATGGATTATTATTAATTATCTCTCCAAATAATGGAAATGCAATACAAGCTGTAAAAAAAACAATGGTGATACCCGCAATATGATTTTCATATTTAAGATTTTTTAAATTGTTAGAATTGATATTAAATTTCTCTGAAAATCCCATATTAGATACAATACTTAACATAGATTTTTTCTTATTTAGTTTTCCAATAATGTATAGAGACAAAACTGTTCCGCCAATTATATAGGTAAAGGTAAGTTCAAAAACACTCATGGAATTTTCCTGAATGCATTGCAGACACTTGGAGAAAGTTAAATTACTTAAAAGCAAAAACTTTAAGGCGGATAAAAAGTGATTCAACGGATTATTAGAATTAAACCCTGTGAAAAAAGCTTTTGGTAAGGTGACAATGATCCCCCAAACTAGGTTGAAAATAACAAAGACTATGCTTAAGTTGAAAAGGTGCTCTAAAAATAACATCCTGCAAATATAGTTCAAAGGATAATAGATGTCTATGAATACTTAATTATTATCAATTACATTTGTAAATAACAAATTCTAATTTTAATGACTATGAAGTTCAAAATAATAATAATTCTTTCGATTTTTTCTTTTAAAGGAATCTTAATCTTTGGTCACGAAGGAATGTGGATTCCTTCGCTTTTAAAAGTTATTGAAGGACAAATGAAAAGTGATGGTTTGGAGATTTCTGCTGAGGATATTTACAGTATTAACAATTCAAGCCTTAAAGATGCAATTGTTCATTTTGGAGGTGGATGTACAGCAGAAGTCGTTAGTAAACAAGGTTTAATTTTAACTAATCATCATTGTGGTTACAGTCAAATTCAGCAGCACAGTTCATTAGAAAATAATTATTTAAAAGATGGCTTTTGGGCTATGTCTAAAAGTGAAGAATTAACTAATCCAGGATTA
>CALJHN010000016.1 GCA_938075455.1 uncultured Flavobacteriales bacterium
ATAATTAGTGGAGATCCAATAAGTTTTGGAAATAATTTTTCTTGTAATGGATGTTCCAGCCCAATTGCAAGTCCAGCATTTTCTACAGTTTATAAAGTTGTTAGTAATCTCTCCGGAGGTTGCTCAAATGTAGATACTGTAAATATTGATGTGGCTCCAAATTTTAATTATAATCTAACACAGTCAGATACTGTTACTTGTCTTAATTCAATTGTTAATTTTGATGCAACTCCATTAGGAATTGGAAATTTCTCGTTCCAGTGGAATCCAATTTCTTATTTAAATAATCCTCTAATTGGAAATCCTGAATTCAGTTCTTCAATGTCTGGTTTGATGAATTATAATGTAACAATAACCAACGCTCAAGGTTGTGTGAAAAATGATTCGGTATCTATAAATGTATTGCCTGCTTACTCTCCAAATATTTTATTAACTGCAAGTGATACATCTGTTATTTGTGGAGATTCTGTATTTATGAATGTTAATTTACTAGGAAATAATCCAGCATTTTGTTCCCCGAGCGGATCCACATCATGCACCTCATTATCCTCAAATCAAATCATAGGATCAACCACAGGAAGTAATACTAATATTTCATATCCTGCTCCATTTGGAAATTATTTTAAAAATGTCAAACAACAATATCTGTATAGAGCCAATGAATTACAATCTGCAGGTTTTAACGGAGGAAAAATTACTGAAATTGCCTGGGAGACTATTTCTAGCAATAATGCATCAAGCAATATTGACGATTTTACGATTAAAATAGGTTGTACAAGCTCAAATTCATTAAGTTCCTGGATTTCAGGACTATCCAATGTTTTTCACCAACAAAATTTGCCAGTTGTTCTAGGATGGAACGATATAGTTTTGGATAATGCTTATGAATGGGACGGTATTTCAAATTTAGTTATTGAAATTTGCTACACTAATATTAATCAAAATACCTTAAATTTTAATTGGTCTACTAATAATACTCAAACGTCTTACAATTCATCAATTTATTTTAAAGATGATGTAAATCCGTCCTGTTCTTATACTGGTCCAATAACAGGTTCTTCAAATAAGCGCCCAATAACAAAATTTAGAACTTGTCCAATGATTCCAGATCCTAGCTTCTTTTCATTTGTTTGGTCTCCCTCTTTTTTCTTGTCTAATTCAACAGACCAAAACCCAAATGCTGTTCCAATGGTGAGTACTAATTATAAAGTTTTAGTGACAGATAATTCTGGAGGATGTAAAGATTCAACTGATATATATATCAATGTTATTTGTGATACATGTGATAAACCATCTGTCATAATTAACGACTTAACATGCAGTGGTGGAAGTGATGCATCTATTTTTGGTTCACCAACAGGTATCTTTGGCCCTCCCTGGATAGTGTATTTAATGGACGGTAGTTATAATGTCCTTGACTATGATAGCAATGTTGTAAGTACTTTTTTCTTTGATAGTTTGAGTTCTGGTCAATATGTTTTACGTTCTTTAGATACTTCAGGTTGTTATGCAGATACTTTAGTTACAGTTGATGACGTAACACCAATTGGTTTAATTATGACGAGCGACACAATTGTCTGTCTTGGAGGAACCGCCACTATTGGAGTCACTGCAACTGGAGGTACTTCGCCTTATACTTTTAATTGGGAGGGTTTGAGTAATAGTTTGACCCATGTTGTTAATCCTTTATTTTCTCAGTATTACAAAGTAAATGTAGAGGACTCATCCGGCTGTGAATCAAATTATGATTCAGTATTGGTAGCCTTGTTTCCACCCATAATTATAAATACTTTAACAGATTACATTTGTCCATTTGATACTTTAGATTTAAGTGTTATTGCATTTGGTGGTAATGGAGGACCATATAATTATTCGTGGACAAATCAATCTGGTGTACAATTAAGTAATCAGACAACCGCTAATGTTTCACCTAATAATTCTAATACATATTATTATGTTACGGTAAGTGATAATTGTGAGACTCCAGAAAATAACGATTCTGTTTTAGTTAATTGGTATGATTTGCCTAATGTTGATTTTTCGTCTGATACTTCAAATGGTTGTTGGCCAGTGGAGGTTCTATTTAATAACAATACAAATGTGTCTCAGGTGGCAAGTTGTGAATGGAATTTTGGAAATGGGTTTTTTTCTAATAATTTAGATACTGTAGCTGTAATTTACAATAGTCCAGGCTCTTATCATGTAACCTTACAAGTCACAAATTCAGATGGTTGTTACAATGATACTACGTATTTCAATTTCATAGAAATATATGAATATCCAGTTGCTGGTTTCATTTCTCGTCCTAATCCTGCTTCAATTCTTAACCCTTCAGTACAGTTTGTAGATACTTCTAGTTCGGATGTAGTATATTTTGATTGGACATTTTACGATAGCACCAATACAATAATAGGAAGTGATTATGTACAGAATCCAACCTATAATTTTTCGGGAATAATAGAGCAACAGTATTATATTCAGCTATATGTAGAGAATCAAAACGGTTGTTCAGATACCGTTAATGGTATACAGATAGTGGAAGGTGAATATTCTTTTTTCTTACCAAATTCATTTACTCCAAATGGAGATGGTTTGAACGATAGTTTTTTCCCAGTTGGGGATAAGGTATCTATAGAGAATTATAGTTTTAAGATATTTAATAGGTGGGGAGAGATGATATTTAGTACGAATGATTTCAATGCAAAATGGGATGGTACGTACCAAAACAATCCATTATCATCTGATGCATATATATGGAAGATTGATTTAGTAGATATATCGACAGGAAAAGAAAAAAATCTGAAAGGATATGTGCTACTATCAAGATAATTAATGTATTATAACTGAGTTTCACTATCTTTATAGAATGAAGTTCAAACAAATTTCTGTAGAAATTCAAAAAGTAATCTCTTTAATTTTTTTCATCTCTTCAAATATTTCTTCTTTTTCGCAAACTAATCTTCAGAAACCATCTACAATAATATTTGTAGAGTTTGAAAAAAGAAACATCAATGGGTTTGACTATATAAATTTGATTATAGTTGCCAATGATTCTTAAATGTCGTTGATAGATGCCAATAAGCTAAATAATAAAATTTGGGTAAAATGAATTAACTATGAATATGTTCTTTTAAGACAAAGAAAATTAGAAGTAACCAAATAATGCGATTTTTTCTACTATTTATTATAGGCCTATTTTGTTTTAATTTACAAGGCCAAACCAATACAAGTTGTGCAAACATGACACCAATATGCACATCTACTGGATTAAATTACCCTGCAGGAACTCTGGGTAATACAGCTGATATTACTAATCCTGGAAATAATTACGGATGTTTAGGATCTAATCCTAATCCTGCATGGTATTATTTAGAAATTTTACAGCCAGGCGATATAAATATGACTCTTTCTGCAAATAATGATATTGATTTTATTATTTGGGGACCTTTTCCAAACATAAATAATGCAATTTCAAATTGTAATTCTTACTCGGCCTCACAAATAGTTGACTGTAGTTATTTAGGTGCATCTACCGAATTTCCCACAATTAGTAATGCATCAGCTTGTGAGGTTTACGTAATGCTAATAACTAATTTTTCTGGCCTTAGTCAATCTATTTCATTGGTACAGAGTAGCGGAAATGGCTCTACTAATTGTTCAATTTTAAATCCATGTTCAATGAATAATATTTCCTTAAATGTTTCTTTACACAATTCTACGTCATGTAATATTGATATTAACGGTGTTTTAGACTTTAATTATCCACCTTTATGCGGAACATTAGTAATAAAAAATAGTTGTTCTGGAGATTCTGTTGTTTTTTATCCACCGTTCTCAAGTCCTTTAAATTTTTCTATTACTAACCAATTTTTTGATCCTAATTTAAATTGTTATTTAACTGCTTATTTCACATATGGGAATGCATGTAGTATAAATTCTTCACAATTTCCTTCTTCATTAAATTTATCTGTTACAAATGATACTATTATATGTATTGGAGGTACAGCAACAGTGAGTGCTACAGCAAATGGAGGTATCCCGCCTTACAGCTACAATTGGGTTAATCTTAGTGGTAATGGACCTCATAATGTAAATCCTCAAAACTCAAATTATTACAAAGTTAATGTAACTGATTCATTAGGATGCGTATCAAATAATGATTCTGTTCTTGTTGCTCTTCATCCACCAATTTTAGTTACTTCTCAAGATGAATTTATATGTCCAGCAGACAGTATAAATTTGGGAGTTACAACTATAGGTGGTAATGGCGGTCCTTATAATTATCTTTGGACTGATGGATCAGGTTCTACATTAGGGACACAAACAAGTTCTAGTGTGATTCCAATGAATGATAGTAGTTATTATTATGTAACATTAAGTGACAATTGTGAGACTCCAGTTTATAATGATTCTGTACTTGTAAGATGGTACGATATCCCTAAAGTACTGTTTGATTCGGATACTACAGCAGGGTGTTATCCTGTGGAGGTTTATTTTTATAACAATACGGATATATCTCAGGTTATGAGTTGTGAGTGGAATATGGGAAATGGATTAAATTCTAATAATATAGATACAGTATTGACAGAATATACAAATCCAGGGAGTTATCATATTACGTTAGAGGTAACAAATACAAATGGATGTAAGAATGATACAACATTTTTTAATTATATAGACATATATGATCATCCAATAGCAGGATTTAAATCTCATCCTAATCCGGTATCAATATTAACACCAACAGTACAATTCCAAGATACATCAAGCGCAGATGTAGTATATTTTGATTGGACATTTTACGACAGTACCAATACAATTATTGGCAGTGATTATGTTCAGAATCCAATTTTTAATTTTTCGGGTACTGTAGAACAACAGTACCAAATACAGCTGTATGTTGAGAATCAGAACGGATGTTCAGATACTGTTTTTGGCACACAGATAGTTGAAGGTGAGTATGCTTTTTTCTTACCAAATTCATTTACTCCGAATGGAGATGGTTTAAACGATAGTTTTTTCCCAGTTGGTGATAAGGTATCCATAGAGAATTATAGTTTTAAAATATTTAATAGGTGGGGAGAATTGGTATTTAGTACTAATGATTTTAATGAAAAATGGGATGGTACGTATCAAAATAATCCATTATCATCTGATGCATATATATGGAAGATTGATTTAGTAGATAGTTCATCAGGAAAGGAAAAGTCTCTTAAAGGTTATGTATTACTTTATAAGTAGCTAAAACTTTTTTTGAAATCCTAAATATGGTAAGACAATTTCATCAATTCCTAAAGCATTATTAATTGCTTCCATATTTATAATCGTAACTCCGATACTCCAATTTTCTCTAAAATTTCTTGCAAAATTTATAATAATATTATTTAGTAACCCTAATTGAAGACCATCCACAGTGATTCCAACTATTTCTCCGGCAAGAGTAAATCTTTCTGCTATTTTTTTTTGACTAGCTAAATAACCTCCGTAATAAAACTCTCCTAAAACAGGAAGATGATATCCTATCATACCAATAGTTGTATTTTGAAAACTATCTCCATAAGTGACTCTAGGTAAAAATCCCCAACTATTAAATTCATTAATTCCATTTAAATTAGTTAGTAGATTTATACTGCCAATAAGAGATATTCCAGTAGTGAATGAATTGTTAATTTTTTTGGAATATGTAAGTGAAGAAAACACATTATATATAAATATATTTCCTACAGAAATTTCAAAATTTTCATGAATACCAATTTTAGAATTACTTGTTATAAAATAATGGGAATTTGTGTTTATATTTCCTCTCTCAGTTATATAGGCAGATGGAAAATAACAATACTTAGTATAAATAGGGTTTGGGTTTTTAAATTCTTTAATAGATTTTATTTGATTTCTTGTAATAAATCTATAGGACTTAATTTCATTTTTATTAAACTTTTTGCTCTCATTGGCAATTTGTATAGATAATGAATTATAATCTTCATGAATTAATGAACCTCTTAGCTCCTTATTTTCATTAGTAATTATTACTACAATTGTATCATTAGAATAATTATTTATTACATTAGTTTGTGTCCAGCTATTTTGAAAACTTAAGAAAAAAACCCAAAAAACTATAAGATTTCTTGAACTAGTTTTATTGAATATATTTTTTAATGAGAGTCTTTTATACATTTACACCATGAATTTAAAGAATGATCTTATACTAAGAGCCGCAAATGGCAAAAAAATTGAAAGAACGCCAGTTTGGTTGATGAGACAAGCTGGAAGAATTCTTCCTGAGTATAGAAAAATAAGAAATTCGCTGAGTGGGTTCAAGGAATTGGTAGAAACTCCTCACTTGGCTGCAGAGGTAACAATTCAACCGGTAGATATTCTAGGAGTAGATGCTGCAATTATTTTTTCTGATATTTTGGTAATTCCAGAAGCTATGGGTCTGCCATATGAAATGATAGAAAAAAAAGGGCCATACTTCCCCAAAACTATAGAATCCCAAGAAAATATTGATTCTTTAAATAATTCCGATTTAGAAGATCATTTATCTTATGTTTTTGAAGCGATAAAAATTACTAAAAATGAACTTTCTCAAAGAGTTCCTTTAATAGGTTTTGCGGGTGCTCCATGGACTATATTTGCTTATATGATAGAAGGTCAAGGTTCTAAAACATTTAGTAAAGCAAAAAGTTTTTTATATAGAAAGCCAGAGTTAGCTCATATGTTATTGGAAAAAATAACGATTTCTACCATTAAATATTTAAAATTGCAAATTAATGCAGGTGTAGATTTGGTACAAATTTTTGATTCTTGGGCAGGGATATTGTCTCCAGAATATTACAACGAATTTGGTATGAAATATGTTCATAAAATATGTGATGAAATCAACCAAGTCCCTCTCACAGTTTTTAGTAAAGGTGCTTTTTTTGCTCTTGAAAGCATGACGAATTTAAATTGTAATACAATTGGCTTGGACTGGACTATGGATATAGATCAAGCAATAAAATTGTTCGATAATACAAAGACTTTACAAGGGAATTTAGACCCTTGTGTATTATATGGAGATTTTAATCTTATAGAGAAAAAGACCAAAGAAATGCTTAATAACTTTGATGGCTATAGACATATTGCTAACTTAGGACATGGTGTATACCCAGATACCAGTCCAGAAAAAGTTAAATGTTTTATAGAAAGTGTCAAATCAAACAACTAAAAATGAGATATAAATTAATTTTTTTCCTTTTCACATTATTTTCTTTAAATTCTTATTTATGTCAAGAAAATGATAACTTGATTCTTAACCCAAGTTTTGAAAGTATAGACGGAAAACTTAGAAAATTAAATCAAATTAATGTTGCTAATGATTGGTATTCTCCAACCTCTTTAAAAGCAGATCTTTTTTCAAGCAGTGTTCCTGGCGATATTGGTACACCTGAAAATATTTATGGAAAGGAATTTCCTAAAGAAGGAGAAAATTATGCTGGAATATTAGCATATAGCTACAATAATAATAAACCTAGAACATATCTACAATCAATGCTAATTAAACCATTAGCTAGTGGACTTAACTACTGTTTAAATATTCATGTAAGCTTATCAGATTTAAGTAAGTATGCAATTGATAATATTGGAGTTCATATTAGTGAAGAGCCAGTTTCATTGGATAAAAAAGGCGATATTATTTTCAATGATAAAGCAATACTATCCGCTGTAGTAACTAATGAAAAAAGTAAAATTTATAAGTCGAGATATAAATGGGAAACCATTTGTGGAGTTTACCAAGCAGATGGAAAGGAAAAGTATATAACAATAGGTAATTTTTTCAATAATAAGGATACCGAATATGAAAAACTTATTAAGTCTGATGATTTTCCTGGAATTCAATTACCTGAAGCTTATTATTATATAGATAATGTTGAGCTTGTTCTAGTAGAAGATCCTGATTTGTGTAATTGTAACAAAAGCCAAAAAAAGAAAAGAGAATCTATCGTCTACCATCTTGATGTACAGGTAGATGAAAAATTACCAATTGATGTAAAACTGAAAAAGTATTCGATATATTTTGATGTAGAAAGTTATACTCTAGATCCTATGTTTGACAACAATTTGAATAACGTAATAGAAATATTAAAGAACAATCCAGAACTTAAATTACAGCTAAACGGACATATTGATAATTTAGAAAAACAAGCTATAAATGATGACCCAGAAAACAAAATTTTAAAGAATTTGGGTAATTATAGATCTAAATTAGTAAAGGATTTTTTATTGAAAAATGGAATATCTTCCGATAGAATTACTGCTGAAGATTTAGGTTCTGACCAACCTGCTTCCAAGGGAGCTTCAATGTTTAGTATGGCCAAAAACAGAAGGGTTGAGTTTATAATAATCAAATAATTTGATGCTAAAATCTAATAAAAAAATTCAAAAAGCCTGGACTTTTTACGACTGGGCAAATTCAGTATACCCTTTGGTAATTTCAAGTGCAATTTTCCCTGTTTTTTATGAGGGCTATGTAGATGAGAAAGTTATTTTCTTTGGATTTGAATTCATTAATACTGCACTAATTACTATTTTAAGCTCATGCTATTTTCTATTATTAGTTCTAATTCTTCCTGTCTTGTCGGGAATTGCAGATTCTACTGGCAACAAAAGAGCTTTCATGCAATTCTTTTGTTATCTGGGTTCTTTTTGTTGTGTGCTTCTTTCCTTCTTTGATAAAAATCATCTGGAAATAAGTATGTTATTATTCGTCATGGCTGGGATAGGTTTTTGGAGTAGTTTGGTTTTTTACAATGCCTTTCTACCCGAAATAGCAGAAAAAAAAGACCACGATAGTTTGTCTGCACGAGGTTTTTCTATGGGTTATTTTGGTAGTGTTATTTTACTAGTAATTTGTTTGTTTTTAATTTTTAATGCCCAAGAAAGTGATCGGGCTTTTTATACTAGATTATGTTTCGCACTAACTGGCTTGTGGTGGTTTTGTTTTTCTCAAATTACTTTCAAAAATCTTCCTAAAGGAGAAAAAATTAGAATCAAAGATAAGTCTACTTATCAAAAAGGAATTATAGAGCTTAACAAGGTAAGGTTGTACATTATGAAAACTAAGAGGCTCAAAAGGTTTATATACTCTTTCTTTGTTTACAGTATGGCAGTACAAACGATAATGTTGGTTGCCGTATATTTTGGTACTAAAGAAGTGAATTGGGGAGAAGGTGCTAATGCAAAGATGGGCTTAATCATTGGAGTTCTACTCATACAATTAATTGCAATCCCAGGAGCTATTTTACTTTCGAAAATCTCTAAGTTTAAAGGAAACTTATTTGCATTGAAATTGGTAGTATTTATTTGGATTTTATTATGTTTAAGCGCTTTATTAGTCTATGAACCCATTCATTTTTATCTTATTTCAGGTTTTGTTGGTTTAGTAATGGGTGGTATTCAGTCTCTATCAAGAAGTACTTACTCAAAATATCTTCCTTCTGGAACAAAAGACACTTCTTCTTTCTTTTCCTTTTACGACATTTCTGAAAAATTGGGAATTGTAATAGGAATGTTTTCTTACGGTTTCATCGAACAGGTTACTGGTAGCATGAGGAATTCTATTGTAGCTTTGGTAGTTTTTTTCATAGTAGGTTTGCTTTTACTTTTTCAAGTTCCTAAAGAAGAGATTCCAATTGAAAACTATGGATAAAATATACGATATAGCTATCGTTGGAGGTGGAATTGTTGGTGCGGCAACTTTTTACAAATTACAACAACATTTCCCTAATAAGAACTTAGTACTTATTGAAAAAGAAGATAAGTTAGCCAAACATCAATCAGGAAGTAATTCTGGGGTAATTCATTCAGGACTGTATTACACTCCCGGATCTAATAAAGCTAGGAATTGTGTTTTAGGAAGACATGAGTTGGTGAAATTTTCAAAAGAGCATAAGGTAACTCACGATATCTGTGGAAAGGTTGTGGTTGCTACTCATGCAAAAGAATTAAACTTTTTAGAAAAGATTTATAAAAATGGTTTGGAAAATAATACGGAAGGGATTGAAAAAGTTAATGCCAATCAAGTAAAGGAAATTGAACCAGAAGTAAATGGACTTGCAGGAATTTGGGTTCCTTGTACTGGAATAATTGATTATGTAATGGCAACTAAAAAAATGGTAGATGTTGCTTGTGGATGGAATGAAAATAGTGATGTTTTGCTTTCTCAGGAAGTAAAATCTATTAAAAACCAAGCAGATTTAAAGATAATTAAAACACAGAATAAGACTATAAAATCAAAATATCTTATAGTCTGTGGTGGGCTTCAAGCAGATAGACTTGCTAAAAGTGATGATATACTACTTAAGGAGAGAATTGTTGGATTCAGGGGAGATTACTACGAACTAGAAGACCATGCAAAAAACAAAGTAAACAACCTTATTTATCCAGTTCCTGACCCTGCTTTCCCTTTTTTAGGAGTTCATTTCACAAGAATGGTAAATGGGGATATTGAATGTGGTCCAAATGCAGTTTTTAGTTTTAAAAGGGAAGGTTATAATAAAACAGATTTTAGTCTAAATGACTCAATTGATGCTTTAACTTACAAAGGAACTTGGCAACTTTTCTATAAAAATGCTTCTTATGGGATTAATGAATATAGAAGAGCTTTCTCAAAAAAATTATTTTTAAAAACTTTACAAAAATTAATCCCCTCCTTAACCATGAACGATATTAAACCTGGAAGAGCAGGTGTAAGAGCGTTGTTGTTAAGTCAAAATGGAGACACCAAAGATGATTTTAGAATTGAATATACCTCCAATAGTATTCATGTATTAAATGCACCTTCGCCTGCAGCAACTGCTTGTTTAGCAATAGGAAATGACATAAAAGAAACGGCTATTAAGAATTTTGCTCTAAACTAGTTAGTAAGTTATTTTAGATTTTTCAAAAATCGATTTCCAATCCCAAATATAATTTTCAATTAGGGAATCAATTTTTTTCAAAAAAATAGGATTAGGGGTATTCAATTGTGCAAAATAATCATCTTGGTATTTTCCTAGTTTAAACTTAAAAAATACAGCTTTAGATATGCCGTACAATATGTTTTTTGATGGGTGGTTTACTCTTGAAATAAACGAGCTATAATTTTCTAATTTCTCTTTCATTTCATTAAAATTCATCTCAAAAACTATACTCATTTCCTTAATGATAGAATTGCAAACCGCATTTTCTTCGTGACTAGAAAGTATTCTTTCAAAAAACTTCATATTTCCAGCTATTATTATGTGCATGAGAACAGAAGGATCTTTGTAATTTAGTTTAGGGTAAGATTCTAATTCTGAATCATTGTAAATTGCATCTAGAAAATCTTCAAAAGTTTCATCCACTGCACGAAGCGTTTTATGTACAAATTGCTTTGCTAAAACTTTATGAGTTATTCTTTTTTTTACAAATAGAGTTGCAAACATTATTAGAATTATCTTTTAACAAAAATATTTGATGTTGTCTTATTTAAGTAGTTATAGCTATCTCCTTTATTCACAAAGTTATCAACGAAACTATTAAAACTAATAAATAAATTCTTTGTATTATTTGTTATTCTCTTCCCTTTTTTGACTTAGAAAAAATATATTTGTGCTCTAAATTTCTAATAATGGATAAAAATACTACTACGGGTTTAATTTTAATTGGTGCCGTAGTTATGGCTTTCATGTTCTTGAATCAGCCTAACGATCAACCCAATCCTACTAAACCAGTTAGTCAATCTAATAATGTTAACTCTGATTTAAATAGTTCTGATGTAACAGAATTTAAATCTTCAACCAAGTCTGAACCGAATTTGGAAATAGATTCTACAGACAATATTATTTTTCAAAAACTTTTAGCTCAAAAAGAAAACGAGAGATTAATTGAGAATTATGGAATTTTTTATGGTTCAGTTAAAGGTGAGGAAAAAGATTTTTTTCTTGAAAACGATAAAATAAGACTTTCTTTTTCTTCCAAAGGTGCAAGAATTACTAATGCAGAAATGGTGGAGTTAGATGAAAACGGGCAATACAAGTATAGAACTTACAGTAGTTTTTTTAGTGATGAGAACAAACCTCTTTCTCTTTTTGAAAAAGAAACTTCTCAAATGAGTCTTACCATAGTAGATGCTGAGAAAGTGGTACCAGTGGAGACCAGTGACTTATTTTTTGATTTGGTAAAAAATAACGATAGTCTATTAGTTTTTAGAGCAAGTGCTGGTTCTGAGGAAAAATATCTTGAATTTTCTTACCGTTTGTCAAGTGGTAATTACGATGTTGATTTTGAAATTAATTACCACAATATAGAAAACGATATAAAGCCTGACGTTGATTTAAAATGGTCCATGAAAGGATTGTCAACTGAGAAATTAGCTGAAGATGAAAGAAATATTTGTACCATTATGTATAGATATTTTGGTAGTACAAGAGATTATCTTTCTGAGATGTCAGACGAAGAAGACGATCTTCAGAGCAATATAAATTGGATAGCTTTTAAACACAAGTTCTTTTCCTCAATTTTATTAAGTGAAGATGGTCTTGGTAAAACAAAAATTGTTCACCGAAATTTAGAGGATGATAATTATACCAAATCCTATGCCTCCAGAACTTCTATTCCATCTATGGGTAGAGTCCCTTTGAAGTTTTTATTCGTTCCTAATGATTATGACATATTAGAATCCTATGACTATGAAATGGAAGATCTTATTAATTTAGGTGGAAGTGTTTTCGCTTGGGTAAATAGATACCTTATTGATCCTGTTTTTAAATTTTTAATGTCCTTTGGGTTTTCTATTGGGTTGGTAATTTTATTGCTAACTATAATTGTTAAAATTGTTATTATGCCATTGACGTACAAAAACTATATGTCAACAGCAAAAACAAAGGTTATTAAGCCTGAAATGAATAAAATTTCAGCCAAGTACGAAGGAAAAACAGATAAAAATGCGGCAATGAAAAAGCAGCAAGAAACCATGGCTTTGTACAAGCAAACCGGCGTAAACCCTATGGCTGGTTGCATACCAATGATTATCCAAATGCCAATTTTAATTGCCGTATTTAGGTATTTTCCAGCGAGTTTGTCTTTAAGACATAAGGAATTTTTATGGGCTGAAGATTTAAGTTCTTTTGATTCAATTTTAGATTTGGGATTTGAAATTCCTTTTTATGGAGACCATGTTAGTCTATTTGCTCTTCTAATGGCAGGGTCTACTTTAATTTATACTATAACTAATTCTAGCCAAATGACTGCCCAAACCCAGCCTGGAATGCCTAACATGAAAGTCATTATGTATTTTATGCCAATCATGTTTATTTTCTTTTTTAATAAATATTCTGCTGGCCTTAGCTATTACTACTTCTGTGGTAATATTATGAATATTGGTATAATGTGGGGAATTAAAAAGTTTCTTATTGATGAAGATAAGATTAGAGCAAAGATTGAGTCTAACAAGAAAAAAATAAAAAAGAAATCTCGTTTTCAGCAGCGATTAGAAGAAGTTGCAAAGCAACAACAGAAAAAGAGGAGATGATATTTGTTAATCCCATAAAAATGAACTTAATTTGCAGCTCAAATTTTTAATACCATGTCTAGAGTTTGCCAAATTACAGGAAAAAAAGTCATCACTGGAAATAATGTTTCTAAGTCCAATAGAAAGACAAAAAGAAAATTCTATCCAAATCTTCAAACTAAAAAATTCTTTGTTCCTGAAGAAAATAAGTGGGTAACTCTTAAAGTTTCTGCTTCTGCTATCAGAACTATTAACAAAAAAGGTATTTCTACGGTTTTGGCAGAAGCTAAAGCCAACGGTTTTATTTAATTATTTCATAATAATCCTACTAGTTTTGTAGATTAGGATTCATGAAATATTATTTATATACAATTTTCTTATTTTCTTTCTTATCTAATTCTTATTGTCAAGAGTTTATTGATCAATCTAAAAAACTAAGGTTTGATACCCTTGGTATTTACGATTTAGATTTATTGCCTACTAGTTTTCATGCCGATAGAAGAAAAGCTTTTAAAACCCTTATTCCAAGTGGAGGAATGGCTGTATTCTATTCTGGAAAAAGTATGGTTAGAGCCAATGATGTAGATTATGAATTTCATCAAGACCCTAGTTTTTATTATTTAACAGGTTTAAACGAATCCAATAGCGCATTAATTATTTTTAAAAAACCACAAATTGTTGGAGTAGATACTATAAGCGAACTTTTATTAATTAAGGAAAGAAATGAAAATTCTGAGACTTGGGTAGGTAAGAAGTTGGGGGTTAAAGGCTCTGAACTAGTTCTAGGAATTCAAAAGTCCTTAAATATAGACAAGTTTACTTGGGATCAAATTGATTTCTCTACTATAGATACAGTTTTTGTAAACCAACCTTTTAAAGAAATTCGTTATCCAGATTTAGATTCATTAAGAAATATTTTTAATAGGGAATTGAACCATAATGAAATAACAAATTGGATGGCAAAACTTAGAGAGGTTAAAACCAAAGAAGAACTAGTTCTTCTAAGAAAAGCAATATCAATAACCTGTGACGCTCAAAACGAGTTAATGAAAGTACTAAAACCAGAAATGAAAGAGTTTCAGGCGGAGGCTGTTGTTGAGGCAGTTTTTAAAATAAACGGGGCTGAATATCCAGGGTATCCATCCATTGTAGGAGCCGCTGAAAATTCTTGTATTTTACACTATACCACCAATAGAAAAACTATGAAAGGAAACCATTTACTTTTAAGTGATGTCGGTGCAGAATACCATGGTTACACAGCTGATGTGACAAGAACTATCCCTGTAGATGGTAAATACTCCAAGGAAGAGAAAATTATTTACAATATTGTTTTAGAAGCGCAGAATAAAGCAATTGCAGAATGTAAGGCGGGGAACCCATTTTATATTACCAATACTATCGCAACTACAGTAGTTTCTCAAAGATTACAAGAAATAGGTATAATAAAATCTCCATTTGAATTAAGGCGATATTTTATGCATGGAACCTCTCATTATCTTGGATTAGATGTACATGATCCAGGCACTTACGGAGAGTTTCAACCCAATACAGTAATAACTGTTGAACCAGGGATTTATATAAAGGAAGGTTCACCTTGTGACCCCAAATGGTGGAATATAGGTGTAAGGATTGAAGATGATATTTTGATAACTGATGGTGAACCAGAAAACCTCTCTGGATGTGTTCCAAGAACCATTAAAGAAATAGAAGCTGTCATGAAAAAACAGCCTTTAATTTTTAAAGATTTTTAATCATTAGTTTATTTATTTTAACCAAAGGTCCTTGGCATGAAAGCTGATGACAACTACTACAATTATTAATAATTGAAGAATAGTTTTTAATACTTGGTTCTTTATTGAACTCTCCTACAGCGTAATGATAAGCTATGGACATCGGTTCTATATGAGGTTTGTTAAAGCTGCTATCAGTTACTTGCTGGTGATGAATTAGCTCAAAATTTAGAAGGTTTTTTCCAAGAGTTTCGTTTTTTTCAAGTTTAATTTTTATTGCCTCCAATTCTTTGGTCATTTCTCGCATCTGTTGCGCCATTTCACTAGTTGGATTTGGATCCATTATGACTTTTTGGGAATCTTCCGAGGGTGTTTTATTCACACATCCAGTTAGAACCAACAATATTATTCCAATATAATATTTCATTCAGCTATAATTACACCATCTGCTGTAAATCCCAGATCGTAACTAGGTTCTGTTATTTGAGCAATTTCTTCTTCAGACTTTCCAGCATCTTCAGCATAATGTTTTAACATTTCAACAGTGACTGTATCGAGAAATAAATCTCCCTGAATAATTGCTTTTTTCCCTTCTACGCTGTCAGTAGGAACAAAGAATGCATAATCTCTAAATTTGATAAATAATGTGTCTTTTCCAGTGTCTAAAGTCATCCAACAGCCTTTTTTGCTGCATGTCTCTACGATTTTGCCAGATATTTTGCTGGTTTTAATTCCAGTACTCATTAAAGATTCTTTCTCTAATTCTAAGTTTTTTATAGAATCTTGTGAAATAACTTTTCCATAAAATTTATAGGATTGTGAATCGCCTTTGGAATTTAAAATTGGATTTTGATTAGTGTTATTGCAAGAAAATAAAATAATAGCTAAGCAGAGTAAAGAAATATTTTTCATTTATGATTTTTTTTCAAATATATTCATTAGAGTTTAACTATTGAATTATATAAGTAAATAAAAACAAATCTAACCTTGTGAATAAAAATAAATAAATTATATTTGCCACCCATAATTTAAGAAAATGGCCAAGAAAGGAAATAGAGTACAGGTAATTTTAGAATGCACAGAGCATAAAGAAAGTGGTGTGCCAGGTACTTCAAGATACATTACCACCAAAAACAGGAAAAACACACCTGACAGAATTGAGTTAAAAAAATACAATCCAATTCTTAAGAAATATACATTACACAAAGAAATTAAATAATTAAATCATGGCTAAGAAATCAGTAGCATCTCTTCAAAAAGGAGGAGGGAAACAACATACTAAAGTTATTAAAATGGTTAAGTCCCCAAAAAGTGGTTCTTATACTTTCAAAGAAGAAATAGTACATAACGATAGAGTAAAAGACTGGTTTTAATAAAAGCAAAAAAAAAGTTTTAATTTTAAGCTCTTTCTTTAGATAAAGGAAAGAGCTTTTTTATTTAATATAGTTATCATGAGTTGGAAAAGTTTTTTTACCAAGCAAAAAAAAGAAGAGCTCGATCAAGGTTTAGAAAAGACCAAGAAAAGTTTTTTTTCTAAAATTGCTACAACTGTTGCAGGAAAATCTAAAGTCGATGACGAAGTTTTAGATAATCTTGAAGAAGTATTGGTATCTTCCGACGTCAGTGTTAAGACTACTCTGAAGATTATAGAAAGATTAGAACAAAGAGTTAAAAAAGAGAAATATGTGGGGGTAAATGAGTTAAATAATATACTCAAAAATGAAATTATAGAAATGTTATCGGAGAATAATATTGAAGATATTTCAAATTTCGAAACTCCATCCTCCTCCGATCCATATGTTATAATGGTAGTTGGGGTCAATGGGGTAGGTAAAACTACAACTATTGGAAAATTAGCCCATCAATATAAAAACAACGGAAAAAGTGTTTTATTGGGTGCTGCAGATACTTTTAGAGCAGCTGCTGTTGAGCAATTAACAATTTGGTCCGAAAGAGTAGGTGTTCCAATTGTAAAACAAAATATGGGTTCAGACCCGGCTTCAGTTGCCTTTGATACTCTGCAGAGTGCCAAGGCAAATAATGCCGATGTTGTTTTAATAGATACCGCTGGAAGACTCCACAATAAAGTTAATTTAATGAATGAGCTCACCAAAATTAAAAATGTGATGCAAAAAGTTATTCCCAGCGCCCCTCATGAAATATTATTAGTTTTAGATGGATCTACTGGGCAAAACGCCATTGAACAAGCAGAGCAATTTCTTAAGGCAACCGAAGTAAATGCTTTAGCTATTACAAAATTAGATGGTACTGCTAAAGGTGGTGTTCTAATAGGAATATCAGACCAGTTTAAAATACCCGTTAAATATATTGGAGTAGGGGAAAAAGTAGATCAATTACAAGTTTTTAATACCAACGCATTTATTGAATCACTATTCAGTGGTTCTTCGTTTAATACTAATTAATGAAGACCAAAACTTTAAAAAAAAACAAAGTAAATGTGGTAACCATGGGTTGCTCAAAGAACCTTTATGATTCTGAGGTGATGATGGCTCAGTTAAAAGCCAATAAGTTTGAGGTGGAGCACGAGTCTACGGTAAATGATGCTTCTATTGTAATTATTAATACTTGCGGATTTATTGAAAGCGCAAAGGAAGAGTCCATTAATACCATCTTAGATTTTGTAGACGCTAAAAAAGAAGGCTTAGTAGAGAAAGTATATGTTTCTGGTTGTCTTTCCGAGAGGTATAAAGACCAGCTTGAAGATGAAATCCCGGATGTTGACGCTTATTTTGGTTCTAAAGAACTTCCAAATATTTTAAGAACACTTAATGCCGACTACAAACACGAGTTGGTTGGTGAAAGATTATTAACCACACCACATCATTACGCATATTTGAAAATAGCTGAAGGTTGTGACAGACCTTGTTCTTTCTGTGCTATTCCATTAATGAGGGGAAAACATAGATCTACCTCCATTGAAGACTTAGTAAATAATGCAAAGTTTTTGGCTAAAAAAGGAGTGAAAGAAATCATGCTCATAGCACAGGATTTAACTTATTATGGACTTGATCTTTATAAAAAAAGAGCTCTTGCAGATTTGCTAAAAGAACTTTGTAAGGTAGATGGAATTGAATGGATAAGATTGCATTATGCATATCCAACAGGATTTCCAATGGATGTAATTGAGGTGATGAAAGAAGAGAAAAAAATATGTAATTACTTAGATATTCCACTTCAGCATGGTTCTTCTACTATACTAAAAGCAATGAGACGTGGTACCAGTCGTGAAAAGACAACCAAGTTAATACAGGATATTAGAGCTATGATTCCCAATATTGCTATTAGAACAACCATGATTGCTGGTTATCCTGGGGAAACAGAAGAAGACTTTCAGGAAATGTACAATTGGGTGGAAGAAATGAAATTTGACAGGCTTGGAATTTTTACTTATTCTCATGAAGAAAATACCCACGCTTATAATTTTGAGGACGATGTTACTCCAAAACTTAAAAAAGAAAGAGCAGACTCTATTATGGATTTACAATCTGGAATATCTTTTGAGTTGAATACTAAAAAAATTGGCAAAGAATACAAAGTTTTGATAGATAGAGCGGAAGATGGGTATTTTATTGGAAGAAGTGAATTCGATTCCCCCGAAGTTGACAATGAAGTATTAATAGAGAAAAATAAGCATACTTATTGTAGAATAGGAGATTTTGTTAAAGTGAAGATTACTAAATCTGATCACTACGATTTGTATGGAGAATTAGTTGGTTAATGAATTTTAAAATTGGAGATAAAGTAAGATTTCTAAATTCTGATGGCCATGGAATTATTACGAAAATTTTAGATTTAGAAAGAGTAGAGTTGGAAAATAATTTTGGTTTTCTTCAAGAGTATAAAATTTCTGAACTAGTTCCAGAAAGAAAGCAAGAAGATTATCAAACCGAAAATCTAGCCTTTGATAAAGAAATAAAGTCAAAATTAAATTCTGAAAAAACAAATAATAAAAATTTTGATTTAAAAAGAAAGTTTAGGCATTTAGAGAGTTATGGATCTAAAGAAAGGGAAGTTATAGATCTTCATATAGAAAATTTGATAGATTCCCATAATGGTATGAGTAATAGTGCTATTTTAAAAATACAGATGTCTCATTTTAAGTCTTTCTTAAATAAATCTATTGACAAAAAACAAAGAAAAATTGTTGTTATTCACGGAGTTGGGGAAGGTGTTTTAAGACATGAAATTAGAAAAGAGTTGGATATTTACCATCCATACTTTGAATATTACGATGCTTCTTATGACGAGTTTGGATATGGAGCAACTGAAATTAGATTAATAAAAAAACCTAATTAGTCAGAAACTTTTTTGGTAAACATCTAAAGCTTTTTCTATACAAAGAACTGCTTTTTCTAAAAGGTCTTTTTTAAGCACATAAGCAATTCTAACTTGATTTTTTATCTTGCTATTTGCATAAAAACCAGATGCTGGTGCCATCATGACAGTAGTTCCATTGTAATCAAAACTTTCAAGAATCCACTGACAAAAATGATCGGCATCT
This sequence comes from uncultured Flavobacteriales bacterium, assembly GCA_938075455.1. GTDB lineage: Bacteria > Bacteroidota > Bacteroidia > Flavobacteriales_D > Parvicellaceae > MED-G20. The sequence goes on from CALJHN010000016.1 coordinate 19,763, forward strand.
TTAATAGGTAACTGAGCAATTGCATAGAATGCTCCTTGTGGTTTTGGACAAATGACGCCTTCAATTTTATTTAATCCATCTACCACTATATCTCTTCTTTCCACATACTCATCAATTACTTCACTAAAATACGATGGAGGAGTTTTTAAAGCAGCTTCTCCAGCAATTTGACCTAGTGTGGGTGGACTAAGTCTGGCTTGTCCAAACTTAAGGGCCATTTCCATAAAATCGTGATTTTTACTAATTAACGCACCAACTCTTGCGCCACACATAGAATATCTTTTTGATACAGAGTCAATCAATACTACATTGTTTTCAATTTCAGATAATTTCATGGCCGAATGGTGTTCGGATCCGTCGTAACAAAACTCTCTGTAAACTTCATCTGCAAAAAGAAAAAGATCGTGTTTTTTAACAATTTTTTTTAATGCATTCATTTCTGATTTTTTGTATAGATATCCAGTTGGATTACCAGGATTACATATTAAAATGCCTTTGGTTTTAGAAGTTATTTTTGCTTCCAGTTCCGCTATTGGAGGGAGTGCAAATCCATTCTCTATTTTTGCTGTAACTGAAACTACTTTAATGCCGCAAGAAGTTGCAAAACCATTGTAATTTGCATAAAATGGTTCGGGAATAATTATCTCATCACCTGGTTCAAAACAGCACTGAAAAGCAAAAATCAATGCTTCAGAACCTCCTGTGGTTACCATTATTTCTTTTTCTGGATTTAACGGTATACCAATATTTTTATAATAATCTGCCAATCCTTTTCTGTATGAAATAAACCCTGCACTATGGCTGTATTCAATTACTTTTCTATCAATATTTTGTAGTTCTTCTAAGACTAATTCAGGTGTTTCAATATCTGGCTGGCCAATATTTAAGTGGTAAACGGTAGTTCCTTTAGCTTTAGCATTTTCAGCGAAGGGTACCAGTTTCCTTATTGGTGAAGAAGGCATAACCTTGCCTTTATTAGATAATTTTGGCATGTTTTTTCTAAATTTTAAAGTCTTTTAATGCTGCAACCTGAATTTCTTGTTTCTGAAAGAAGAATAGGTTCTTTTTTGCCACTAGAAATAATGGCATCTTTAAGCCAATTTTCTGTGACAGATGATTTTGACTTTACACTGTTGTCAATTGCGCCTTTATAAATCAATTTAAAATCACCATCAAGTAAGAAAACATGTGGAGTTGTACTTGCTCCAAAAGCGTCTGCCAACTTACTATTCACGTCCAAAAGATAAGCAACATCGTATTTTTGTTCCTGACTATGTTTTTGCATTTCTGTAAATGAATCAGCTCCAGTTCTTTTAGCTTCATTGCTATTGACTAATACCATACCAATTTTATTTCTTTTGCATAAATCATGAATTTCATTATATCTTCCTTGCCAACCTTCCATTTCCTTGTTTCCTACGACAAATGGGCAAGAGTTACAACTGAAAACAACCAATATTCCATTTTCATAGGCCAATTTTTCTAATGAATAATTTTCTCCAGAGACATTTTTCATTTCATAGTTGGTCATTGGTGCTTTTTTTCCAATTTTAAGACTAGTGATTTTTGGGCTATTTGTAAATGACACTAGTAGGACTGCAAGAGCAAAAAAACCGGTGATCTTTAAAAAAGTATTTTTCATATTAGAGTGTTTTAAATAAAATTAAATATTATAAGAATATAGAAAAATTTTGTTGCAATAAATTAAATAGAATCATTAATAATTATTCTTCCATTTGGGAATCAAGTTATTCAATTTTTTATAAATCGGACATGTTTCAATATGCGCTCCTTTTAGATATCCAGTACTAAAAAGAAACTCTTTAGTAATTTCCCCACCTGTAAATTTGAAATTTTGCTTGAATAGTTTTACCCATTCGTCTATTTCTGATGTTAGATTTTTATCTAACCAATTGCTAAATGAACCATGATTTTTTTGAATTTCTAATATTCTATTGGCATTAAAAATAACAGCGTTTATTTTTAATTTATTTCTAATAATTCCAGAGTTGTTAAGTAGAAGGTTTATTTCTTTCTCTCCATAATTTGCTATTTTTTCAATATTAAAATTTGAAAATGATTTTCTAAAATTATTTTGTTTTTTAAGAACTGTGGTCCACGACAATCCTGCTTGATTTATTTCTAGAATTAAGCGACCAAATAATTCATTATCATTTAAAATAGGGAAGCCATATTGTGTATCATGATAAATTTTATGAAGATTCTCCTTTTTAAGATTAACTACGTATTCACAATAGGAGCTAGGTTTTTCCATTTTAATAGTTGGTTTTCTTAAAATATTTATTAATAACCATGAGGGAAAGTAAGTCCTCTGTTTGTTGATCTTTAAATTGGGACACATGTTTATGAGCATTTTCTATTATTGACGATGCTTCTTTAGGGTTTTCTATGTAGAAATTAAGTTTTTCTTCTAAATCAGAATAATCATCTTTAATTAATATATAATGATGATCAGCTACTAGAATTCCCTCCATAAACCAAGTTTCAAATTTAGGTTTAGGCATTACAGCAATGGAGTTAGAAGACATGACCCATTTTAAATTACTTGCTACATCATTCCCTTCCAAACAAAGTATAAATTTATAATGAAGTTGTTTGTTAATGGTCATTCTTTTTGCCATCCAGTTTGAGTTTAAAGAATTCGAATTGACTTTTCCAATGTTACAAAGTTTATGTCCATGATATTTTTCTAAAAATTTTATTCTTTGTGGTTGTGAAGCATGTACCTTCCCTCTAAATAGTAGTTGACTTTTCTTTTCTAAAAACGAAATAGAATCATTAGCTATAAAAGTGAAATGTCTTATTTTATTCCACTTTAAAATGACAGCATTAATATTGTCTTCATTTATGGGTCTGCTTTTAACAAATGAGGGCTCAACAGGCACGTAAGTAATATCTCCAAATAAAAAAAATCCTTTTAAATTATTTTTAAAATATCTACTGTATTCATATAAATCAAAATAGTAGGTTTTTATACTTTTTAAGAGCTTTATCTTAGAAAGTTGTAAAGCCTTTGAAGAAAGAGGTTTATTTTCAGTTAGCTGATTATAGTAATTGACCCTATATAATAACTGATCTTGTTTTTTGGAATCTAAATTTTCAAATTTATTTAATTGAGTAATTAACTTTTTTTGAAAGTATATTGACGGAATTAATTGCTTTAAATAGTTTTTCAGATAGTAAAGAAATTTATTATTCTTATTTCGATAGGATAGTCTTTTAAATTCCAAATTTTAAAATTTCATCAATAGTTAACAACTTTTATAATTTTATATTTCTTTACCACAGCCTCTTTTTTAATAAATATAAAATAGCTTCCACTTTCAAAATTAGATAGATTGATTTCGGTTAATTTGTTGGAAATTATTTTTTTTTGTAGTTCTTGCCCAAACATGTTTAATAAAACAAGCTCTCCATCGATGAATTCTAAAGGCACATTAATATTTAATATTTCAATCATTGGGTTCGGATAAATATTTATTTCATCTAATTTATTTTGGTCCTCAATGCCCATACTATTACAATATTGAGAATATGTAATTCTGTTAGAAGATTGTAATGAGTCGTTGAAAATTGTAAAAGAACTTTGATCTGATTTTAAAGAATAGTTGAGCCAAATTTTTAAAAAATCATTCGTTACACTTTGCTGCTCAGCTCTTAAAATACTAAGGCTTGGGTTACATGAAGATTCTCCAAAACTACACAGTACATTTTCATTTGCAAAATAACAATGCCCACCATTAATAATATTAATTTGTGTTTTACAATTGGAGTTTAAACTATCAAACATAATGTTTTGATGATTGATTGGAGGAGCAACACAGTCATCGTCCCCTGAAAATATAAGAGAAGGAATAGTAATATTACTAGCAGCAGAAATTGCTGAAGGATTAGTTTCAGCTGCAGCAAAATTTATAAGAGTATTGATATTGGGATTGTTTTCAGCAGCAAGAAAACTAGCTCCACCACCCATAGAATGTCCCAATATTCCTGTTTTTGGTAATACAGAGTTATAGAAGATAGAGCTATTGTCCAGAGATTCCATTTGCATTTTAGAAGCAATAAAACTTAAGTCCTCTGCAAAAAACTGATGATTTGGAGCAAAGCCCATTTCTGTTGTTGGAAAACACAATATATACCCTTGAGGAACTAAAGAATTCCAAAAGTTGTCATAGCTGTCCCAGCTCATTAAAAAACCATGTCCAAAAACTATTATTGGAAAGTTGCCTATAGAAATAGGAACATTATCGCCACTGGTATCGGATGGATAAAAAATTTCTGTGTTAATATTTCTATTTCTAGAATTGTCGTAAAAGTCTGTACTTATATGACCAATATTATAGCTTTGAGCAATTAGGTTTGGTGAATAGATAAATATTATAACCACTAAATAAATTTTAGCTAGGATAATTTTTTTCATTACATCCAAAATTTGTTTGTCAAAAATTATAATATTATATTAATTAAAATAAATAAGCAATAATTATTCTAAAATTAGGCTTTTATTTTTGCAATGTCATAAAACGATTCGCACAAGAGCAGTACTCATTTAAATGGTATTTGCTTCGACTTGTAGGAAAATCAAAACATACAATAAGCTTTTAAATTTAATAATGTCATGGCTATTATTTTAGTGTTGTAAATAATAGTAAATTTTTTAGCTATTATGGTTTACAAACTTTACATGGCCTAAAACCATTTTTATTAGCTTCCTTTTTGGTTTTGTAAAAGACAATGTTTTCAAAATTTGGGTTCCTTGCTGAGAAATATGTTAAGCAATAAATCCTAGTAGTTTTACTGTTGTTATAAATCTATGATTATGTTTTGTTCTTTTGCTAAATAAAATGTAATAAATAGCAAAGATTAATGGATAAAATATCCCAAATTCAACTGAATTAAATATCATATATTGTTTTAATTATTTTATCCGTACAATGACACTATATGTAATTTGCGTTTCGTTTATTCAACGTTTAAAATTATGGAACAACTTCCGCAAGTTTTTAAAAAGCTAAAATGGTAGCAACGAAGCATATTTTATATAGATTGTTAGCAAAAGTTATTCAATAAATTCTTTGATTAAATGATATTTACTTGGGTGAACAAAGAAACAATTCCTAACACCATTATCTTTTTCTCTAATTATAGATGTCACTTTTTCTAATCCTGATTCAGTATGATTATAGAAATCATATCCGTAAATCTTAAAAATTGATTCGAGTTCTGGTTCAATTGTATTAAAAAGAGTTTCACAAATAATTATAGGCTTCACTTGTTTTAAGATAATATCCGCATGATTTAAAATTACATGTTCTGTTCCCTCAGTATCCATCTTCACTAAATCAATACTTTCATGACTGGTATTTGAAACATATTCATTAAATGTCTGTGTTTTCACTTTAACAGGGAAAAAATTCCGTCCTTCTGTCTTACTTCCAGCATTACTCTCTCCCGCTAAGTTATGTTTAAGGTAAGAATATTTCTTATTTTTAATTTCGAAGAATGTTATGCTTCCACTTTTATCAGATAAAGCTATATCTTCTACTGTTATGTTTTTAAAATTATTAATGTCAACATTTTTTCTCAAATAGTACAATGGACCACTTGCAGGTTCAAATGCAATAACCTTAATGTTTGGATTCTCCATTTCGGCAAGCAGAGAATAATAGCCAATATTCGAACCAATATCGTAAAAAACGCCTATTTTCTTTATTAGTTTTATGAAGATATCGGTATATTCAAAATTTTGATAACCTTCCCAAAATATTAGTTGAGTAAGATAATTCGTCTGATTTGTTTTAATCTTTAACCTTTTACCATTTTTATTTTTTATCGTTAAAATTCCTGATGGTGAAATTTTTATTTTTTCAGGTAAAACAGGGTGAAAAACTCTATTAATGGCTCTTAGTAACGAATTAACAGTTGGATGGTAAATTACTTTATAGAATATTTGTTTCATATCGTATTTTCATTTTTTGCTAACGTTGAGGCTAAAGATAGTTATCAATTAGCTTTAGCTATTGTTATGGTGTCGTATTTATTAATTAATTGCATTCTTCTTAGAGTTGTAAAATTGTAATCGAAAGGTAGGTGCTGAAAGTCTTAAAATCAAAGCTTTTTAATTGTTGGGTTGTTATTTGATTTTATTTCTTTTATGCACTTTTTTTATTGTTTCAATCCAAACAAATTATTTCCAAATTAATTTAGGGCAAGTCCGAATATCATTATTAAAAGGACTTTTCCTTTTTTTACATTTCCAAAATAACTTAAATTTCTCTTCCAGTGTATAATCATTTTTTTCCGAAAATGCGTATCGTACAACTTGATAGTATACCTGTTTCGTATTTGAATCAATTATTGGCATTCTCAAGTTATAATCAGTAAAAATAGAATCTTTTCTAGTCCCAATTTTCATTGTAAAACCATCTTCGAGCAGGATGCCTTCAACATAGTGTCCATTACCGTAATTCTTTTCAGGTTTCATTTCCCAGTTTTGATAACCTTCTCCTCCGAGGACCCATGAATGTTTAACCCACCAGGCACCTCTTCCGTCAGAACTATCTAATTCGGAACCTGACCCATTTAAGTAAACGGCATTAGGATGAAAGCACAAGGTATCTTTTTTTGTTTCGATGCAATCTGCTCGCCCTACCTGAGGAGGTGATACAATTTTTCCTAAAATTCTAGATTGAGCATAAACCGTAACTCTATTTGTAGAAGTATCTATATGCATATCGTTGATGACTATGATTTTTGCAGGTGCGCCTTCTGGTTTTATTTTAGCCACCCAGTAGGCATCATGATAGAAAAGAGGATTTAGGGAATTATCCATTTGGAACATTCGAGAAGTTCCACATGATGACATTAAAATTTCAAGTAGTACGATCGATATATAAATGAGTATCCTATTTTGCATAATTCTTCAATTGCAGCTAACGGTTAGCTAAACTGCGTTTTAATGCAGTTTAGGTTTTGTTATGTGTAGTGTTGAGCTGTATTGAAACTTGTGCTTGAGTTTCATTAAAGGTCTTTCTACTAGAAACCATGAACATTCAGCGAAAGCAAATGAAAAGAGAAACAGACAAAATGTCTTATAAGGACTATTTACAGAGAAGTATTGAGGAATAATATCTATCATTTGATTGTAGAAATCGGGCATGAAAAAGTGATAAAGGTATATTCCGTAGCTAATTTTACCTACGTGAATAACCACTTTATTTTCAATTAAAAATTTTGTGAAGAGGTTAAATTTCATTTCGGATGCTTTTATAATCACAAAAAAAGCGAATAAAGAAAATAGAAAATTGTTTCCAACAATTACTACAAAATCATATGGTCTTGGATATATAATGAAATAAAAAAATGGGAGAAAAGATATTAAAACGTGATATCTAATTTTGTTAATTTTAGTAATTAAAGATTCCCTGTATATACTCCAATAAGCGATAAGAGAACCAAATCCTAAAGAATCGGCACAGCTAATAGTGAGTGCGTTTAAGGCTGTTGAGTAACCAAGATTTAGAAAATAGAAA
>CALJHN010000017.1 GCA_938075455.1 uncultured Flavobacteriales bacterium
GCAGTTGCTTTGAGCATTACAGGATAGGTTATTTTATTGGCAACTTTTTTAGCTTCTTGAAAATCTTTGAGAATTCCAACAGATCCGGGTATTGTAGGAACTTTTGCCTTTCTCATGGTTTCTTTAGCAGAAGCTTTGTCACCCATAGAGTCTATTTGCTCTGGAAGAGCACCAATAAATTTAATTTCATGTTCTTGACAAATCCTTGAAAAATTTGAATTTTCCGACAAGAAACCATAACCTGGATGAATAGCATCTGCATTGGTAATTTCAGCAGCAGCGATAATATTAGGAATTTTAAGATAAGAATCTTTACTAGAAGCAGGACCAACACAAACAGCTTCATCTGCAAATTTTACGTGTAAGCTATCTTTATCCGCAGTTGAATAAACAGCAACTGTTTTAATCCCCATTTCTTTACAAGTTCTAATTACACGTAATGCAATTTCTCCCCTATTGGCTATTAGAATTTTTTTAAACATAGTTAAAGTGTTCTTTTAAGAAGGGTCTATAAGAAAAAGAGGTTGATCAAACTCTATTGGGGACACATCGTCAATTAATATCTTAACCACTTTTCCAGAAACCTCAGACTCAATTTCGTTAAAGAGCTTCATAGCTTCTATAATACATAATGTATCTCCGGGTTTGATTACAGATCCTACTTCAATAAATGGTGGTTTATCTGGGGCTGGAGATCTATAGAAAGTACCAATCATTTGCGCTTTTACAGTGATTAAATTACTGTCTTCTTTTTTCTCTGGCTTTGTTTCTGTAGGAGTGGAAACTTCAGCAACTACTTGTGGAGGCTGAACCATCGCTTGTGGAATAGAACCAACAGGACTTATCTGTTGTACAATTTTAGTTTCTTCTTTAAAGTTGGTTTTTTTCTTGGCCATATAGTCAGACTTTATGACAAGTTTAAAATCTTTTTTTTCGATTTCTACTTCGTTGACACCAGCTTTGGCGACGAATTTTATTAAATCTTGGATCTCGTTAATATTCATATTTAATTCATTAAATAATATGTAAATCTAAAATAAAAATGATTTAATCCTTAATTATATTACTAATATGCCCATTTTAAATAAACACTTCCCCATGTAAATCCACCCCCGAAGGCAGCCAATACTATATTATCTCCTTTTTTTAATTTTTTCTCCCATTCCCACAAACATAGTGGGATAGTTGCGGATGTAGTATTGCCATATTTTTCAATATTAATCATTACTTTATCCTTAGTTAATCCCATTCTGTTAGCTGTAGCATCTATTATCCTTAAATTTGCTTGGTGAGGCACAAGCCAATCAACATCTTCTCCTGTAAGATTATTTTTTTCCATTATTTCAGCAGAAACATCGGCCATTTTAGTCACAGCAAATTTGAAAACAGATCTACCTTCCTGAAAAATAAAATTATCTGGGTGACCAACATTTTCTTTAGTAATTGGAAAAGCAGAACCTCCATGCTTTTGGATAAGTAATTCTCTTCCAGAACCATCTGCTTTCAAAATAGAATCTATTATTCCATTTCCTTCTTGATCAGGCTCTAGCAAAACTCCTGCACACCCATCCCCAAATAACACGCAAGTATTTCTATCCTTATAATTGACAATGGAAGACATAATATCTCCTCCTAAAACAATTACCTTCTTATATCTTCCTGATTCAACAAATTGTTGTCCAGTAACAAGAGTATATATAAACCCTGAGCAAGCTGCACTTAAGTCAAAACCCCAGGCATTGGTTGCTCCACTTTTATCACACACTATGTTGGAGCTACTTGGAAATTTATGATCCGAAGTTACCGTACCGACAATTATCATATCAATTTCAAGAGGGGAAATCCCTCTTTTCTCGCAAATAGCTTTAACGACTTCACTTCCTAAATCTGAAAGTGTTTCCCCATTTGCTACAATTCTCCTCTCTTTAATTCCAGTTCTTGTAGTAATCCACTCGTCATTCGTATCAACTAATTTTTCTAAATCCTTGTTGGAAAGGATTTTTTCAGGAACGACACCATGCACACATGTTATCGCTGCATTTATTTTGCTCATCTAAAGGCTTTTTTAATTTTAAAATTAAGGTTGGAATTAATTAGGTCTTTTCCTAAGAGAATCATGTTTTTTATAGCATTTTCATTACTAATTCCATGGCCAATTAAAACATTTCCATCTACACCAAGAACAGGCGTGCCACCATAAATTTCATAGTTAAACCTGTCAAAATAGTCATCTTTAATATTTTTCTGATTAATTAAAGAATAAAAAGATTCTGCTAATTTAAGAACCACATTTCCAGTAAATCCATCACAAACTATAACATCTGCTTTATCATTGAAAAGGTCTCTCCCTTCCACATTTCCAACAAAATTAATATCGTCATTGTCTTCTAATAAGCGGTAAGCAGACTGAGTTAGTAAGTTTCCTTTCCCTTTTTCCTCTCCAATGTTTAAAAGACCAACTTTTGGCTTTTGGATATTGTAGACGTTTTCGGCAAAAAGACTTCCCAATATAGCAAATTGAAATAACACATCAGGTTTACAGTCTGCATTTACTCCAACATCTAAAATTAAACCAACACCACCATTTTTTTTCGGCAAAACTGAAGTAATACTTGGCCTAATTACTCCTTTTATTGGGCCAATAGAAAACATACTCCCGACCAGCATTGCACCAGAATTACCTGCACTAGAAAATACATCAATTTTTTTATTCTTAAGAGCATCGAATCCTACGGAAATACTATTTTTAGGTTTTTTTCTAAGAGCCTTTGTAGCATGTTCATTCATGGAGATTACTTCATCTGCATGAATAAATTCAAAAATCGTAGAATCTATATTGTTTGATTTTAACCAACTTTTTGCCAATTTCTCGTCCCCAACCAAAACAATAGTTTCTTGTTTACCCAGTTCTTTGGAAGCTAGGTAGGCACCATTTAAAGTTGCATCTGGCGAATTGTCTCCGCCCATGATATCTAATCCAATTTTCAAAAAAGTTAAGCTATAGCTTCTTTTTCCATTACAACTTTACCCTTGTAATAAAGTTTTCCTTCAGACCAATGTGCTCTGTGATACAAATGAATTTCGCCAGTAGTTGGGCAAGTAGCCAACTGACGAGAAGTTGCTTTGTAATGAGTTCTTCTCTTGTCTCTCCTTGTTTTAGATGTTTTTCGTTTTGGGTGTGCCATAACTTTTTATTTAAAATTTTTAATTTTTATTCTTTAATCCTTTTAATATATTCCACCTTGGATCTTCTTCTGTATTAATTTGTTTTTGCGAATATTCTTCCATAAGTTTTATTTGCTTGCTATTACATTGGTTTTCTTTATGAATGACTCTTTTGGGAAAATTCACTAAAAAGTATTCGTAAAATAATTGGCCAATATTATATTCGAAGCTTTCTTCAGGAAGATAGACGATATCGTCTTTGATGACTTCTTGTTCTTGCTTAAGAAATTTGATTAAACAATTAAACTTATTACTAATCGGAACTTTTACCAAGTCTAGACATCTATCACAAAAAACTTCACAATGACCACTGTAATTAAATCTTAAATCCATCAATAAATTCTCTTTTCTAAATTCTAAGTTTAAAAAAATATTACAGCTACTGTAACGGGAATAATTAAAAATATCAAAGAACGATTTATCTATCTCAAAGTCAAAAAAATTTGGTCCAAGTTTAAGACTTGAAAACGGAATACAAAATTCTTTTAATTCTTTCATTCCTTGAAATAGCATGCAAATTTACGTATAATGAACTTAAGAAAAAAACTTTATTGAAAATTGATGAACTTTTCTGGATCCATGGGATAACCATTGTGCCAAAGCTCAAAATGTAGATGGGGACCCGTCGAGTGTTCTCCACTATTTCCAACTATAGATATTGGCTCTCCTGCATCTACATAATCTCCTATTTTTTTTAATACTTCTGAGCTGTGTTTGTATATAGACAGTAAATTATTTTTATGCTGAATATGGACAACATGACCATCATTTGGGGACCAGTTTTGATAAACAATAGTTCCCTTAAGGATAGCAACCACTGCTTCGTTTTTAGGTGCAATAATATCTACTCCAAAATGTCCTGCTGAAATATTCATTTTATTAGTTATTTCTCCAACTAAAGGTGGAAAAAGTAATAACTCGGGAAGAACATCTTTGGTTAGTGCGCCACCAGGAATAACGTCAATGTCGTATTTTTCTCTTTTATCTACTTTTTCTCTGATTGTTTTTTCAGAAAATGAAATTTCATTGTTGGTATTTATATTTTGTGATTTAAATACTTTTTTAGAGCTGTCTCTGTCAATTGGCGTATCTCCGTTTAGAATTTTTTGGATGTTGGTTATGTACTGTTCTTCTTTATTTGTTTTGATAATTAAGTCATTTAATTTTTGATCCAATTTTATATTCTTATCAATTAATTCTTTTTGTGCTGACTCACTGGGATAACCGGGGACAAAAGTTTTAATAGAACTGTAGGAAATTAGTAGAAAAAACAAAATTGAAAATACAATTACTGAAAAAAGAAAAAACACCAATAAAGAAAACTTGGAAGTAGTGAAATTTCTTTTTTCCTCAAAACTATCTTCATCAAGAACTACAACTCTTCGTTTTTCTTGAAGATTCTTAAGCCAAATTGTAAACTTTGATTCAGTTATTTTTGTTTTGCTCATTTATTTACTAATTATGCAAATATCTCAAATTTATTTACTCAAAATTAAATAATCTTATAATTGAATAAATAACAAACACAATAAGTTCAATAGATTGTGGTTAATATTGCAGATATATTTTTTAATGAAACTAATAAAGTCTTTTATTTTATTTTTTGCATTTGTAATCCTTTGGTCTTGCTCAACAGAGAAAAACAAAGTTTTAAATAGAGAGTTTCACAATTTACATGCAAAATATAACGGTTTTTTTAATGCCAATGAAATCATCAAAGTAACTTATAACGACTTTTTAAAAACAAGAAAAGAAAATTACAATTTAATTTTACCAATTTTTCCTCTTCCCAGTCTTGAACAGTCCAAAAATTGGTATGCTCCAATGGACACTGCATACAGAAAATGTGAACTTGTTATTTTCAGCCATAGAATGCCACATGCAAAAAAAGGGAAAAATAGAAATAGAGAGTGGTGCAAATACATTGATGATAACTGGATGACAATGGGCAAAACAAGATTTTATAAAAAAGATCTTCCAAATGCCCTTAAAATATTTCAATATATAGAGAACCATTACGAAATAGAAAACAATTATTATGAAAGTATTTTTTGGCAATCGAAAGTTCTTATAGAAATGGGGGCTTTCGACGAAGCAGAAGAAATTTTACTAAGCTTAATTATTAAGTTTGAAGAACAACAGTTAGAGGCTAAAGATCAAGAAAAGCTCACCGCAAAACAAAAATTAAGATTAGCGTTAATATACAATGAAAGAATAGATTATTTAGAGAATAAAGAGCCAGAGATTTATCCAAATATTATCAATAAAATCTACCCAACTCTAGCAGATCTTTATATTCAAAATAAGTCTTATAAGAAAGCAATTGAAAACTTAGAAATTGCTGTTGAAAAAAAACACAAAAAAGCTTTTAAAACAAGATTGTATTTTGTTCTTGCCCAATTATACCATTTGGAAAATAATTTCAAGGCGTCTCTATACTACCAAGAAGTTGTAGAAAGAAATCCCGATTATGAAATGGCTTTTCAGGCAAAAATCAACAGGGCTCTTTCTTTTAGCGGTAGAGATTCAAAAGCGATAAAATCCCAATTGTTAAAGATGCTTAAAGATGATAAAAACATTGAATATTTTGATCAAATTTATTATGCTTTAGCTGAAATTTCTTTTAAAAATAATGAAGAAGAATTAGCGAAAGAACAACTTCAAAAGTCAATTAACTTAAGCACAAATAATTTGCCTCAAAAAATTAAATCCATGAAAAGAATGGGTGATTTATTTTTTGAAAAGTCTCAGTATATTACGTCATATTTTTACTATGATTCAATTCAAAAAATACCATTGAAAACTTATAAAAATAAAGACCAAGTTGATAAAAAGCACAAGATGCTTAAAAAAATTTTCATCCATAAAACTTTAATAGAAAAAAACGACAGCTTATTTTCTATATGCTCTTTAGACCCCAATCAGAGAACCGATAAGATTTATGAAGTTTTAGATTTAGAACTTTTAAAAAGAGCTAAAAAATTAGAAGCTCCATTGCTAGCAAGCGCCAATAAATTATTGTCTAGTACTACTAGCAATTCCCCAATTAATCAATCTTTTTTTATTTGGGATCAAAAAATTTTGGAGCGAGGAAAAGTAGAGTTTGATAAAAAATGGGGAAAACGAATTCTAGAAGACAACTGGAGAAGAGGCTCTAAAACTACCATGTTTTTGGAGGAAAATGAAGAAACTTCTCTTTCTTTTTCAAACAGTGAGTTATTTGAAGAGCTTTCTAAAAACCTTCCATGTGATGATCAAAATCAATTGAAATCCATGAAAGACTCTAATATGATTTCTTTATTCAATCTAGGTATAATCCACCACTATGAAACAAAAAATCTCCAACTTTCAGAAAAATATTTTAAAAGAATAATTGAAAATTACCAGCCCGAAAATCTTTCTGTTGCTTCTATTTACGAATTATATAACATTTATAAGGACCTGGAGAAACCAAAAGAAAGTAGGGAAATGAAAGAGCTACTTCTAAGCAAATATCCAAAAAGTAAATATTCTAAACTTTTATCAGGGGGTGAAAACTTAAATGATGCTCAAAAAGCAATGAAAAAAGAACAAAAATTATATTATAAATTATTCTCTTTGTACCAAGCTGGAAACTTCAATAAAGTTTTAGAAACTTGCTCTTATAAAATCAAAGATTCAACCAATCCTCTAATTTGTCAATACGGCTTATTAAAAGCCTACTCTTTAAAGAAGTTAAACGATACTGCAAATAATAGCAGAGAATTAATAAATACATTAAAATTTATATCCAACCAATGTCTAGGTACAGATATTGCAGATCAAGCAATTGCTGTTTTAAATGATTTAAAAATTAAAACTGCTCAAAATTTAATGAAAAAAGAAAAATGGAAATTTAATTTTAGTCCAGATACTGTACATTATTTTATTTTAATTGCCCCCAAGGGAGGATTTTCTATGAACAAAGCAAAAAACAACGTAGCTGATTTTAATTCAGTTAATTTTTCAGATTTAAAACTCAAAGTTTCCAATACTTTTTTAAATACATCAGATCAAATGATAATTGTTAAACGTTTTGATAATAGTAAAACTGCACTCGATTATTACCTAGCATTTAAAGTTAATAACGGAGCCATTAATAATTATAGGAAAGAGAAATTTTTTGTGATAACTCCCCATAACTTGAAAGAATTATATTTAGAAAAGAATTCAGATAATTATCTTAAATTTTTTAAAGAATTTTATCAATAAGCTAACTTTCTTGTTTTTTGTATATTTGTAAAAATTAATTATGGTATTTAAATCGGATAAGAGCATGGCAAATCACAATAATAACCAATCACCTGAGAGACTAAATAGAATAGTTGAGGGGACACATATTGAGGGAGATATTAAATCTGATTCCAATATAAGAATCGATGGCTACCTAAAAGGAACAATTACCCTAAAGGGGAGATTAGTTTTAGGCCCAACAGGAAAAATAGATGGAAATATCTATTGTAAAAACGCAGATTTAGAAGGCAAATTAAATGGCGTTATTGAAGTAGATGAACTTCTTACACTTAAAAGTACAGCTAAACTTCAGGGAGAAATTTCTACCAACAAACTTTCTATAGAGCCTGGAGCAATATTTTCAGGAAATTGTAAAATGGGAGCAGTTCTTAAGGACATTTCTTCTTCTGATGAATCAAGAGTTGAATCTAAAGAGGTTGTTAAAGAGAAAACAGCTTGAACTTCTTTAAGGCTCATTAAGAAACACATCCTAAAACCTACCAATATTTAAAAAAGCATAAAAAATGAATACCAAATTATTAGTTCCAACAGATTTTTCAGAAGTAGCACAGTCAGCCATGCAACACGCTATAAAATTTGCAGAAATTATTAATGCAGATGTAGTCTTATTACATGTTGTAAGTTCTAGAGAAAATGTGGATGAAGCTAAAGAAAAGCTAAGTAAGGAGATTACACTTGGAAGTTCTTTTTCTAACACCTGTAATATAACTTCTTTTGTAAGAATTGGAAATATATTTGAAGATATTGGAGATGTTGCAGCTGAACTTTCAATTTCTCTTATTTTTATGGGAACTCACAAAGCTAGTAGATGGCAAAAATTAGTTGGAAGTAGAGCAATTAAAGTTATTACTAGTTCACCAGTGCCATTTATTGTTACTCAGGAAGAATTGATGAATTCCAGCGGTTATGACAATATTGTTGTTCCTCTAGACTTAAACGTAGAAACCAAACAAAAGCTTGAACTGGTAGCAAAAATTGCACATTATTTTGATTCTGAAGTACATTTATTAACCAATGATAATTCTGATGAATTTATTAAAACCAAACTTAAAGCAAACCAAGTCTGGGCTAGTAATTATCTAGAATCCAAAGACATTAAAAACTCTTCTCACTTAGTAGATCAAGGAGATAGCTTAACAGAGGGTATTTTCAAACTTTCAAAAGAAGTAGATGCTGATTTAATAGCCATTATGAACCTTGCAGATGAAACTGTTTTAGGCCTTTATGAAAACTCTTTTCAAGAGGAAATTGTTGCTAATGATTTAAAAGTTCCAGTACTGTGTGTGAACCCTCACCCAGTAACTAAAATATCAGGCATTTTAGTTCGATAAATTAGATGCTTTCAGAACAAGAGCAGATTAGAAGAGACAGTCTCCAGAAGATCATAGATTACGGAATTAATCCTTATCCAGCCGCAGAATTTAAGTTTAGTCATTATTCAATTGATATTTTAGAAAATTTTAAGGAAGGAGAAAAGGTTATTATTGCAGGCAGATTAATGCGAAGAAAAATTCAAGGCAAGGCTAGCTTTGGCAGTATTCTAGATTCGAAAGGAAAAATACAAGTTTATTTTAATAGAGATGTTATTTGTCCATCAGAGGATAAATCTATGTACAACGATTTTTTTAAAAAATGGCTGGACCTTGGTGACATCCTTGGTATTGAAGGAAAAGTTTTTAAAACAATGGTTGGAGAAATCTCCATAAACGTAGACAAATTCCATTTGCTTAGTAAATCTTTAAAGCCCTTACCTCAGCCAAAAACTGATAACCAAGGAATTATTCACGATGGATTTAATGACCCAGAACTTAGATACAGAAGAAGGTATGTTGACCTTGTAGTAAATGAAAATGTAAAGGAAACTTTTATAAAACGAACTAAGATCATAAACTCTATGAGAAATTTTCTTTCTAAGAAAGATTTTTTAGAAGTAGAAACACCAATTTTACAAACAATTCCTGGTGGAGCAGCAGCTAAACCATTTATAACCCACCACAACGCATTAGATGTTCCTCTCTATCTTAGAATTGCCAACGAACTATACTTGAAAAGATTAATTGTAGGAGGATTTGATGGAGTTTATGAATTTGCCAAAGACTTTAGAAATGAAGGGATGGACAGAACCCATAATCCTGAATTTACCCAAATGGAAATTTATGTAGCATACAAAGATTACCAATGGATGATGAACTTTACCGAAGATATGCTAGAATTCATTTGTAACGAAGTCTTAGGAACTACTCAAGTAAAGATTGGTAATGAAAAAGTGAACTTTAAAAAACCATTTAGAAGAATCTCAATGACGGATTCTATTTTAGAGCATACAGGTATTGACATTTCTAATATGTCAGAAAAAGAATTGAGGAAAGCCTGTAAATCTATCGGAGTTGAAGTTTCAGACTCAATGGGAAAGGGAAAGTTGATTGATGAGATCTTTGGCGAAAAGTGTGAGGGCAGTTATATCCAGCCTACCTTTATTACGGACTATCCTGTAGAGATGTCTCCATTGTGCAAAAAACATAGAGACAATCCGGAGTTAACAGAAAGATTTGAGTTAATGGTAAATGGAAAAGAACTTGCCAATGCTTACTCTGAACTAAATGATCCTATCGACCAAAAAGAAAGATTTGAAGAGCAAGTTAAACTTGCTGAAAAAGGAGATGACGAGGCAATGTTTATTGATTTAGACTTTATAAGAGCTTTGGAATATGGCATGCCACCTACATCAGGAATGGGAATTGGTATTGATAGATTGGTTATGTTTTTATGTAATCAACCATCTATTCAAGAAGTTTTACTTTTCCCCCAAATGAAGCCAGAAAAATGGGAAACAGGCCCTAATAAAAGTGAATTTCTTGAAATAAATATTCCACCACAATGGATAATTCCTATTTATGAAAGTGGTTACACCACTAAAGAATTATTGTTAGAGGCTAAGCCAACTGCAGTTCATCAAAAACTAAATGGATATCGTAAAAAGAACAAACTTGATATTCCTGCAGTTCTTTTAGAAGAAGTACTATCGTGGTTTAAATAGTTTTTTTTTCGCTACAATAACTATATTTAAACACTTTAAGGATTTGATTTGTATTAATATGATATTAAGCGTTCAATTATTAGATAAAACAAGTTTAAATGAATGTGTTTTTTTATTCTAAAAAATGTATAATTGAGCTCTCAAAAAAAAAGCTACTAATTTTAATAGCTTTCCAATTGTTAATTAACCCTTTTTTTATTTCTCAAAACAACCCAGACTTTTTTTTATTTGAAGTTTCTCAATTAAAGCTAAAGAACTCAAATAAAGGGCCAATAAAAAATATCCCAGAAGAGTTAAAGTATTTTAGACCTTTTAAAAAACAACTCAATGAGCTACTTAAAATAAGGAGAAATCAATTTTACTATGTGGACTCTGTTTTAAAAGAAAATAAGCTTCCAGAATCATTTGGATTTTTGCCTTTGGTTTTATCTGGTTATAATTCATGCCATACCACTGATTTATCGTCTAAGGGAATTTGGGCGCTAAGCTATATCACAGCTCTCAAAAAAGGGCTTCAAATAAACTCTCATATTGACCAAAGAATGAATAATCGCCTATCAACTTCGGTAGCAGTAAAACAACTTAAATTTTTAATGGAAAAGTACAAATCTGAAAATTGGACACTATTGGCTTTTATTACTTCTCCAAGTTATGTTTCTAATATATTTAAAGAATCAAAATCAAAAAAGTGGAATTTAGCTCAGAAATTTGTAGATACTAAATACCTGAAAAATATCGAACTTATTAATTGGTTAAATGAACTTAATATAAAAACCTTTAACGGCAACTACAAAACCACAAATAAAAATTACCAAAATTTTTCTTTTAAAGAGGATCTTTTGTTTGACGCTATAGCACAATTTAAAATAATTGATTTTAAGCAAATTAGCATCAAAAACCCATTTCTCACAGGGCAAATGATCCCCAAAAATCAATCTATAGTTTTACAAAAAGAGCTTGGAAACTTCATTATAAAAAGCCAATCTAAAATTGTTGCATTTCAAGACTCCATGACCAATAATTTATTCCTAAAGGAAAAACCTGGCAATAAGCCTTTAATTTACACAATAAAGTATGGCGATGTCCTAGGTCAGATAGCAATTGATTATAATGTTTCTGTAACTCAAATTATGAAGTGGAATAACTTATCTAGCACAATGATATATCAAGGGCAAGAATTAAAGTTATTTTCAAATAAAATGGCCCCAAATTTTAAGGTTCATTTCTATACCATCAATAAAGAAAAATACTTTTGGGAAGTAGCTTTAAACAACCCAGAAATATCTATTAAAAACATATGTAAATACAATATTTACCAAGAATTAAAACAAAATCAAAAATTAAAAATAACAAACAAATAACACCCTTTTATCCACTAACTTTTTTAATAGGACTTTACACTCTTATTTTAATTTTACTTTGGGTTTTTCCTCCTGACGGAATTAAGTTAAATAATATAACTTTTTATTTTATTTCCAAAGAAGAATTTAAAGCTCCTATTCCAATTATTGTACAGGTTAAGGAAGTAATTATTAATCAAGACTCTATTAAAGAAATAGAAAAAAAGAAAGCAGATAGTCTGCAAAATTTAGTTTTACTGCTTGAGAAAAAAAGAAGAGATTCGGTACAATTTTCTTTAAAGAAAATTCAATATCCAGAAAATAAAAGAGCATTAATATTTCCTTTTTTTAAAAAATTAGAAAATGCTAAAACTAAAAAAGTGAGAATCATGCATTATGGAGATTCGCAAATAGAGGGGGACAGAATATCTGGGAGACTTAGAGAGCGTTTACAAAAAGAATTTGGCGGAAACGGGTCTGGTTTATTTGCTCTTATACCAGCAACCAGAAAAATTAGCCTTAAAAATGTTCCAACTACCAATTGGATTAGGAAAACGGGGTTTGGCCCATATATCGATAAAAGTGTCGGACACAAAAAATATGGTGCTTTATTTTCTTTTTGTAAGATGCAATTTGACTCATTACTAATAGATTCCAATTATCTATTTAATGGAGCAATAGCTATTAATAAACCCACTAAATCTTACAAGCTATGTAGAGATTATAAGACCATTAAAATCTATTATACAAGTAAAGAAAAAACAATTTTAAGGATGCTTGTAAATGACTCCATTTTTCATGTTGATACACTATTAGAGACCTCAGAAATATCTTTGAAAAAATTGAATTTTAGTAAGGCGCCAAAATCAATGAACATTCAATTCAGCTCCAATACTTCACCAATTATATATGGTATTTCTCTAGAAGGAAAAGAAGGAGTTGTAGTGGACAATATTCCACTAAGGGGTGCTTCTGGGACAGAGTTTTCAAAAGTAGATTATAGCTCTTTAAGTCAAATGCAAAAATTACTTTCTCCAGATTTATTAATACTAGAGTTTGGAGGCAACACTATCCCATATATAAAATCTAAAGACAGAGCTGAAAAATATGGCAACTATTTTAAGAAACAAATCTTAAAACTAAAACGAATTAACCCCAATGCGCTAGTAATTGTTATTGGCCCTGCAGATATGGCTAAAAAACAAAAGACGAAATTTATTACTTATCCTATACTTGAAGACGTGATTAGCGCACTTAAAAAAGCTGCTTTTGAAACAAATTCATGTTTTTGGGATATGTATCTAAATATGGGAGGCGAAAATTCAATTCAAGATTGGGTAAACCAAAAGCCTTCTTTGGCTGCCAGAGATTATATCCATTTCACCAATTCTGGAGCAAAGAAAATAGCTGATTATTTTATAGAAGATTTTATGCTAGATTATAAAAACTATTTAAATGAAAAAGATGATTAAAAAACTAGGGTTTATTTTTTGTTTTTCAGTGCTAATTTCATATGGTTTATTAGCCCAATTTAACGCAATTAGTTACAATAAATACCCATATATAAACCAAGATCTTAACCATTTAAAAATCTATGGAAATAAAACATGGAATAATTTTTTTAGAAAATTAGACAAACAGTACGAAAATGGAAATGAAAATATAAACATTTATCATTTTGGTGGATCTCACATACAGGCCGATATTTGGTCCAACAAATTGAGAGAAAACTTCCAACATTCTTTACCTTTTAATAATGCTGGTAGAGGATTCTTTTTCCCTTTTAGATTAATAAAATCTAACGGATCTGCAGTTATTTCTTCTTCCCATACTGGAAAATGGAAAGGTTACAGAAACTCTGTCAATAATCATCAGGGGCCTTTTGGATTACTAGGTGCAAGAGCAGAGCTTTTAGACACTGCATCTATAATTAATGTTTGGTTTAAAAAGCAAAGAAATCAATTTGACTCATTTCAAGAAATAGATCTTTTTTTTGAAGATTCTAGTGACAATTATGATATCACCTTATTAATAGATTCTACTATTCTAATTAGCTCCCAAAAGTTTGAAGGTCATATTAAGTACCAACTTTCTACGGCTATTGATTCTTTATCTTTTTCTATCGTCAAAAAAGAAAATATTGAATCGAAATTCTCTTTATTTGGATTTTGTTTTGACAATAATAAGCACGGGATCTCCTACCATTCTATTGGGGTTAACGGAGCAAGTGTCCCAAGTTATTTAAGATGTGTGAATTTAGAAAAACAGTTAGGTTTAATGCCTCCAGATTTGGTAATATTTTCTATTGGTATTAACGATGCCTATGAAAATAATTTTTCAAAAGAATCGTACAGTAAAAATTATGATACTTTGATTGAAAGAATATATTCTGTAAATCCTGAGGCTGCAATTTTATTTACAACCAATAACGACAGTTACTACCATCAAAAATACCCAAATAAAAGAGTTTATGAAGCCAAAGAAGCAATGGTTAAGCTTGCTGAAAGTAAAAAATTAGCTCTATGGGATTTGTTTGAAATAATGGGGGGGTTCAACTCAATTCAAAAGTGGCACTCGGACGACTTAGCTAAAAAAGATTTATTGCATTTAAATTATAAAGGTTATAATTTGATAGGAGATTTACTATTTGAAGCCTTTATGGAGGCTTATAAAATTTACACAACCAAGAATGGATGATTTTTCTTTAAATAAATTTTCTGAATGGTTGTTTTCACCATTTTTATCTTACTCAGAACATCCTATGATATTCACTGAGTATCCTTTTTGGATCTTCTTTTTATTTGTATTAATTGGCTATGGTCTTATACATAGTAAAATGCGCCTAAGAATTATTTTTCTGTTCTTAGCAAGTCTGTTTTTTTATTTCAAAACAAGTGGATTTTTCTTTTCAATTTTACTTTTTTCCACCATTGCAGATTTTTACATTGGTAAATCAATTTATATTTCTAAAAAAGAATTAAATGCAAAAATACTCCTCGGATTAAGTGTTTCCATTAACCTTATTATTTTAATTTACTTTAAATATGCTTACTTTTTTACCGATTCATTTAACTCAATTATTGGCTCGCAGTGGCATCCAATAAATCATTTTGCATTACTTACCAATCAATTTACTGGATCAAGTTTTAGAGTCGACCAAATATTATTACCAATTGGAATATCCTTTTATACTTTTCAGACTATGTCTTATGCAATTGACATTTATAGAAAACAA
Organism: uncultured Flavobacteriales bacterium; assembly: GCA_938075455.1. Lineage (GTDB taxonomy): Bacteria > Bacteroidota > Bacteroidia > Flavobacteriales_D > Parvicellaceae > MED-G20. Next base: position 15,110 of record CALJHN010000017.1, read on the forward strand.
TTAAGACCTGTTAAAAGTATTTTTGATTTTGGCTTTTATGTTTCTTTTTTCCCTCAATTAGTAGCTGGTCCAATTGTAAGAGCTTCAGAATTCATTCCCCAAATTTACCAACCTTATAGCGTTACAAAAAAAGAATTTGGTCTAGCATTATTTTGGATAATAAATGGTCTTTTAAAGAAGTTTTTATTAGCGGACTATATTGCAGTAAATTTTATAGATAGAGTATTTGACAATCCCGTAATGTTCTCTGGGTTTGAAAACCTAATGGCTCTTTATGGATATTCATTACAAGTTTACGCAGATTTTTCAGGATATACAGACATAGCAATCGGAATAGCATTGATGCTTGGCTTTAGGTTGCCAAAGAATTTCAATTCTCCATACAAAGCCGATAATTGTGGGGAATTTTGGAAAAGATGGCACATCTCTTTATCTTCTTGGTTAAAGGACTATTTATACATTCCAATGGGAGGAAACAGAGGAGGATCGATTTTTAGTTATGTGGCACTTTCAATGATTGTTCTTTTTGTTTATTTAATTAGTGGTTCTTTAGCTCTTTTTTTTGGGATTATTTCTGTTATTTTCACCACTTTACTATTGGGAGAAATTTTTCCAAAATTTAATAAATGGTATTTAACCAATATTAATATTATGCTTACCATGTTAATTGGAGGATTATGGCATGGCGCTAGTTGGAATTTTGTTCTTTGGGGAGGGTTAAATGGAATTGGAATTGTAGTTTATAAATTATGGAAAAATATTAGCCCCTGGAAAAATAAATCAAAGTGGTGGAATAAAATTTTGGGAGTAATAATTACTTTTAATTTTGTGACATTTACTAGAATTTGGTTTAGAACAGGATCCAATAATTCTTGGGATCAAATGGATGAAGGCCATAATATAATTTCAGAATGGTTTACGGCTAATGAAATTCTAAATCAACTTATTTTTAATTTTAAATGGAGTTTAATTTCTGAGGTTTTGGTAGTTTACACCAACGTTTTTTTAGTGATAATATTGGGATTTTTAATTCATTTTATACCCGAAAACTGGAAGTTTTGGTATAGAAATAAATTTTCAAATTCCCCTGTTTTAGTGCAGTTGCTGGTTTGTTTTGTTGCAGTATTTTTTATGTATCAAATTGCCTCTACAAGCTTACAACCATTTATATATTTCCAATTTTGATTTTATGCCAGCAATTAAAAACGCATTATTAAGGTACCGAATTATAGATAGAGCTATTGGAAACGAGTATGTCCCTTTTCCAAGTAAAAAAGATTTGAGACAACTTTGTGAAGATGAAATTTTCGGTAGTAGTGATGGAACTCACATTTGCGACTCTACCATCGAAAAAGACTTGTTTGCTATGCGAATGGAACATGACGCACCCATTGCTTACAGCAAAAAAGAAAGAGGCTATTTTTATACAGAAAAAGATTTTTCTATGGACGATGTGCCTCTTACTGAAAAAGATATAAATGCAATAAAAGCAGCTTCCACCATACTTCACCAATTCAAAAATACAAGTCTTTTTAGTCAATATGAATTCGCAATTCAAAAAATATTAGACCGTGCTATTAGCTCTTCAAATAGTAATTATCAAGAAGAGCAAGTTATTCAATTTGAAACTTTACCTACCGTTAGAGGGAATGAAAACTTAGAGCTTTTTTTAGAAGCAATAAAAAATAAAAAAACTCTACAGTTTAATTATTTTAATTACTCTAAGAATGAAAAAACAGTGAGAAGAGTACATCCATACTTACTAAAAGAGTACAGGAATAGGTGGTATTTAACAGGAAAAAGTGAACTTAAAAATAAAGTCATAACTTTTGCATTAGATAGAATTTACGACCCAATAGTTCTTGAACAAAAGTTTACCGTGGACACCAGATTCTCTCCGGATAATTATTTTAAGCATTCTATTGGTATTACTGTTTTCAATGAACTCCCCAGCGAAATAGTGATTGAAACTAAACCAATACTATCCAAATATTTAGAATCTCAACCTATTCACCACTCTCAAGAAATAATGGAAATAAAGAATAATGGAAACCATCTTTTTTCCTTCCATTTATTAATTACTTACGAACTTAAAATGTTGCTTATGGGTTTTGGAAAAGATTGTAAAATTATCTCTCCTAAACATTTAAAAAGTCAGATTTTATCGGATTTAAAAGAGCTATTAGACAATTACAACAATGAATGAATTAAATAGCTCTAATAGTGCTTATTTAAAACACCATGCTCAAAACCCAATTCACTGGAAAACTTGGTCAGAGAAAACTCTAGATACTGCCTTATTGGAAAACAAGTTAATTATCTTAAGTATTGGTTATTCCGCATGCCATTGGTGTCATGTTATGGAGAGAGAAACATTTAGCAATCAGCCAATTGGAAGTTTTATGAACCAAAACTTTATATCCATCAAAGTAGATAGGGAAGAACACCCAGACGTAGATAATGCTTACATGGACTTCATAATGGAGACTAAAGGAAATGGAGGATGGCCTTTAAATTGTATTTTAACTCCAGACACAACTCCGCTTTATGCCGGAACCTATTTCCAAACAAAAGAATGGATGCAATTAATCAACAGGTTCAATATTTTACATAAGGACCATCCGGAGACTCTTTTAGACTTTACTCAAAAATATTCTCAACATCTTTTAGAATCTTCCAAAACAACTAAAAAATCTGATTTTAATTTTTCAAATGAGTTTAGCAAATGGAGTTATTTTTTGGACATTAAAAATGGAGGGATTAATTCCAATCAAAAATTCCCTTTACCAACAGTTTTAAATTTTTCAATGTTGGCAGGAAAATCAAAAGATTGGGATTTATTTATCAATCTAACTCTTGAAAAAATTTCTCAAAGAGGATTATTTGACCATCTAGAAGGTGGCTTTTTCAGATACTGTGTAGATCAGAACTGGAATATTCCACATTTTGAAAAAATGCTTTACGACAACGCTCAGTTGATAAGTGTCTTTTCCATTTTTGATTTTTTAAATAAAAACACCAAAAATGAATTTTTAGTCCTACAAACTATTGATTATTGGCTGGAACTAAGTGAAAAAAATCAACAACTTTTTCCGGCCTCTGTTGATGCAGATAATAAAGATGGAGAGGGAGCTTACTATATTTTTAAAAAATCTGAAATACACAAGAATTTAAATGAGCAAGAACAAAACTATTGTAAATCTTACTTCAATATGACCCACAAGATGCTTTGGGAAAATAATTGGCACATGCATAGAACAATCTATGACAATAGTGAGAGAGCAAAAAAAATTATTTTTAAACTAAAAAAAATACGAAAAAATAAAAGTTTTCCAGCTATTGATAATAAGGCCATTTGCAGTTGGAATTGTATGATGGTAATTGGGCTATTAGATGCTTCAATTACCTACAATAAAAAAGAATTTTTACATAAAGCAGAAATACTTCTTAAATTAATCTTAAAGAAATTCACTAATGAAAAACATCAATGCAACAGGTTGGTTTATACAAATAATGTAATAAAAGGAACACTAGAAGATTATGGTTGGTTGATTTCAGCAGCCATTAAAATGGGAAAAATTAAAAACTCCAGCTATTGGCTAGAAAAAAGTATTCATTTTACAGAAGTTACAATTTCTAAATTTTGGCAAAAAGAAAAAAATCTTTTTAGACTTTCTAATGATCAAAAGCTTTTTAAAGATGTTTCTGAGGTGGATGATCAGGTTTTTCCATCCAGTAATTCAGTAATGGCCAGTAATTTATATGAGATATATAAAGTAACTTACGACAAATATTTTTTAAAAATTTGTAATAATATGCTATCGGCAGTGGCATTAAATGCGGAAAGTTCTCCTTCAAATTTCACCAATTGGATGCTCTTATCTATGAAAGTCAATAACCCTAAAAAACAATACGTTATGGTTGGGTTTTCAGTACAAGAGTTGCTAGAGTTTTATTCTGAAAAAGAATTTTTTGAAGATGTATATTTATTAGAAAAACAATCAGATTTACCAATTTTCAAAGAAAAGTATAAACCCAACAAAAAATATATATTTATTTGCAATGACAAATTTTGTCTACCTGCTGTTTTAACAACCAAACAAGCCCTAAATTTAGAAATATGAACAGATTTATTTTCCTGTTACTTTGTCTTTCTATTAATCAATTATTTGCTCAAATGATCAATAATGAATTAGGTGAAATTTTTACTGAGACTCCTTTTTTTAATGAAAAATATATTAGATCTGTTAAATTAAAGTCTATAACTGGAACAATTTCCTCTAAAAAAGAACTTGGATCTATAAAAAGCTCGGGTAAAAAGGAGGCCTATATTTTTAATGAAAATGGAAATTTGACTATTCATTATTTGTCTTCAAAAAATAAAAATAAATCGGATACAACATTTACATTTTATGAATACAATCTAAAAAATGAGAATACTATTTTTAGGGTTAGTGACTCCTATGGTTTTTACTCTTACAGTAAAAAATACGATGATCAAGGAAAATTAATTAACAAGACATATTCAAGAGAAAAAAATGCTTCTAAAAGTAAAATGAATTTTAAGTTAGAAGAGAGGTATGTAATTTTTGAAGAAAGTTACCTTTATCTAGACAAAGACTCTATCGTTGAGGTGACCACTTTAAATAGCAACGGCAGACCTTACCAACGGCAAATTTACTACTACGATAGTTTTAATTACTTAATCAAAATGCATACTAGACTATTAATATCTAATAGCACTAAGCAAGAAAAATACACTTACAATGACAGAGGATTTTTAAAATCTATTCAATATTTTAATAGTGAAAATGAAACTCCAATAAAGGAGCTTAGGTACGATTATGATGAATGGGGCAACGTCACTTTTATGGATGAATACAAAGACAATATACGAGTAATTCATAAAGAACTTTTATACGATCCCTCCACTTTAATTTTAAAAACAATTTTATCCCAAGACTTAGTTTCGAATTTGATTACAATTATTAAGTTTAAACCTGAATTTTATAACTAATTTTAAATTATATGAGACATTTCTTTTGTATAATAATATTTTCAGCTTTATTTTTCTCTTGTCAGGAAAAACATCCAATGGCAGAAAAATTATGCAACTGTTATACTCAATTGCACAGAGCACAAGAAGAAGTAGAGATTAATTTTTGGACGGATTCTTGTAATGTTTTATATATTGACATTTTAAATCAATTGGAAAAAAGCGAGTCAGAACAAATTAAATTTCAACGCGCATATAGTCGCTGTCAATAATATGGATAAAATATTTAATTATATTAACGGAGAGCTAGTAGAACCCTTATCTAACCAATGGTTGGACAACTATAACCCAGCTATTGGAGAAGTTTACAGTTTAATTCCAGATTCTACCAAAGAAGATGTTGAGAACGCTCAAAAAGCAGCAAAAAATGCATTTCCAATATGGAGTAATTCAACCATAAAGGAAAGAGCAACTATCTTACAAAGAATTGCAAATCTAATTCTAGAAAGGCAAGATGATTTAGCTTTTGCAGAATCTGTAGATAACGGTAAGCCCTTGGCTCTTGCAAAGAAAGTAGATATCCCAAGAGCAGCTACTAACATGTCTTTTTTTGCTAGTGCAATTCTACATGAAAATTCTGAAAGCCACCAAATGAGTCAAGTGGCTATTAACTATACTTTAAGAAAGCCAATTGGAGTTGTTGGATGTATTTCTCCCTGGAATCTTCCACTTTATTTATTTACTTGGAAAATCGCACCTGCCTTAGCTACAGGAAATACAGTGGTTGCAAAGCCTTCTGAAATTACTCCAATGACAGCTTTCTTGTTTTCAAAAATTTGTATAGATGCTGGCTTGCCTAAAGGAGTTTTAAATATTGTTCATGGGTTAGGAGCTAAAGTGGGTTTTGAGATTACCAAACATCCAAATATTAAAGCTATTTCTTTTACTGGAGGAACATTAACAGGACAAAAAATTGCCGAAGTTGCTGCCCCAATGTTCAAAAAACTAAGTTTAGAATTAGGCGGAAAAAACCCAAATATTATTTTCGCAGATTGTGATTTAGAAAAAGCTGTATCTAGTTCTGTCTTAAGCTCATTTTCTAACCAAGGTCAAATTTGTCTGTGTGGTTCAAGAATTTTTGTAGAGAGAAAAATTTATAAGGTTTTCAAAGAAAAATTTCTTAAAAAAGTAAAAAGTTTAACAATTGGAGATCCATTAGAAAAATCTTCAAAAATTGGCTCTTTAGTTTCACAGCAACACTTGGAAAAAGTTCTAACCCATATTGAAGTCGCTAAAAAAGATGGAGGAATTCTATTAGCTGGAGGAAATAAATTTATTCCTAAAGGCAAGTGCTCTAATGGATATTTTTTAGAGCCAACTGTTTTTGAAGGTCTTAGCTACGATTGCTCAACAAATCAAGAAGAAATTTTTGGTCCTGTCGTAACTTTAATGCCATTTGACAGCGAAGAAGAAGTTTTAAATTTTGCAAATAGCACTAAGTATGGTTTGTGCAGTATGGTTTGGACTTCAGATTTAAAGAGGGCAAACAGAATGTCGTTAAAATTAGATTCAGGAATTGTTTGGATAAATTGTTGGTTGGTGAGAGACCTGAGAACTCCCTTTGGAGGGATGAAGGAATCAGGTGTTGGCAGAGAGGGAGGAAGTTATGCTTTGAATTTTTTTACAGAAACGACCAATGTATGTATAAGTTATGACTAATTTCGATATTAATTATTAAAGATTTTATGGACTCATCAAAAATAAATTCCGAAAAAGCACCTAAACCAGTAGGGCTATATCCACATGCTAGAAAAGTAGGTAATCTATTATTTCTCTCTGGTGTTGGACCGAGAAAAGCAAACTCAGACGCTAACGATTCTTTTGTTCCAGGGTTGGAATTAGATCACAATGGAAATTTTAAAATATTTGATTTTGAAGCTCAATGTCACAGTGTTTTTCAAAATGTAAAAACTATTTTAGAAGAAAGCGGATCTTCTTGGGAAAAATTAGTAGATATTACCGTTTTTTTAGTGAATATGAAAAGAGATTTCAAAAAATTTAATGAGATTTACGCCACCTATTTCAAAGAAAATCAACCTTGTAGAACAACCGTTGCAATTGACTCTTTACCAACACCAATTGCAATAGAATTAAAGTGTATAGCAACTATATAAAAAATAAAAATGAGAAGACTAGTAAAACAATTTACAGCACAACTATCAGAAGCATTAGAAATAGGCGAAAAGGCAAATTTAAAGCCATCTAAAAACCAAATTAACAACATTGTAATTACTGGGTTAGGTGGCTCCGGTATAGGTGGGAAAATTGCTACTCAAATAGTAGCTGATCAACTCAAAATACCAGCTGTAATCAACAACGATTACACTATGCCAAAGTTCATTAATGAAAATACTTTGGTTATTGTTTCTAGTTTTTCTGGTAATACTGAGGAAACTCTCGAAGCATTAAAAGTTGCTCAGGAAGCAAATTCTGAAATTGCTTGTATCACTCATGGTGGAAAACTTGCTGAAATTGCAAAAGAAAACGACTATAACCTTTTAATTTTACCAAAAGCATTTTCCCCAAGAGCCATGCTTACCTATTCTGTTATTCAGCAACTATTTCTTTTCAATCATTATGGGTTTGTCAACAACGATTATGTAGAGCAGACCAAAGCAACAGTAGCTCTTTTGGATAAAGAGGTTGAGGATATAATTTCTACCGCTAAGCAAACCGCCGAAGCATTGCAAAACAAAACATTTGTTACTTATTCTGAATCCTCCATGGAGGGTGTAATAGTAAGATTCAAACAGCAGATTAACGAAAATTCTAAAGCATTGGGATGGGCACATGTTTTTCCTGAAATGAACCATAATGAACTTGTTGGCTGGGCTGGAGGAAAAGAAGAATATGCAGTAATAATTTTCAGATCTTCTTATGAGCATCCACGTTCATCGGTTAGGATTGATATATGTAAAGACATCTTTAAAAAACATACTTCTACTGTTCTAGAATTTACTGCAAAAGGAGATTCTTTTCTTGCACAAACCTTTTACCATATTTTATTGGGAGATTGGATATCGGTTTATTTAGCAGAACTTTATAAAGTTGATGATGTAGAAGTAGAAGTAATTAACTTTTTAAAGGCCGAATTAGCCAAGATATGAACCACCCTGAGGTTGAATTAGAGGATTTAGGACTAATAGACTATAAGCAATGTTGGGATTATCAGACTAAGTTATTTGACGCTTCTGTACAGCTGAAAATAAAAAATAGAAAGTTTCCTGAAGATAGGGTTTCTACTAAAAACCATTTAATTTTTTGTGAGCACCCTCATGTATATACTCTGGGAAAAAGTGGTGACTTGAAAAATCTTTTGATTGATGGTCAGAAAAGAAAAGAAAAGAATATATCTTTTTATAAAATCAACAGAGGAGGAGATATTACATATCATGGTCCAGGACAATTGGTAGTTTATCCAATTTTAGACTTAGATTATTTTTTTTCTGATATCCATAAATACTTAAGGCTTTTAGAAGAAACTGTAATATTAACACTCCAAGATTATGGTGTTGTTGGACAAAGGATAGAGGGGTTTACTGGAGTTTGGGTAGATGATATAAAAGAAACACCTAGAAAAATTTGTGCAATTGGAGTAAAATGTAGTCGCTGGGTTACTATGCATGGCATAGGATTTAATATAAATTCTAATTTGGATTATTTTAATCATATTGTTCCTTGTGGAATTGAAGATAAATCTGTTACCTCTTTGCAAAAAGAAACCAATCAAGAAATTGATATGAAAGTGTTAAAGCTTCGATTCAAAAAAAACTTTAAGATTTTGTTTGGTATTAATTGGATAGATAAGAAATAACTAATGCTTAAAAACATCAACTATAGCAAGATTCTTTTTTTTGACATTGAAACAGTTCCTCAAACTTTTGAATACAACGAGTTAGATGAAAGAGGGCAAGGACTTTGGGATAGAAAGACAAGATTTATTCAGGAGAGAGAGAATTTAAATGCAGAAGAAGTTTACGAAAAAGCTGGAATTTATGCTGAATTTGGAAAAGTAGTTTGTATATCTCTAGGGTTTGTTCTGCAAAAAGAGGGGGAAACTCAGATTCGCATTAAAAGCATAGCAAATGAAGACGAAATAGTTCTTCTTCAAGATTTTTTAGACCTTTTAAATAGCTATTATAATAGTCCAGATTTCTTGTTTTGCGCCCATAACGGTAAAGAGTTTGACATCCCTTTTTTATGTAGAAGGATTTTAATAAACAATTTAAAAATTCCTTATATGTTAAATGTTTCTGGGAAAAAACCTTGGGAAATAAAACATTTAGATACTATGGAGCTATGGAAATTTGGAGATTTTAAAAACTACACTTCTCTAGATTTATTGACCTATATTTTTAAAATACCAACCCCAAAAGACGATATGGATGGGAGTCAAGTAGCCAAAGTTTTTTATCAGGACAAAGATTTAGAAAGAATTATTCAATATTGTGAAAAAGACGTAGTTGCCACAATTCAGTTATTTAGAAAATACCAAGGAGAGCCATTAATTGATGAAGAATTTATTCAAATTGCTTGATTATTTTCTTTTGTAAGCCATTATTATAAATCAGTTTTATAACTTTAACCGTCTATGAAAATTTTTTTTCAGTATTTATCATTGGCACTAGTAATTTCATTTTCTGAAAATAATAGTCTTACTGCCCAGTCTCAAGATTTTTCTTGTGGCCACCATATAATATTATCCAAATTATTAAAAGATTCGACTTTTAAGAGTTTACACGAAAAAGAACAAAGAATCAGGTCTAATACTCAATATTCATCTGGGGCTCAAAATAAGGGTGTTTTGTATAAAATACCAGTTGTTTTTCATATTGTTCACAATAACGGAGTGGAGAAAATTGACAGATCACAAGTTTTGGATGCTCTTGCAATTTTGAATAGAGACTTAAGAGCTCTGCGAGCAGATACAGCCACCGTTGACTCATTATTCAAACCACTAATTGCAGATATTGAAGTAGAGTTTGTTTTAGCAACCAAAGCCCCTGACGGAACTTGTTTTAGTGGAGTTACAATGACTCAAAGCCCTTATTCATACAACAATGGAGATATCAACGGATCAGACCAGGTAGATGATGTTATGATGTATAACAATGTATTTCAAGGAAATTGGCCTGGAAATGAGTATTTAAATGTCTTTGTTTGTGGTTCAGTAGGAACAGGTATTGCTGGGTATACTTATTATCCTTCCTCATTTTTTGGAAATACTATGAATAATGGGATATGGTTAAGACACGATTATTGTGGAAGTATTGGAACCGGAAATCCATCTGGAAGTAAAACATTTGTACATGAAGTTGGGCATTGGTTAAATCTACCACATACTTGGGGAAGCACTAATGAACCAGGACTGGCATCAAATTGCAGTTCAGATGACGGAGTAGCAGACACACCAAATACAATTGGGTCTCAGTGGTGTAATTACAATGAAACAACTTGTGGCTCAGTTTCTAATATTGAAAACCATATGGAATACAGTCCATGTAGAAAGATGTTTACTTTAGGTCAAAAAGCAAGAATGAGAACAGCTTTAACTTCTAGTCTTGGGGGAAGATCCAATTTAATTACTGCAGCAAATCATTTAGCAACGGGCATAGATACAACAGCCCCTTTTTGCAAAGCTGATTTTTTCGCTAATAGATACATTACTTGCTCTGGTGATAGTTTGTATTTCCAAGATTATTCTTACCACAATCCAATTTCATGGAGTTGGAATTTTCCTAGTGCATCCCCAAGTATTTCTAATTTAGAAAGTCTTTATACTACTTATCCATCACCGGGTGTATTTGATGTTTCATTAACTGCTTCTGGCGATAGCTTAAACTTTTTAACTGAACTTAAAAATGATGCAGTTATTGTAATGGATTATAAAGGAGAACAATTGCCTTTTTACGAGGGATTTGAAAATATTAGTTTTAATTCTCCAGAATGGATATCTAATATTGGAAATTGGTCAGTTACAGATGAGGTTTCTTACAATGGATCTCACTGTTTAAAAGTTCAAAATAATGGTGTTGCTGAAGGAACTAAACACGTTTTAGAAAGTAGAACTTTTGATTTATCAGATTCTACTAAAGTATATTTCAATTTTAAATATGCTTTTGCTAGAAAAAACACTTCCAACAGCGATTATCTGAAAGTTTTGGCATCTAATGATTGTGGAAAAACATGGTCGGTAAGAAAGATAATACAGTACAGCCAACTAGCTACTGCACCAGATCAAAACAACTTTATTCCTTCTTTTGATGATTGGAGAGAAGCTAATATTACCAGCTTAATAGGACCAATTTGTGTTCAAAATTTCAGATTCAAATTTGAATTTGAATCCGGAGGAGGAAATGATTTGTATATTGATAATATCAATATTTCCTATGAAAACACCACGGCAATTAATACTTCTTATAATAACGAAGCCTCTATTTTTCCAAATCCAGCAAATTATAACTTAACTGTTTCAAGTTCAAAAATAATTTCAGAGCTAGCTGTATTTGATATTATGGGAAAACAAGTTTTGTCCAAAAATAAAATCAATTCAAATACTGTTTATTTAAATACCTCAAAACTTAGTAAAGGGTACTATTCTATAAGGTTAAAACAAGGTGAAGAGGTTTTAATTAAGTCTTTTATAAAAAACTAGTTGATAATCTTAAAGTCTATTTGTCTTTTATGTAAATCTGCCTTTTTGACAATTATTTTAACTTCTTGCCCCATTGTATAGGTTTTTCGAGTTTTATAGCCTGTTGTAGATTTTTTCTCTGGATCGTAAAAATACTGATCTTCTTTCATGGAGTTTAAAGGAACCATTCCCTCACACTTATTTTCGTGGAGTTCAACATAAATTCCCCAATCTGTAAGTCCAGATATCATTCCAGTAAATTGTTGTCCTATTTGTTCTTTTAAAAACACTACCTGCATATATTTTATAGATGCTCTTTCTGCATCTACTGCCTGTTTTTCCATTTTAGAAATATGGTTACACGTATGTTCTAACTGATCTTTACTATGGGAATTTTTTTCTTCTAAAGATTTAATTAATTTTCTGTGTACAATTAAATCTGCATATCTTCTTATAGGAGACGTAAAATGGGTATAATATTGAAATGCCAAACCATAATGTCCTATGTTATCAGAGCTGTATACAGCCTTAGACATTGATCTAATCACCATAGGGGAAATTAACTGTAGTTCTTTTCTTTTTTTCGCTTTTTGCATCACTTCATTTAAAGAAAAAGAAATAGGTTTATTTTTCTTTCTTATTATTTCATAACCCATTGACTTTAAATAAATTTTTAAATCATTAAGTTTTTCTTCATTTGGATCGTCATGAACTCTATAAACAAATGGAGAAACAAGTTTATTTTTTGCTGGTTTACCCATTTTTATTGCAACATGTTTATTGGCAAGAAGCATAAACTCTTCTATCAATTGATGAGCTTCTTTGGAAACCTTTATGTAGGTTCCTATTGGAGTCCCTTTGTCGTCCAGTTGAAATTTAACTTCAGAACTTTCAATATTAAGCGCTCCACTATCCAGTCTTTTAGAACGAATAATTTTAGCAAATTCATTTAGAACATTAATTTCTTTGGAAAAAGTATTTTTTTTACCTTCAATAATTTCTTGTACTTCTTCATAGGTGAATCTATGGTTAGAGTGGATAACTGTTTTGCCAAACCAGGTATCTAAAACCTTCCCCACTTTATTGATTTTAAATACTACCGAAAATGTTAATTTATCTTCTTTTGGTCTTAAAGAACATAGGACGTTGCTTAGTTTTTCAGGGAGCATTGGAATTACTCTATCTACCAAATACACGCTGTTTCCTCTTTGAAAAGCTTCATTATCAATAATAGATTTTTCTTTTATAAAATGCCCCACATCTGCAATATGAACTCCTATTTCAGTTATTTCATCATCTAGCTCTTTGAAACTCAATGCGTCATCAAAATCTTTCGCATCAACAGGGTCAATAGTTATAGTAGTTACTTTTCTAAAATCTCTTCTTTTCTTAGCCTCTTTGTCATAATTTGGGGTTGGAATAGAGTCTAAATCTTTAATTACAGGAACTGGGAATTTAGTTGGAAATCCAAATTCTGAAAGAATAGAATTCATTTCAACATTTATTTCACCAGGATTCCCTATAATCTCTGTTACTGCACCTTGAGGGCTTTTTGCGTTTTTTGGCCATGATAGAAATTTAACTTTTACTTTTTGTCCATTTTTTGCTTTATTGACATGTTTTTTTTCAATAAAAAAATGTGTTTTCACCATTCTATCGTCAGGAATGAAAAAGCAAAATTTTTCAGAAATCTCAATAACACCAATGTATTCTTTTTTTACGCGTTCAATTATTTTAAGAACTCTTCCCTCTTCTTTTCCTTTATACAAACTACTTTTAATAAGAACTTTATCTCCATTAAGAGCGTTTTTAAGATTGGATGGATGAACATAGATATCTTTTTCAATTTTTGGGGACATAAAATATCCACCACCTTTACTTACAGTCTGTATATGACCAACCAGTTCTTTATTGCCTTCTTTTATTTGGTATTTACCACGTTCTATTTCCTTTAAAACTCCATTATTAGCAAGCTGTTGCAAAAGGGTAACAATTCTTTTTCTTATAAATGCATCTTTAACTCCTAAAACAGCAGCTATTTGCTTGTAATTGTAGCTATATTCAGGATGTTCTCTAGTAACTTTTAGTATGCTTTCTGCAAGCTCACGATCTTTCATAAGAAATTATAAATTTAAAACACTCTCAGGAAAACTTATTTATTTTCTTCCGACTCCAATATTTTTATTCTATCTAGAATATCATTGGCTTCTTTAGTTTTTTGGTCGCTTGCTGATCGGTTAGAGTGGGATAACTTATAAGCTTCTTCTGTTAAGGCATTGTACTTTTTCATTAAAGTATCTTTTTCTGATTTTTTTTTAAAAATCCCAAACATAAAATGCAAATTAAAATTAAAGTTTGGTGAAAATACTGCTATTTACAGAGTTTTCAAAAGTTTATTTACAAAACAAGTGATCTTTAAATTTTATTTTCAATTATATCTAATATTTATATTCTGTAAGTTGTCTTAAATTCATAAATTAGAAACGATGATAAAAAAAATAGAACATATTGGAATTGCCGTGGAAAATCCTAAAAAAAGCAATGAAATTTTTGAAAAGCTATTTGGTGAAACATCCTATAAAACCGAATTGATTGAATCTGAAGGAGTGAAAACTTATTTTTATAAGATAGGAGAATCTAAAATTGAGTTACTTGAAGCAACTAAGGAAGATAGCCCAATTAAAAAGTTTATTAATAAGAGAGGGCAAGGTATGCACCATTTAGCACTTCATGTAGAAGATATTCACGCAGAGTTAGCAAGGCTTACTAATTTGGGATTTGAAGCTATCGGGGATATTAAGCAAGGTGCAGATAATAAACTTATTTGTTTTTTCCATCCTAAATCTACTGGTGATATTTTGATTGAATTATGTCAGGAACAAGATCCAGTATAGACTTGTTTTTTTCTAAATGAAAGGTTTTAATTCCTGCTTTTTTAGCACCTTCAATATGCTGAATAGAGTCATCGACAAATAAGGTATTTTCAGCCATTAACCCATTCTCTTCCAAGACTTGATTAAAGCAACTTTTCTCTGGTTTTCTCTTTCCCATTCTTGAAGAATAATATATTTTATCAAAACAATTATAGAATTGTTCTAGCATATTGTTCTTTTTCAAATCTTCCTTAAATTTTTTAATGTGTATTTCATTCGTGTTGCTCAACAAAAATATTTTATAATCTTTTTTTAAACCATATATAAATATTAGTTTTTCAATAGGAATTTCTAAAAGCATTGCATTCCAAGCATTGATGAAATCGATTTCTTTTATTTTTAAATTTTCAGAATCTTTTAAAGAAGAAATGAATTCTCCTGGCTTTATTTTTCCTTTTTCAAAATTATCAAAAAGAAGCGTTTGTTTTTTTTGACTGTATAATTTTTTAAAATGTAAAACACCAATTTTTTTAAACTCATCTACAGTTTTAGAATAATCTAGATTTAAAATCACACCTCCTAAGTCAAATATTATACTTTTAATTTCCGTCATTTCCCTTAATTAATCAAAACAAATTATTAAAATTGTCTCGAATTTAGATATATTATAAAAAATTAAACATTTATTCATTTTGAAATATTTTTTAATCATTTCCCTTTTCATTTCGTTATTTATTAAACCAAGTGCTCAGCAAAGCTTCAGTTTAGATACTTTGCTAGTACAAACCACTAGAATTCCTTTAAAAGCCAGCGAGACCGGGAGAAGTATCAGTATTTTGACCAAAGAACAAATCCAACAATTGCCAGCTACTACTTTTTACGAGTTATTACAAACTATTTGTGGTGTTGAAATTCAGTCTCGTGGAGGATTTGGTGTACAAGGTGATATTGTAATGAGAGGTTCTACTTTTTCTCAAGTTTTGGTTTTAATTGATGGCATGAAAATTAACGATCCATTGACTGGGCATTTTAATTGCTATGTTCCTGTTTCAAATATGGAAATAGAGAGAATTGAAATCTTAAAAGGTGCAGGAGCTTCTATGTATGGACCAGATGCTGTTGGAGGGGTAATAAATGTTATTACCAAAGGGTTCGACGCTTTAAAAAATGGAACTACTTCATCTGGATCTATCAGCTACGGAGACAATAAACTAGTAAGTTCTACAGCAAGTATTTTTCATAAATCCAATAAATTTTATGTTGGCTTAGGGGCATCTATAAATAATTCTATTGGAGATAGTATTTTACCAGTTACAGTTAATGACTCTACAACTTTGGAGGGTTATAGAAATTATTTTGATATTAAAAATATAAGTGTTTCAGCAGGATTTAAAATAAATGATTTGTGGGAATTAAAAGTTAGATCCTCCATTCTTTCTAGCGATTTTAATGCAAGATATTTTTACACTTCTTACCTGTCAGACAAATCTACAGAAATAACCTCTAACTGGTTTAATAGAGTTCAGCTCCAAAGAAAAACTTCAACAGGGTCTTTATTAGATATTAATGCTAGCTATAAAAGATCTTCAGATGAATTTCTATACACTCCAAATGCAGATCCTAATATGCACACAATGGATTATTTAAATTTCACAGTAAATAATTCAAATGAAATTAATGAGAAATTTATTTTTAAATCTGGAATTCAAGCTGATTTAAGGAAAATTGAAAGTAACGATAGGGGAAATCATAGCGATTATCATTTTGGAGCTTACTTAATGGGGGTTTACAAGTTAAATAATCTAGTTTTAACTACTATCGCTAGAGAAGATTATGATGAAAATTATGGGTTTGAATTTTGTCCTCAATTAAATGCTGCTTTTAATTTACCTAATTTGACATTAAGAGCTTCAGCAGGTAGAAGTATAAGAGCAGCAGATTACACGGAAAGATATAATAATAATATTTCTTTAAAGACTTATATACGATTAGGAAACCCAAATTTAATGGCTGAAAGAGGATGGTCAGAAGAAATAGGAATTAACTATTCTCCATTTAAAAATGCTTTATTTAAAGCAACCATTTTTAGCAGACAGTCTAGGAATATTATAGATTATATTTTGACTAATGAAAGTGATATTGATAGTGGTATAGGTGACTTAGTTCCTGGGGCAAACTATACATTTGCAAAAAATATTAAGGATGTAAATGTCAATGGGTTTGAATTAGAGTTAAACTCTAAATTTCTCATTTCAGAGAACAGCACTTTAAATTGGCAAATGGGATATACTTTTTCAGATATTACCAACGACACTCTAGGAATTTATTTATCAAGCTTTGCAAAGCATCTACTTAATGCGCAGCTAATTTTAAATTACAACTCTTTCCAATTCTCTATTTCTGGCTTGTACAAAGAAAGAACTGCCCAGAATGCAGAATCCATATCTACTGATTTAGAGATTAGTTATGGACTTTTAAATACAAGAATTGGTTATGGATTAATGGATAATAAACTTTCTTTAAATGTTCAGATTCTTAATTTACTAGACAAAGAATACCAGAATATATTAGGTGCTAAAATGCCAGGAAGATGGTTAATGGGAGGAATTAGCTGGACAATAGAGTAAATTATTGGTTTTACTTTAAAGTAATTAGATTTTTTTTTGCAAATTTGCCAACCAATTTAGTTTAACACTGAATTAGGGCCCATAGCTCAGTTGGTTAGAGCACCTGACTCATAATCAGGGGGTCGAAGGTTCGAGCCCTTCTGGGCCCACGTTAATGATTTGGGAGTTACGATAATATTTTGTGACTCCCATTTATATAATGAACCATTAAGTCAAATAAAAACATCAAATGAGTTTATGAAATGGATTAATTCAAGATATTTGAATTGTTTTTCTTATTTTAAATTGTTTACTATTCTGTAGCTTTTTGTGAACCATAAAAGAATAAGCCAATTACAATTAGGTTCATTAAAATTACAGGTAATGGTGCTGAAGGCTCGCTTTTAATTGCAGAAATTAAATCTGGAAGGGCTGTAAACCCAGTAATAATAAAAAACAAAAAAGAAACTCGTTTTTTCGCGGTAATATCAGCAATAGACATAGCTCCTATCATAGCAAATGCAATGCCTGTATACAAAGCTCCTACAACAAGAAAAAATGAATCACTCATCATAGTAAGTTCTTTAGTATAGTTTATTTCTGATCCAAAAGCATCTTCCATGAGCATATTTTTCATATCAGGTATGACCATAGATATATATACAGGAAGAGCTTGAAGAAAAGTTAAAGCTGCTCCAATTGTAAAAATTTGTTTTAATTTCATAATGTAATTTTATTTTCTTTATTAAATCTAATATATTTAAAATAAATAATTAATTCCATTTAAAGAGTAAAATTTAACCCCTAAAAGAGTTTGTAGTTCTATAAAAAACATTTTTTTCTTCGAATTATTAATCATTTTTTTCGTTTTGACACCTACATTTTAAACGTTTAAAAACATAAACATCTACTTTTAAAAATATTTACTTTAAATTAAGATTTTAATAAGAAATTTTGATTAAACAAAAATTTCTTAAGACTTTTCCTAAAAAACTGTAAATATTGGTCAATTTTTGTAAGATTCTATTTTTAATTTTAATGCTGAATAACGAAGCATACTCTCAATATTTGGTTTCATGTAACTTTTTAAATTCTTCTTCCTCCTCCATATTTAGTGGAGCGACAGGATTAAATTTAGATTACGATGTGGATATGTATAAGATGACCTACAACACGGTAAATACAGATAGTTTACCTGTCATTGCTACTGGGGCATTTTTTATTCCCAAAAATACAAGTTGTAATGATTTTCCAATTGCAATATATAATCATGGAACTACGTTAAGAAAAAATGATGTTCCTTCTCATAATAATTCTGAGGCAATTATTGGAAAAGTTTTTTCTGCAGGAGGATATTTTGTTTGTATGCCAGACTATATTGGCATGGGAGATAGTCCAGGGCTTCATCCTTATGTCCATGCTCATACTGAAGCGACTGCTTCAATAGATATGGTCAGAGCCGCCAGAGAATATTTAAGCACTAACAATTTTGTAGATAATAATGAGCTGTTTTTAACAGGTTATTCCCAAGGAGGTCATGCATGTATGGCTACGACAAAGTTTATAAAAGATGAAAATCTGCAGTCTGAATTTAATATTATAGCTTCTGCTCCTTGCTCTGGGCCTTATGATCTTTCAGGAATAATGGCAGATACTATTATTTCTCCATCTTCCTATTCTAACCCGGGATATATAGTTTACCTTCTTGCATCCTACCAACTGGCTTATGGAAATATATTTAATTCTTGGTCAGATGTACTTTATTCTCCATACGATACAATAGTTCCTCCTTTTTTTAGTGGGAATAACACTACTTTAGAAATGGGATTATTAAATAGTCTTATTCCAAACCAGATGAATTTATTAATTAGAGATTCTTCTTTGAATAATTTTATTAATGATTCAGTTAATAAGAACCACCCTTGGTGGAGGGCACTTATTGATAATGACAATTACGACTGGCTACCCTTAAATCCATTAAGAATGTATTATTGTACTGCTGATGAGCAGATTGCATATACCAATGCTCTAAATGCAGAAAATTCTATGACTAACAATGGAGCTTTGGATGTGCAGGCAATAAATATGGGAAATAATGACCATGGGGGGTGTATTTTACCCGCTTTGTCTTCAGCTTTTAATTGGTTCCAATCCCTTAGAAGCCCATGTAATATTTTTTCAGCAATTAGTCCAAATTTAATTTCTTACAATGCTTATCCTAACCCTTTCAAAGACGAATTTAACATACAGTTTGATGAAAAAGTTTATTTGGCTATCTATAGTTTAGATGGTAAATTAATGCTAGATGTAAATAATCTTCAAAACTTAAAATTACCAACTTCAGATTGGTCTAAGGGGATTTACATAGTAAAAGTAAGAGGCACCAAAGCCTATCGAAATACAATCATTACTAAGCTGTAATAGAATTAATTAATTATTTTCGTGATAAGTTGGGGATGTAGCTCAGTTGGCTAGAGCGCTTGACTGGCAGTCAAGAGGTCGTGAGTTCGAATCTCATCTTCTCCACTAATCTGTTAATAGCCCCTTTTTTGGGGCTTTTTTCTTTGCAGATGAAATGCAATACTCTCACTTTTATTTGGTTTTTGGCTATTTTGATGATGTGGACAGTCAAGGACAACGTGTCCATTTTTAAATAGTGTGGACAGTATGGACATTGTGGACAGCCAACTTTTTCTTACTTTAATGGTTTAAAACTTATGAAATGAGGAAATTACTATTCTTATTTATGTTTCCAGTATTAGTAAATTCTCAGTCCTTGCAGTTTACAAATTGGGCTGTTGACCTAAATTTAACAGTTCCTTTTCTTGTTGGTCCTCAAAATTATTCATTCGGTAACGATACGCTTACTGCAAGTTCTGATAGTATGATTGCATATATTCCAAACAAAATTTTATATAATGATTCTTCAAATTATATTGAATTTTATACCATTGATACAATTTATCAATGCGCTGACATTATAGGAAAATATTCTTATCAAATTTCTAATGATTCATTAATTTTTAATTTAATTGATGATAGCTGTGGTCATAGAAATTTTCTCTTTACCCATAATTGGGCAAGAACAAATACTGATATTCAAAATAAATATGAAAAATTTACTATAAAAACTTTCCCTAATCCAACCAAAGAAAATATTAATATTTCAATAAACAATTACAATGGAAAAATTCAAACAGAAGTTTTTGATTTAATTGGAAATAGATTGCAAATTACCAATGAAACTATCATAAATTTAAGTGATTATTCTAAGGGAATTTATATTTTAAAAGTTGGTTATGGGAACAGAGTAGAAGAAGTAAAAGTTATTAAAGACTAACCTCCCTTTGCTTTCTTAACTAAGTCAATTAACATAATAACACCTATTATCTTTTGAATAGGATTTGCTTTTTCTTAACTTGATGGTTTAAAACTTACAAAATGAAGAAACTTACAGTATTATGTTCTCATTCCTGATGCTTGGATTTCCAATTACATGTTTTAACCAACAAGTTTGGGTTCAAATAGGATTTGATTTAGATGGTGGAAATCCTGGAGTTGATAGTGGGAAAAGTGTATCTATAAATGATGCGGTAAACAAAGTTTTTTTGGTGCTCCAGTAAGTTCGTCTTAGTTTCACTTGCAGTTTCCATAATACATTTCACAAGCTGCGCTTTCACCTAATTCGTATGATTTTTTTAATTCATAATAAATTCTTAACTTTTTAAAAAAAATTAAATATGAAATTTTTATATAAATTCTTGCTTGCAATTTTATTAGTTTTTAATTTTTGGTCTTTCAGTGCCCAAGACACTCTTTATTCATTTGGAGCAGATAATTCTTATATTGAGCTTTTAGATTCTACTAATTTTGACACATTAGGATATATACCTTTATCCTCAGATATAGGTTTAGTTGATGGGGTTAATGGTGTTGATTCTGACCCTTGTGGACAGATATATATTATTTTTAAAACTGATCAAACTGATGATCGCAATCTAGGAATTGTAGATTTGTTTAGCGGGGTCATAACAAATAGAGGAGTATTATCTGATAAAATTGCAAATATTACTATTTCCTCAGACGGAACAATTTATGGAGTTACTGGTGATGGAGCAGATAATCCTGAAATTTTATATACGATTAACCCTAGAACAGCAGTCTTAACATATCTAGATTCTTTAGGAAATGGTGATGATGGTGAATCAATAGAATATTGTCCAGATAATAATAAAATCTATCATTGGAGTGGTTGGGGTTCTGGTGATGTTATTATGGAAAGTATTGATCTTTTAACTCTTGTAAAAGACTCAATAGTTCTTACTGGAGTTGGCAGTAATCTCATTCAAAATGTTGGTGCTTCTACTTATGCTGGAAATGGTGAATTCATATGTTTTGATGTAAATGAAGAATTATATTTTAGAATTGATACTTTAGGATATGTTTCTGATTCAATAGAACCAATTGGCAATGATTACGTAAAAGGCTTGGTATTTCAAGAAGGAAATTTTAATGTTCCTAATGTTAACATCACACCAAATGATTCAATCTTAACTTGCAATGAAAGCATACTTATTTCTGGTGCTAGTGGTGGTTCTCTTCAATGGTTCTACAACAATAGGGCTATTATTGGAGCTAATTCCAATTCTATTTATGCTAGTAGACATGGAGAGTATAACCAGTCGAAAACTAACTTAAATGGTTGTACAAATTTTGGTAGACCAATTCACATCATAGATACGTGTCCAAGAACTGCATATGCTTTTCCAGCTTGGGAAATTGGAAATGACACGACTAGTGTTTTAGAAGCCGTAAATTCCCAAACTCTAGATTCACTATATACAATTGGGCTTTCTTCAATTTTAGGAAATGTTATTGGAGTTAATGGAGCAGATACAGATCCATGTGGAATACCCTTTTTAGTTTATAAAATTGATAATGATGAAGATACCAATGGTTATCAAATAAGACGTCTTGGTGTTTTAGACTTAACAAATGGTGCCATTTTAGATAGGGGTCCATTGAGTGATAAAATAGCAAATTTAACATTTTCAAGTAATGGAACTTTATATGGAGTTACAGGTGATGGAGCAGATAATCCTGAAATTTTATATACGATTAACCCTACAACAGCAGTCTTAACATATCTAGATTCTTTAGGAAATGGTGATGATGGTGAATCAATAGAATATTGCCCAGACGATAATAATATATATCACTGGAGTGGTTGGGGGTCTGGTGATGTTATTATGGAAAAAATAAATTTAACAACTTTTAGTGTACAAAGTATCAATTTACATGGATTAGGTGTTGATGAAATAGGAAATGTTGGGTCATCAACTTACTCAGGATATGGAGAATTTTTATGTTTTGATGTCAATGAAGAATTATATTTTAGAATCGATACTTCAGGATATGTTTCTTCTCCAATATTCCCATTGGGAATAGACGAAGGAATAAAAGGATTATTCTTTTTAGAAGGACAAAACTTTAATAATGCTGTTGAGGTCAATGTTTCAATATGTAACGGTGATAGTGCATTAATCAATGGTAATTATCAAACATCTGCTGGTAGCTATTCAGACACATTGTCAAATTCTTTGGGCTGTGATAGCGTTGTTAACACAGTTTTAGCAATATACTACTCTAACACAGGTACTGATACTCAAACCGCTTGTGATAGTTACACTTGGATAGATGGGGCTACTTATACAGCTAGTAATAATACAGCTAATTATACTTTATCCAATTCAGCAGGTTGTGATAGTGTTGTTACGTTAGACCTAACAATTAACAACTCTAGTTCAGGAATTGATACTCAAACTGCTTGTGATAGTCTTACTTGGATAGATGGAGTTACATATACCAGCAATAATAATGCAGCAACGCACACCCTAACTAACGTAGCTGGTTGTGATAGTGTTGTGACTTTAGACTTAACAATTAACAACTCTAACACAGGTACTGATACTCAAACCGCTTGTGATAGTTACACTTGGATAGATGGGGCTACTTATACAGCTAGTAATAATACAGCTAATTATACTTTATCCAATTCAGCAGGTTGTGATAGTGTTGTGACGTTAAATTTAACGATTAACCCTATTATTGCAAATATCGTACAAAATGGGAATGATATTGAAGCTAGTGCTATTAATGGAACTGCTCCTTATTCTTACGTTTGGAGTACTGGTGAGATTACTACAAGTATTACTCCCGCTGCCAACGGACCTTATTGGGTAGTTGTAAGTGATATTGATAATTGCTTCTCAGATAGCGCTACTTTTAATGTGACTTTTGTAAGTGGAACTGGTGTAAATAATTGGAATAACAGTATGTTAATCTTTCCAAATCCAACTAATGAAAACATTACAATTAGCATAGATAACTTCAATGGCAACATCCAAACTGAGGTTTATGATTTAATAGGAAATAAGCTTCAAACTACAAATGAAACTATCATTTGTTTAAAAGATTATGCAAGAGGAATATACCTTCTAAAAGTAGCTTATGGAGATAGAGTAGAAGAAGTAAAAGTAATTAAGGACTAACCTCCCTTTGCTTTTTTTAATTTCTTGAGGAATCCTTTTTAAGAAAATGGATTTAGTTTTATTAACTAAAGCAATTCAAAAAATTAATTACTTTTTTTGACATGACTTATTAAAACATCTTGAATATAATTTTTTAAATCACGATCATTATTTACAGCCATAATTTTTAAGGGCTTAACAATTTCATCAGGGATATCTATCAATTTTTTCATATAATTAAAGTTATAAATTTGTTTAAAATTGTCAATACCATGATTGTGGTATTTATTGACGTTAATATTAATTATAATTGTTGTTTAATAGAAAGTAAATTAATAAATTATATTTTATTTTTCTTCTTGTACTTAGATTTTTTTTGTAAATTTTAAAATATTAATATATCATAATTATGAAAAAACTTGTAATCTCTTTTTTGTTAGCCTTTGTTACTTTCGCAATTCTTGGTGGCTTATTTGCTAATTTTGTTTTTCTACCTCAACTAGCTATTTGGCAAGAGGCATTTCCCGAGGCAGTAAAATCTTCACCAGATTTTGTCTCCGGATTTATTGTAGGAATAATACAGTTATTTGGCTTTATTTACCTTATGGATCGTTTAAACATTGACAATTTCAAAGACGGAGCTGTTTTTGGGGCTATTGCTACAGTTGCTCTTTGGTTAATGATAGACCTTCAAATGGTGTCAATTTCTAATATTTTTTCCTATAATTATGTTTTAACAGACGCGGCTTTATCAGCAGTAATGGGAGCAATAATTGGAGCTTTAATTGGCTGGTCATTAAAGAAGTTTGCATAATAAATAGTTATGATAAAATCAGATTAGGTATCTTAAGAATAATTTTATTGAATATCCTTTGAACAAATACTTATTTATTGCAAATAGAGCCTACATTCAATAATTAAATAAATAAAAAATGAAAGACTTTCTTATAAAATGGTATCCAGTAATTATTGCTTTTGCATGTATGTTATACTCTATAGGGTTAGGTCTTGCTGGGATGACTGAAGAAGCCCAATATTCTGCTCATTGGCCTGGAACAATATTACTTTTCACTATAGCTATTAACCAAATTAATAGAATATGAGTTTAGTATTTTTTGGAGTTGGATTTTTATTATTTTCTATATACTTAATATTCCTTATTTGGAATATAATATACAATGGTAAAAAGCAAAAAGAGGAAAATTATTCAAATATAGGAAACACAAATAGCGATAATATTGATTTAGACGGAATTGGTAACCAAGGCAGAGTTCCTAAGTAAATAGTTCTCCAATCAGTTTATTTTACTTTAATTTTTATTTAGACACTGAAAGTTTATTTAAGATAATGCTTGAGTCGTCTAATACAAGCCTTACGTAATAAATACCTCTATCATAATCTCTTAAATCCAGATTGCAGTCATTATTATTTACTATTATTTTGTTTTTAATCTGACCAATTTGATTGAAAATAACAATTTCTTCAATCATTTTCCCAGATAAATAATGAACTATTTCATTTGCTGGATTTGGATATTGCTTGACAAAGTCTTCTTTTTCGGTAATGGATACAGAACTATTATTACATGGAAGTAATGGATATAGAAAATTTGTAGAAAAATCTACTGCTTGAGTAAAAAGAGGATTTGCATGACCTGTTCCGGCCCAGCCGTGTCCACCATTTGTATAAACCATAGTGTCGTTAAGTATTCCAGCGTTGTCAAGTGCTGGTTTCATTGCATTCATTCCGCAAAGATTTAGAACTGTTGCTTGTCCTAGCCCAGGTCCACAATTAAAATTTACTACATTGTCATCGGTGCCATGAATAAAAACTATTGGATCATCTGACGGATCTACCCACGCCAAATCATTTATTCCACCAGCAAAACTTACAATTCCACCAATTTCAGACGAATAGCCGTCGTTTCCAGCATCTCCATCCAATGTTCCTCCAATATTGGAAACTAAAGCTTGAACATCTAGTGGCGAAGTAGGCAAATCGCTTATTGAGTCTATGTAAGACATATGAATAGCTAATACAGCACCTGCAGAATAGCCACCTAAAAATATTCCTTCTGGGTGTATCCCTAAAGTATTGCCATTTGCATGGTCTTTTCTCAAATATCTTACCGCAGCCTTAATATCTGCTACTGCCTTTAAAACGGTGATATATTGAATATCGTTGTAAAAAGCAAAGGTCAAGGCATTGGCTGCCAATCTATAATTTGCCGAAATTGCAACATATCCTTTTTTAGCATAAGAAGTACAAAAATCTACACAATCTACCGACCCTTTTTCTCCTGCATAAAATGCTCCACCATGCAAGTATAATATTACTGGTCTATTGGTTACTGTATCTCCATCTGGTGTGTATATATCCATTTTATGATAGAAGTCGTTGTAAACATCAGAGTAATTTACTGTAGAAACGGAAACGGTATTAAAAATTTCTGTCTGATATCTTCCATTGCATTGTCCGTAGCTGAAAATAGAAATAGAAAGTAATATTATAGAGATTAAATTTTTTTTCATGGCAAATTAATTTACGTCTAATTTACACTATTTAATAATGATAACTATTTTGTTTACTGAAATTGATAAATAGTCACTTAATTAAGCTTTTGGACAAATTTTTTTAAACTTCATAAAATTTGAAAAAGGCAAAAAATGCTATTATTTAGCTAAAAAACATCATAAATTGGCTTAAAAAACCTCATTTTAGTCAATTTCTACACAATTTAATTTATTTGGAATATTTAGTAAGGCCAAAAAATGTAGATGAATTTTTCATGTAATATTTCATAATAAAAACTTAAATTTGCTTTAAAAAAAATAAGATGGAAGATTTATTGAAATTAGCACAAGTATCTGTAGCACTTTCTGTTGCGTTTGTATGGGTTTTTAGATACCACAATGTAATTACAGAATTTAAAAGTTTTGGATTAAGTGATTTAACTAGAAATTTTGTTGGCGTAAGTAAGATTGCACTATCTACTTTACTCATCACTGGAATTTGGTTTCCATCTTTGGTTTTTGTTTCATCTGTTCTTATGGGTTTTTTCATGGTGTCAGCACAGTTTTTCCATTTCAAAATAAAGAATACATTTATTAAGCACTTGCCTTCATTGGTGCTTTTAATATTGTGTGGGTTTATTGCTTATTTATCCATGCCATAATTTTTTTATGACCATAAATAGTACTACTCTCTGCATACTTTTTTCAAGTTTGTCTTTTTTTGCCTATGTATTGTCCTACTTTATAAATCCCCATATGAAGAGTGAATTCAAGAGGTTCAAGCTTGAAAAAATGAGCTTATTAATAATTATACTGCAGTTTTTAGGGGCTGCAGGTCTTCTTGTTGGTTTAGAGATTAATTTAATTCTTATTATTTCCTCATTAGGTCTTGCCTTATTAATGTTTCTCGGGCTAGCAGTTAGAATTAAACTAAAAGACAGTCTTTGGATCTCTTTGCCTGCTTTATTTTATATGTCTTTGAATGCTTATATATTTTTTCAAGCAATCAATTATGAGCAATTTTTTTAAATAACTAGACTTTATTTAGCTTTAAACTGTCTTTTTTTAGACGCCTTAAATTTCAAAAAACGTAAAAAAACAAGCAAAAAACTCTATTTTTCCTCGAAAATCGTTAAAAAAGTACTAAAAACATCTTTTTTTTGCAGTTTTATCAAATTTTAAAACATTAAAAATAAATTTTCATCCATCAGTTTTTAATTTCTATATCTACTTGTTTTAGTTTAACTTTGATTTGTCGTTATTCACGTAATGATGTATAAGATAAAGGGGTATGTTTGGTATGGTTGCCTCTCATATCCTTTTTTCTTTATTATTTTTCTTCATCTAATTTTCTCAAATTGCAAAATATCATGGAATTTAAAAGATTTAAAAGAAAGGGACTTATTTTCAATAACAACAGCATTGGTCTTGGTCTAGAGCTTAGAATTGGAAAGAAAATAAAGGTATTTAGAATAGAGAGATTAACTAAAGAAGATAAAACATTTGATTTTTTAATTTACGATGGCCCTAAAACCATTGATGGCTTATTAAAAAAACAAATTGTTGAATTTTTAAAAGAAAGAGATGCTGATTGTTCATTTTTTGATGGAGAACCTAAAGTTTGGGAAAAAATAAAAGTATAATTTTTTTAATAAATTATGGTTTCTAAAAAACGTGTACAGACTGTTTCATCATTTCATCAAAAGATTATTCATTAGTTTAGCTAAATTGCTCTTATTGTTAAGGTTAGCTAAACAAGAACTGTACTCCAGTCTTAAAATCGATAAGGTTGCATGGAATGAAAAAAAATCTAAAAAAGAAAAAAACTATTACGGTCGTAAAAACACCAAAAGTGGTTAATAGACAAGCTTTTTATTCAAGTTCATTAATTACCAGCAATGTTCACTTGTGGTTGTGGATTTAATATAAATAGGAATTAAATTATAAAGACCTTATCTATTTAAATATCAGCTATTAGAGTATGTTTTTTTCTTAATTACACCTTCAAAAAATGTTATCATCAAAATGAATTAATTCACGTATGATTTACTTGTTTTAATCATATTTTTTTTAATTGTCTTTTTTTTATAATACCTTTTATATACCTTTATTTAGACTTTAAATAATTTGTTTTTTTTAAAAATATTAATTTTGTATAACAATTAAAAAACATGATAACATCTTACTACTCTAAAAGTACAATTCTTAGTTTTATCTTCTTCTCCATATTCACATTTCAATTTGTGAATATTAGTTCTTCTCAATGTATTTGTTCTGGTGAGGCCGTTTCTGTTACAAACGGTAGTCTTAATGGTTCTGCTGCCAACATGAATAATTCGGTTAAACCAACTGGATGGAGTGCTTTTGGAGGAACTGGCTCAGGACTTGGAACTAGTTCAAACACAATAGATTGTGCTTCGATTCTATCTTCTTCATGCGACGGTGGAGCTTTTGCCAGATTAGTTTCAAACGGTACAACTTTTAATGAAGGAATAACTCAGACCATTTCAGGATTGACTATTGGTGACACTTATCAAGTAACTTTTAGCCAAGCATTAGTATCCCATTGGGCAAGATCTACAGGGTATTTTGATGTAACATTTTGCAATTCTACAATAAGTGGGTCTTCCTTATCTCTTCCTTCGTCTGTTCCTGCCCAAACCGCTTGGAATAAAATAACTGTTGGTCCATTTATTGCCCAAGCTACAAGCCATAGCTTAAGTTTTTTAGCTAAATCAAATAATGATGGTGACCTTTCATTAGGAAGCTCTCTTCCTATGCAAGGTTGTGGATATAATAGTTCCCCGGATTGGACAGATTTACAATTAGATGGAATTTCTATTTGTAGAGCTTGCTCTACTGTCGCGGATGTAACAACATTACCCGATATAACATCAGAATGTGAAGTAGCTTCAATTACTGCACCAACTGCAACTAGTAACTGCACAGGATCTATTACAGCAACTACAGATGCTACTTTTCCAATTACAGCTCAAGGCACGACTGTAGTTACATGGACATATGATGATGGCAACGGAAATACGAGTACTCAGACACAGAACGTAATTATTGGTGATGTTACAGCACCGGTTGCGGATGTAGCAACGTTGGCAGATTTAACAGCAGAATGTGAAGTAGCTTCGATAACAGCACCAACTGCAACGGATATTTGTATTAATACAGTAACATCACTTTCTAACGCCTCATGGAATGGATATATTACTGCGTCCACCTTTGAGAATGCCAAGGCAGAAGCAATAAGTAGAAATGCAATTGGCATGTTTGAAAGCAATCCAAATCAATATCACTTCCTCTTTACTGGACCTTCTACTTATAATAATAGTAATACCACCCAAGTTTGGCAAATTACCTATTCCACAGTCACAGGCACAACAAATACTACTTTCCCAATTACAGCACAGGGGACAACAGTAATTACATGGACATATGATGATGGCAATGGAAATACGAGTACACAGACACAGAATGTAATTATTGGTTGTAGAGCTTGCTCTACTGTCGCGGATGTAACAACATTACCCGATATAACATCAGAATGTGAAGTAGCTTCGATAACAGCACCAACTGCAACGGAAGACTGTAATGTCACCCTTAACTTCAATTATACTGGTAGTACGCAAACTTTTACAGTACCTATGGGTGTAACAAGTATTACCATTGAAGCTTGGGGAGCTCAAGGTGGTGCTTCGTCAAGTGGTGTAGGTGGTAAAGGTGGATATGCTACTGGTGACTTAAGTGTTACACCTGGTCAAATACTTAATCTATACGTTGGAGGTCAAAGTGGATATAATGGTGGTGGAGGAGCTGGTATTAACACTGGATGTAGTCAAGCAAATGGTGGAGTGGGAGGAGGAGCTTCAGATGTAAGAATAAATGGATCGACATTAACAGATAGGGTTATTGTAGCTGGTGGTGGCGGCGGTGCTGGTGGAGACCGTATTTATAATTGTGGACGAGGTGGTGGTGGTGGTGGTGGTGGCGGTTACTATGGAGGTGGTGGTGGTGTTGGTGGTCATGATCCAAATGTTACCCCTCAAGACCCTGCAAGTCCAGGAACTCAAACAAATGGTGGTATTGGTGGAGCTACAAATTGGCAAGGTTGTGGTTGTAACAATCAAGGAGGTGATGGAAATTTCGGGAATGGAGGAAATGGTGGGGGAGAAATACAATCAAGCCAAGTAGCAGATCACATCAGTGTAATTGGAGGTATTGGAGGTGGTTTAACTGGAGGGTATGGATATCTTCCACCTGATTGGACAGGAGCAAGTGGTGCAGGAGGTTCATCTTATATTGGAGGAGTCACTGGTGGCTCTACGACAGAGGGATTACGTTCTGAAAATGGTCTAGTAACCATTTCTTATAATAGCTCAAATTCTATTACGGGCACAACAAATACTATTTTCCCAATTACAGCACAGGGTACGACAGTAGTTACATGGACTTATGACGATGGCAATGGAAACACAAGTACACAGACGCAGAATGTAATTATTGATGATGTTACAGCACCACAAACTACTTATTTAACTACATCTGTTACGATACCATCTGGCGGTCAAACGTCTGGCTGGTCACCATGGGTTCACTCATTCTCAGACCCTATACCGTCAGGTAAATATATTACTGGTGTCGATCTTGCTTTCAATGCTGTAGACCAAGGTTGGGGTGGAACTAATCATAATGCGAGATTGAAGGTAGCTGGGACCCAGATAGGAGCTGTTAGACTTACACATTCACAACAAGCTTTTACCATTAATTATACTGGTTCAATACCAGGATATGTATATGGGTCAACAAACAATCTTGAAATGTTTTTTACTGGATGGCCAGGATGGGCTGCGAGGTGGCGAGGTGGTACATTAACCTTTCATTATAATGGTCTGCCAGATATTAATGATGAGTGTGAAGTAACTTCGATAACAGCACCAACTGCAACGGATAATTGTGGAGCAACGATTACTGGGACAACTACAGATCCTTTGACTTATAATACACAAGGAACACATGTTATTACTTGGTCGTTTGATGATGGTAATGGTAATATAACCACTGAGACACAGAATGTAATTATTGATGATGTTACAGCACCGGTTGCGGATCTAGCAACGTTGGCAGATGTAACAGCAGAATGTGAAGTAGCTTCGATAACAGCACCAACTGCAACGGATAATTGCGGAGGGACTATTACAGCTACTACAGATGCTACTTTTCCAATTACAGCTCAAGGCACGACTGTAGTTACATGGACATATGATGATGGCAATGGGAATACGAGTACACAGACACAGAATGTAATTATTGATGATGTTACAGCACCGGTTGCGGATGTAGCAACGTTGGCAGATGTAACAGCAGAATGTGAAGTAGCTTCGATAACAGCACCTACTGCAACGGATAATTGTGGAGCAACTTTAAGTGGTCAAGTTGAAGCATCTTCATGTAATTCCCAATGGACACAAAATTATGTAGGAATTAATTTAAACTTTTATCAATCTAACTTAAACTTATTTACGGTAGGTTCACAGGTTAATATTGGTAATATACAATATTGGATTGATGCTATGAATGTTCCTACAAACTGTAATGGTGGTGTTGCATTAATATATATTGCAGATTCACCTTCTCAAGCTGACGGGACATGGAGCACAATAGGAGGAACTTTAACATCTCCGGTTACTGTAAATGATTTATGGTCTATAGAATCCTCGGGTTCTTTAATTACAGCTAATACAGATGCTACTTTCCCAATTACAGCTCAGGGCACAACAGTAGTTACTTGGACTTACGATGATGGCAATGGGAATACGAGTACACAGACACAGAATGTAATTATTGATGATGTTACAGCACCGGTTGCGGATGTAGCAACGTTGGCAGATATAACAGCAGAATGTGAAGTATCTTCGATAACAGCACCAACTGCAACGGATAATTGTGGAGCAACAATTACAGCTACTACAGATGCTACTTTCCCAATTACAGCTCAGGGCACAACAGTAGTTACATGGACTTACGATGAT
>CALJHN010000018.1 GCA_938075455.1 uncultured Flavobacteriales bacterium
CGTTCAAACGTTCGTTTAACCATTAAGAATAAGATAAAACAAAATAATATAAAAGAAGATAATACAAACTTAAACAACCTAACATCAATCAATACTAAACAACTTAATATTAGCGAAGAACAAGCAGAGCTAATCAAAAGAGAAAGAGGACATAAATAACATATTAAAATAATACTTAAAAATATATAACAGTTAACGTTTTCAAACGTTTATATGTATAAGGTTGTTTATTTAAGTTAGTAATAAAAAAATAAAGGTGCCTAGATTAAATGAAATAATATCAATGCGGTTAAACTACGAAGATTCAGAAAAACTAGAAGAGTTAGCTAATGAATATGGTCTTAAAGTTTCTACTTATTGTAGAGCTATTTTAAAGGCTCATTTGCACGATAAATATATAGAATAGGCTAACCTTTTAAGAAATTGTTTACAATTGAATCTTTAACTTGTAAGAAAAACTTGACTTAGTTAAGAAAGCAAAGGGAGGTTAGTCCTTAATCACTTTTATTTCCTCAACTCTATCTACATAAGCTACTTTTAGAATATAAATTCCTCTAGCATAATCTCTTAAGCTAATGGTAGTTTCATTTGTTGTTTGAAGTCTATTCCCAATTAAATCGTAAACTTCCGTTTGAATATTTCCATTAAAGTTATTTACTGATATTGTAATGTTTTCATTGGTTGGGTTAGGGTAAATATTTATTTTCCTTTTACTTTCATTAATAGATAAGCTTGGTCCACCACTTGTGTATATAAAATCTTGTTCAGCAAGGGTATCTGTACAGCCAGTAATATTGTTCTCAGCAATTAATTTAACTTCATAAAGTCCATTAAAAAGGTATTCGTGAAAAACATTTGAATTATTAGTTTGTAATGTTGAATCATCTCCAAAATGCCAAGTAAAAGTATAATCTGACATATTAGGTGTGTTATTTGAAAAAAATGTAATAAAGGGAGGCGCTGTGAAAACTTGCTGTGTAGCAGAAATAGCAAGATTAAAATCATCAGGGTCTAATATTAAATCTAATGTCACAACACTATCACAACCAGCAGCATTGGTTAAAGTATATGTAGCTGTATTATTACTTGCGGTGTAGGTAACACCATCTATCCAAGTGTACGAAGAACCACATACTGCTTGTGAATCAATTGCAGTAGTTGAGTTAAAAACTGTATAATTTAAGGTGACAACACTATCGCAACCTAATAAGCTAGGTAAAACCGCTGTTGCTGTATTATTATTATTACAATACGTTTGATTATCTATCCAAATCATGCAAGGGCTACTGGTGCATGATGTAATGCTGTCTGTAGTAGCATAATTTGTTATAGTCAAGTCTAATGTTATGATACTATCACAACCAACAACATTGGTTAAAGTATGTGTAGCTGTATTATTACTTGCGGTGTAGGTAACTCCATCTATCCAAGTAAAACTACACAGTTCAGTTATATTATCAGTACTATATGAACTAAAACATCCAGAGTATGTTCTTACATGACCAGCACCTGTTCCATTTCCATCATTAAAGCATGCCCCAATTGCTAATCTATTTCCAGCAGCATTCATAGAAACAGAATTTCCGCTTTGGTCATCAGCTGCTTCTCCATCTATGTCAGCTACTAATTGTATCCAAGCAGTTCCATTCCAGCCGAATATCCTTACATGACCAGCACCTGTTCCATTTCCATCATTACCCCATGCCCCAATCGCTAGTTTATCCCCAGCAGCATTCATAGAAACAGAATTTCCGCTTTGGTCATCAGCTGCTTCTCCATCTATGTCAGCTCCTAGTTGTATCCAAGCAGTTCCATTCCAATCGTATATTCTGACATGTCCAGCATCTGTTCCATTTCCATCATTATATAATGCCCCAATCGCTAATCTATCTCCATCAGCATTCATTGAGACAGAACATCCACTAACGTCAACAGCTGCTTCTCCATCTATGTCAGCTCCTAGTTGTACCCAAGCAGTTCCATTCCAATCGTATATCCTGACATGTCCAGTATAAGAACTATTAAATAATGCCCCAATTGCTAATCTATTTCCAGCAGCATTCATAGAAACAGAACTTCCACTATTGTCAACAGCTGCTTCTCCATCTATATCAGCTCCTAGTTGTATCCAAGCAGTTCCATTCCAATCGTATATTCTGACATGACCAGCACCTGTTCCATTTCCATCATTACCTCCTGCCCCAATTGCTAATCTATTTCCAGCAGCATTCATAGAAACAGAACTTCCACTATTGTCACCAGCTGCTTCTCCATCTATATCAGCTCCTAGTTGTATCCAAGCAGTTCCATTCCAATCGTATATTCTGACATGTCCAGCATCTGTTCCATTTCCATCATTACCTCCTGCCCCAATTGCTAATCTATTTCCAGCAGCATTCATAGAAACAGAATTTCCGCTTTGGTCATCAGCTGCTTCTCCATCTATATCAGCTCCTAATTGTGAAAATAAGCTAAGTTGAGATATAACAACATTTGACAAAAATAAATAGGTAATAAATATTAATTTTTTCATACTATAATTTTTTGCATAGCTACTTAATATTTTTTTAAAAAGGGAATTTTAAAAAGGTGTATTTAGGTTATTTATCCTAAATCAGATGCTATGAGTGTTATCTAAGTAATAAAAAGTTGGCTTAGTTAAGAAAGCAAAGGGAGTTTAGGGGTATAATGCAGTTATACAGCGTGTAATAGCTTGTTTAATATCATCTGCTTCTGTTTCTCCTTGACCCTCAGCAGTACAAGAACTAATAAGTTCATTAGATTTTGCAGAAACAAACTGAATTGTTACTTCAATAGTATATCCTAAACCTCTATTCCTTTTTCCACTTTCACCGTAGTTCACAATTAATGTTTTATCATTTAATTCCTCTTTTTGTTCAGATAATCTAATAAAACCTTTTTTTGTTAGTATACCAGAAATTACATCTGTTGGGTTCACACTTTTACTCTGAGTTGAACCATATACACCATAAGCTCCACCATATATTCCTCCAGTACTTGATGTTAAAATTTTTGTTGGTGATATATAAATGTATTTAAAGGTTTCTATTGGACTATTTTTTATAGTAGTAGCTGGCAAAAGCGGTGCACAACGGAGTAATAAAAAGCTTAAAATAAAAATTCCAATAAAATTTATGCTCTTCATTTTATAAGTTTTGATACTAATTTAAGAAAAGTATTTATTGTGTGGTTTAGTTAAGAAAGCAAAGGGGGGTTAAGAGTTTAATAACTTTAACTTCCTCCTCAACTCTAATTTAGTACTAAATACTTTGTAGTAACTAAGTTATTATTCCCATCAAAAATTTGAATAAAGTAGGTTCCCTCAGCTCCTAATGTAGATACAGGTATCTGAAATTGTTGGGTGTTTATCTGACTTGAGAATACTTGTTGGGATAAACTATTTATAATTACCAAGCTGTAATTACTCATAATATTATAATTTCCATTATCAATGATTACTACATCATATGCTGGATTTGGATATACAGAAATAGTATTATTTAAGTTGGGAACACCTGTAACTGTAATGTCAATGTAGAGGGTATCTATTACTGATATTGATATATATGTGGTATCGTAAATAGTTAAGGAATCAAAAACTTGGGTAAATAACGTATCATATATTACAACAGTGTCATATATTATTACGAAGTTGGTGTCGGAATAAGTACAAGTGTCTTGAGCTACAAATCCTGAACAAGGTAATCCACAATTATTACTGAACGAATAATTATCAAAACTATAATTACTCCCAGGTATCCAAATCGCTGTAGAAACAAGTGAATCATCAACATCAATACAAGAGAGTGTGGGGTTTCCAGTTGCATCAATAAACGACATATTTAAGTTGTTTCCATTTTTTAAATTTAGACATATTACGTTTGAAGTATTACAATCAAGGAAGTCTATGTTTGGATTATTTGATAAATCAATATAAACGAGCGTGTTTTCTGAGCAATCTAAATATTCAATATTTGGATTATTTGATAAATCTAATGAACCAAGTGAATTATTAGAGCAATTCAAATACTCTAAATTAAGATTATTGTTTAGCACCAAATTGTTTACATTATCATTGGAAATATTAAGGGTTTCTAAAGAACTTAAGTTAGATAAATCAAGTACACCACTTATACTACTCACATTATCTAAGATTAATGTTTCCAAAGAATTTAGATTTAAAAGATTTGAAATATTTACACCTGAGTTTCCCCCAAGATTTATGGTCTCTATATTCTGAGAATTAGAAATATTTAAAAATTTTAACCTTGAGCTTATACCCCCCAATGCTTGGACCACTCCAATTTGTCTTGCACTCACATTTTTTAAATTGGGAAGATTAGAGACATCTAAAGTATCATAGGCAGTACCATCAACATACAACCATTCAAGGTTTGGTAAAGATGGTATTTTTGATTCAATATTTCCATTCAAACCTAAAACTCCATTACCCATTAAATTAAGTACCCTTAGTGAAGTAAAATCTTGTAGGCCTGTTAAATCTTGTATGGTGCCATTAGAATTAACGGGATGTGGATTAATGGAATCTAAACTTTGAACATAAGAAGTTAGCACATAATCATCATTTAATATATTATTTCCATATCCTAATGACTCTAAATAATTTTCAAAATCATCATCTGGGACATAGGTCAATTGTGGTGATAACAACGAAGGAAAATCGCAAGAACCAAATTGGAGATGTAAAGTGGTATCAACATTAAATCCATTGATAAGATTATTTCTTGCTAAACCATTAGAGTCAACACAAGACTGACCAGAAATATCCTCTACACAATCGTAATTAACACAATCTCCATTAAAAATGTAAAATAATCCCCCATTTGTATCAAGCTGCATTGTTCCTTCCCAAATTCCATCACCGTTTGAGTCAGATAATGGAAGGGCATTATGTGCTCCAACAAATCCACCACCAATAAAAATTCCATCACTTGAAATTAACCCTGCAAGGGAATCCGTATGAACAGAAAAAGTTACTACTGGTGCTACTGCTGGAGGTGGAGGTGGTTGTACTGTTTTACAATATGTAAATCTCCAGGTTCCAGTACCAAAGGATATATCAGCTGTCAAAGTGTCTCCACTTGAATTAAATGTGATGTTGTAAGTTCTTGAGTTTGGTATATTATTGTTAAAAATGGAAAGTTCTCCTCCGTTATATGTTTGTGCTAAACCCAAATGTGCTCCAACACCATTAACAGTTAATTGGTTATTAGAATATAAATAAGTAAATTGACCTCCAACGTGTGGTGCTACAGGATTACCACATTGTCCTGAACTAACTCCTTGAAAAGGTTCCAACCAAGTACTTCCATCCATATAATGAATCATATTGCCATTGGCATCAAAAGTGATAGAGTCGTCGAACAAACAATTTCGAGTGATTATGTCGGAGGAAGAACTTACCCACCAAGTTAAATTATTTGCAGAAGGACCTACTTTTAATGCTCCAGGGATTTCTGCAAGCTTCCAAGTACCTAATAACTGAGAACTTGAGCAAACAGTATATGTTGACAAAAAAACATACATTATAAATTTCTTCATTTCATAAGTTTTAAACCGTTAATGTAATAAAAAGTTGGCTTAGTTAAGAAAGCAAAGGGAGGTTAGAATATTTTTCTGTAGCACTTTACTGAATCCTCAATCTCAATACTTTCAATATAATTTTTCCAATCTTGTTTAGAATCAAAATCAGTACTACAAACAGTAGAATCAATCCTATTCTCAAATTCACACTCATAACATTTACTACAACTTCCCAATAACACTACTGAGAAAATAAATATTTTCATTGTTTTGATTTTAATCACTTTCACATTCACCCTCCTTGTAGTTAAGTATGCCGTGACATTCTGCTGTTTCCCAATTAGGATAAGTAACATCATTACATCCACATACTGGTTGTAAATAATAAGGAACAGGTCCATTACAATTTGTTTCTAAACATTCCTTTTTATCACAAGAAACGAATAATAAACTTAGAAAAAGTACATTGAAAAAATATTTCATAGCATTGTTTTCAATAATAAACGAAAAATGATTACATAAGGATGGGTTGATTTACTGAATTAATTTTAAAATAATTTAAAACCTTCTCCCTTTCATAAGTTTTAAACCATTAAAGTAATAAAAAGTTAAGAAAGCAAAGGGAGGTTAGTCTCCTATCAAACCCTATTTAGCTTTTAGGGCATCACAGTCAAATTTATTATCATCACACTTTAAAAAAGTTAAAGCAGTATTATTACTTACATCTAAACTGGTTAGTGGATTATCGTAGCAATTCAAATAAGTTAAAGCAGTATTATTACTTACATCTAAACTGGTTAGTGGATTATCGTAGCAATTCAAAATAGTTAAAGCAGTATTATTACTTACATCTAAACTGGCTAGTTGATTACGACCAAAATTCAAATCAGTCAAAGCAGTATTCTTACTTACATCTAAGCTAGTTAGTTGATTATTAAAGCAACTCAAATCAGTCAAAGCAGTATTATTACTTACATCTAAACTGGTTAGTTTATTTTCATTAAAATATAACTTAGTTAAATCAGTATTATTACTTACATCTAAACTGGCTAGTTTATTACTACTACAATTCAAATAAGTTAAAGCAGTATTATTACTTACATCTAAACTGGTTAGTGGATTATCGTAGCAATTCAAATATTTTAAAGCGGTAAATGCCTCAACACCTATTAAATCTAAAATATTTTTATCTTCTAAAAACAATGAATCTACACAGTTAATATTTGCAGTTAACACCTTACCGTCAATAACATCATCATAACCAAAGTTAATAAGCGCCTGCTCAAAGTTTTGGTCTGGAATAGATGTGTACTGTCCAAAACACCATAATGGTAACATCAATAAGAATAATACCTTCTTCATTTCATAAGTTTTAAACCATTAATTTAAGAAAAAGCAAATCCTATTCAAAAGATAATGGGTGTTATTAGGTGACTTAGTTAAGAAAGCAAAGGGGGTTTAGGTTATTGCCTAATCCATTTATCACCATATACAGGACCACCAGACCAAGTATCGTCAGGCCCCGCAAAATATTCAGTAAAATATGCTGGTGCTGATGTAAAAGTTAGAGTATCCCCATTTTCTGATATGGTATAAGTATAAGGTCCACCTTGAAAGGTTGATTGAGGAGTAGAAACAGAAAATGATGATGAATTATAAGAATATGATACAGTGCCATAATCGTCTGTTGTTAAATTTCCATCATCAAAAAAGGTCATAGCTTTTCTTATAGCCCCGTTTGCTTTGTAGCCACCTTGCCAATCTCCTATAATACTAATACAGCTTCCGTCATCTTTCTCTGCTTCTTGACTATAGTTAACTGATTTAATATCCATACAACCTTTTTTTGCACAACTTCCCAGTAACACTACTGAGAACACAAATACTATAAGTTTTTTCATTTCATAAGTTTTAAACCATTAAGGCAAGAAAAAGTTGACTAAACAACGCAGTCAATTGGGTTAAAATTCTTTTTAAATAGTGGGTTTTCTTCGTTCCAGTTCTTCATTGCTTTATTAAATAAAACATTACGTTGTTCAATTACTGGTTCTTTTTCAATTACACTTAACGATACTACTTTTTTAAGTGGTGTTAAGTCGTTGTAAGTTTCGTTTACATATCTAATAAATAAGGCATTCTTACCGTAAAATATATCTTTCATACGCCAATACATATAACTAAGCGTACGTTGTTTGTAAAGCATCTTATCGTCTTTAAAATACTGCATTACATAGTTAAAAAAGTCCTCATTACTTTCTGTTTCAAACAAAGGGTCTTTTTCTGTATTCCAAAAAGTATCACTTCTAAGTTCAACCAACAATGCTTTAAAGTCGTCAAATTCTTGTGAAAGTGGACTAAGGTTAAGTTCTTCAACAAATACGTTCATTATTATTTCGTGAAAGCACTTTTTAAAATGTTCTTTAAATTCAATTTTAAAACAATGTTCTTCAAATTTACTCCAGTATTCTTTAATACAGTTTCGCATTATTTCAGCAGTGACAAAAGGTAATCTTTCTTTGTCTTTTCTTTCAAGGTATTCAACAAAGCCCCAATGTTTCATAAACTCAGTAACTTCAATACTACCCGCCATTAATTCTTCTTTTTTATCTTTTGGCAAACTCATACCGTTCTTA
Organism: uncultured Flavobacteriales bacterium; assembly: GCA_938075455.1. Classification (GTDB taxonomy): domain Bacteria; phylum Bacteroidota; class Bacteroidia; order Flavobacteriales_D; family Parvicellaceae; genus MED-G20. Next base: position 8,199 of record CALJHN010000018.1, read on the forward strand.
AATTTCTTACTGGTGTGTCTATTTCATTAATAAGTTTGAAATACTTGGTTTCACTAAATATTTTGGCGTTTTCTTCTTTCGTAGTTCCAATGTAACCAAAAAATGCTTCACGGTCTTTATGTCCACTTATTTGCATTATTTTATATTCACTTACCCCAGCTTTATAACTGTTAGTACAAAAAGAACGTCTAGCAGTATGGTTACCAACAAGCTCGTATTTTTTAAAGGACCTCACAGGTTCGCCTTTTATTTTTTGTGCATATACCCTACTGTTAATACTTGCCCACCTACATATTTTCTTAATTAATTTATTGCTAAGTGTAACTCCTACTTTTGGTAAATTACCGTTGTATTTTTCAAGTATTGCTTTACCTATTTTGCCAATTGGTGCAACTACTTTACCATCTGTTTTACTTTGGTAAAATGTCAAAGAAAGTATGTCTTTACCTTCTTCGTTAATGTTAATAATGTTGTGCCTTTTATCAAGGTCTAAATAGTCCTCAATTCTTATACCGCACGTTAATGCAATAAATACCCACTGGTCGCGTACAATTTCGTAAACTGGCTCGCGGTCGCTTAAGTCGTAATTGTATAAGCGTTGTATTTCTCCAATGTCTAAATAAGTTAATACTTTACCCTTTTTGTCGTCTTTTAAGCGTTTTACAGTATCGCTTTTATAGTTTCTTAAACTTATTTCAAGTTGGTCAATTATATACTTGTTAAGAAAGGTTTTAAATATTGCAATGTTCTTATTTATACTATTATTTATTAGTGTCTTTTGTGTACCGTTCTTAGTTGTATAGTCGCTTAAAAATATTTGTAAGTCCCTAAATAACTTCTTGTCTATTTGTGGCGGTCTTATATTACCTTTTTGTCTTACATATTCGCTTAAGTGGTTTCTAAACGTTATAAACTTCTTAATACCGTTTTCAGTGTATTTACCCTCGTCGTCTGTTAATATGTAACCGCTTTTACACTTTTCAATAAAGTCGTTTAAGTGTTCCATAATGTTAAACTTATTTACTTCGTTTTTAGCGTTTACACTGGCTTTACCAAATGCAGTTACAATACTTTTACAAAGTTCTTTTGTTATGAATGTACCCTCAGCTTCGTGTAAGTAAAGTTGGTCTTCTACAAACTTTTTTAAGTCGCTTAAGGTTTTGTTTTTTTCTTTGGGTCTTTCTTCTGTTATTAAGTTTCTAATTTTATTATTATTAAGTGCCTTAGCGTCGTTAACTTTTATACCTGTACTAAAACGGTATTGTCTATTTCTTCCTAAGCTAATTTCAATATTAATAGAATTAAATTTTTTAGTTTTTCTTATTTTATAATATACTTTCATAATGTAAGTACTTTAGTTTATGTACTTATAAATATATCGTGTACTTACTAATGTACTTACATAAATTTGTAACTATTTTATAATATTTATAAACATTTACGATGTTATAAGTAAAAAAAAGAATATTAATGTTAAAATGAAATAAACTGTACCTAAGGTTTTTTACTCCCTCCTTGGGTACTTTTAAGGCCTCTTTAACAAAAAAAGAGGCTTTATGCCAACTATTATTTCAACAAAGGCAAATTTCCCTTCATTATTTACTGGTTTATGTTTCATAACACAGTTAGGGTTAACGCTATCTTTCAGGTTAATAACTCTTACATTAAAATTAAGATCTGCCTGATTGTTGTAAGATATAGCCAAGTAAAATTGCAAAATCTGCTTCAACTAAAATAAACCTTTCTTTAGTTTCAACCAATTTATTTGGGGCTTACTTAGCTGCCCAGATTGATTATATTCCAAATGAAGCTTTGTATGGTCAATTGCTATTTGCTTTTTTACAAATTTTTGCTATTTATTTAATTTTGACTAATAAAATAGAAATAGACAAAGCTTAATAATAATTTAGTAAATTTTCAAATTTATTATAAAGTTTAATAATAATTAAAATTTTAATTTACAGATGTAATCCACACTCTGTCTTTGGATTATTATTCCATCTTCCCATTCTACCTTCACCAGGTTGAGTACATTGCTCGCAGCCAATAGAAAAATAACCTTTTGAAATTAATGGATGAAAAGGTAGATGATGCTCTTTTATAAATAAACTTCTCTCTTCTTGAGATACATCTAATAACGGGTAGAACTTAACAATTCCATTTCTTTGCTCAAAAAAATTCAAAGTTGATCTATTATCACTTTGCCACTTCATTAATCCAGATACCCATATTTTGTAATTTGATTTTAATTTTTCAAGGGGATTTACTTTATTTATATTACAACAAGAATTTGGATCTTTAATCCAAGTTTTATTGATTTTAGTCTCATTATGATTTTTTTCATCAGCCTTCACGTCCTTCACATTTAGTCCATATAGCTTTGTTAGATATTGTTTATAAATCAAAGTTTCATTAAAATGATATCTTGTGTCAATGAAATAAATAAGTTGATTCTTATTAACATCTGAAAATAATTTTAATAACATAGCAGAGGAAGCGGCAAAAGAAGAAGTCAACATTATTTCATCAATATCAAAGTCTTCATACAGTCTAAATATTCGTTGTTTTAAACTTAACTTGCTGTAAACATTATTAAGATTATTAATATTCATTTTTTTTGCATTTAAAAGTGTATTAATTACACTAAGTTACAAACTTAAAAAATTAATAAACAATATATATGTAGACATTTAAATATTGTTTATTTAAAAACAAACAGCTTTTCGAATAATTGCTAAATATAATGAGTTATATTAACCAGTTTTTATTATAATTTAAATGTCCAAACTACCATCAGAACATAAATTTCTAGATCTTTCAGACTATGGCCGTTCTCCAGCAAGATGGATAGCAAATAAATTTAAAGAAACCAGAGTAACTGCAATACACCTCACCACAATGTTTATTATAGCTGGCATCTTTGCCATTTTAATGATGCTAACTAAACAACTTTATGCTGCAGCTATTCTACTAATTATTAAATCTATTCTCGATGCTGCTGACGGTGAATTAGCTCGTTTAAAACAAAAACCATCTTACGTTGGTCGTTATTATGATTCTGTTTCAGATATTATTCTAAACTTTTTCTTTTTAGCTACCATATGCTATATAACCAATGGTTCATGGGGATTGGCATTTTTCGCTTTTATTGCTATGCAATTGCAAGGTACTTTGTACAACTACTACTATGTAATTTTTCGCAATAGATTCAATGGTGATAAAACCAGTCGCATATTTGAAGACAAGGCACCTTTCGCTATGCCAGGCGAAAAACAAAGTAGAGTAAATCAATGGTTTTGGATGTATAAAATATGTTACAGTATTTTTGACAAGACTATTTATCAAATGGATAAAAATGCAAAGTATGCTAAACACTTCCCCAAGTGGTTTATGACTGCTATTTCTGCTTTTGGTTTAGGGTTTCAATTATTAATTATTAGCTTTATGTTGTGTGTTGGATGGGCCGATTACATTATTCTATTTTTTATCTGTTATTCAATACTAACTTTTGTATTTATTTCAATTAGAAAGGGTATTAACTCTGGATGGATTGGAAACTACATTGAAAAAGTTAATTAAAAAAATCACATTCCATTGGCATATTTCTTAATGCTCACAGCATCACTTTTTCTAATTTGTTTAAATGCCTTACCATAAGTTAGCAGCTGTTTTAAACAATAGTCTAATCTGTTTTCAAAATACTCTTGCGAAGAAGAATTATTATCAATTTCGTTTTCATTGAAGACAGATTCTACATTACGTATTATTAAATGCTCTGGCAAAAAACAAATTCTATTATTTTTATAACTACTCATACGTAATTCAGCAACTGGATAAGAACCACCATCTCCAGATGAAACAGTTACTATTAATGCTGGTTTATGAGCAAGTTCACCCTTGCTCCACATTAAGAAAAAGTTTTTCAAACCTGCTGGCACCATTCCGTGCCATTCTGGTGAAATTATAATAAAAGAATCGCTGTACGATAATTTTTTAGAAATAGACTCTAGCAAAGACTTTGAGGGTTTACCGTCTTCCTTCATATCTTCATGCCATAGAGGTAATGGATTATCCGCTAAATCAAATATATTAGCTTCATCACATTCTTTTAATGGCTTGAGTGCACTCTTAATCGCTTTGGCAATTTTAATACTTTGCGATACTTTACGATGACTTCCAGAAACAATTGTGATATTCATATCTTTGTTTCATCTAAATTAAGAAAAGTTTTTATTGATTAATTTATTTAATTTATACCAAAATCTAAAGATGGTTCTTTAAATACAATTTAAATCGTATAAAAATATTTATGATGTCTTTATTACCATGAATTTTTTTTAATTTTTCTGCAAGCTTTTAAAACATCTCTCCTACTTATAATCCCAACCATTTTTCCATTTCTAAGTACTGGGTACCTTCGAAAGTTAGATTTCATAAATAAACTAGCTAATTCGTTGATTTTAATATTATGATTTACAGTTACTACTTCTTTGGACATGTAATTGGTTACTTTTCCTTTATTAGGAAATAAATTATGGTATTTTTCATCATAAATAACTCGAAGACAATCTTTTTCAGTAATAACTCCTATTATTTCCCCGTTATCATTCACCACAGGTGCTCCTGAAATTTTTTTTTGAATGATTTTCTCAGTCACATCCATAATTTCTTGATCTGCTTTAAAAGTAATGACGTTTGTTGTCATATAATCTGAGGCGGTTTCATGAACTATTTTTTTTTTATTTTCTTTCATGAATTTAGGGGTGAAATTTACCATATCTTAAATTTTAATTCTTAATGTATGAAATTTAGAGCAGAAATCCTAATTAAAGTGAATGTAACTAATTGATTAACTGTTAATTAAATTTTAATGAGGTGTCTAAATGACTTGTCGAACTATATAATTAAAATAGTCCAAGTATTGTAACCTTATGGTTATTCAATCCTGTTCTTTGGGCAATTTTTAAATTTAATCTATTAACCCTGGCTTACATTACATAAACAATATAGGGCCTTTGTTGTAAGTTTAAATACTAGAACTAAGTTCGTCAATAGTCATAAATTCAAGATTAGGATTAATTATTAATCCGCTTTGTTTTATTAAACCTACTCTAAATTGTATAGTCAAAATTTGGGAAGGAAAATATCCAGTTCCATCATCGTTATTTAAAGATATCCAGACAGTTCCATCTTCTTCATAGCTTCCTACTATATGAATATCAACCCCAAAAATATAAGGCAAGGCAGTCCATTCATCAAAACTATTTACAGTTTCAATAATTATCATATCACCAGCTTCGTAAATAAAATTTGGTATGTATAAATCTAATGAAGTAGAATTATCAAAAGATAAAGTAAAGTTTTCGACATAAAGATTCTGAACATCTTGTTCTAATATACAACTTCCATCATCTGAAATTGCCGAACTAGAATAATTTAAAGCTGCTGGATCTGTGCATCCTTCTTGAATGCAACTTGAAAATAAAACAAAGGATAAAGTAAATAGTACTAATTTTTTCATTTTTATAAATTTTAATAAATATTTTTAATTAAATATAATTATAAATCCAAAATATTTTTTCAATCAATTTAAATAAGCATATTTTCTATATTTACATTTATAGATTAACAAATTAAATATGAAAAATTCAACTCTTATATCCTTTACTTTTATTATTATACTTTTTATTTCTTCCTGTGGAAATTCTGAAACAAAAAAACAGGAAGCTCCTTTTGAAGTTCAAGTTGTGGATTCCGTTATTAAATCTTTAAATATTAATACTTCAACCAGCACCGTAGAATGGAAAGGTGTTATGGTTGGTATATATTCTCATAATGGTTTTGTTTCTATAAAAGAAGGCAATTTAGTTTTGCAAGGAAATACAATTACTGGTGGTTTTATTACCATCGACATGGAAACTGTGACTCAATCAGACAGCTTGTACAAAACAGAAGAAAATAAACTAGTAGCCCATTTAGAATCTCCTGATTTTTTTGATGTTGCCAACTTTCCTACATCAACTTTTGAAATTACAAGTTCAGACTTAAATACTAATAAAGTTTATGGAAATCTTAATGTGAGAGGAATAACGCATGAAGAAGTTGTAGAAAATGTAGTTTTTGATGGAGAAAAAAATTCTGCAAGCGGAACTTTAAAGTTTGATCGTCAAAAATATGGAGTAGCTTACAAAGGCTCTAAAAAAGACATGTTAGTTGGCGATGAAGTGGTAATGAAAATTTCACTAAAAACTTATTAATTACTATTTTCCAACGTAAAATTTGATTGTTTTTTCACTCTTGTTACCCAACTTATCAATGGCTTGAATTTTAACTTCATATAGTTTGTTCTTTAAAAATGTATTTAGCTCTGAAATATCTAGAGAAGAGCCACTTGAATAAGGAACTAGCTTTCCATTTCCAATAGAATAAAGAATTTTATCAGTCCCTACCTTTTCATCAGTTGCTCCTAAATACAATCTAGTATAATTTGGATAAATATTTAAATTTTCCCCATTTTTATTTTTGGTTCCAGATGGTTCGATACTAAAATTATGAAATATTTCTGGTGGGGTATTATCTACATGGCATTTACTTTTCCTATTGTCATGAACATTATTTACATTATCAATTGAATAAAAATTTATAACATGCTTTCCTTCGCTCTCAACAACAAAAGAGCTGTAGTCTTTCATTGCTTCACTATCGATAGAATATAAGGTGTTTTTAACTCCAGACTCACTATCTTTAGAATTTAAAATCACTTTGGTTTTATTAGAGATAAATAACTCTCCATTTTTGAAAAACTGTGGCGAACCATATTTAATCCAGGTTTGAGGAGGATTATTGTCTAAAAACACAGTTTTGTAATAATTTTTAGATAAATTCTCCACATTATCAATTGCATCGTACTTAATGCTGTAAAGCCCTTGCTTATTAGGTAATTTAAAATTTCCTGAATATGTTTTCCTATCTTTACCATTTATTCTGTAATGAATATTTTTCACACCTGCTTTATTGTCATTTGAAGAAAGTTTAAATTCAGTTCTTTCACTTACGTAATTATATTTTCCAAGAAATAAATCACCAACAATATCTAGTTTTGAAACTGGAGCAATTTTATCTAGATAAAAAGAAAATGTTTTGGCACTTTCTAATTCACTATTTTCAACATTATCATTTGACCAATATTTTAAAATATGATTTCCATCTTTTAAATTTGATAACTTGATTTGAGTACTATAGTTTAAGTTATTGGACTCGTCAAAAGCATAAAAAGTGTTTTTAACACCAGATAAGTTATCATCAGATGATATTTTAAAAGAACTTGTTGGCGACAGTATAGTTTCTTGATAAACAATTCCAATTATGGAATGTTCAGTTGAAGGCGGAGTTAAATCAACTGTAAATTTCTTATTTCTTATTTTTTCAGAGTTACCAACATTATCTGATGAATAGTAGAACAAATCAATTTCTCCTTCTTTGTCCATTTGTAAGCTTGAACTATATTCTTTGAATCCATCAGAACTGAGGGTATAATATGTATTTTCTAATCCAGATCCATAATCCTTTGCATTTAATTCCACAAAAAGACCTTTTCCAAAATAATTTTTTTTGGAACTGTATCTAGGAGCGTTCTTAAAGAATGATTTTGTTTTTGGTGCTAAACCATCAGCATATATTTCGTACAAAATTTCTTGCTTTGGAGAAGCTATTTTTTTGGTTTTGCCATCTACTGCCCATTTACTTCTTATATAGTTAATTCCTTCAGTATCTAAATACATTGGATTGGTATAGTCTTTGGATGATTTACTGTTTAAAGTGTGGTTTTCACCGTTTGGTTCTACAGAAAATTTTAAGTAAAGTGGCAAAGATTTTTGAACATAAGTATTATCATTATTGATATAAACTCTCTTTTGATGATCTAGCTTTGATGTGTTCTGAGAAATAATCATTAAAGGAATAAAAAAAAGTATTGATATATATATGTTTTTCATTGTTACAAAATTAATTTAAGTAATTTTTCTAAAACTATAAAAAAAAATTAGATTAGAGAAATTTCTTTAAAATCATATGCAACATTTATAAACTGAGTATTTATTGGGTATTAAATTCTAGAGTTTTTTATTTTTTTGTCTTCTCTAGGACAGCGATTATAAATAATTAATCCATTTAAGAAATTTCTAAAAATCTGGTTCTGACAACACATATAATTAGGATGATCTTTTGCTCTAAAAAAAGCCCCCAATCGCTTTTGGAAACTTTAAAGTCAACCATTGACAATACCTTTACAAAATCATCATCCTTCATCTTTAATACAACGCAAAATCTTTAAAATATGGTTATTTGTAAACCCCATTATTTTATTATTAAAGAACGCGATTGATTGATAATTAGATCTACTTATATTCTTCTACTTTATTAGCTTTTTTCTTAATTAATATTTTTTTGAGTTTCATTAAAAAAATTGCATCGTAAAATAGCAAATATCCGCCCTGCAAAATAAGAGAGTTGCCATATCCTTTATTCATGGAATATTCTGAATTATTTTTTTGAGCATTATTTTTAAGTAAAAGACCTGTAACCATATATGCCAAATCCAGACCCATATTAATGATAATACTTTTTTCTGCTTTTTTCTTTTTGTAATACAAGGTATTCATGTCCCAAGGTTTCTTACTGTCTTTATTTACTATGACATGACCTAAACCCGCGATACCTACATTCAATAAATTCCAACTGAAATTCATTTGATGAAAATGTTCAGTAGTAGATTCAGGACTAAAAAGATTTTTTGTAGCTAAAGGACTGTAAACAAGATTGCCAACAGACCATCCCGAAAGAAGAGATAGAGATTGCTGTTGTTTTTTGTAAAATAAATCGTGAATACTTGTGCTATCTTGTGATTTTAAAGTTAATGGTAAATAGAAAACCATTGTTAAAGGGACTAAAAACTTTATATATTTCATTTAAATTCTTTTAAACAATTTAATGTAATTCTTTGATTAAAATCAGAAATGTTCAACAATAACTAATTAAAGTTTCTTTTAAATGAGCAAAAAAAAAGCCCATCAAATACGACAGGCTCAATCAATGAAATTATTTTAAAGTAAGAATTTTAATCTACTCTGACATTAATTGCATTCAACCCTTTTGGGCTTTCCTCAACATCATAACTTACTTTATCACCTTCGTGAATATCTTCCGATAATCCATTCTTGTGTACAAATACGTCTTTTCCACCATCTTCAGGTGTAATGAATCCAAATCCTTTGGCATTGTTGAAAAATTTAACTGTTCCGTTACTCATAGTATATATTTTATAATAAAGCACAAAACTACTATTATTATCTATTTGAAGAGAAAAAAGATCATTTTTTTAATTAAAAACCTGTTGTATTTAATAAAATGAATCAAATTCTTGCTTGATACTTATGGAGTTTATAGTATCTTCCTTCTAAAGAAAGTAAATTGTCATGGGTTCCTTTCTCTGCAATCTCTCCATTTTCGATAACTAATATTTGGTCTGCCTGTCTAATAGTACTTAACCTATGAGCAATAACAAAAGTTGTTCTCCCTTTCATTAAAGTTTTTAAACTTTCCTGAATTAAAGACTCACTTTCATTATCGAGATTTGAAGTAGCTTCATCTAAAATAAGTATTCTTGGATTTGCAATAATCGCACGAGCAATAGTTATTCTTTGACGTTGGCCCCCAGAAAGTTTCACCCCTCTTTCTCCTATTAGAGTATTTATTCCTTCTTCAAACCTATCAGTAAATTCATGAACATTAGCCGCTCTTATTGCATCTTGTAATTGCTTATCACTTGCCTTAGGATTGGAAAAAAGAATGTTGTCTCTTATGGTGCCTTCAAACAAAAAATCGTCTTGAAGAACTACTCCCAATTTCTTTCTGTAACTCGATAACTTAATTTTAGATAAATCAATTCCATCAACAGTTATTTTTCCAGAGTTGGGATTTAAAAAAGAAGCTGTTAACCCTGCAATAGTAGACTTCCCAGAACCAGAAGTTCCGACAAGGGCAGTCATCGATCCTTTTTTAGCTTCGAAAGAAATATTGTGGATGACTTCAGAATCTTCTAAATAAGAAAAAGAAACATCTTTAAAAACAACATCACCACTAACAGAATCCAGCTCTATACTTCTTACACTTTCATCTTCTTCTGGACTCATAGACATTATTTCTTCTGTTCTATCCAAACCTGCAAATGCTTCAGTAAATTGACTTCCAATATTTCCTATTTGAATAATTGGTGCTACTAAAAATGCAATCATTGCAGTATAAGAAATAAATTCTCCATTATCTAAACCTAAATAGCTTCCAATACCCATAACTCCAGCACTTGCCAAGCCAATCATAAGAACTCCAGAGCTAGCCATTAAAGCTTGGGCAGTCATGCTTTTTTTGACCAGTTGGAAAATTTCATCTACTCCTTTTGAGAAAATTGTTAGCTCTTGTGCTTCAGCACCAAAACCTTTAATTACTCTAATTCCATTTAAAGATTCTGTCAAACGACCAGAAACTTCGGCACTTTTCTTACCTCTTTCTCTAAAAATTGGACGGATATAACCAAATGCTTTTAAAGCAATTAAAGCAAAAAGAGCCATTGGCAAAAGCACAAAAATTGTTAGTTTGAAACTTATGGTGATTAAATATGTAAAAGCGGCTAAAGATGCCATAATACCACCGATAAGCTGGACAAAACCTGTTCCAACTAAATTTCTCACTCCTTCAACATCTGTCATTATTCTAGAAACAAGTGCTCCAGACTTATTGTTGTCAAAATAATTAATTGGAAGAGTAAGTACTTTCTTTTGAACTTTAGTCCTCAGTTCTGCAATAAGATGTTGTGCCTCAACGCCGATAAATCTAGTAAGAAGATAAGAAGTTAAAGAATTGACCAATATTGAAAAAATTACAATTCCTACAATTTGAATAGTCAATTCCATATCTTTTCCTAGAGCATCGTTAACAAAAGTCTTCATTATGATTGGTGTAACAAGCCCAGAAGCTTTACTAATAACTATCAAAAAAAGACCAATGAATAATAATTTTTTTCTTGGCCATATAATGGTTTTAAATGCTTGTCCAAAAGTTACTTTACTTTTACTCATACTAATTTTTAATTATTTCTCAAATGTATTATTAAAAGCATTCCATTAATTTGATGTTTGAAAATTAAATATTAAAAAAAATAATTATTCAATGCGCGCATTGAGTATTTTTATATATTTATTTTAAACTATATAAAAAATGAATAAAATTCTATTTATTATTCTGGCAATTATTCAAATTTCAATATTTAGTCAAGACTTTAATGGATTTGCTCTATACAATAGGCAAAACCAAAACACTGCCTATTTAATTGACAAGGATGGAAGTATTGCCAAAACTTGGAATTGTAATGTTGCTTGCAATTACACTGTTCTTTTAAAAGAAAATGGAAATATTATAAGAGGAGGAAAATATGCTTCCAATCAACTCAACGGAGCAGCTATTGGTGGTATGGTTCAAGAAATAGATCCTTCTGGAGGAATAGTATGGGAATATATTTATTCTAATGCAGATCATTGTTCTCACCACGATATTTGCCTAGTTGGAGATAATGTAATGTTAATTGCTTGGGAAGTAAAGACAGTAAGCGAATTAACACAAGCAGGCTATGACGGGGCCACAACTTCAAAATGGCCAACTCACTTTGTGGAAATTGCTCAAAATGGAAGTGGTGGACAAATAGTGTGGGAATGGCATATTTGGGATCATCTTATACAAGACCATGATTCAAGCAAAGACAATTTTGGAGTAATTTCTAACCATCCTGAACTTATAGATATTAATATGATTTCCGCTACAGGAGGTGGTCCTACAGGCATGAATAGCGGGGATTGGTTTCATATAAACGGAATAGACTACAATGCAGATTTAGACCAAATTGCATTTTCATCTAGACATGCAAGTGAAGTATATATAATTGACCATAGTACAACCACTAGCGAAGCAGCAACTCACTCTGGTGGAAATTCAGGAAAAGGAGGTGACATTTTATACAGGTGGGGCAACCCTTCCAATTATGGACTTTCAGGAAATCAAATAATTCCTGACGCAGTACATGATATTAGATGGATTGAAAATGATGGAAGACCTTATGGTGGTTACCTTCAAATATTTAATAATAAAGGAATTAATAATACTCAGTCTACTGTGGAAGTTTTTCTAGCCCCGTTAGATTCTACAAATGGAAATAATTATTTTAGAACTTCTGGACAAGCATTTGGACCTGCATCCTACGATTCTAGATATGTTTGTCAGTATTCTGCTCCAGGACAGTCTTCAGCTGATAGAATGTCTAATGGAAATATTTTTGTGAATACTTCTGGCGGACAAGGAGGAGCAGGAATAATGTATGAAGTAGACCAAAACGATAATATTGTTTGGCAATATAATGGTGGAGGACCTGCAAAAGCATTTAGATACGAATGTGAATATCCTGGAATAATTTCACTACTTAACAACCCATGTAGTGTTGGAACAGAAAATACAAAAGATTCGAAATTCTCTATTTACCCCAACCCTTCCAAAGGGGTATTCAATTTTGATGGTTTAAGTAAATCAGCTAGCATTAATATTTTTAATGTATATGGGAAATTATTACCTATTAAAATTAGTAATACAGAACTTGATCTTTCTAACCAGCCTAATGGAATTTATTTGGTCAAGATTCAAGATTCCAAGGGAGTTTTCTACACTGATAAAATAATTCTTGACAAAAATGAATTTTAGGCTTTTTATTTCATTATGTAGTTTTTTATTTATCAATAATTTATTTTGTCAGAGCTTTTATAAAACTGATTCTTTAAGAGAGATTAAATTTTATTTTGACCAGCCTAATTGGAAAAACCTTCTAGATAGTCTGTACGTTTTAGGTGACCAGCAGAGAATATTAGCCACTATTAAAATTGATGGAAATCAATACGATAGTGTTGGAATAAGATACAAAGGATATAGTTCGGTAAACATTACACAAATTAAAAATCCATTCAATGTGAAATTGGATTATATAATTGATGACCAAGAGTTTCAAGGATTTAACAAAATAAAGTTGAGTAATTGTATTCATGACCCTTCATTTATAAGAGAAGTACTTTCTTACCAAATAGCCAGAAAATACATGCCTTCTCCTGAAGCTAATTTTGTCAATTTATATATTAACGATACGCTTTGGGGACTCTATTCCAACGTAGAATCTGTAAATAAAGATTTTCTTAGTAAGCATTACCAATCTAGGAATAATTCATTTTTCAAATGCAACCCTACTAGTTTGAATCTATTTGGAGAAAATTCTAATTTAAGCTTGTCGCCAGGAAACGATTCTTTGAATTACGGAAATTTTTATACGATTAAATCCGATTTTGGATGGAGTGACTTGTATTTCTTAATTGATACGCTTAATAATTTTAAAAGCTCTATTAATCAGGTTTTAAATGTAGATAGAACTTTGTGGATGCATGCTTTAAATTACAGCATGGTAAATTTAGACAGCTATATTGGTTATGCTCAAAACTATTATTTATACAAAGATAATGCTGGAAGATTCAATCCAATATTATGGGATTTAAATATGTCTTTTGGAAGTTTTAGATTAACTGACGCGTCTAGCTTTTTTTCTGGATTTACCATACCACAAGCTAAGACATTAGATCCCTTAAGTCACCTTTACGATGTTTCTGTATTCCCCAGACCTCTAATGAGAAATATTTTTGAAGATAACAGAAATAAAAAAATGTACATAGCACATTTAAAAACAATTATGGAGGAAAACTTTGCCAATTTAAATTATTTAGATAGCGCAAATAAAATGTATAATACCATAGATCAAAGTGTTTTTTTAGATTCCAATAAATTTTATAGCTATCTCCATTTTCAAATCAACCTAGATTCTACAGTCAATAATATTATTGACTATCCTGGAATAAGTGATTTAATGTATAATAGATTTAACTATTTAAACAATTATTCTGGTTATACCCATAACCTAGCCATAGACTCAGTAAGAGAATCTTCCAATAGTTTATCCATTGGAGACGATTTATGGATAACTGCAAAAGTAGAAGATGCCAATGACGTAATTTTATTTTTCAGGTCTTCCAATTATGATATTTTTCAAGAAATTACCATGTTAGACGACGGCAATAATAACGATGGAATTTCTGGGGACTCTATATACGGAGCCAAAATAAGCAATATTGGAAATCAAACACAGTATTATTTATATGCAGAAAATGATAGTTCAGGTCAATTCTCTCCAAAAAGAGCTGCTTATGAGTTTTATCAATATGTTTTGCCCATTAATAGCGGAGAAATAGCAATAAATGAATTATTAGCAATAAATGACAATGTAGTACAAAGTGAATATGGAGAATTTTCAGATTGGATAGAATTACATAACAATACCAATGCTACCATTGCTACCAACGATTTATTTATAACTGACAACAGCAATAATTTACAAAAGTGGAGACTGCCAAATTACAGTTTACCGCCTAATGGGTATCTTATTTTATGGGCAGATGAAAGAAGCAATCAAGGTGGGTTACATACTAATTTTAGACTTTCTAATAATGGAGAACAAATCGTTCTTTCTAATTCTTTGGGTCAAATTATTGATTCTATTACCTTTCCAAACCAATCCACCAATGTTTCCTATGCAAGAATTCCTAACGGAACTGGCTCTTTTGTATACAACACCCCTTCTTTTAATTACAATAACGATTTTGCAAGCATTGGTCAAAATAACCAATTTCAATTCAAATGCTATCCAAATCCTTTTCAAAATAGTTTAAATATTTTTTTAGATAATAAGAAGAAAACAAATGTTTTTATTTACGACATTCATGGCAAAATAATAAAAGAGAAAATGATAGAATCTGGTAAAAATGAAATTGTACTGAACACCTCCACCTTAAAAAATGGAATGTATTTAGTTCTTTTAAAGAATTCTCAAAATATTTCCATTCAAAAAATTATTAAAAACTAAAATGAAAAATTTAACTTTTTTACTGCTAATATTCTCATTTTTAAATTCTTTAGGACAAACTTTTACCAGTTATACAACTGCCGATGGATTAGTTGACAATAATGTACTTTGTGCAACTAGCCAAGGGAGTGGAGTTATGTGGTTTGGAACTCAAAATGGTATATCCAAATTTGATGGAGTTAACTGGACCAATATTACAACCACGACCGATACAGCATTAATTAGCAACACCATAACAGCAATTAAAACAATGTCTAACGGAGATTTATGGGTTGGAACAGATTTTGGTATATGTAAATATTCTAATTCTACATGGACTAGTTATACTACAACGGATGGTCTTGGAGATAATAGAGTAAAATATATTACAGAGTCTTCAGACGGTAGAATTTGGATTGGAGAATACGATGGTTTGTCCATTTTTGACGGATTTAACTTCACATCTTATAATATGTCAGACGGCATACCATTTGGTGGAATTCAACATATATCTTTTGACAATAACCAAGACGCATGGTTGGGTTCTGGTTTTGGAGGCTTAATTCAATTTGATGGAAATGTTTTTACTGTTTACAATTCTAATGATGGGCTACTAAACAATATTGTAAACTCAATAGCTATTGACAATCAAAATAAAAAGTGGGTTGGAACTTCTTCTGGACTTTCTGTATTTAACAATCAAAATATTTTACATAATAACTATACCCAGATGTATTTACTACCACCTCCAGATACTTTAAATCCTGTAATGGGTCTGGGATTTGATTCTAGAAACTTATTATGGGTAGGGATTTATATAGATTACTTATTAGATGGAGGTGTGGCAATGTACAATGGTTATAGTTGGGTAGATTTTAATGCTAGTGATGGCTTAATAGGTCCTGTTATAACAGATTTAGTGGTAGATCAACAAGACCAAGTTTGGGTAACTACTAGTAGTGGTATTTCAAAAATAACAGATGTGCCAGCTTACACAAATGATATTTTAAAAGATGATATAATCCTTTACCCAAATCCCTCTAACGGTGAATTCAGTTTTAAGAGTTCAATTAAAAAATACCATCTAAAAATATTTAATCCAAAAGGAGAAATATTTTATAATAATCAGGTAAATAGTTCTAGTGAGTTAAAGATTAACCTGAGTCAAATTTCCAAAGGTGTATATATAGCCAAAGTCGAGAATCTGACCAATCATTTTGTGACCACTAAAAAGTTAATTATAAAATAAATTCTATAAAATTAGTTTGGTATTAATATTAATTCGTGACTTAAGTTGCTATTAATTTGTCCTTTAGAAAAGTTTATTTTTCTGTATTTACCATTGAGAAATAGGTTTAGTTGATCGTCATAATGATTACTCCAAAAATTTCCTGAATTACCACTTGGCAAAATAGAATAAGAATTTTCGGGACTTCCAATGTCAATTAATCTTCTTGTAGATGGTAAAGAAGATACTTTGTAATCGTGATTTCCTGGAGTTGACATAGATTTATTAATCACATTGTTTGCCCCTGGAATTGGAAATGGACCAAGATTAAATATATAATCCAATGGACTTAACTTCCCCAATGGATGTTCATAGGTTATAGTATGAATATTTCCCCAATCCCAATTATTATTATCTTCTCCCAATTTATCTTTGATTTCATTTACAGCATTTACAAAACCATTATAGATGAGTTTATCTCTTAATTCCTCGTTACTATGAAGAGAATCCATTTGAAAAGGAACTATTTTCTTAAAGATAAAATTTTTAAAAAAATCCCAATGATCTAAATTATTCATGTAAATCCTAAAATAATCTTTTCCCAATGTAGGTTCTAAAACTGACTTTAAAACATGATAAATAGTTAATTGAAAAATACTTGCTCCTTTAGAGTCAACTGGCATATATCCATCCCATTTTCTTAATAACTCGTATGCTTTACTTTCAGAACTTGAAAATTGACTAGCAAGGGGCTTTAAGGCAGTAATTATTTCCATGTTAATACTTAATCCAGAAAAAAGAAAATCGTCATTTTGTATCTTTTTTAGTTCTTCAGTTGACCATTTTTCTTGCTTATCTAAAAGTTGGTAAATTCTATGGGCTCGATCTGTAGATCTGAAATAGCCATCTAATCTAGGAATGGATTCAATCTTATTGGCTGTTGGTAAATTATTGGCAGTTATAATTACTCCACTTTTTGGATTAATCATTTGAGGGTTGTTCTCAAAAGAAATATAGGATTTTATATTATGATCTGGATTACTTCCATCTAAAATAGACTTGGCATTAATATTTGAATCTCTTACAGGTAATCTTCCAGTTGTCCACCAAGCAATATTTCCTTTCTTATCTACGTAAGAAAAGTTCAAACCAGGAGAAGTAACTTTCGAGACAGAAGATTTAAAATCAGTAATATCATTGGCAATTGTAATATCATAAAGCATGTCAAAAAATGGATTTTCTAAATTGTAAAAAACCCAAGAAAAAGCCAGTGGAGAGCCTGTATATCCATCTATATAATCACTTATAATTGGTCCATGAGAGGTAACTCTAATGGTTAATTCCTCTTGTTCTTTGTCTTTAACATTTATTTGCTCTTTTATTACTTGAGAATTTAACCACTTTCCATCAAAAAAAACTTGGTTTTCATTTTCAGGATTAAAAGTTTCCTTATAAAGATCTACCTCATCATTTTCAAACATAGTCATTCCCCAAGCTTTAAAATCGTCATGACCAATCAATGGAAAAGGAATTGTAGGTATATAATAACCATAATTATTATATCCAGGATAAGAAATATGAGCTTCATACCACACATCGGGTTTTGAAAGACCAATATGGGGATCATTGGCTAAAATAGCATTACCACTTGAGGAACGAGAGGGAGAAAGCACCCACGAATTGCTTCCATGGAATGGGGGAACAAGACCAGTAACTTTTTCTGTTAAATCAAAATAAGAAATTAACTTTTTATATGCAGAATCGCTCATTTTCTCTTCATTAGAGTAATTTCTTTTTGGAATAGAATCTATTTCCTCTTCCATAATGGTTAAAAAATTATTATCTGCATAATCTGGAAAAATTATTGCCAAATCATTTTTAGATATTTTCTCTTTCAGCATAGAAAAAAGCATATCTCTTCTAATACCATCCATTAGAGAAAAAGACATATAAATAGTCATACTAGCAATATCTAATCTGTCAAATGGTCTCACCTTTTCTCTAATTAAGCGATGCTCTATAGTTTTAGGTCCTGTTTTTATAAAATAATTGACGCCTTGAATATAGGCATCAATATATTTTAGTGCATCAGAACTAATTTTAGAAGTGTCTGAAAGGTATTGCTTTGCTTTATAAGAAATTAAATAAGTTCTAAACATTTTATCAATTTCTATTAAGTCCTCACCTAAAATTTCTGAAAGTTCTCCCCTAGCTAATCTTCTTTGAACATCCATTTGAAACAAACGGTCTTTGGCAACAGTATATCCATAAGCAAAAAGTGCATCATGCTGATTTGTGGCTTCGATATGGGGAATTCCCCAATTGTCTTTTTTAATAGAAACTGTATCAGATATTCCCTCAACTAATATCTTACCATCATTGTAAGGTTTACTTATTTTGATAACACAGTAAATAATAATTATAATGGCAAATACTAAACCTAGTATTAAAAAAATAATTCTTGAAAATAATTTATACAATCCTAAAAATTAAATGATTCTTAGCCCTTAACATAGACTTCTTCTATCTGAACAATATCTCCTAACCAAAGAAAAAAATATTTGGATAACAATTTTAATTGCTCATTCTCGGAGCAAAGACTAATCTTTTGTAAATGTTTTTAAACTTTAACCCTGCAAATATAGGAAAAACTTACTATTTGTAAAGTTGTAAAGCTGTTCTTATTTGAAAGAAAAAATAAATCATGATACCAGCAACAATGGTCTTCTGAGCGGTTACTTGAATAAATAGACCTTCTTGGCTAGAATGAGCACTAGGACCAAAATCCATAACAACTAAAAATAAAAAAAGTAAGATTGTAAAGCCTAGTGTAGGAAATGAAATGAATTTATCAAATATTGGAATTTTGATTACAATATAAGTTTGTAAAATAGCATGAAGAAAAAGAGTTCTAAATGCCATTTTCACAAATACTAAATGCCAAAATTTAGAGGTTTCTTCCGCCGAAAAAACAGATATAAAAATAAATGATAAGATGGAAATAGAAATACTAGCTATTAAAAGATAAAAAAGCCATTTACTATTTATATATTTTAGTTCAAGCTTTAAAAAAGAAATGAAAAATAAGAAATAAGAGAGGGCAAATATTATTAAAGAAGAATTAAATAAAGAGGCAGAAAAAGTATTTATCTCGCCGTTTCTAGCTGTCCATTCTCCAAGATTACTAAAAAAATTATAAAAAAAGTGATAACCCTCAGTACTTGAATCCAAATAAGTTCCACCTGGATAAAAGAGCATAGCAATTGTATTAAAAATCACAAAAACCGAAATACCAAGATATCCTTGCCAGAATTTAAAATTTGATTTTTTCATAAAATTTCAATTTTTGCCAATTTTAATGGTTTTTTTGCCGCTTTTTGATGATTTTTGGTCGTTTTTCAGTCATTTTTAATAAAATAAAAATCATTGATTTTAATTATTTATTAAAATTTTCTTTAAAAGCAAGTCTACTTAATGGTTCGTATTCTTCTCTCTCTCCTAGTAGTACTAAATCCTTGCTTTTAGAAATACGATGGCTGTAATTAGCTAAATTTCCAGTTTTAGTACAAATCGCATGTACTTTTGTAACAAATTCAGCAATGGCCATTAAATTAGGCATAGGACCAAAAGGGTTACCTTCATAATCCATATCTAGTCCAGCTACAATTACTCTTTTTCCACCATTGGCCAATTTATTACATACATCAACAATCTCATCATCGAAAAATTGAGCCTCATCTAATGCTACAACATCAATATCTTTGGATAATTGAATGATTTCTTTAGAGGAACTTACAGGCTTAGAAATAATCTCATTAGAGTCGTGTGAAACAACTTTACTTTTGCTATACCTTACATCTGTAGTAGGTTTGAATATCAAAGTCTTTTGCTTGGCAAATTCTGCTCTTTTTAATCTTCTAATTAATTCCTCAGTCTTTCCTGAGAACATAGAGCCACAAATGACTTCAATCCATCCTAACTGTTGTGAATTTTGGACGTTACTTTCTAAAAACATAATCTAAAATATTAAAAAATCTGTTCGTCTATTAATAGCTCTTGACTTAGTTGAGTTATTGGGGACTTTTGGATTTGTCTCTCCATAACCTTTAAATCTTAACCTATCTTTTTCAATTCCATTGTTCAATAAATACTCCATTACACTAAATGCTCGGTCCATTGATAGGGCTAAATTTGCTTTATCTGGACCAATATCGTCAGTATGTCCTTGTATCTCAATGTTAATTTCTTTAGTTTTTTTTAACCAATCTATAAAACCATCTAATACAATTTTTGAAGATTCTTCAAGCTTAGAAGAATTGGACTCATAAAGTATGTCGTTTAAGGTAAATGACTTGCCTTTTTCTATTTTTTTGGTCTCAATTACCTTATCCTTAATAATTGTATTGGATATATCGTTTTCAGAGATTAATATAGATTCAAAGGCACTTCCTTCATTTTCTATCTGTAATAATGCATTTCCTTCAATATTTTCAACATTAACAATAGCTACAAAATCCCCTTCTTGGTCCACATTAAAAGCCTGATCTGTCTTATTACCTTGCTCGTCTCTCAAAACTATTTTAGTTTCATCGTCGAAGTTTGACTTTCCCTTTGCCAAAACAATTTTATCTGGCTTCGCTTTTTCTGGAATATCAAAATAAAATATATCTTTTCCTCCAAGACCTTCTTTTCTATTAGATGAAAAATAGCCATAGCGACCATCAACACTAACAATTAAAGATTCTTCCTCCTCTTCACTATTTATAGGGTATCCAATATTTTTTGGTTCGTCCCAAGTATTAGTTTTAGGATTTTGTTTTGTAAAAAAAATATCAAAACCACCTGCTCCCCAGCGATAATTAGAAGACTCAGAAGCAAAATACAAAGTTCTACTGTCTGTATGAATAAATGGAGATTTATCACTTTCTTCTGTGTTTATTGGTCTTCCAATATTTATTGCTTTTGACCAAGAACCATCTTCATTTCTATTTGAATAATAAATATCAATTTTGCCAATCCCACCTGGTCTTGCAGAAGAGAAGAATAAAGTTTTACCATCTCCGGACAAAGATGGTTGTGCTTCCCATGTTTGAGGACCATTAATATTAGGACCTAAATTTTGTAAAGCCGACCATTTATAATAGGATGTATCGAAATCAATTCCTTCTTTTATTAAAGTTACTTTTTTTAATTCTTTTTTTGATAAATATATATCACAGTTAAAATAATCTCCATTTTTAGTGCAAGCACATATATACATCTCTTTATTATCTAATGAAATGGAAGCACCTCCATATTTTGGTCCTTGGTTAAAAGGAGTTTTTAAAGGTTTTCCTTTGTTAAAATCATCTCTAAAATCATCTCTTTCTCCAAAAGAAAAAAGTTGCTCATGATGAACCGCAAAATCTCCTTTAATATATTCATCATATTCAATCGTAAAATATATTTGTTCATTGTCTGGAGAAATCGCAGGTAGAATTTCATTTCTTTGAGCTGAGGAAATATTTTTAAGAACTTTTGGACTAAAGGGAACTGGATTTGAATAAAAATCACAATAGAAATTAGATATTTCTAATAAAGTATTGACATTTAATTTTTGATTTGCATAAAATTTAGAAATTCTTTTTTTATTCTCTGTTGGGAAATCTAAAAATTTTTCAAAATATTTGACCGCTTCACAATCAGATTTTTCTTGAGAATATATCTGACTCAAATAATAATAAATATCTGCATGGTAACCTGGGCAAAGACTTTCTAGCAAAAGAAAATATTTTTTAGGAAAATCCATATTTCCTCCGTTGGAAAGTTTTCTTCGATACGAAGATTTGGCCAATTCCCAAATACAAGGAATACATTCTTCTTCTAAATTTAAAGTTTCTAGAAGAAATTTTTTCCTGTTTTTATAATCATACTTTTTATAATTCTTAGCTTTTGAGTATAGTTTTTCTACAGTACTAGGAATTTCTTCATAACATTGAGGAACTTGAGACAAAAAATTTCCATAAACAACAAAAAATAATATAATTAAAAATATGTTATTTCTATTAATCAACAATTTTAATTTCATTCTCAGAATATGCAACAATAGCTGCAACAGATGCATCTCCAGTAACATTTACTGAAGTTCTGCACATATCTAAGATTCTATCCACTGCGAAAACAAGACCAATACCTTCCACTGGAATTTGAGGAAATAAACCCAGAACAATAGTTAACATCACCAATCCAGCACCTGGAACTGCTGCAGAGCCAATGGAGGCAAGAGTTGCTGTAACTAAGATAGAAAGCTGATCGCTTATGGATAAATCTATATTAAACGATTGTGCAATAAAAACTGCTGCTACCGCTTGGTACAAACTAGTACCATCCATATTGATAGTAGCTCCTAAAGGCAATACAAAACTTGAAACTTTTTTTGAAACACCTAATTCTTCTTCGACTCTTTCCATAGTTAATGGCAGAGTTGCTGCACTAGAACTTGTAGAAAAAGCTAGAAGTTGCGCTGGTGAAATAGCTTTGAAAAATCTAATGAATCTAACTTTTGCAAATCGTCTAATCAAAAATGGATAAACTATAAATACCATTACAACCAATCCAATAATTACAGTGAGACTATAAATACCTAAACCAGATAAAATTTGAAAAGCAAAATTTAAATCTCCCTCTGAAACTTGTACTAATACACCAGCTAATAATGCAAAGACACCAATTGGAGAATACAACATAATAATATCCACAATTTTAAGAATAATTTCATTTACACTTTCAAAAAATATTCTAGCAGGATTTGATTTGCTTTCTGGTATCATGACCATAGCAATTCCAAATAAAATAGCAAAAAAGATTACCTGAAGCATGTTTCGATTATCAGAAGCACTTACCACAAAATTACTTGGAACTAAATCTACTAATGGTTGTAAAGGACCATTTTTTTTTGTGTCACTTGCCAATTCTAATTTTTCTTGAGATTTATTAGAATATTTCTCAACTAATTTAACTCTAGTTTCATTATTAATAAATTTACCTGGCTGAATAGTATTTACCAAAAGTAAGCCAATTATAATTGCAATAACAGTAGTAGAAATATAAATAAATATTGATTTACCACCCATTTTACCAAGAGTTCTTATATTATTCATTGAGGCTATTCCTACAATTAAGGATACTAAAACAAGTGGTACTGCTAATAGTTTTAAAGCATTTATGAAAATTTGACCAAAAGGAGATATCCAATCTTGAGTAAAATCAATCCATCCTTGAACAGTTGCCAAAATACTATATGCCAAGCCCAATACAAGTCCAATAATAATTTGAATATAAAGTGGGATTTTCTTTTTCATAAAATTTATAGTTTACTCGTTCTATTTCTTAGTAGATGATCTGCCAATACTATAGCAGCCATAGATTCCACAATAGGAACAGCTCTAGGAACTACGCAAGGATCATGTCTTCCTTTAACATTTAACTCCACATTTCTTTTTTCTTTATCTATGCTGTTTTGTTTACTCATAATAGTTGCAACTGGCTTAAAAGCAACTTTAAAATATATCTCTTCTCCGTTAGAAATTCCTCCTTGAATTCCTCCAGAATTGTTTGTTTTAGTAGAAACATTACCATTTTCAACTGTAAATTCATCGTTATGCTCAGAACCCGTCATTTTTGAACCATTAAATCCTGAACCATACTCAAAGCCCTTAACTGCATTGATTGAAAGCATTGCTTTGCCTAAATCTGCATGTAACTTGTCAAAAACAGGTTCCCCTAATCCAACCTTAACACCACTTATAAAACATTTAATTTGTCCACCAACTGTATTTCCTTTGGATTTTAGCTCAGTAATTAAATTTATCATTTTATTAGAGGCATCATTATCAGGACATCTTACAATATTTGAATCGTAATCTTTATTTAAATCCACTTTCTTTTCATCTGCAAAAATATTTCCAATACTTGAAACATATGCTGAAATTTTAATTCCATAATTATTTAATAATTGTTTGGCTATTGAACCAGCAACTACTCTACAGGCAGTTTCTCTAGCTGAAGATCTTCCCCCACCACGATAGTCTCTTAGACCATATTTTTCTTCATACGTATAATCCGCATGAGATGGTCTAAATACATCTTTAATATTGATGTAGTCTTGAGATTTGGAATTGAGATTTGGAATTAAAAATCCAATGGGTGTTCCTGTAGATTTACCTTCAAAAATTCCGGAAAGCAATTGCACTTTATCGTCTTCCTTTCTAGGGCTAGATACCTTGCTTTGTCCAGGTTTTCTTCTATCTAATTCTTTTTGAATTAGGTCCTTATTTATTTCTAATCCAGCTGGACAGCCTTCTACAATTCCACCAATCATAGAACCATGCGACTCGCCAAAAGATGTAAGCTTAAATAAGTTTCCAAAAGTATTTCCCATAATAAAATACTAATATAGGGTAAAGAATTATTAGACTAAAGATTGTCAATATATTCATTTATAATTACAGCATCTTTATAGTCCATTACATGGAAATAAAAACAAAACCAAAGTTGGCCATTGTTATCAGATTCTTGAAAAAAAACAAAATTGTTATTTAATATAAACAGTGGGTGATTCATTATTTTAAGCTGTATATCTTTAGTATTAGATTTTTTTGTTATAGCTATTCTATTAGAAACTCTTTTTAAATTCCCTTTAAATAATTCAAAACTTCCACTGAATACTTCTTTGTATTTAATTTTCAATCTTTCCCCTTTAATGGTTAAGATTTCAAAATAAGAAGAAGAATAAGAGACTAGTTTTCCTTCTTTACCATTAACTAAAAGGTTATTACCTAAAATATATCCGTACTGTAAAGCAAAAATTATCCCAAGAAATAGATTCTTTAGATATTCCCAAAGTAAAGCAAGTAGTATTAGCACAACACTTCCTGCAATAACAATATTATCATTTACAACATCAGCAACTTTTAAAAAAATAAATAAAATCCAAATAAGGTAAACAAGTACATCATAAAAAAATAAATATTTTTTATTAGAAGGCTTACTTTTTAATGAAAACATCAAAAATCTTCTTATTAGAATAATTGATCCCAATAAAATTAAAAACTGAAAAACAAAATTAAATATGTAGGGAAGTACTGTCAATGAGCAATCAAATTTTTATTGGTAAAATACAAATTCAAATAAGGAAGCACGTACTTATTAATCTCTACGTAGGACGCTTCACTTGAAAGAATATTCTCAGCTTTAAAGAAAGATATATATTCAGAAATTAAAGCCTCATCCCAAGAAGAAAAATATTCTTTAAGATTTTTTAAATCTATTTTTTTATGAAGAAAAACTTGAAGTAAAACCATGATTTCTACATTATTTAAAACATCAGGAAAAACGGTTTTAAAGTCATTAGAAAATTCAAAACTATTGGGTTCATTTTTAACAATTGAAGCTATCCAAAAATTATTAAACCAACCTATATTGCCGTTAGTAATTGAATTAATTTTATTAAAGTTTAATGCTGATCTTAAGGACTTTGAAAAGTTGATTTTATTGCCTTTGTTATAAATATCTATTCCAGCAAGACTGTTTTTGTATTTCACAATACTTTCTAATTGTCTTTTAGAAAAATTAACAGTAGAAATATATTTTGAAACATAGCTGTCAATCTCGGAATTTATTTTTAAGTGATGCAAGAAATTGTTATTTATTTCAATAATAAATACTAATTTATTTTTGTAGCGTTTAAAAATTTCCAACCAATTGTTAATTGCATTGTATCCATTAATATTTTTTCTCCACCATAAATCAAAATCATTTATAAAAACAATAGAACCACTATCTAATTCCTCTAAATTTATTAGTTTGGAAGAAGTATCGTTCACCTTATGCAATAATTTTGGTAATTGCTTTTCTACTGAACTGGTTAAAGGATAATTTGGAGCATCGACTGCAAAACAATTCTCTTCTTTGAGAGATTGGATAAGATTATTAAGAATATAAGTTTTTCCTGATTTAGATTCTCCACAAACCATAATAACATTTTGACTTTTTATAGATTTTGAAACAAGAGACTTTTTGATATCGTAAATTTTGTTTTCTATAAATTCAGAAAAAAAGTTGTTGGGTTTTGAACTATTGGCAAATAGCTGAAGATATAATTTCGGCAGATCGTCTAATTGAGTTTTCGTAGGATTACAGTCTTGCACAAAATTTCTAATTATTTTAATTTTATCAGACTGTGAAAGGATTTCTTTTGTAGGCTCATCAATAGAAACCAAGTCAACAAAAGCCAAGAATTTTTCAGATATAAAATTTTGAATATTAACTAATCTTAATTTGGAAGATGAGGAACTAGAATCCACATACTTTTTAGATTCGTTAGACAACAAGAAATGGTAATCAGAGAATTTTTTAGTTTTTATTTTCAGATCCTCAAAATAGGAATTCAGTCTTTCACTTTTTAAGTTGGAGATCTTCTTAAATTCTTTGATTTTTAAAATCAATTTTTTCTTGGAATCTTTTAATAGTTCTTGACTTTTTTGATTGTCCATAGTAAATACTACAAGTTTAAAAGAACTAATTAATTCCTCAATTTCTTGTAAAAGCCATCCTTTGTAATCCTTGGCCACATTGCTAATTGGAAATATGATATTTTCACTATACAGTAACTGAAGACTGCTTTTTAAATTAAATTGTTTTTCTATTAGATTGTTTTGTTTGATTTGAAAATTATCTATTATTTCAGCTGAATAGAGATTTATTTCAGAGGGTATTTTATCAAAAATATCTTCGCTAATAATCATCCAATTATTAGGTTCTAAAGATCTTAAAATACTTCCAAAAGTTCTTTCTAATTTATCAATCCAATTATTTATATCTATTTGTTTTTTTAGTAATGATTTTTTTGAGGAGACATTGAGTAAGTCTTCAATTTCACTAAAAGTATTTTTATTAAGAACAATGGAGAGCTCATTTATTTGTTTAGTTGCTAAATTTTCAATTATGGTAGAGCAACAGTACAAAGCTTTTATATTATGAAATATAAATACGTTATTAGACAATCCAAAAGGAAATTCCTCCAATTTATTCCATTTTTTCCTGTAAGTTTTAGGATTAAAATTATCTTCTCTATTTTCTATTAATAATTTGATATTATTCTCACCAACATCTTTTATAACAGCATTTATGAGCTTGGTAACTAATAAATTAAGTTCTTCATTTAGTTCAGAGAAAATCTCTCTATTAACCGTATTTAAAACTGAAAGAATTTCTTTCTTTTTTTCTTGTCTAATAAAATCCTTGTAAGATTTTATATATCGGATATGAATATTTCCAAAAATTCTTAAAAGTTTATCAAAATGAAGTACAAAGTTATTTTTAAGATGAAAATCAATTAATTTAACAGTTGGTAAAATCACAAAAGTACCTTTACCACCATTTAAATAACTAGATTTTAACTTTTGGCTGTAAGCACTAAGTGAGAAATTTTTATTTTCAAGAAATTCTAAAGAATACCTAAAGTTGATTTTTGAAGGAATTTTTGATATAAAAACGTTGATTAAATTAAAATAATTTTCAATGTTTTTTAAAGTACTATATTCTAAATCATTTGCAATATTTTTTACTTTATCGGTATTGTATAAATGTATTTTTAATTCATCTAATAATTTAGATTTGTTATAGATATTAATGTAGTATTCCTCAAACTTAACTATAGAGGATTGGAGATTACTTATAAAAGTTTGATTTATTTGCTTTAGTTGTTGATGCCAAAAATTGGTTTGATGGTCAAAATTATCGTCATATGTTCTAATTAATGAACCACTAATTTTTTCTTTAAGAACTATGTTTTTTGGGTTTTTAATAGTCTTTGTTAAAATTTCAGTTTTATATTCATCTTTAAAACTATTGGAAGCTTCAAGAAATAATGCTGAACCAATTACACCAAATAAGTCATTTGAAGATTGAATAAATTTTTTCTCAGTCCCTAGTTTAAATTCAGGTATTTTTATTAAACTAAGGTCTGTTTGATGACTTTTAACTCTTATATATTCATTTATATCTTTTTGCTCTAAGTAATTATTAATTACCCGAAATTCTGCACTCATTCGTTTTCTATCAATGATAGAGCGTATTTTATCTTCAATTTCTTCAGAATTAGTGTTTTTTGAATTAACAAAGTATATTTTGAGAATAGCTTTTTTCCATTTTTTTGAAGATCTTAAGAACTTAACTAATTGAAGAGATAATTCATTTTCTTTATTAAATCCATTCCACCATAAATCAATGGAACTAAAATTTCCAAATCCTCTTTTCTCATCGTAATCTAAATAAAGTATGTTGTAATCTAAGTCTTTGAGTTTCTGAGTCATTTCACTAAACCATATTGGATCTTTGGTGTTTTTGGCCCAGCCCATCAAAACAGTATTTGGATCTACACCTGAAAATCCATAAGTTGTAGCTATAGATTCGATTCCTTTAAATACATTTTGACAGTATAACTTTCTATGAAAAATAGAATCGTCTATTATTAAATCATCTTTGGTATTTTGATGAGACTTTGGAAATAAAACTTTTGCAGATTTTGTTTCAATCAAATCAAAATTAGATACCATTCCAGCTCTTCCTATAATTGATTTTGCGAAGTATATTAAATGAGGTCTATTTGCAGTTCCTCCACTAAAGAGTAAAATATTAGGTCGCCAATTTCTTTTGTGAACTGTCTTTTTTTGAAGATTTTTTAAGCCTGTTTTCACTACAGTATTCCAAACACTTAACCAAACATCACCAGTTCCAAGCACTAAGTCTTTCTTGGATAACCAAAACCAAAAAATCATCATAAATAAAACTGCAATAAGAGTAGCTCCAAGATTTAATTGAATCATTAAAAGCAAAGTGGAAATTGCTCCTAAAAGCGAAATCCATATTGGAATTTTAAACTTTGGTCGAAAATCAGGACTAGACCATTGTTCTAAAAAACAAGATAAATTAATAAACAAATAAGCTGCCATATAAAACATAGCAACTAGCTCAGCAATTACATTTAGCTCTCCAATAAGAATACCAATTTCAGCAATAATGAAAGTTAGAAATAAGGCATTTCTAGGTTCTTTATTTAACCCAGATTCTTTTGCAAATATATTCGGAGTTATATTATCTAATGACATTGCCTGTAGTATTCTAGGTCCTCCTAAAATACCTCCCAAGGCGGAAGATAAAGTGGCGCCCCAAACACCTCCAAGAACTAAAAGTGGAATAGCTCCAAACTCAATTAAAACATTGTTATTAGACCTTAGGAACTGTCCGTCTATATTATAATAAATAAAAAGAGAAAGTAGAATATAAATAATTAAACCTATAGATATTGACAACATTGTTCCCCAAGGAATCGAAATCTTAGGATTTTTTAAATCTCCACTCATAGCAACACCGGCTGTAAATCCTGTTACTGCAGGAAAAAAAATTCCAAATAGTGTAGCGAAACTTGGAGAATCTATTATATCTGAACCTACTTTTAAACCTTCCGAAGAACCTAAGAAAATAGATCCCAATGAAAGCACAATTAGCCCTAAAATAACATATTGAATCTTTAAGGCAAAACTTGTACTTATGTAAGCAATTACAAGAACTACAAATAAAGCAAAAGAACCAAACAAACGAAGTTTATTAATAGATATTCCGTTGATAGCCCAATCTTCGTTTATTACTGGTATTATACTCTCAGAAAAACCAATTAAATATAGAGAAATACTAAAAGATGTAGCAATAAAAATAGTTAGTCCAATAGCTCCACCTATAGGAAGACCAAGACTTCTTGTTAGCATGTAATAAATGCCACCTTTGTCAATTTTTTTATCAGTTGCAATAGAAGAAACGCTAAGACCTGTAGTTATAGAAATTAAGTGAGCAAAAAATATAATACTAATAAACTGTATAATACTAGAAGAATTACCTACAACACTACCAAGTCTCATGTACATAATGACACCTAATATTGTTAGTAAAGAAGGGGTTAAGACACCACTAAAAGTTCCAAATTTTTTCTGACTTGCCATTAAAAGAATGAAATTTATTAATAAATATGCTAAAAGGAAATTATATTACAGTCATTAATTAAAACAAATATGTTTAAGAACTTAAAAGTATTAGAATTATCAAGTGTGTTAGCTGGTCCTGCAGTTGGAATGTTTTTTTCTGAACTTGGGGCAAAAGTTATAAAAGTGGAGAATAAAACAACGAATGGGGATGTGACAAGGAAATGGAAACTTCCAAATGAAAAAAAAAGTGACATATCTGCTTATTTCTGCTCTGTTAATTATAATAAAAACTATGTTTTTTTAGATTTCAATAATCAAAAAGATAGAACTAAGCTTAAAGTTTTAATTAAAGATTGTGACATAGTGATTACAAATTTCAAAGGAAAAGATGCTGCTAAGTTTGGTCTAGATTTTGAAGATTGTAAAAGAATAAATTCTAATATTATATACGCACATATAGGAGGATTTAAAACCAATCCTAATAGAGTTGCTTTTGATATAGTGCTTCAAGCAGAAACAGGTTTTATAAATATGACAGGAAGTGAAAAAGAATTTGCAAAAATGCCAGTTGCTTTAATTGACGTTCTTGCTGCGCATCAAATCAAAGAAGGAATATTAACTGCAATGCTATTACAGGCAAAAGAAAAAAAAGCCTACAAAGTCTCTACTACATTGGAAGAAACTGCAATTGCATCGCTTATGAACCAATCTTCTAATTTCTTAATGGCTAAACACCAAGCAAAACCTTTGGGGACACTACATCCAAATATAGCACCTTATGGTGAAGTGGTATCAACAGCAGACGGTAAGAAATTAATTTTAGCAATTGGGACAGATCATCAGTTTGAAATGTTTTCAAATATTATTTCTATTGAAAAAAAATACAAAGAAAAATTTAGTACAAATCAACGAAGAGTAAAAGGAAGGAAAGTTCTTATTGAAATTATAAATACTAAAACCAAAAAAATATTATCAAATGATTTAATCGAAAGATGTTTTGAAAATAATATTCCAATTGGGGAAATAAATACTGTAGAGAAGGTAATGCAAAGTAAAATATCGAAAGAAATGATATTAGAAGAAACTATTAACAATCAAAAAACACAACGAATTAAAACTGTAGCTTTTGAGTTAACTAACTGATTTTATTTGGTTGATTTTGGAGTTCAATACCTTAATTATTTTTAACCCGTCCTCTTTTGAAATTTGAGAACCAAAGTTGTATTCTTTGTCAAGCGCATTAATCACAATTGTTCCTTGACCTACTATCCAAAAAGAATCGTTAAAGACTTTAGAAAAAGATTTTTCATTTAATGGAGCCAATTTTATTTTTTTAATATTATTAGTAATGAATTCATTTGCTCTTCCATATCCCCAAAGTGATTTTTTGACAGAAAATTTATCTTCATCAATTCTGATAAATTCAATTCCAAATCGTTTCCAAATCAACACTCTTAAAACTTTATATAGAAAATAGGTCCAAAAAAATAAAAAAGTATAGAAATAAATCTTTTGGTCTTGAAGTTCTTGAGTGAAAAATAAAAAATAAAAAATCACAAGTCCACAAGACAACCAAATAAGTAGCCAAATAAGCATAACTAACATCTTCCAATGGTCTATCTTTGAGGAGATAATCAGAGTGAAAAAATCTTTGTGGTCTTCATAAGATACTCTATTTCCAATCCATTTCATAAAGTAAAATTATCAACTTTAAATTATTTATAATTGATATATGAAACTTTTAATAAAAAAAACTGTATAAAACACTCTAAAATTTAGGCATGAAAATTGATATTATAAATTATATGTTTAATAAATCTAATCTTCTATTATTATCCATTTTATATTTTATCTTCAATTTATTTACAATTAATGTAATTTCTCAGACAGATAATACATACGAAGATTTATTGGTATTGTATGTTAATGAAGACTTTAAAAATTGCTATAATAAATCTTTAAAATATACCGTGAAAGATAAAACTAAAAAAGATCCTCTTCCATATCTTTTTGTATCTAAAGCTTGTTACGAAATGAGTCAAGATCATAAATACACAGAAGAATTTCCAAAAGCTAGGAAAACTGCTTTGTCATATGCTGTTAAATATCGTAAAAAGGACAAAGAATACCAATTTAAAGAGGACTCTGAGGAGTTTATAAATAATTTTAAATTAAATATAATTGAAGAATTGGAAAATTATTTAGAAGAAGGTACTGATAAGACATACACCAAGGCAGTAGGCCTAACCAAAAAAGCTTGCAATATTGATCCTGATGATTATGGAGCAAAATTACTTTATTCGGTACTTTGTACAATAACAAAAAATAAAACTTATGCTAAAGAATTTCTAAAAATTTGTATTCCTAAATTAGAAGAATATGAAAAAAACAAATTTAGTCTAAAATACATGACTGAATCTCAACAATTATTTTTAAGAAATGCAATAATGGAATACACTAAATACTACAAAGAAAAAGATCCTGCAAAATCAAAGAAAATGATAGAGTATGGAAAGTTATTATTCTATGAAGAAAATGAATTTTCTAAAATTGACTACAATATGGATTATAAATTTCTATTTGATGATTTTAAATAAGGAACTTTATAAGATTCTATGAGATTTATTCTTTTTTTAATTCTTACTACATATACTATAACTGGATTTAACCAATCCTATACTTATAAAATTGGATTATTAAAATACAATGGTGGTGGAGATTGGTATGCCAATCCAACAGCATTGACTAATCTAATTGAATTTTCCAATAAAGAAATAGGTACTAATATTGAACCTAACTACGAAGAAGTAGAAATTGGAAGTGATTTACTTTATAACTATCCATTTGTTCACTTGACTGGTCATGGAAATGTTGTATTCAATCAACAAGAGATCAACAACTTAAGAAATTATTTAATTGCAGGCGGGTTTTTACATATCTCGGACAACTATGGATTAGACCCTTTTATAAGGAAAGAAATCAAAAAAGTATTTCCTGAATTAGATTTTGTGGAACTACCCTATTCGCATGCAATATATCATCAAAAATTTGATTTTAATGAAGGGTTACCTAAAATTCACCAGCATGACGAAAAGCCTTCTATAGGATTTGGAATTATATATGAAGGAAGGTTGGTATGTTTTTACGATTACGAATGTGATTTAAGCGATGGTTGGGAAGATTCGGACGTTCATAAGGATTCTGAAGAAACAAGAACTAGAGCACTTCAGATGGGGTCCAATATTCTTTCTTACACTTTTCTAGGAACCAAAGACTAGTTTCTCAAATGCTTTAAATTCATGCCATATAAAACAATGAATATTATTGGAAATATAGCAGAAATTAATAGTTGATTAAAATCAAATGGATTGACACTGTAAGGGACCAATAAAATAAGTACTTGAATTAAGCAGTAACCATAAAACCCCATTTTTTTAAAATTCCAAATCATATAAACAAAAGCAACATTCCCCAAGTATAGAATCAGATACCAAATGGAAGTTTTATCCATTAAATTGAAAATATCTTTATACATATCTACCATTTCTTGATTTGGAAGGAGATTATACATTTCTTGCTTTACCGATTCGTTAATAAATAGAGAATAAAGAGTAGAAACAAATATTTGTATTCCAGATCCTATCCAACTTAAAATACATAAAACCTTTAAGAAGACTGGTCTTTCATTCATATTCGTAGAAGTGTTTTCAGGGCTTTCAAATGTTGGTATAGATTCACTCATATTACTTATTTAAGGGTAAATATAAATTCAAATTTTAAGAGTTTAAACTTTAAAGTTAAAAATAAAAAAAAGCTCCCCATAAATATGAAGAGCTAATGCGGACCGGACGGGACTCGAACCCGCGACCCCCTGCGTGACAGGCAGGTATTCTAACCAACTGAACTACCGGTCCGAATGGACGGTAAATTTAATTTTTTTGTCTGTAGTAACAAGCAATTAAATAGATTTTTAATATATTTTTTTTCTCTTCAACAAATATTCCAGTAAAATTTGATCAAAACCTATTTCAATATCGGCACTAATTAAGTCTACTTTTTGTTGTTTTAGCAGGTTGTGAATCTTACTTTTTATAGAATTTCTCTCAGTTATATACTTTTCTTTAATTTGCTTTGGGTGCATTTTAATAGATTCACCAGTTTCAACATCGACAACATTGTAATATTTGTTTTTTAAATTTAATTGATTTTCAAGATTGTGGTGAGAAACATCAAAAACTATAATTTCGTGTAAATGATGTCTTAAATGTTTAATGGAATTGGCAAAATCTTCAGGATTATCAATTGCCATAAAATCTGAAAATATAAAAACTAATGAACGTTTATAAATTTTAGATGCTAAAGCATTTAGCATTTTAGCAATATTTGTTTTTTTATTTTTAAAACTTTTTCTCTGATTCTCTAAAATTCTTTCAAGATTAGAAAGTAAAAAACGTTGATGGGTTAAAGATGATTTTGCAGGTGAATAAAAGTCTAATGCGTCACTAAAAATAGATAATCCGAATGCATCTCTTTGTTTTCTCATTAAAAAAATAAGGGCTGCTGCAGCATCTACAGAAAAAGTAAATTTATTGTATGGCTGATCTACTGGAAACATCATTGAAGAAGAAGAATCTAGAAAAATATGACATCTTAAATTCGTTTCTTCTTCATATCTTTTAATAAATAGCTTATCTGTTCTTGCAAATAATTTCCAGTCTAAATGTTTAACCGATTCTCCACTATTGTATAATCTGTGCTCGGCAAATTCTACTGAGAAACCATGAAATGGACTTTGATGTAACCCAGTAATAAATCCTTCAACAACTTGCTTTGATAAAAATTCTAAGGATCCAAATTTTCGAGCAGTTTTATAATTAATCATTTATAATAAATCATTTGCTAGATTAGCTAATTCAGATCTTTCTCCTTTTTCTAAGGTGATGTGGGCAAAAAGATCATCTC
The DNA here is from genome assembly GCA_938075455.1 of uncultured Flavobacteriales bacterium. Taxonomy (GTDB): domain Bacteria; phylum Bacteroidota; class Bacteroidia; order Flavobacteriales_D; family Parvicellaceae; genus MED-G20. Next base: position 43,438 of record CALJHN010000018.1, read on the forward strand.
CTTTCAACCTGTCTATAAGATAAGAAAGACCATTACTCTGTTCGTCTAAATAAGGAGTATCAATTTGAAAAACATCTCCAGTGAAAATAATTTTGGTATTTTCTCCTGCTCTAGTGATGATGGTTTTTACCTCATGGGGAGTTAGATTTTGAGCTTCATCAATAATAAAAATCACGTTAGACAAGCTTCGCCCTCTTATAAATGCCAGTGCAGAAATCGTTAATTTTCCTTGCTCTTGCATTTCTTCAATTTTTTTAAACTTTTTTTCTTTACTTCCAAATTGATTTTTAATGAATTTTAAATTGTCAAAAAGTGGCTGCATATAAGGGTTAATTTTCTCATCTGCATTCCCGGGAAGGTAACCTATATCTTTGTTACTCAATGGAACAATTGGTCTAGCCAAAACAATTTGATGGTATAAATTATGTTGCTCTAAAGCGCTTGCCAAAGCCAAAAGAGTTTTTCCAGTTCCGGCAACTCCTTGTAGAGAAACAAGTTTAATATCGGGATTTAATAGAGCATGAAGTGCAAAGGTTTGTTCTGCATTCTTGGGTTTTATTCCATAAGCATATTGTTTCTCTACTCTTTCTAGATGCTTTTCATGTGGATTGTAATAACCTAAAACAGAACTTTTACCGTTTTTCATAATGTAAAAACCATTGGAAATAATTCTATTTTTCAATACACTCAAATCCTGAGTAAGACCATCTTTATAAAGCTTATTAATATAATTAGAATCTATTTTATCAATTAGTTGTTTGCCATTGTAAAGAGTACTATCTCTGTCAATTTTCCCAGTTTCAAAATCCTCTGCAGTGATATTCAAAGCTTTTGCTTTCAGACGTAAATTAATATCTTTTGAAACTAGAACTATCTTAGATTTTTTATTTGAAATTTTAAGACTTAAAGCAGCATTTAAAATCTTATGGTCATTTTTATTTCCAAAAATATTAACAGCATTATTGGTAAGACTTTCATCTTCCATGATAATTTTAAACTTCCCACTTTCAATTCCATTGATAGGAACCCATTCTTGAAGGGTGAAATCTTTGCTTAATCTGTCTAAAACTCTTATAAATGCTCTTGCCTCAAAGTTTTTGGTATCATTACCTCTTTTAAAATTATCTAGCTCTTCTAAAACAGTAATTGGAATAGCTATATCATTTTCCTCAAAACAATGCAAAGAATTATGATCATGTAAAATTACAGACGTATCTAGAACAAATATTTTATTTTGTTTCTTTTTAGACATTTACAATAAAGAAAAACATTTTATATGTTAATAAGTTAAAATTTAATAACAATTTAATGAATGTTAATATTTAATTTAATTTAAAATCAAATTCTAAAACAGTTTTATTTTTTCTTTCATCTGAAACTTCTACTTTACAGCTATGATTTCCAGGTAAGACATTAGCATATTTATCCAAACTAACTTTTAGTCTATTATTCTTAGAACTGAAGTTGGAAAGTACCCACTTATTGTCAATAAAAACATTGTATTGATCAACACCACTCTTTAATTCTATGATTTTAAATACAAGTTCTTGATTTTTATTTTTTTGGAAGTTATTTCCTATGTGATTAATCTTAGGAGGAATTGAATCAGTAAAGATTTTATACTTTCCAAACTTATTGACTTCTGCCGATATCCAATCCTTTGAAATATCTGCATTTTTGTTAATAATATTTCCGTTTTTTGTCAATTCTCCAATAAATAATTTGTCTCCATTTAGTGATTCATTTTTAGATAATTTGATAGATAAGATAAATTTTCTTTTTAATGGAATATTAGAATTGTTAAAAGTATAAATACTTTGTTTTTTAATTGGATGAATTGGAGTGTTATCATAAAGTGTATTGGTATCCATTACCACCAACATAGAACTATCCGAAGAGTAAACATTAGTTGGTTGTTTTTGCTGAAATGAAAAATCATTATCACAATTAATAAAAGATTTATTTTTAACATAAAATTTTAATTTAGAAATATTGTTTTTAATATCTCCAACAACGATTTGAATTTCATGAATCAACGTATCTTGAAAGCAAATCAACCCATTGCCAATATTCTTTTTGTAAATCTGTAACTCATTGTTAGGATGAATATACATTTTATGGATTTTCTCTCTTAGTTTTTGATAGGTGCTATAGTCTTTGTGAATATTTGTTTGTCTATTAGTTTCGAAATCAATTTCATCAAATTTTAGTTGGTATTTAAGTTGTTTATCTACATACATATTTATAGAGTATACACCACATCTGTTGGAACTATTATTGTAATAATCTGATGATTTTAAGCCAAATCCACTTAATCCGTCTAGGTAAACGATGCTATCGTATTTCAAATGGTGATTCTGGTTTTTTTTAATAGTTAGAAAATCTTTTGAAGAATAACTATCTAAACCATTAGAGTTAAAAAATGAATAAAGTTTCAATTTATTAATTACTGGAGGCTTGTTATCCACAATATCAAAATTAAATAGCTCTGGGTTAATAGGATGTTCAGACTTAGTTTCTCTAATTTCAAAATGTAGGTGAGGTCCAGAAGAACCGCCTGTATTTCCAGAATATGCAATAACTTCTCCTTTGGAAACTGTTATATCTAAAGAATCTAAATAATAAGTTAAAGTTTCTGTTTGAAGCTCGTATTGGCGTTTTCTTAAAATCTTTTCTATTTTATACGGGAAATGATCTAAATGAGCATAAACGCTTGTAAAACCATTTGGATGGGTTACATATATAGCTTTGCCATATCCCTTTTTAGAAACATTAATTCTAGACACAAAACCAGTATCAATAGAGTAAATTCTATAATTAATTCTTCCATTGGTTTTAATATCTAAACCAGTATGAAAATGGTTGGATCTCAATTCTCCAAAGTTTCCAGAAAGTAGAATTGGAATTCCTATTGGAGGTCTAAAATTATACTTGTTTTTTTCTTGAGAAATAATGGATAATAGCGAAAAAAAAACAGTAAAAAAAAATAAAACTCTTGATAAGAAATTCATTGCACAAATCTTATCATAATTAAATAAACATGGTAGTTTAAAATTAGTTTTTTATTCACAATTAATTTTAAATTTGAATAATTCAGTTTAGCTACTAACTTTGTAAAAAATGGTTTGGTCCAATGGAAAAAGAAATATCTGCATTAAATGAAATCCGAAGTTTCATAAAAAGTTTAAAAGAAAAATTAAATTCAAAAATTCAAGAGAATAATAAATTGAATGAAGAGATCCTTTCTTCTGGAGAAGAGATAACACATCTTAAAACTAAAATTTCAGATTTAAATGAAAATGTAAAAATGCTAAAATTGGCCAGTCAGATTGATGGAAACGAAGTTGGATCCACCAAAGACGTGAAGTTAATGATTAATGAAATGGTTAGAGAAATTGACAAATGTATTGCATTACTAAAGAAATAAAACATGAGCGAACTTTCTATTAAGGTAGTAATTGGAGGAAGAACCTATCCATTGACAATTAACAGAGAAGATGAAGAAAAAATAAGAAAATCTGTTTCTGAAATTGAAAATAATATTAAAAATTTAAAGGAAAATTATGCAGTAAATGATATGCAAGATTTATTGGCAATGACAGCCTTAGAATATGCCAATGATTCAGTTACAAGAAATAATTCTGTAGAAATTGATAAACTAAGTAAAGAAATTATCAATCTTAGAAATGGATTGGAAGATTTATAGAA
>CALJHN010000019.1 GCA_938075455.1 uncultured Flavobacteriales bacterium
AGGAGGAATGACATTTATAGACCTTAGAGACAGGTATGGAATTACCCAGTTGGCATTTAACGAAACATTAGACAAGACTCTTTCTCTCAAAGCAAGAAAATTAAATCGAGAATGGGTTATTGAAGTTGAAGGAATTGTAAAAGAAAGAAGTAGTAAGAATTTAAAAATTGATACTGGAGAAATTGAGATAGAGGTAGATAAATTTACTGTTTTAAACGAGTCCAAAACACCTCCTTTTACCATTGAAGACGAAACAGATGGTGGAGAAGAGTTAAGAATGAAATATAGATTTCTGGATTTGAGAAGAACTCCTTTACAAGAAAATTTAGCCCTAAGAAGTGAAATGAGTATTGAAATTCGAAATTTCTTTCACCAAAATAACTTTTTAGAAATTGAAACTCCTTATTTAATAAAATCTACACCAGAAGGAGCTCGTGATTTTGTAGTGCCAAGCAGAATGAATAAGCAACAGTTTTACGCACTTCCCCAATCTCCACAAACATTTAAACAGCTTCTCATGGTAAGCGGATACGATCGTTATTTTCAAATTGTAAAATGTTTTAGAGACGAGGACTTGAGATCCGATAGACAGCCAGAGTTTACTCAAATTGATTGTGAGATGGCTTTTGTAAATCAACAAGAAGTTTTAGATACTTTTGAAGGATTAATTAAATTTCTTTTCAAAAAAATTCTAAAGACAGACTTTCCAAAACCATTTCCAGTTATTTCTTATAGCGATGCAATTGAAAAATATGGTTCTGATAAACCTGACCTAAGATTTGAAATGGAACTGTCCTACTTAGAAGATCTTGCAAAAGGAAAAGGCTTTAAAGTTTTTGATGAATCTGAATCTATAGTTGCAATAAATGTCCCAGGTGCTGCCGAATATTCAAGAAAAAAATTAGATGAACTGACCAATTGGGTAAAAAGACCACAAATTGGAGCAAGAGGTCTTGTTTATGTAAAATATAATGAAGATCATACTTTCAAATCATCTGTAGATAAGTTTTATGATCCATCTCATTTAAAACTTTGGGCTGAAAGATGTGGTGCAAGTCCCGGAGATTTACTTTTGATATTAAGCGGTGAAAAATCAACTGTTCAAGCTCAAATGAATGAACTAAGATTATTAATGGGAAGTCGTCTTGGCCTAAGAGATCCAAAAGTTTTCAAGCCTGTTTGGGTGGTTGATTTTCCACTTTTAGAAAAAGATGAATTAAATAATAGTTTTCATGCAATGCATCATCCATTTACTTCCCCCAAAACAGGTGATTTAACTATGCTAGATACCAATCCTGAAAATGTGAGAGCTAACGCCTATGACTTGGCTATTAACGGAGTTGAAGTTGGAGGTGGGTCTATAAGAATTCACAATAGAAAAGTTCAGGAGAAAATGTTTGAGATTCTTGGGTTTAGCAAAAAGGAAGCCGAGGCTCAATTTGGATTTTTAATGAGTGCTTTTGATTATGGAGCTCCTCCACATGGTGGAATTGCCTTTGGATTTGACAGACTTTGTGCACTATTTGGTGGTAAAGACAATATTAGAGAGTTTATTGCTTTTCCAAAAAATAATCAAGGCAAAGATGTAATGATTGAAGCGCCGTCGGAGATTGACCAAGCACAACTTGAGGAGTTAGAAATTAGCCTTCCAAAACTAAAAGACTAACTTTCTTTTTTAATAGCAATAAGAGAAATTATTCCAAGTAAGATCATAAATATTGTTTGGGAGGACCACATTAGCATTCCAAAAGACTTAGCAACTTGACCATTGTATCCATAAAGCTCAATTAAGACAGAAGCAACCATTATTGGGTAAAGTCCAATTCCTCCTGGTGTAGCACCAATGGCGATTGTTCCTGCGATAAAACAAGCAAATACAGAATTAATAGTAATATTTTCAATATCTGGTAGCGCCAAGGCCGTTATCCATAACATTGAAATATAGCAAGCCCAAATAAAAAAAGTGTGAATTAAAAAACCAATTTTATTCTTCAACCTTAATATGGCTGTAGCACCTTGAATTATTCCTTTTAAAAAATCTACAACTTTAACTCTAACTTTCTTAAGACCTATTAAAATTCCTATGAAAATAATTCCAAAAATCAGTAAAGAAGGAAGCAAATATGGATTTGAAGAGCTATTAGATATTTGTCTAAGCTCATTAAATTTATCTTGATCTGCTTGAAATAAAAATGCAATAAAAAATACCAAACCAAACATTATTAGATCTATTACTCTTTCAATGACAATAGTTCCAAAAATTTGATCTGATTTGGTTTTTTGATACCTACTGAAATAGGCTGCTCTAGCCAATTCACCTGATCTTGGAATGGTTAAGTTAATAATGTAACCAATCATTACACTGTGATACATTAGGCTTAATTTTGGTTTTAAGTCTAATGTTTCGAGCAAGTATTTCCATCTATATGCCCTACTTAGGTGTGAACAAAAAGCTATTATTAAAGCAGCTAAAACCCATCCATAATTAGCTTCTGATAAAGATTTTAAAAAATATTCTTTTTCTGTTTCTGTAGAATTTGAAATAAAATACCAAGTTAAATATACTCCAATAGCAATGGGCAGAGAAATCTTTAGGGTCTTAATTAGCTTGTTTTTCATTGATTGAGCACAATATTATCAATTAACCTAATACCGCCTAAGTTTGTTGCAGTAAATGCTCTCCAGCTTCTAAACTTATCACCATTATTCAGTAAATCATCAGAATGTCTAATTTCAAAATATTCTGGTTCAGAAAATTCTGCTAATTTTTTTAGGCATATTTTTTCTAGTTCTTCTCTATTAAAAAAATTAAAATTCTCTTTGCAGTATTTAAGAATTCTATATATATCTTTTGCTTTTTCAAAATCTTTGGAGGAAAGTCTACTATTTCTAGAGCTCATTGCTAGACCGACTTGTTCTCTTTGAGTAGGACACATAATTATTTCGATTTGAGGAAAACAAACCCTAGCTAATTCGGCAATAATTAAATACTGTTGGTAGTCCTTTTCACCAAAAAATGCATAATTGGGATTTATAAGTTTAAAAAATATATTCACAACTCTAATTACTCCTTGAAAATGGCCCTTTCTTTTTCTTGCTTCCAAGACACTATCTAGTTTTCCTAACGATATCTCCACAGGTTTTTCATTAGTGTACAAAGTATCATAGTCTGGACAAAAGACAAGATCTACCTCATGCTGCTCTAATGTCATTAAATCTTCTTTAATACTGACTGGATAATTTTCAAGATCGGAGGGGTTATTAAATTGAGTAGGATTTACGAATATAGATACTACTGTAAAATCCGCTTTTTTTTTCGAGGCGTTAATTAATGAGAGATGTCCGTGGTGAAGAAAACCCATGGTGGGCACAAATCCAATCGACTTGTTGGATTTAGTAGATAAAGCTTCATTTAGTTCTTGGAGTTGATTTACTACTTGCATTACTCATATTAACTTAATTAAAGCTACTATAAATGTTGGTTTTATGTGTTTTTTTTTTATATTTTTGTAGCTTATTATTTTTAAGCAGGAGATTAGTTGTTATGGAAAAAAGTAAAATTCTTTATGTTACCCAAGAAATCGATCCGTTTTTAATAG
>CALJHN010000020.1 GCA_938075455.1 uncultured Flavobacteriales bacterium
ATTAAGTACCCGAGGCGGGACTTGAACCCGCACGACCAGATGGTCACAAGATTTTAAGTCTTGCGTGTCTACCAATTCCACCACTCGGGCATTTACTTATAAATAAGTAAAATAGAGCGAAAGACGAGATTCGAACTCGCGACCCCGACCTTGGCAAGGTCGTGCTCTACCAGCTGAGCTACTTTCGCGTGTGTGTAAAAGAACAATTGGGTGCCAAAAATAATTAAATTTTAATAAAACCGTTAGAAAATTAACTACCTATTTTTTTTTTAATATCATTTAATAAAACCAAAGCCTCAACAGGCGTAAGAGAATTGACATCCAAATTGTCTATTTCATTCCTAATATCGCTTAAAATAGGATCATCTAATTGAAAAAAACTTAATTGTTGGTGGTCTTCGTTTTCTATTGTACTTATTTCTTTTTTAGTGTTTTGGGTTTTATCTAATTCTAAATTCTTTAATATTTTCTCTGCCTTGGAAATTATCTTATGAGGCATTCCAGCAACTTTTGCTACATGAATTCCAAAACTATGCTCGCTTCCACCTTCAATTAATTTTCTTATAAAATGAATTTTTTTGTCTATTTCTTTAACAGAGACATTGTAATTTTTAATCCTATTAAAGGATTTAGTCATATTATTCAGTTCATGGTAATGAGTTGCAAACATGGTTTTTGGTTGAAATTTTGGGTTTTCATGTAAAAACTCTGCAATTGACCAAGCAATCGATATACCATCGTAAGTGCTAGTCCCCCTTCCAATTTCATCTAATAAAATAAGACTTCGAGAAGAAATATTATTCATAATACTAGAAGTCTCATTCATTTCAACCATAAAAGTAGATTCGCCAGATGAAATATTATCATTTGCACCAACCCTAGTAAACAATTTATCAATTACCCCAATTTCTGCAGATTTAACAGGTACAAAACAACCTATTTGTGCCATAATGAGTATTAAAGCAGTTTGTCTTAAAAGTGCAGATTTTCCACTCATATTAGGGCCTGTAATCATCATAATTTGTTGCAGCTTATTATCTAAAAATATATCATTTGGAACATAAGCTTCTCCAGGTGGAAGAAACTGCTCTATAACAGGGTGTCTACCATCTTTTATATCAATTTTTAGATCATCGCTAATTAAAGGCTTAGAATAATTATTTATTTTAGAAACATGGGCTAATCCATGAATTACATCTAAATAAGCAATACACTTTGCATTAAAAACTATATCCTCAATATTTGGTAATAGATCTTCAATAAGTTGTGAAAAAATCTCCGATTCTAACTTTAAGATTTTCTCTTCTGCACCAAAAATTTTCTCCTCATATATTTTTAGTTCTTCAGTTACATATCTTTCTGCTGAAGTAAGCGTTTGTTTTCTTATCCACTGCTCAGGAACTTTGTCTTTATGGGTATTTCTAACTTCAATGAAATAGCCAAAAACATTGTTAAATGCAATCTTTAAACTAGGAATACCAGTTTTTTCAATTTCTCTTTTTTGAATATCTAACAAAACAGATTTAGCATCTGAAAGTAAATTTCTTAACTCATCTAATTCATTGTGAAACCCGTCTTTTACTACTTGTCCCTTACCAACAGCTATTGGAGCATATTCATGGAAAACTTCTTCAATTTTCTGAATTGTTTTTGAATTGTCTTTTAAATTATTAGCCCAGAAATTAAGTTGCTTTTGTTTTAGAGACAATAATTTTTCTTTTACTGGTATAATTGATTGTAATGACTTTTTAAGTTGATTTAGCTCTCTTGGAGATGTTTTTAAAACAGCTAGCCTAGAAGAAATTCTTTCTAAATCTCCAATCACTTTAAATTGACCTTTAATGAATTCAAAAAGTTCTGAATTATTAATGAAAAACTCTACCATTTCAAGTCTATCACGTATTTTTTCAGCTGAAATTAATGGAAATAAAAGCCATTTTTTTAGCAGTCTTGCCCCCATAGCTGTTGAAGTTTGATCTAAAACCTCTACTAAAGTATGGCCATTGTGGTTGGTAGAATATATTAGTTCCAAATTTGAAACAGTAAAATCATCCATCCACAAGTGTTTGCCCTTTTCTATTCTCTGAATACTTGAAACATGACTTGTATGATGGTGTTCTGCAGTTGTAATATAATGGAGAACTGCTCCAGCTGCTATAATGGCCAAATCCATATTTGAAATTCCAAAGCCTTTTAAAGACTTTGTCCCAAACTGAATATTTAATTTTTCTAGAGCAAAATCATTTTGAAAAACCCAATCATCCAGCCTAAAAGTATAAGCTTTAGATTGAAAATTATCTTGAAAAAGTGAATCTTTATTTCTTGAATATAGAATTTCTGATGGGGAAAAATCATTTACTAATTTTGATATGTAATTAACATGCCCCTGACCTACATAAAACTCACCAGTAGAAATATCCAAAAAAGCAACACCAGCTTTAGCTTTGGAAAAACTTACAGCAGCAAGAAAATTATTGCCTTTGCTATCTAGCAATTGGTCCGTTAAAGCTATCCCTGGTGTAACTAGTTCTGTAACTCCTCTTTTTACAATTTTTTTTCCTTTTGTGGGTTGTTCTAATTGATCACAAACTGCAACTCTATGACCAGCTTTTACTAATTTTGGCAAATAAGTTCCTATAGAATGATGTGGAAATCCTGCCAACTCTACTTTGGAAGATCCGTTATTGCGAGCTGTTAGTGTTATTCCTAATACATTTGATGCTGTAATTGCGTCTTTGCCAAATGTTTCGTAGAAGTCCCCTACTCTAAACAAAAGCAAAGCATCGGGGTGTTTAGATTTGATGGAATTGTATTGTTTCATCAAAGGAGTTTCAGATTTGGCTTTTACTTTTGACATTTGGTCTTTAGGTAGTATCTAGATATGTTTGTAAAAATAAACTAAATGCGCATTTTAGCAAATTAACATTTAATGAATAAAAAATTAAAACTTGAGGAACTTAACCGCTTAAGTGTTTTAGAATTTAAAGAGGCAGAGAAAGATCCTATTATAATTTTATTGGACGATGTTAGAAGTCTTAATAATATTGGTTCTGTATTCAGGACCTGCGATGCAATGGGTATAAAAAAAATGTATTTGTGTGGCATTACTGCACAACCTCCTCATAGAGAAATTAGAAAAACAGCAATCGGAGCTTCTGAAAGTGTAGCCTGGGAGTACGAAAAAAATGCTTGTAAAATTTTAACTAAATATCGTAATTTGGGTTATGAGATTATTGCTGTTGAGCAAACATCTAATTCTATATTTTTAGAAAATTACCAATTAACTAATAAGAAGATACTTTTAATTTTTGGAAATGAAATAACTGGAGTTTCTCAGAAACTAATAGATTTATGCGATTTATCACTTGAAATTCCACAATGGGGCACTAAACATTCTTTGAATATTTCCGTTAGTGTTGGAATGGTATTATGGAACTTAAAAAAGATTTTTTTATTAAAATAAATTAACGTATTAAATTATATTTGGTGTGATTTGAAAAAGTGTATACACATATTTCTTTTTTTTATAGTTTTTCCAACTATTTTAAACGCTCAGTACAACCAAAGAAATTCTTTCAAAAATAAGAGACATGAGATTAATTTTGGTCTTGGCATCTCAAATTGTCTAACAGATGTTGGAGGTAATGGAAACAAAGCTAATTTCAATATTAAAAAAACTAATTTTACTGCCAATTTCTCTCATTTGTTTTATATTAAAAATAAAATAGCTTTTAGAACAAGTTTAACACACGCAAAAGTGTCAGGAGATGACTCTTATTCGAGCGTTGCATCAAAAAAAAATAAAGCTTTAAATTTTAATACGACTATTTCTGAACTAAGTGGAATTTTGGAATTCACAATAACAACTTTAAAAAATAAAAACACTTATAAATCCAAAAATAAGCGTCGTAAAAACATTGTAAATAAAGACCGATTAAGTTTTGGAAGTTATGTTTTTGTAGGGCTTGGAAGCTTTTATTACAATCCTAAGGGCATAAATAAATTTCTTAATTCTGAAGGCAATAATGTTGGAGATGGGCAAGAATATTCGCTCAGAGAACTTCACACAGAAGGACAAGGCTTTGAAGGCGGCCCAGAAGAATTTTCAGGAAAAAAATATTCTACTTACAATGATTTTGCAGTTTGTGTCCCTATTGGTTTCGGAATCAAAAAAGCATTTCATAGTAATGGCGGTATAAAACTAGAGGCTAGTTACAGGTTTACAAATACTGATTATTTAGACGATGTAAGCTCTAATTATTACGATAGAGAAAAATTAAGAACAGAAATGAATCAGGCTTTTGGTGCAGAATTAGCAGAGAGCGCATATATCATGTCTGGAACATCTACCGGAGAAGTTATTAGTAATTCCAATTTTACAAATACCGAACCAGGAATGGCAAGAGGTGGAAAGAAAGGAAATGATAGTTATATTTTTCTAACACTTTCAGTATATAAAACAATAACCAATAAAAATAATAAGGATAAGTAATTCTGTTTCTTAAAGAGAAGAGTGGAAAAACTTTCTTTTAAAACTTTTTTGATAATATTATAATAACCTATTCAATAACTTTTTTTATATTATAGACTTGTAAATAATTTTTATGCCTAGATACCATAAGCTCGGTAATATTCCTCACAAAAGACACACTATATTTAAAAATGGTGGAAATAAGATTCATTATGAACAACTTTTTGGCACTATAGGTTTTGAAGGAATGTCATCTCTTTTATACCACATTCACCCTCCTACAGAAGTTAAAGAAATCTTAAAAAAAACAAATATTTCCCCTAAAATTGCTGTAAATAATAATATGCAAATGAGAGGATTTAAAGGTTTTGGAATTAGTTTAAAATCTAATTTTCTAAAATCTAGAGTTCCTATTTTAACTAATTCTGACGTGACTCTACATTTAGCAAATCCTAGTGAAAGCTCCAACGGTTTTTTTTATAAAAATGTAGATGCAGATGAAGTTATATTTATTCATAAAGGAAAAGGAGTTTTAAGAACCCCTTTAGGTAAAATAGAGTTTGGTGGTGGGGATTATTTAGTTATTCCAAGGGGAATGATTTATAAAATGGATTTTAAAGACAAGGATAATAGACATTTTATAATTGAGTCTGCTCATCCTGTATACACCCCTAAAAAGTACAGAAACTGGTTCGGACAACTTTTGGAGCATTCTCCATATTGTGAAAGAGATCTAAGAGTTCCAAAAGATCTAGAAACCCATGATGAAAAAGGTGAATTCTTAATTAAAATTAAAAAAGAAGGATTTTTATACGATTATATATATGGATCTCATCCATTTGATGTAGTTGGTTGGGATGGATATAACTATCCTTATGCATTTTCTATTCACGACTTTGAACCAATTACGGGAAGAGTACACCAACCGCCTCCAGTTCATCAAACTTTTGAAACACCTGCTTTTGTAATATGTTCTTTTTGTCCTAGAATGTATGATTATCATCCTGAAGCAATTCCTGCTCCTTACAATCACAGTAATATAGATTCTGATGAAGTTTTATATTATGTAGATGGAGACTTTATGAGTAGAAATGATATTGAAATAGGACAAATAACCTTACATCCTTCCGGAATTCCTCATGGCCCACATCCAGGAGCCTACGAGAGAAGTATTGGCAAGAAATCTACTGAAGAATTAGCAGTTATGGTAGATACATTTAGGCCTCTAAAGCTAACCGAACAAGCTTTGCAAATTGAAATTAAAAAATATTATAAATCCTGGATGCATAAGTTTTGAACCCTAAATGAAAAAACAACTTAAAAATACCGAATATGGACTGGAAAAAATATTTAAAGATGCTAAAGATTTTTTACCTCTTTTAGGAACAGATTATATTGAATTTTATGTTGGAAATGCCAAACAAGCAGCACATTTTTATAAAACAGCATTTGGTTTTCAATCACATGCTTATGCTGGCCTAGAAACCGGATTAAAAGATCGTGTTTCTTACGTATTAAAACAAGATAAAATTAAAATAGTTCTTACCACAGCCCTTAATAGCAAGTCAGCAATTGGTGAACATGTAAAAAAACATGGAGATGGAGTGAAAGTAATAGCTCTTTGGGTCGATGATTCTAAAAAAGCATATCAAGAAACCATTAAAAGAGGTGCAAAATCCTACTTAAAGCCAGTTTCGGAAAGTGATGAATTTGGGGAAGTTGTAAAATCTGGAATTTTCACTTATGGTGAAACTGTTCATTTATTTATTGAACGTAAAAATTATAATGGAGATTTTCTACCTGGATTTATTAAATGGGAGTCTGACTATAATCCTAGCTCAGTGGGCCTGAAATTTGTAGACCATATGGTTGGTAATGTGGGATGGGGTGAAATGAACACTTGGGTAAAGTGGTATGAGGAAGTTATGGGTTTTGTAAACTTTTTATCCTTTGACGACAAGCAGATTCATACTGAATATTCAGCATTAATGAGTAAAGTGATGAGTAATGGGAATGGTAGAATTAAATTTCCGTTGAACGAACCAGCTAAGGGGAAAAAGAGATCGCAAATTGAAGAATATTTAGACTTTTACGAAAGTCCCGGAGTACAACATATCGCTATTGCTACAGATGATATTATTCATACTGTAAGAAAATTAAGATCAAGAGGAGTTGAGTTTCTGTCAGCACCACCAAAGGAATATTATTCTGAAATCCCTACTAGGTTAGGAGAGCATATGAAAATAATGAATGAAAATATTGATGAGCTTCAAGAATTAGCCATTTTAGTGGACGCAGATGAAGAAGGATATCTTTTGCAAATTTTTACCAAACCCGTAGAAGATAGGCCAACATTATTTTTTGAGATTATTCAGAGAATGGGGGCTAAAGGCTTTGGAGCAGGAAATTTTAAAGCTTTATTTGAATCTATTGAAAGAGAGCAACAAAATAGAGGAACATTATAATATAAATGGATAGTAAATTAAATAAAGACGCTTTAAAAGCTCTTTCTGATAAAGGGCTTAATACAAGTGTCTATCTTGAAGGTATTCAAAGTGCAAAGCCGCTAACCTATTGGGACTACATTCAGCCTGAAGCATTATTAAACCTTCAAGTACAAAGAACAGATTTACCAGACGAAATGGTTTTTATTGTATACCATCAAATCAATGAGTTACTATTTAAGATGATTCTATGGGAAATTGAACAATTAGCTTTTTGTAAAAAGCTAACAGCGAAGTTCTTTTCTGAAAGATTGGAGCGGATTAGTCGATACTTTGATATGTTGTCTAGTTCATTTAGAATTATGAAAGACGGAATGGACTTGGAACAATATATGAAGTTCAGAAAAACATTAGCTCCTGCTAGTGGCTTTCAAAGTGCTCAATATAGAATGATTGAATTTGCAAGTACTGATCTAATAAACTTAATTGACTATAGATTTAGAAAAACCATTAATAGAAATACACCATTTCAACATGCTTTTGAACATTTGTATTGGCAAGCAGCCGGAAAAAATCATGAAACTGGAGAAAAAAGTCCGATGATTCGTCTTTTTGAAGAAAAATATTTGGACGATTTTATTGTTTTTATGAAAAAATATAACAATAAAAATTTGTGGATTCTATATAAAAGTCTTTCGGAAAAGGAAAAAAGTGATTTAGAGCTTTTGAATTCCATGAGACATTTTGACCACACAGTAAATGTAAAATGGGTAATGGAGCATTACAATACCGCTTCTAAGTATTTAGATGGGGCACAGAAAAAAGAGAAGGCAACTGGGGGAAGCGACTGGAAAAAATATATGCATCCTAAGTATCAAAAACGAACATTTTTTCCAAAACTATGGACCAAGAATGAAATTGAAAATTGGGGTAAACAAAACCTAGAAAGTCATGAAATACTTAGTAATTTTAACCAATTAGAAATTTGAGTTATGGAAAACGAAAGAAAACTTGAAGAGTTTCAACAAAAAATTGATGCTAATATCAAAATAGAGCCTAAAGACTGGATGCCTGAAAAGTATAGGCAAACTTTAATTCGTCAAATATCTCAACATGCCCACTCTGAAATTATTGGAATGCAACCCGAAGGAAATTGGCTCACAAGAGCTCCTAGTTTGAGAGCTAAGAAAATTTTAATGGCTAAAATTCAAGATGAAGCAGGTCATGGTCTATACCTTTATTGTGCTGCAGAAACTTTAGGAGTTAAAAGAGAACAATTTTTACAATGGCTACATGAGGGAAAAGCTAAATATTCTAGTGTCTTTAATTATCCTACACTTACTTGGGCAGATATGGGTGCAGTTGGATGGTTAGTGGATGGTGCTGCTATAGTAAATCAGGTTTCTTTACAGGGAACATCTTATGGCCCATATTCTAGGGCAATGGTGAAAATATGTATGGAAGAAAGTTTTCATCAAAGACAAGGGTTTGAAATAATGGTTCAATTAGCAAAAGGGACAGAAGAACAAAAACAAATGGCACAAGATGCTTTAAATCGTTGGTGGTGGCCATCCATAATGATGTTTGGTCCACATGATTCAGAGAGTGCACATTCTAATCAATCTTTAAAATGGAAAATCAAACGAGAATCCAACGATGAGCTAAGACAAAGATATATCAACAAGACTATCGAACAGGGACATCATTTAGGTTTAACTTTTCCAGACCCAAACCTTAAATTCAACGAAGAGACTAAAAATTATGATTACTCACCTATAGATTGGGACGAGTTTTGGAATGTTGTAAAAGGAAATGGTCCAGGAAATAAATTAAGAATTAATCACCACATCAAAGCGCACGAAGATGGGAAATGGGTGCGAGAAGCTGCTAAAGCTTATTCCAAAAAAATAAATCTTTCAAAAAAAATAGCTTAGATGAGTAGCGACGATCAAGGTATATTGTGGGAAGTATTTATTCAAGCTAAAGCAGGCAGGCCCTTCAAACATGTTGGCAGTTTACATGCCTACGACAAGGAAATGGCAATAAAATCTGCTAGAGACTTATATACTAGAAGAAACGAAGGCAATGGAATTTGGATTGTCAAATCTGAGGATATAGTTTCTTCAGAAGCAATAGATGGAGAAGCATTTTTTGATCCTTCCAATGACAAAGTCTACAGACATCCAACTTTCTATAAAATTCCTGATGGTGTAAAGCATATTTAATGAAAGATGAACTTATAGATTATTGTTTAAGATTAGGTGATTCATCTTTAATATTAAGTCATAGAATTGCAGAATATTGTAGTAAAGCTCCTATTTTAGAAGAAGACCTAGCTATTACTAATGTTGGATTAGACTTACTTGGTCAAGCAGAAAATTTTCTTAACTATGCTGCCAAATTAAAAGGCAATACTACAGCAGATCTACTTACTTTTAAAAGGAAAGAAGGTGATTTTAGGTGTTTGCATTTAGTACAGACTCCAAATACAGACTTTGCTTTTATTTTAGCAAGACAGTTTCTAATGGATTGTTATCACCAAATTCTTTTTTCTCAACTCTTAAATAGTAAGGATGAAACAATTTCAGGAATTTCAAAAAAAGCAATTAAAGAAGTAAAATACCATTTAGATAGAAGTATTGACTGGATAAAAAGACTTGGGTTGGGAACTAAGGAAAGCAATGAAAGAATTCAAAACGCTATAAATGACCTTTGGATGTATACTGACGAGTTGTTTAAAGATAATTCAACAGATTTATCAATGGATAATAATAAAATTGCACCACTAAGCAGTAGCCTTAAAGATGAATGGTCAGAGATGGTGGTTAACACTTTAAAAGATTCTGAAATAGAAGTTCCTGAGGATATTTATTATTCTTTAAAATATGGTAAAGATGGATTTCATACAGAATATCTTGGATATATTTTAGCAGAAATGCAGCACTTGCCTCTCCTATATCCAGATGCTAGTTGGTAGAAAACATACTTTATGAAAGTTAATTTATCGGCAGTAATTATAACCTACAATGAAGAAGAAAATATTGATAGGTGTATTAGTTCTCTTAAAGGAATTGCTGAAGAAATTATTGTAGTTGATTCTTTTAGTTCTGATAAAACAGTTGAAATCGCAAAGTCTAATGGGGCAATTGTTTTTCAAAATAAATTTAAGGGTTATTCCCATCAAAAAAAATTTGGCATTTATAAATGTTCTTCAAACTACGTATTATCATTGGATGCAGACGAATGTTTATCAGAAAATCTACAAGTATCGATAAATGATGTTAAAAAGAACTACTGTTCAGATGCTTATGAAATGAATAGAAAAAATAATTACCAGGGGCAATGGATTAACTATTGTGGATGGTATCCAGATAAAAAAATTAGATTATTTGATAAAAATAAGGCGAGTTGGAATGATAACTATGTACATGAAAAAGTAGTTTTAAAAGATGGAGCAACAACTGGTTTTTTGAAAGGAGATATTCTTCATTACAGTATTAAAAATAAGGCTCATCATTACAGAACAATTGATCATTATTCTACATTATATGCTCAAATGATGCACGAAAAAGGCAAGCAAGGGTTTATTTATCTTGGGGTTATTAAGGCAATAGTGAAATTTCTGAAATTGTATTTTTATAAACTGGGGATTTTAGATGGAATAAATGGATGGAGAATTTGTAAAGCTTCAGCATATTCCATTTATTTAAGAAACAAAAAATGCAAGGACTTATACAATGAAAAAGTTTAAAGTATTACATGTTTCTAGTGCATTGTCCTGGAGGGGTGGAGAACAACAAATAGTTAATTTAATTGATGGGCTTACTTTAATAAATGAGAATATAGACCAGATGATTTTTTGTGCTCGAGAAAGTGCCATAGAGAAATATTCAATCTCTTATCAAATTAATTTTGAATCAGCCAAAAAAAAATCTGCAATTGATTTATTTTATCTTACAGCTTTATCAAGGATTATTAAAAGCTATCAACCAGACATTATTCATGTTCATGATAGTCATGCACATACAGCTTGTGTTTTGGTACATCTATTTGTGTTTTCAAAAATCCCAATTGTCCTACACAGAAGAGTAGACTTTTCTACAGGAAAATCTTTTTTTTCAAATTATAAGTATAATTATTCTGGGATAAAAAGAATAATAACAGTCTCAAAAGCTATTAAAAAAATAATAAAGCCGAATGTGAAAGCTCCTATAGATGTGATTTATTCAAGTTGGAGAAAATCATTAATTGATGAATCTAAAATAATAAACCTCAGAGAAGAATTAAAACTGCCAAATTCAACTAAGCTTATAGGAAATATAGCTGCATTAACTGACCATAAAGATTATCAAACCTTTGTTAAAACTGCAGCTCTCATAATAAAAAAAGATTTAAACATTCATTTTATTATAACAGGGGATGGGGAGCTTAAAGAACAAATTGAAAGTCTAATAAGTTCTTTAAATTTAGAAAAAAATATTCATATGCTTGGATTTAGAGAGGATGTCCCTGAAATTATGAAAAACCTCGACATTTTCTTTATGCCATCTAAAATGGAGGGATTAGGTTCCATATTGTATTTAGCATTTGGCTTTAAAATTCCAGTTGTATCAACAAATGCTGGAGGAATCCCTGAATTAGTTAAAGACAATGAAACAGGCTATACTTGTGATATTGGTAATTCTCAAGCATTAAGTCAGCGCCTTATAATGGTTTTAGAAGAAGAAAATAGTAGTGTAACAGAAAATGCTTACAAGCTTGCATTATCAAATCTGCACATACATATGGCCCAAGCAAATCACAATATATACTTAGATTTAATAAGAAATAATTATGAAATATAACTTGAGTGAAATAACGGAGCTTATAAAAAATAGAAGAACTATATACCCTAAATTCTACAGTTCTAGAAAAGTTCATAAAGAAATTATTGAACATTTAATAAAAAATGCAACTTGGGCTCCAACTCACGGAAATACACAGCCTTGGAGGTTTAAAGTATATAGAGAAAAAAGTAGAGGGGAATTAAGTGAAAAACTTGGTGAGTTATACAAAAAATTAACGCCTGAAAATTTATATAAAGAAGAAAAACTAAATAAAATTATGGCAAGACCATTTCTTTCCTCTGTTGCAATAGTTATATGTATGGAAAGAGGAAATAATGAAAAAATTCCAGAAATTGAAGAAGTAGAAGCTGTAGCATGTGCAATTCAAAACATGTGTCTTACCGCTACAGCTTATGGGTTGGGTTCGTTTTGGTCTAGTCCAAAAATTATTTATTCTAAGGAAATGAATTCTTATCTAAATATAAGAAAGCAAGATAAATGTTTGGGTATTTTATATCTTGGTTATACTGCTATTGACTGGCCAAAAGGCCAAAGAAAACCAATAGAGTATTTAACAGATTGGAATGAATAAATGAAAATAAATGGACAGTTTAGACGAAGGTCTTATTAAATTAGTTAATCATAAAGACCACCCTACTAATAAAGCTTACAAAGTTTTTTTCTTTTATAAAAAACAAGAAGCTGAACATTTTAAAAACCTACTTTTAAAAGGAAACATTCACTTTGAATATGCAGATGAGCCTAATAAAAGAGGGAAAATATTTTTGTTTGGGATAAGGAAAACTGACAATCAAAAAGTACTTAACCTTAATTACCAAACAATTGGTGAATTCAGATCTCGATTTATTTCTCAGTCCTGGGCACAATACACAGTAATAATATTAAGTTTTATAATAGTTATTTTTGCTGTAATTTCTTTTTTTAATAACAGATAGAAGTTGACTAAAAAAATCCTTATAGTACTATTATTCTTTATGGTTATTGCTAGCTCTATTAGTCAAAACAAAGACGAAAAAAATAGACAAGTAGGTTTTTTAGTAGGCTCTTTGGTCCCAATCAATTATTTTGGGGTTGGTCCATTAGAAGTATCTGGAAATAATTCTAGTATTTCAATAAATAATAAACTAGGCTACTACTTTGGAATGCTATTAAAAACGGATTACACCAAAAAAATAAGTTTAGAAACCGGAATAGTTTTTTGTGAAAGAAATTTTAAGTTAACAGGTTCAAGCTCCAACCAGTCCAGTATTTTAAGAGATACCAGTAGTTTTGGATACGTTAATTATTCTTCACCTATAAAAGGAATAATTTATGTTCAATTAAATAAATATTTATTCATGAGAAACTCAATTGGGTTTAATATAGACTACTATGCTTCTGCTGTAGCTAGTAAAGGAGTTAACTTTAATATAGACCATTACTCAGAAAGAGCAAGATGGATCAATGGATCCTTAAGTGGGGAGCTTGGAATAGAGAAGAGAATTAGTAAAATTGGCGTATTTTATATAGGTGCTGAAGTAAATATTCCTGTATCATCAATTGCAGTAACTAGAATGAAATTTTATTACGATGGTCCAAATTACGATAGATATGAACCAATTTTCTTGAGAGGAAACTTTTTTGGAATCAAATTAAAATACTATCTCCCAGTCGAGATGGAAAGTGAAAAAAAAGAGGACTAAATCTTTTTATTAACTTCTACTTCTTCATATGCTTCTACAACATCTCCAACTCTAATATCATTGTACTTGGCAATGTTCAAACCACATTCATATCCATTCTTTACTTCTTTTACATCATCTTTAAATCTTTTCAAAGAACCTAGTTCTCCAGAGTAAACAACAATTCCCTCTCTTATTATTCTTACCTTATGGTTTCGATTAATTCTACCATCGTTAACGTAGCATCCTGCAATAGTTCCAAATTTAGTTATTTTGAAAGTTTCTCTGATTTCAGCTGTTCCAACAATTTGTTCTTTAAACTCTGGAGAAAGCATTCCTTCCATAGCTTCTTTTATTTCTTCAATAGCCTTATAGATTATAGAATAGAGTCTTATATCTATTTCTTCTTTTTCTGCTATTTTTCTAGCTCCTGCTGATGGTCTTACTTGAAACCCTATCACAATAGCATCTGATGCTGATGCTAATAAAATATCTGATTCTGTAATTTGTCCTACCGCTTTATGAATAATATTAATTTGAATAGATTCTTGAGATAATTTCAGTAGAGAATCTGAAAGTGCTTCAATAGAACCGTCTACATCTCCTTTTACAATTACGTTAAGCTCTTGGAAATCTCCTAAAGCAATTCTTCTGCCAATTTCATCTAAAGTGATGTGTTTGGTAGTTCTAAGGCCTTGCTCTCGTTGAAGTTGCTGTCTCTTAGAGGCTATTTGTTTTATTTCCTTTTCATCTTCCAGCACATTAAATACATCTCCAGCGCTTGCTGCGCCATTCATTCCAAGAACAGAAACTGGTCTTGATGGACCTGCCGATTCTACTGTTCTTCCACTCTCATCATGCATAGCTTTTATCTTGCCAAATTCTTTACCTGCAATTAATGTGTCTCCAACTTTCATAGTTCCATACTGAACAAGAAGTGTTGTAACATAGCCTCTTCCTTTATCCAATGAAGCTTCAATAACCGTACCTTTGGCATTCGTGTCTGGATCCGCTTTTAATTCTAGCAACTCAGATTCTAAAAGAACTTTTTCAAGCAATTCATCTATTCCAGTGCCATTTTTAGCCGATATTTCTTGGCATTGGTATTTACCTCCCCAGTCTTCCACTAAAATATTCATTGCAGATAATTCTTCCTTAATTTTATCAGGGTTAGCTGTTGGCATGTCACACTTGTTTAATGCAAATACCATAGGAACTCCTGCAGCTTGTGAATGATTAATTGCCTCTTTTGTTTGTGGCATTACTCTATCATCAGCAGCAATAATAATTATAGAAATATCTGTTACTTGAGCTCCTCTAGCTCTCATTGCAGTAAAAGCTTCGTGACCAGGTGTATCTAAAAAGGTAATTAATTTGTTGTTATGTTTAACTGAATAAGCACCAATATGTTGAGTGATTCCCCCTGCTTCACCAGATGTAACATCTGCACTTCTTATATAGTCTAATAAAGATGTTTTACCATGATCAACATGCCCCATTACTGTAACAATTGGAGGCCTATCATGCATGTTTTCAGGATTTTGAGAATCTTGAACTACTGAAGCAGTTACATCTGCACTAACAAACTCTACAGTAAAACCAAACTCTTCAGCAACCATGGTCAAGGTTTCTGCATCCAATCTTTGATTTATGGAAGCAAATATCCCTATTGACATCAAGGTGCCAATAACATCATTTGGAGATTTAGACATCATTGAAGCTAATTCTGACACAGACACAAACTCTGTAAGTTTTAAAGTGCTTTTTTCGTGTTCAGTAATTAATTCTTCGATCTCCATTTTATCTGAAATGGCTTGTCTTTTTTCACGTCTAAGTTTTGAAGATTTAGATTTTCCTTTATTGCTTAGTCTAGCTAAAGTCTCTTTAATTTCTTTTTGTATTTCTTCAGGCGATGGCTCTGTTTTTTGAGGTGTTCTAGAATGTTTTTTTTGATCTTTGAATACTTTTTTTCCTGCTTTCTCAACATTTACTTTTTTTATTCTTTTCCTTTTTCTCTTATTAGGGTCTTCTTCATCAGATGGTTTTTCCTTAACCGGAGTTTTTGGTAATTCAATTTTACCTAGAACTTTTGGTCCTGAAAGTTTCTTGATGTCAGCTTTAATAGTTTGTGATTTTGTAACAGGCTCCTGGGTGTTTATTGCTGATTCCTCTGCTTTTTCAGAGGGTTCATCTTTTACTGGTGCAGTTGGTTTCTGCTTGGAAGCAAGATCAATTTTCCCAAGAATGGAAGGCCCAGAAAGCTTATCTGCTTTAACAGTTATTTTTTTAACATTCTTTTTAGGTTCCTCCTTATTTATAGAAATAACTTTTCTTTCTGTCTGTTCAATAACAACATTATCAGCTTTTTCTTTTTCAAATTTTTCTTTTTGAAATTCTTGTAATAAAAGCATGTACAATTCTTCACCAATTTTAGTGTTGGGGTTGGAACTGACTTGTTTATCTTGGGAATTTAGGAATTCAACGATGGTAGAAATACCAACATTTAACTCTCTTGCAACCTTACTTAGCCTTTTTAATATTGCCATAATATTTATCGTTTCTAGCTAGATTCTATTTCTCAAACTCAGAGCTAAGAATCTTTATTATTTCATCAATTGTTTCTTCTTCTAAATCTGTTCTTTTCACTAAATCTAGTTTACCAATTTCTAAGACACTTTTAGCAGAATCACAACCAATAGCTTTAAGTTCATCAATAATCCAGTCGTCAATTTCATCAGTAAATTCATCTAAATCAACATCGTCTATATCTTCAGCTCCCTCCCTGTATACATCAATCTCTAACTCAGTTAATTTTGATGCCAATTTAATATTATGACCACCTTTTCCAATAGCTTTTGAAACCTCATCAGGTTTTAAAAACACTTCAACTCTAGTTTCGTCATCATTAATTTTCATATTGGTAATCTTTGCTGGATTTAATGCCCTTTGAATTAACAGTTGTAAATTAGTAGTCCAAGGAATAACATCGATGTTTTCATTTCTCAGCTCTCTAACGATGCCATGAATTCTTGATCCATTCATCCCAACACATGCCCCAACAGGATCAATACGGTCGTCGTAGGACTCTACTGCCACTTTTGCTCTTTCACCAGGATTTCTAACAATTTTTTTAATGGTTATAAGACCGTCGAATACTTCTGGAACTTCTTGTTCAAATAGTCTTGCTAAAAATTCTGGAGCTGTTCTAGAAAGGATTATAACAGGGTTATTATTTCTTAAATCTACTTTGGAAACCACTGCTCTTGTAGTATCTCCTTTTCTAAAATAATCCGATGGAATCTGTTCTGTTTTAGGCAAAATTAATTCATTTCCATCGTCATCCAATATAAGAATTTCTCTTTTCCATATTTGGTAAACTTCTCCATTGACAATATCTCCAACTCTTTCCTTATATTTTTGGTAAATACTGTCTTTTTCTAATTCTAAGACCTTAGACGCTAAATTTTGTCGTAATGATAAAATATTTCTTCGGCCAAAATCTTCTACTTTTACTTCTTGAGAAACTTCCTCACCAATTTCAAAATCTGGTTCGATTTTCAAAGCCTCAGAGTATTTAATTTGAGTCCCTTGGTCTTCAAAGTCCTCGTCTTTGACTATTTCTCTATTCAGCCATATCTCTAAATCTCCTTTATCAGGATTAATAATGACATCTACATTGTCATCTGAACCATATTTTCTTTTTAGAGTAGAACGAAAAACATCTTCTACTATTCTCATCATAGTGACTCTATCAATATTCTTTAGTTCTTTGAATTCTGAAAATGAGTCTATTAATTCTATTGCGTTCATGTTATTTAATTAAAAGGATATAATTAATTTAGTTTCTCTTACTTCACTCATCGGTAATTGATGAATAGTTTCCACTTGTTGTTTTTTATTAGTTAACTTATTTTTTTCTTTTTTAATCTCTTTAATAGAGATTTCTTTTTGATCTGCTTTTATTAATTCTCCAGAAATAATCTCTTCACTGAAGGTTGTAACCATTACATTTCGTCCAACATTTTTCAAGTACTGCTGCTGAACGATAAATGGCTGGTCTATTCCGGGTGAAGAGACTTGTAATTCAAAATCTTCCTGTTCTCGGTCTAAATTGTGTTCTATATTTCTACTTACACTAACACAATCTTTGACACTAACTCCACCGTGTAAATTATCCATTCTTACATTTATAGCATTCTTAGAAGATATATTAACATCCACTAAATAATTTCCATTGTCTAGCTCGTTAATTCTTTCTTGTGCTAATCGAATAATTTCTTCTTTTGCAATCATTATGAGAGAAAAAAAAGAGGGGACTTTCGTCCCCTCTTAAATTGAATTTTTTTATTTCTGTGTAAAAATAAGATAAATTAATAAATCTTACAAGTAAAACGTAAAAAAACTATGTCCTTACATATTTTAATTTGTTGAGTAATGTTAGAGACCGTAATATTTTCATTGATAAAAGGATTACCATTTAGTATTAAAAAAAAACTACTTGAAGATCATAAATCCCCTAAAAAAGCAATAGACAACTTAACTATGAGTTTAATAGAAGTAAATTCTAAAACTGGAATAAAAATTTTAAACCAAATAAATTCAAATGCTATAGTTAAAAAAGCAGAAAAAATCATTAAAGAATGTATGGAAAGTGAAATCCAAATTATTCCATATTGGCATGATTTTTACCCAAAAGATCTAATCCATTGTACAGATGCTCCATTTTTAATTTATTCAAAAGGAGAGCAAAACCCTAATACCCAAAATTTAATATCTATTGTAGGTACTAGAAATTGTACAGATTATGGATTAAAAGAAATTAAAAGAATATTAAATTACTTAAAGCCATATCCTATTGGAATAGTTAGTGGTTTGGCTTATGGAATTGACATATATACCCATAGAACAGCAAACGAACTCAATTTGGTAAACCATGCCGTTCTTGGAAGTGGAATTAATAAAATATATCCAAAAAAACATTTGGAGGACAGCCAAAAAATAAAAGAAAATGGGGTGCTTATTTCTGAGTATACTCCAAATGAAGGTCCTAGAGCTTATCATTTTCCAAGAAGAAATAGGATTATTGCCGGAATGAGTAAGTGCACGATAGTGATAGAATCAAAAAAAACTGGGGGTGCTATGATTACAGCAAGATTGGCAAATGACTACAACCGAGATGTTTTTGCGGTACCCGGAAACAATGACCAAGAATATTCATCTGGATCAAATTTATTAATTCAAAGACATCAGGCAACTATTTTAAATCATCCAGAACAAATTGTTGAGTATTTAGATCTTAAAAAGGTTGAAAATAAAACGACTTTAAAACATAATAATATCAAGCTTTCTAAAGACGAGAAATTGGTTTTAAATATTATTTCAAAAGATAATGAAATGTCAATTAATGAAATTCAAATGCAAAGTAGTTTAAAGACTTCAGTTCTAAATTTTGTTTTAACAAGTCTTGAAATAAAACAATATATAGAACCAAAAATTGGCAATTTTTACAAAATTAAATTCTGAAACTATATTGTTATTGTTAGCTTAGTAAAAATGAACATTTCCAACTTTATATCTAAGAGATATTTATTTGCTAAGAAATCTAGAAATATTATCAATCTTATTTCCCTTATCTCTTTATTTGGATTATTAGTCAGTGCTGCATCCTTGGTAGTGATTTTAAGTGGATTTAACGGGATTCAAAAATATGTAGAAGATGTATACGGAAAATTTTCAGCTTCCTTATATATCTATCCTCAAACTGGAAATTTTATCCAAGAGAGTGATTCTATATTCTACAAATTAAAACTTAATAATAAAATAAAATATTACAGTAAAATAATTGAAGAAACTGCGATGTTAAAATTTGAAAATAAATGGGTTACTACAATAGTAAGAGGAATAGATATTAACACTTATAATAAGAAAAATTGGGGTTCTAATTTAATTGAAGGTAATGGAGAACTATATATAGAAAATTACCCTAAAATACTTTTGGGTTATGGAATTCAAAACGAATTACAAATTCCATACAATGGAAATATTAATAACGAAATAAAAATTTTTAGCATTTCTAATAAAAAACAACTCTCTATTCAAAACCAAAGCTTATTGAAGAAAAATTATTTAATTTTTGGTGGTGTTTATACAATAAATCCTGAACTAGACTTTTCATCTGCAATGGTGGATTACAATGCTGCTAATTTGATCTTTGAAAGAAAAAACGGTGCTAATTATATTGAAGTTTTTTTAAAAGATAATGAAGAAATTTTTCCCACTAAAAAACTCTTAACAACTCAGAATCCTGATTATATTTTTAAAACTCACAAAGAAAACAACCAACTTATTTATGCAGCCAGCGATGCTGAAAAATGGATGGTATTAGCAGTTCTAATTTTTGTTTTAATACTTTCCTCGTTTACTGTAGTTGCATCAATAACGATGTTAATAATTGATAAGAAAAAAGATATTAAAAGCTTATTAGCCTTGGGTTGTGATACAAAAACTATTAAAAACATATTCTTTAAAGAAGGATTAATGATAAGTTATCTTGGTAGTGTCAGCGGATTGATTATTGGAACCATTATATGTTTAATCCAAATGAAATTTCATTTATTAAAATTAGAAAATGCAGCAATTGAATATTGGCCTGTATTGATAAAATCTCAAGATTTATTATTATTACTGGCTATACTTTTCGTTACTGGATTTGTCTCAGCATATCTTCCGGGGAAAATTCTAGTAAATAAACTATTAAAAAGTTAATCTTCTTTGAGTACTTTTAACTGAACCTTGCTGATTTTTGTTTCGTCCACTTCTAAAATCTTTAATTCATAGTTTTCAATATTGAAAATTGATCCTTGTTCAGGAATTGTTTCAGCATAAGAAACAATCATTCCAGATAATGTTTCATATTCTTCTTTAACTGGAAGTTTTAATCTGTATTTTTCATTAATGAAATCAATTTCTAATCTAGCTGAAAATAAATAAGTCTCTTTATCTATTAAATGGTGATCATGTTCTTCTTGGTCGTGCTCATCGTCAATTTCTCCAAAAATTTCCTCAATTATATCTTCCATAGTTAATATGCCAGATGTGCCACCATATTCGTCAACCACTACCGAAACACTTCGCTTTTTGTCAATAAAATCTTCTAATAATTTGATGCCAGACATGGACTCAGGAACTATAGAAACAGGAATCAACATTGATTTTATACTAACGGGCATTTTAAATTGTTCTGTACTGTGTACATAGCCTATTATGTTGTCAATATTGTCTTTATAAATAATAATTCTAGAGTGGCCTGAATCTATAAATAGTTGTTTCAAGTCTTTCATATTATCATTGATTTCTAAAGCAACAATCTCATTCCTTGGGACCATACAATCTCTAGCAATAACTTCTGCAAAACTCAAAGCATTATGGAAAATCTTAACATCGTGGTCCATTTCCTCACCACACTCTAAGTCTTTTTTAAGCTCACTTATGTATAAATCAAGATCTGTTTTTTTAAAACTTACTTTATTTTGTTGTTCATGATTTCCAAAAATTTTCAAAACCAAATTACTTAGTAAAACTACGAAGGCGGTAATTGGCCATAGTAGAACATAAACCGCCAATAATACCAAGCTAAAAAAACGAAGGGTTGCATTAGGATTAAGCCTAAAAACAGCCTTTGGCAAAAACTCTGCAAATAACAATATGAAAAATGTAGAAAATAAAGTTTGTATTAAAAGAACTATAGTTTGGTTGAAATTAAATGTCAATAAATAGGGCTCTATCAACTGGGTTATATACAAGGTGTAGATAACCATTGCAATGTTATTTCCAATAAGCATTGCAGCTATAAACCATGCAGGTTTTCCATTAAAAAAGGAAAGTATCTTTGCACTAAACTCTCCTTTTTTATTGTCCAATTCAATCTTAATCTTACTTGAAGAAATAAATGCAATTTCCATCCCCGAAAAAAAAGCGGAAAATAATAGAGATGTAATGGTAAATAGGAATAAAGAAATAGCTGACATTATTGTTTTGTATTTCCTAATCTTTTGCTTAAACCTTTTCTTATTAAATATATTCCCCAGGACATTAACGATAAAAGATAATAAGCCTTATTGTTGTCAAAATCGTCTACAAAAGAAAAATAGATGGCAAAAATAGTAGATATAACAGAAATTACCAACCAAATTTTTTCAGAACGTTTATTCCATTTCTTTAAACTCTCCATTACTGTAAATCATAATTAACATGGCTCTCAGAAACATCTGAAAGCTGAAAAAAAGTGAAATTACTATTGGCCTTTAATTTCGTGCCTTTAATCTTACCCTCACTATTTGAAAAGGTAACTAATTTTTCAGAATACACACTGTCTTTAGCAAAATCAATTTCCAACTCTTCTGCAAATAAGGTATCCAAATTTCTGTTATTAAACACCACATTATCTCTGACAAAAAGCTGTTGTTCATTAGAAAATAACTTGCCATAGTCAGCTACTAAGACTGATTCCACATTCATAAGAGAGTCAAAAAAAATTAATTCTAACCCATTAGGACATTCCATTATTAATTGTTCTTGATCTGCCGTTAGCTTAATAAGCTTTGGCGCTTCAAGCAAGAGCTTAGATTTCCCAAGATCAGAGAAGTTCAAAGTAACACCTGTAGAAGTCTCTAGGGATTGGGGTTCATTATTTGAATGTTTTAAACCTTTAATTTTATTGTCTTCATTACAAGAAATTAAAATCCCGTTTAAAATCAGACATAAATTCAATATATATTGAATTCTCAATCTCTAGTTTTTAGTTCGATATTTTGCCCCCAGAAAGGAACTTGTTGTCTAGAATTACTCTTTATATCCAACATTATTAATTCACTTTTTGGTAATAATTGCCCTTTCCAACTACTGATAGCGGAAGCTGGTGTTTTCCCACAGGAACTAGAAGCATATTTTAATGCCAAACAATAAATTAAGCTTTTATTAAAAGCCGAGTTTCCATGTTTTGATGAGCTAGCAGCTACGATTCTCGCTTTTTTATCATTGGAAATACATTTATCAGAAAGTTTTCCTGCAATTGAAAATCCTTTTTTGTATTGCTTTTTATTAAATGCAATATCGTACAATATTTCATACATCTTTTGATTTAATTTTTCATCGTTACATATAGTAATAGCCCGATTAAATCTCTCTTCAGCTTTAGGAAATTCTTTTCTTTTATAATCTGCTACTGCTGCGTTGTATAAATCTTTTGCAGTAGGTGGATTATCAGAATCGTTTAAAACTTTATCCAATAAAGTGATATATAATTTGGATTCTGTACACTTGTTGTTACTTAATCTTTCAAAAATCTTTTTAGTTAAATCCATGTTTTCAGGATCTGTATTGTATTTTGAAGAGTATATCTCTTCCAATTTATCACAACTAGCACATGGGCTAATTTCTTTGTCCAAAAAGGATTGAACATTATTGTATTTATCCGCTTTATTACCCTTTGAAATATTTGCATCACATATCGAAGAAAGAGTTTCATAATTTTCTAAAAACTTATCACAATCTATTTTTTTTGTTTTGAGCATATATTTGTTTGCATAAACAAAATACCTAATGTCGTTATAAGATGTGAACTGCGGCGATTTTTCGAAAACTTCTTTATATAAAGCATAAGCTTTTGGAAACCCTTTAGATGCGTCAAGTGCCATAATATCTGCAGCAAGATCAGCTTTGATTTCGTTACAATTTCCAAAGTTAGTCACCCAAGCATCATAAATAGAATATATAGTGTCAACATACAACTTAAGTTCGGGAGATTTTGTCTTTTTTTTCTCCATAGCCATCTTCTTATAAATATAAATTCCGTTTTTGTATAAATTGGGTTTGTATTGAGGGCAGAATGTTTGTGTTTTATTCCAAAACTTAGCTGCGTCTGGATAAACTTTCTGCTTCATAAATTCTGAATATAAAGAAACATTTTTCCTGCACTCTAAACTGTCTTCTCCCCAGTTAGCTTTGGTCGCTTGAAAACAGTCCTGCGAAGAAATTGTTGTAAATACCAATAGGTAAACAATGGATGTAAATAATTTATTCATGGTTTTCTTTTTAATCATATTTTCTTTTTCTAAACCAACGATCATATCTTGTGTCAGGGCCAAGTGAAAACCCTAAAGAAAATTTTAAATAATTCTCTTCAATTTTATTAATCGTTAAATCGCCAAGTTTTCCAAACTCAACCCCAAAATTAACTCTTGAAAGCGATCTTGAACTAAGCAGTGGTATTGATACTCCAAAATTTATGCCATTTTGTATTAATGAATTCTCATCCACAATGATTTTAGACTTTGTTTGGTGTATTCCGATGGAAAACGTAGACTTACTCAAAAGTGATTTATTGGTATTGGACCAATCTAAGTTTGGAGACAACCTGTAACCCAAAGAAATTCTCGAATAAGCACCCATAGGAAAATCACTCTGTGAAGAATATTTAGAGTTATCCTGAAATTTTGTCCAATCTATAGAGCTATATTGAGCGCCAAAGTCCCACCTTCGTTTGTTTTTGTATACTTTACCAATCGACACACCAAATTCTAATTTTTCAGGAATAACCATATTAGAATTTTCATTTTCCATGGCTAGAGTGTCTTTTGGAAATTCTTGAACGCTAAAATTATATTTAAATGTATATGCAAAGAAATCATTGTCCGTGGCTACATCAGAACTCAAAGAATAGTTAACACCTAGATTTAAAAAAAGTTTGTTATTGGATGCTGTTTTGAATCTTTTGAAAATTTGAAGACCTAAATCAAATCCCCAGCCACTTAATGAAGATCGATATTGGATTCTAGAATTATAATCGTTGGAATTATTATAAACAACTGTACTTGTTCTATCTAAGTTTCCAAATAAGTAAGAACAATTTAGTCCTAAAGATATTCTGGTTGTGTCACCTTTGTTAAGAATATTAACCCCATTTCCAATAAGTAACTTATTTACGGACCCATCTCCTTTAAAGATATAATCCACAGTGGAGGTATCAAAAGGAACTGTACTACTAACCTCATATCCCTGAGAAGATAAAGGAGTTATTCCAAAAACTAAACCCCAATTCTTAGTAATTGGAAGTCCCATAAATAAATTATTTAGCCCGAAATTATTTCCTGAGGACGTAGTTTGCTTGTTGTTATAATTAGAATTATATAAAGCAGATTTTCCAGCAAGAGAAACATTATATATGGGGTTATTCTTTATGAAAGAAGCGTAAGAAGCTGGATTATTAATATTAATATATTGAGGCTCTGAGATTGGAGAAGTAATATTTCCAAACCCAAAATAATGTGCTGATTGAATGGTATTAATTTCCCCTATTCCATACCTTGAAAAAGGGGAAGTATTTAAAACCTGTCCCTTGACATAAACAACAGTAGTAAGGAAAAATATATATAGAAAAAACTTTTTAAGCATTGTATATTAAAACGGTATTTAGACCCTTTAATGTTAAATTTTCATCTGCAAAGATGCTGTTTTTTTTTGTTGATACAATTGATTTTATAAAAGTAGTGTCTCCACCTGTAAATATAACGTTGATTTCAGGGTGTAATTGTTCATAATCAGAAATATTTTGGGTAATTTCATTAATAGTTCCATTAATTACTCCACTCTCTATAGATTCCTTGGTGTTTGTTCCAATTAACGGTGTGCTTTTAATATTAAAATTTATCTTTGGTAAGTTTTCAGTAAAACTACTTAGAGCTTTCATTCTTAAATTAAACCCCGGTGAAATACTTCCTCCTAAATACTCGTTAGATTTATTTATAAAATCGTAGGTGATACAAGTTCCTAAATCAATCACAAGATTGTTTCTATTTGGAAAAGTTATGTAAGCACCTACAGCATTTGCAATTCTGTCATGACCTAAAGAATCTGCAGATTTATACTTTACAGCAATTGGAAGGTTTAATTTATGTGACATCAGAACTAGATTTGGGAAGGATGTTAATAATTTTTTCGCCAATTTATTATTTCCGGCATTTGAAATTATCCCAGTTTTAAAGGGGAGTTTTTCCAATTCATTTATAATGTTTTCTTTATTACATAAAAAAACATTTAAGAGTTGTTTTTTTTTAAATTGAGCAATTTTAATCCTCGAGTTCCCTATGTCAATAGCTATATTCATAAATGAAAAATCCGGTAAAAACCGGATTAAAATTAAATGAAATCTGTGATTAGATTATAATAATATTTAAATTTCTATACGATTTAATCAAAATTAGGATTACAACAAGAATGATTAGGAAGACACACAACAGCTAAGCCAAGCGTGTCAGTTGCCTTACAGCCTTTGCAACAAGGTTTTTTACAATCTTTAACAATTTTAGAAGTTGAAGATATATCATTCATTGCTTTTGTTTTTTCAGCTTCTACAATAGAATCTAAGTTCAAATCATTTCCATTTAAAATAATTTCATTATTAGCAACTGTATCTTGCCCACTAAGAGATATTATACTAACTATACTAACATAAGTTGAATCAGTTTCTTTTTTATCTACATCAACAAGTACAGATATCTCTTTATTGTTTTTTTCGCAGCACTTCATTTTACAATCTTTTTGATTTTTATTTTCAATAGCTGTTTTATCAACTTGATCGTTGTTCTCGTGTGTACCACCCAAAATTGGGGCAATAACCAATCCTATTAAACATGTTAATTTGATTAAAATATTCATTGATGGTCCAGAGGTGTCTTTAAAAGGGTCACCTACTGTATCTCCGGTAACTGCAGCCTTATGCGCCTCTGAACCTTTATAGGTCATTTTACCATTAATTTCAACTCCAGCTTCAAAAGATTTTTTTGCATTATCCCAAGCTCCACCAGCATTGTTTTGAAAAATAGCCCAAAGAACACCACTCACAGTAACACCTGCCATGTAGCCACCAAGCATTTCAGCTACTAATAAATTATTGGATGGATAAGCCAACTTGCCAATTAATACTATTATTATCGGAAATCCAATAGTTAATAGTCCAGGAAGCATCATTTCTTTCAAAGATGCCTTGGTAGAAATATCTACACATTTATCGTATTCTGGTTTGCCAGTACCTTCCATAATTCCTGGAATTTCTTTAAACTGACGAACAACTTCGTTAACCATTTCCATTGCAGCTTTTCCAACTGCATTCATCGCTAACGCTGAAAAAACAACAGGTACCATTCCACCTACAAAAAGCATAGCTAGGACAGGTGCTTTAAAAATATTTATTCCATCAATTCCTGTAAAAGTTACGTACGCTGCAAAAAGTGCCAATGAAGTTAATGCTGCAGAAGCTATAGCAAAACCTTTTCCGGTTGCTGCAGTCGTGTTTCCAACAGCATCTAATATATCGGTACGTTCTCTGACAATAGGATCTTGCTCACTCATTTCAGCAATTCCACCTGCATTATCAGCAATAGGACCAAAGGCATCTATAGCCAACTGCATTGCAGTGGTAGCCATCATTGCAGAAGCTGCTAAAGCAACTCCATAAAATCCAGCAAATCCATAAGACATCCAAATTGCAACTGCAAATAATAGAACAGACGAAAAAGTAGAAATCATTCCCGTAGCTAATCCTGCAATAATGTTAGTACCAGCACCAGTACTGGACTGTTGAACAATTTTTAAAATCGGAGCTTTCCCTAGTCCGGTATAATATTCTGTAAATGCAGAGATCCCAGCTCCTACTACCAAGCCAACTAAACAAGCATAAAAAACTCTCATAGATGAAATGTCTTGTATACCTTCACCAAAGAAATTCATTTGCATTGTCTCAGGCAACATAAATTTACATAATACGAAACATGAAATAGCAACCAATAAAATAGATGCCCAATTTCCAATGTTTAAGGCTTTTTGAACTTCAGGTTCTTTGGCATCGTTTGAAGATATTTTCACAAAGAAAGTTCCTAAAAGAGAGATGACAATTCCAACACCGGCAATTGCCATTGGTAATAAAATTGGACCAATACCACCAAAAGAATCTTCAATAATTCCACCCATATCCTTAATGATGTAATTACCTAAAACCATAGCTGCTAAAACTGTAGCAACATAAGATCCAAATAAATCAGCACCCATTCCAGCAACATCTCCGACATTATCTCCAACATTATCAGCTATAGTAGCTGGATTTCTTGGATCATCTTCTGGAATGTCTGCTTGAACTTTTCCAGCTAAATCTGCTCCAACATCAGCAGCCTTTGTATAGATTCCTCCACCAACTCTTGCAAATAAAGCAATAGACTCAGCTCCTAAAGAGAACCCTGCTAAAGTTTCCAAGACCATGGTCATGTCAGAAACACCTGTTTCAGCAGACCAAACTCCACCCATAAACATTTGAAAAAATAATATGAAGAAAGAAGTTAATCCCAATACTGCTAATCCTGCGACTCCTAATCCCATGACTGTACCACCACCAAAAGAAACTTTTAATGCTTGTGGCAAACTTGTTCGTGCAGCCTGAGTAGTTCTTACATTCGTTTTTGTAGCTATTTTCATGCCCATATTCCCTGCAAAAGCAGAAAAAATAGCACCAATTATAAAAGCAACCACAATTAAAATATGAGTAGATGGGACCAAAAATGAAACACCAGCTAGAACAATACTTGCAGCAAATACAAATATTGCCAGTAACCTATATTCCGCATTAAGAAATGCCAATGCTCCTTCGTATATATGGTCTGAAATTTCTTTCATTTTACCGTCTCCGGCATCTTGCTTCATAACCCATGCTCTTTTAACAAGCATATATAGTAATCCTACTAACGATAACACAATAGGTAAATAAATTACAAATGATTCCATAATTTTTAAAGAATTGATTTTTAGGACAGCGAAATTATATTTTTAAACATTATTGTGCAAATATGAAGATAAAAATATGGTGTTTACAGATAAAAAGATAAAATTTAAAAGTGATATTTACAGTTTAATTGCATAGAAAAAGTAGATTTTACAAACAATTAAAAAAACAAAACTGTAACATTATATTTAAATTCAGTCTGTAAAAATGAAATTTTCATTAAAAATATTATTGCTTTTACCAGGATTTATCTTTGGGCAAAATAATCAATTAGAAAGCTATATTCCTTTTGATACTTGCAAATTTAGTTCTCACCCAATTTTAGAAATTAAAGTATGGGTTCATGTACTACAACAATCTAGGAAAACCCCAAAAAATATCACCAGAGATTCATCACATTTTATAGATGAGCAATTTCAATGGATTAATAAAATTTATAGCAATTTAAAGCCTCCTTCAAGAAAAAATTCCAATAACGAAAACCCATATATCAAAGATTCAAGAATACGATTTTTAGTAGACACAATTTCATACCATGTAGACAGTAATGGATGGGAAAGAATGGAAATTGTTATGGAAAAAGACACCAATAGGTGGTTAGAAATTTTAGAAATAAATGCGGATTCTAATACAATTACTATAAAAGGAGTAAAAAATAATTTTAGACCCATATTGGATAGTTTAATAGTACGTGGAACAAATTCTAACAATGGTATATTGCATACTTTACAAGCAAAAAAAGAAGGGAGAAATACTGTTATATATGTTAAAGAAACCCTAAGGGTATCCGAAGGCAAAGTGGGGGTTATAAGCTACTTTAAGAGAGTTGACAAAAATTGCAATAAGGATAATTGGGTAAGATTTACAAATGAAAATAAAGAATTTTTACATGTGTTTTATACTGGTACTTCAAGTTCTGTTCCAGCATTTGGATGTGGACCATCCCCTTTCTACTTGAATGTATCAAAATTTCTTGATAATGGAAGATATGCAACAGCCCAATTAACCGCACACGAATTGGGTCACTGCATTGGATTAAGACATACCAATACTCCGCAATTTTCAGACCTTCCAAGAACAGATAAATTTGGTTGGGTCAACTGTAATTCTACTAATGTTAGTAACAATATTATGGGATATAATCTATGTAGGAATTACTTGTCTCCTATGCAAATTGGACATATTCATTACCGATATTCAACAATAAATGAGTTAAGTCTAACCACCAATAATTTAATGTCAAATAGTTCAAAAATTGTTATTAAAAAAAATACTAATTGGGACAAAAATATTTTATCAAAAGGAACCCTAATCATTAAAAAAAATAGGGCACTTACAGTTTCTAAAAATCTTTTGATACCAAAAAAAGGAGTCATAGTTTTAGAAAAAAATAGTAAAATTATAGTTGATGGTGGTAGAATATTCAGTCCATCAAAAGATTGGAACGGGATTGTAAGAAAAGAAGGAAAGGTTAAAAACAAGAAATGGCATTGTAGAAAAAAAGTAAATAGTCAAATTATTTTAGTCAATAATGGGGAGATTTCTTATTGATCAATTTCAAATTCTGGTTTTTTCTTTTCTTGTTCTTCAACTCCGAGCTTTTTTAAAAATTTATCTATTTTAGAAGAGTCCTTTTTCTTTTTTATTCTTTTATTTTTTAATACTTTATTTACTTGCATAGTATCTTTATCTAACTTTTCTTGTTCTAATTCAAAGACTTCACTCTTTTTTTCCTCTTCTTGGTATTCTCCCTTTATAATTTCTTTGATTATTTCTTTTTCATTAGAAATTATTTCTTTTCTTTCTTTCTTAATTTCTGCTTTGTCAAAACCATAAGTTAAATCTTCAACAGGTCCCGATATTTTTAAAAATAATTGTTTCCCTTTTACAGGATTTTCTTGAATAATATCAGATTTTGATTTCTTTTTTCTAACTATGTCAGCCCAATTAAAACTTAAGTGATAATCCACCTGGTTTTCAAGATTATAATTTCCGTAAAAAGAAAAATCTAAGACATCATTTTCAAAATTGGTTTTATCAATTTCTGTTATTCCATCGAATGAACTTATAGTGGACTTAAAATCTTTAAATTCTACTTTATGAAGGTTTTTCTCGTAATGATTTATATCAATTATATTTCTAGTGATAACACTATTTTCAAAAACTTTTAGAATATCGTATAAAAAAGGATACTCTAAAAGTACGATGTCTTTAAAGGTGTTCTTGGATTCAATAGAAGAGTTTTGAAAATTCAAATTATTTAAAGAATCAAAAATTAATTTCGAATTAAAATCACTTGAAATACTGCCTGAAATATGTTCGTTTTTTATATAATCCTGATCAAAATCATTAAACGATTTCATTAACTTATTAATATTTAAATTTGATAATTCGCCATCTATCAACCAGTTTTGATTTTCACTACTTAAATCTGCATTATAAATGTTTAAAAACATCCTTCCATCATAAGACTCCATTAATAATTTTTTAATCTCTAAAGATTTATTGATTTTGAGTCTTTTTGTAACTACATTGGAAAACATCAAATTATCGTAATAAAGTTCATTGGCAGTTATAGCCCCATCCAAATCTATTTGATAATCTGTACTGGAAGAGTCCTTAGAATCAAATATTTCTAAGAAATCATCTAGATGGAATTTATCAAGATTTAAGTCGTAATTACATTTAATTTTTTTGGAGTTAGCTTGAATAAATTTATTCCAGTCTATGAAGTTTAAATTCATTGAAAATTCATCTTCATTAAAAAAAGAGTTTTGAACTGTAATATCCATATTTTTTTTAGAAATATCAGCTTCAAAATCATTTAATTCTAAATGAGTTTTTAAAGGTAAATAATCTATGTTTATTTGTTTACTAACTAACTTCCCATCTAAATTTTCAAAAAATAATTTATCGTTTTTAGTAGTAATTTTTGTTTCCATTTCAATAGCAGTTTCTCCATCTAAATAAAAATCTTTAAGAGTTGTGAAAAAAGGAATTTTATTTAAGTCAAATATCCCCTCAATATTTAAAAAATAAGTAGGCTTTTTAAAATTGTTAACATCTAAATTCCCTCTCATTATTTTATC
>CALJHN010000021.1 GCA_938075455.1 uncultured Flavobacteriales bacterium
TATTGAAAATGAATTTTTAAAAAGCATAGAATTTTTAAAAAAGTTCGAACACATTGATAGTGAACATTATTTAAACAATGCTTCTAAAAATGGAAAGAATATTCTAGCAGAAGGTGCTCAAGGAAGTCTTCTAGATATTGATTTTGGGACTTACCCATTTGTTACTTCAAGTAATACAATTACAGCCGGGACATGTACTGGTCTTGGAATCGCTCCAAATAAAATAAAAAAAGTAGTTGGTATTTTCAAGGCTTACTGTACTAGAGTTGGCAGTGGTCCTTTTCCATCTGAATTAGACAACGAAGTTGGTGAAGAAATAAGAAAATTAGGTCATGAATTTGGCGCTACTACAGGAAGAGAAAGAAGATGTGGATGGATAGATTTACCAGCACTAAAATACGCCATTATGATTAACGGAGTAACTGAACTTTCCATGATGAAAGCAGATGTTTTAGACTCTTTTAAAGAAATTTATGTTTGTACCCATTATGTTCAACAAGGAGAACAAATAGATTATTTTCCTTTTGAGCTAAATGAAAAAACTAAACCAGTTTTTAAGAAAGTCCCTGGTTGGAATCAAGATATTACTAAATGTAAGAAGGAAGAAGATTTTCCTAAAGAGCTTTCCAATTATATAAAGTATCTTGAAAAAGAACTAGAAATTCCCATAAGTATTGTCTCAGTAGGTCCTAATAGAACAGAAACAATTATAAGGTAGAAATATACTTAAGAAATGGAACCATCGTTTAAAATTAAATGAGAACTGTCTTATCTATAGTAGCAATATTTCTTTTAACTTCCAACTTTATAATCCATGGTCAACAAAAAAAAATAAACTTTTCTTCCAAAGAAAGTAAAGGAATAAAATACAATAAAAAGAAATTACTAGTTCTATGGAACAAAGTTGTATTTAACCATGAGTCTTCTATTATGAAGTGTGACAGTGCTATTTACGAAAGATCTAACAACTCGTTTATAGCATATAAAAATGTTGAAATTAACGAGAACGATAGTTTAAAAATTTATGGAGACAGTATTCATTATTTTGGAGATAGTCAAATAGCATATATATATGGAAATGTTTCTGTTGAATCCAATAAAATAAAATTAAATACACCAACATTAATTTATGATAAGAAAACAAAAGTCGCTTTTTATAAAAATGGAGCTACCGTAAATGATCTAGATAAAGGGTATAAAATAGAAAGTCAAAAGGGAACTTTTAAAACACAAATCCAAAGTGTTTTTTTTAAAGAAAATGTTGTTCTAACCCATAAAGACTACCAAATTATTAGCGATACATTGATCTATCATACCAGCAACCAAAGGTCAGATATAATAGGGAATACAGAAATTATAACTAATAATAGCACCATATATTCTAACAGAGGATGGTTTGACAATCAAAATAGCAATGCAGCATTCAAAGGAGAAGTTATTTTAAAAAGCAAAAATCAAAAATTATTTGCAGATAGTATTTTTTACAACGAAATTTCTGGGGAATCCTATGCTGAAGGAAATGTGTTAATTAAAGATGATAGTGCAAAAATAATTATAAGAGGAAACTACGGAACATATAATGAAAAAACAGACTCTATAAAAGTATGGGAAAATTCAATATTTATCCAACAAGATAGTTCGGACACAATAAATATTTATGCAGATCAATTTATTAGATACCAAGACTCTTTAAAAGAATTAATAATTTGTTATAATAATGTTGTTATAAATGGAAATTTAATTGATGGAGATTGTGACTCGATATATTACAACAAGACAGATTCTACTTTAAAATGTATAGAAGATCCTATTATTTGGCTGGATGAAAATCAAGTTACAGGAGAGAAGATAGAGTTTAAAATATCTGATGGCAAAATATACAATATGTCTGTTACCAATAATTCTATGATAATTACTAGAAAAGATAGTATCCATTATGACCAAATAAAGGGCGATAAAATTAATGGTCACTTTAAAAATAATGAACTAAATATTCTAGATGTAAATAAGAACGGAAAAGCTATTTATTATTCTAATGATGAAAAAGACTCTTTAATTAATGAAATAAATATTATTTCATGTGAATCTATGAAAATAAATATAGAGGAAAATAAAATTGAAAAAATAAGATTCAAGACTAAACCCATGGGTAAAACTCTTCCATTAGATAAAGCAAAAAAAGATTTCTATTTAGATGATTTTAAAATTATTTCTAAGAGAAGCTATCACGAGAAAAAAGGAGTAGCTAAAGGCGAACTTCCAAAGGGAAGGTAAATTTCATCAGAGTTTATAGTACTAAAATTATTGCAGTAAACTGTACTTTTATTGACTAATCCTTCTTTTATTAAAGCCTCTAAATTATTGTAGTTATGGACGACAATAGTATTTTCCTTAACAAATGCAATATTTGTCCTATTGAGTAAATCTAAATTAAATTCTTTATTAACATTATTAATAAATCTTACTTGCGCATCTACAGCTCTTCCACACATTCCGTTTGGAAAATAGTCAGCTCCTATAACCAATAAATTTTCTTTGATGAATTTCAATTGACCATTAATATGCATACCATGCGACGTCCAATCCTTATGAAAATCTTTAAACAATGAAGAAATTTTATTTTGAGTAATGCCATCAATTTTTTCTTTGGAGATATAAATCCAAATTTTAGATTCAGGGTGTAGGTCCTGAAAAATCATAAATCTGCAGCATTTGAAATGAGTTCTGCAATATCTAAAACTTTTACTTTTTCTTCTTTTTCAAAATGTTTTATTCCATCGGTCATCATAGTATTACAAAATGGACAACCAGTTGCAATATAATCTGCATTTACTTCAATTGCATCCTCTGTTCTTTCGATATTTATTTCTTTATTGCCTT
The DNA here is from genome assembly GCA_938075455.1 of uncultured Flavobacteriales bacterium. Classification (GTDB taxonomy): domain Bacteria; phylum Bacteroidota; class Bacteroidia; order Flavobacteriales_D; family Parvicellaceae; genus MED-G20. Next base: position 2,881 of record CALJHN010000021.1, read on the forward strand.
TTTCAGCATCTTTAAACATCTGTGCTCCTCCTGCTCCACAACAAAGTCCTTTAGCTTTTGATCTTTTCATTTCAACCAATTCTGCATCTAATTTCTCTAAAACTTCTCTAGGTGCTTCATAGACATCATTGGCTCTTCCCAAATAACAAGGGTCGTGAAAAGTGATTTTTTTACCATCAAACTTTCCTCCACCTTTCAATAGTAATCGTCCTTCTCTAATTAGCTGATTTATTAATTGAGTATGGTGAACTACTTCAAAATCAGCCCCTAGTTCTGGATATTCATTTTTCAAAGTATTAAAACAATGTGGGCACCCTGTAACAATTTTTTGAATCTCGTAGCCCTTTAACAATTCTATATTTTGAATAGCTTGCATCATAAAAGCAAACTCGTTACCTGCTCGTTTAGCAGGATCACCCGTGCAAGATTCTTCAGCACCAAGAATTGCAAATTTTATATTGCAATAATTTAAAATTTTAACTATTGCTTTAGATATTTTTTTAGCTCTGTCATCAAAACTACCCGAACAACCAACCCAAAATAAAATATCTGGACGCTCATTATTAGCAATCATTTCTGCAACCGTAGGAACTCGAATTTTATTCATTTCATTACTCATCTACCCAATTATTTCTATCTGATTGAGCAAACTGCCAAGGAGCTCCGTTATTTTCAATATTAGTAAGCATACCAGTCAATTCAGATGGAACTTTAGATTCTTCCATTACTAAATACCTTCTTAAATCTATAATAATTGATAAAGGATCAATACTTACTGGACACTCTTGAACACAGGCATTGCAAGAGGTACAAGCCCAAATTTCTTCCTCGGAAATATAATCTCCCAATAGAGATTTATTGTCCTTAAAATCGGGACCATTATTTCTTTTATTTGCTCCAACTTCTTCTAACCTATCTCTAGTATCCATTATTATTTTTCTTGGACTTAATAATTTTCCTGTTTGACTTGCAGGACATGCAGAAGTACAACGACCACATTCTGTGCAAGTATAGGCGTCCATCAAACTTTTCCAAGTTAAATCTTCAACATCTTTAGCTCCAAATCTATCCGGAACAGATGCTTCTCCTTCTAATGGAGTTGCATAAGGATCAAAACTCGGGTCAAACATTTTCAAGACCTCTTCTTTCACAGAACTTAAATTATTAAAAGCTCCTTTATTATTTAAATTACTGTAATAGGTATTAGGAAAAGCCATAACAATATGAAAGTGTTTAGAATAAGGCAAGTAATTTAAAAATCCAAAAACAACCAAAATATGACCCCACCAGCCCATTCTCTCTAAAAAAATCAATGTTTCCACATCAAAATAACTAAAAAAGTAAGGTGCTGTAAATGATGAAATCAAAAAACCAAAAGATCCACTTCCTGCTATATGAGATTTTCCTTGTAAAAAAAGAGCTTCATCTGCACCGTTCATAGTAAAAACACAAACCAATAAGACAATTTCTAGATAAAGAATAATGTTACCATCTAGTTTTGGCCAACCAGTCATTTCAGACATTTTAAATCTTGGTACTTGAAGTAAATTTCTTCTTGCCAAAAAATACAATGTGGAGACAAATGCCAATACTGAAAGTACTTCTATGGTGCTAATTAATAAAACATAAATCCATCCTAATTTGTTCATGAAAAATCTATGACTTCCGGATATTCCATCGGCAATAATTTCTATTAGCTCCGTTGAAGTAAACAAGAATGCTACATAAATAAAAAGGTGTAATAAAGCAGGAACTATACGCTGAAACATTTTTTTTTGACCCAGTGCAACTAATAAAGTAGTTTTGATTCTCTGAAACTTATTATCAGATCTGTCAAGCGGTTTACCTAACGATATATTTTTTCTGATTTTAGAAATGTTAAAAATAAAAAATCCAAATCCGACTACCATCAGAACAATAAAAAGCAATTGGCTAATCATAAAATATTAATTCTTAGAAATTTAGAGAATCAACTGCAAACTTTTTTAAGAGCTTTTTATCTCTAGAATCTAAAATGCTTTTGTCTTTTTTACCAAATATACTGAATTGAACATATCGTTTTGGTTCTGTTTTAATATTTTCTACAAGTCTAGTAGCCTCGTCAATCATTTGTGTAATAGACATATAAACAGTGGAATCATTTATAAGTCTAGTAAGTGTTCCATCTCCGTTTTTAATATCGTAAAGAATCATATTTACTTCTTCTAAAGATTGTTTTGCATTAATGATCGTTCCATTAATATCAGACGCTAAAAGAGAATCTGAAAGCTTTGCAGTATTATCCAATATTTTATATATAGCCTCGTTACTTTCCTTAAGGTTTGAAGTGACAATTTTAATATTAGAAACAGTCTGGGTAATATTATCTTTTTCACTTCTCAACAAACCTCTTATTTGAAGTGAAACCTTCTCCAAATTTTTAATAGAATTTTTAATACCGTCAAAAGATTCATCCAAATTATCTGTATTTCTACTAAATATTGCCTCAATGGTCTTAATTGCTGAGTCTGCTGTACTAATTAATTCATTGGTTTTCTTTTCAAGTGGAATTAAACGCTCATTTATCTGGTCTTCTAGGGCTAATGACACTGAAGATGGGATGGTATCTCTAGAATTGAAATAACCTAATGAATCTCCCCAAGAAATATCTAAGTAAGAACCAGAAAGTAAATCCGAGTTTAATAAAACTAGAGATCCTTTCTTAAGCTTTAAGACATTAGGATCTGTCAACTCAAATTCTACAACAATATTATTTAAATTATTTTTTTGAAAATTAATATTGGTGATTATTCCTACCTGTAATCCATTTAAGTTAACTGGCCTTCCTGTAGAAAGTCCTTCTGAATTAGAAAATACGCTGTAGTATACAAACCTGGATTTCCATATTTCTTGACCTTTTAAAAAAAATGATCCTAAAATTAGAACACTAATCCCAACTAAAGTAACTATTCCAATTAAAAATTCTTTTTTAAGTTTCATTTAGCAATATTTTACGGCTTTTTCCAATTTAGTCTTTTTCCGTCTAGGAAAGAAACTACAAAAGCAGATTCAAATCCAAATTCTTTGGCTTGGCTTAAATACTCATTAGCAGTTTTCATATTTGAGCTACAACCAAAAGTATATTTGTAATAATTTCCACTAATATACACTTCTACGTCTTTTAAACCATTAAAGTTTTCAGGAAGTGTTGGAATATTAACACTTGATGTGGCTATTTGAACCTTATAAACTAATCCTGTATCTACAGGATTCTCTTTTTGTAAAACACTTATTTCTTCCTTATGCTCTGTTAAAGATTCGTCAACATTATCGTACTTGTTTTTATAATTTTTAAAACCTTCAAAAATATGATTTGCTAATTTTAATTGACCACTTTTAGAAATAAGCAACTTTTCATCTTTGGAATTGGACAAAAAACCTAGTTCTAATAAAACAGCTGGCATTGTTGCTCTGTAAAGAACCATAAATCCGGCTTGTTTAACACCTCTATCTCTAAGCCCTAATTTCAACCTACAATCCTTTTGAATTGCATTAGCTAAAATTAAACTTTGATCTAAAAATGCATTTTGCCTCATAGATAATGCTATATAGGCGTCTGGATCATTTGGATCAAATTCAGAATAAGTTTGTTCGTTATTTTCCTCCATTAAAATGGAAGAGTTTTCAAATTTTGCTACTTCCAAAGCTGCTTTTGATTTATGCAAACCTAAAACCCATGTCTCAAAACCATTTGCAGATGGAGCTTCAATAGCATTTGCATGAATTGAAATAAATAAGTCAGCTCCAATTTCATTAGCTATTTTAGCTCTTTTAGCCAAACCTATAAAGCGATCGTCATTTCTAGTGAAAATAACCTTTACATCCGGAAACTCTTTTTTAATTAAATCTCCTAAAAGCAAACTAACTTTTAAAACAACTGTTTTCTCAAAATTATTATTTGGACTTACAGCTCCAGGATCTTTTCCTCCATGTCCAGGATCAATTACAACAGTATTTATTCCTAATCCTGTCTGAGAGTTTATCTTAATTAGACAAAACAATAAAAGAATCAAAGGAAAATGTTTTCTTAAAATAAGTACCATTATATTTGTACAATTTAATTCATTTTTGTCGTTAATAAAAACAATTCTTACCTAAGAAAGTTTATTTATACATGTTTAAAAATAAAAACAAATTTAAATTGCAAATTGAAGTAATTAAAGGAAATTACTTTGTTTTTATTCTCTTTTTGGTGTTAATAAATAGTAATTCTTTATTAGGACAAATTGAGAATAACCAAAAATCAAGCCAATTAGAGGAAGCTCTAAACTGGAATGCGAAAGATTCTATTATTTTAGACATGAAGAACAAACAAACCCATCTTTATTCAGAAGCACATATAGACTATGGTGAGATTGTTTTAGATGCTTGCTACATTAAATTTGATTTTGAAAGTAAAATTGTACACGCTAGATATTGTTTAGATAGTGACAATCAAAAAATCGGCAAACCAATTTTATCAGACGGATCTACTTCTACCACTTCAGATTCATTGAAATATAATTTTAAAACGAAAAAAGGTATAACTTATGAAGTAATTCTTCAAGAAGGTGAAAGTTTTATTCATGGAGAAAAAGTAAAAAGACAAAATAACGGAGATGTTCATATTAGGAATGCACTTTACACTACATGCGATTTAGACCATCCCCACTTTTATTTTAAACTAAGAAAAGCAGTCATTAAACCCAATGATAAAATTGTTTCTGGCCCTGTAAACTTACATATTGCAGATATTCCTACTCCCCTTGGGTTACCATTCGCATTTTTCCCTAACAAAAAAAATAAAAGTACTAATGGTCTTATCATACCAAATTATGGAGAATCTAGAGCGTTAGGGTTTTATTTACTAGGCGGAGGATATTATCACCAATTTAAAGGCGGAAAACTTAGCACAGCAATAACTGGAGACATATACGGCTTTGGTTCTTGGGGGATTACTAATTCAACAAGCTATAAAGTAAGATATAAATATAATGGCCGATTCTCTATAAATTACAGAAATACTGTTCAAGGTGAAAAAGGTTTTGAAGATTACAACAAAAGTAAAGATTTCTTTATCAAATGGAACCATCAAAATGATGCAAAACTTAATCCAGGAACCACTTTTAGAGCATTAATAAATGCTGGAACTACCACCAATTTTAGGAATGATTACAACAATATTTCAGCACAAAACTATTTAACTAACACTTTTAATTCAAATATTGCTTGGACTAAAAAATTTAAAGGTGCAATATCCTCTAACATTAGTGTAAATTTAAGACATAGCCAAAATAGTAATTCTGGTCTAATGACTTTTACTCTGCCAGAAATTGCATATAATGTCAATCGATTTTATCCTTTTAAAATGCTAAGAAAAACTAGTATTAATAAAAACTTTATTGATGAAATAATTAATCAAACCAATATTAATTATCAAATGAATACCAAAAACCAATTGAGTTTAAATTCCGAAAATCTTCTAAATAATAATTTAGAAAGCTTACTTTCTAAATCAAAAAATGGAATGAGACATAATTTAAGCGCTTCTAGTTCTATAAAGCTTTTTGGAAAGAACGTCACCATCAATCCTTCTTACAGACTTTCTTCCTTATGGTATATAGAACAAATTAATAGAAATTGGGACAATTCTGAAAATGAAATAATTAACGATACTGTAAAAGGGTTTTCTCAAATTTATTCTCAAAGTATAAGTGCTTCTGCAACAACTAAAATTTATGGATTCTATAGTTTTGCAAAATTTCTTTCCGGTAAACATGGAACTAAAATTAGACATACAGTGACACCAAATATTAATTTTAGTTACAGACCAAATACACATCCATGGCAAACTTATCAATCAGATTCTTTAGGCAATACTCAATCCTACTCTCCATTCTCAAACAATATTTATGGAACTGTAAATTCATCTGAGTCTGGAAGAATTGGTTTTAGTTTAATCAATTCTTTGGAATTAAAAAGAAAAAATTTAAAGGACACAACAGAAAAAAAACCATTTATAAAATCAAAAATTCTAGAAAACCTTAGTCTAAATTCCGGATACGACCTTACTAAAGATTCCTTCCAGCTAGATAACATTAGAATTATTGGCAGAACTACCCTCTGGAAAAAAGTTAATTTAAGATTTGCTGGTCAAATAGATCCTTACCAATATGAAAATGGACGAAGAATAAATCAGTATCAATTTTCTAAAAACAATAGCATAGGAACTCTAAAATCCGCAAATTTTGCCTTAGGAACTAGTTTGAAATCTCCAAAAAACAACAACAAGAAATATAAAAGTGATAAAGGAAGCAAAGAAGAATTAGAGATGATCAACTCCAATCCTGACATGTATATAGATTTTAATATCCCCTGGACTATAGGTATAGATTATAAAATTGATTATAGAAGAACAATTAGTGCTACAATGGATACATCTTTTATCACTCAAAGTATAGGCTTAAGAGGAGATATGAGCATTACTAAAAACTGGAAAGTTTCTTATATGACAAACTATGATTTTGTAAATAAGGAGTTTAGTTTTACTTCCATCAATATTGCTAGAGACCTACATTGTTGGCAAATGAGCTTCAATTGGATTCCTACTGGATTTATGAGAAGTTATAATTTAAATATAAGTGTGAAGTCCTCTATACTTCAAGACCTTAAATTGCAAAGAAGAAGAACCTGGTATGATAATAATATTCCTTAAATTTATATATGAAATCAACAATAGAAATCCCAAATGCGCCGTCCCCTGTAGGACCGTATAGTCAAGCTATTAAATATAACGGATTAACTATAGCAAGTGGACAAATTGCAATAGATCCTAAAACAGGTACTTTAGATACCAGTTCTATTGAAAATGAAACCCTCCAAATATTAAAAAATATTGATGCTCTCCTAAAAGCTGGAAATCTAAAAAGAGACAACATATTAAAATGCAGTATTTTTTTGAAAGATATGAATGACTTCAACAAAGTAAATGAAATTTATGGTAGTTATTTTAATAAGCCATATCCCTGCAGAGAAACTGTGGAGGTTGCCAGACTTCCAAAAGATGCAAATATTGAAATTAGTTTTATTGCGGGCGAATAGTTAATTACTCAAATTTAAAAACTCGTTCCAGAGTGGGTCTACAGGTGGATTTGCCAAAATAGTTATTTCTTCTTTTTTTACTGGGTGCATAAAAGAAATTGATCTAGCCAACAAATGAATACTGCCATCTTTATTGGTTCTTTTTGCGCCATATTTCACATCGCCTTTTATTTTACAGCCCATATGACTAAGTTGCACTCTTATTTGATGGTGGCGTCCAGTTAATGGATTTATTTTTAAATAATAATAGTTTCTACTTCTACCTATTAGAGTGTATTTCAAAATAGCTTTTTTACTTTGTTTGACTTCCACATCGTAAGCTCTAGACTTGTTTTTTTCTTGGTTTTTTTTGAGCCAGTTGGTTAATTCTCCTTCTTCAAATGGTGGCTTTTCTTCCACAATAGCCCAATACTCTTTTTTAACTTCCTTATCTCGAAAAAATGCATTCATTCTTGCAAGCGACTTGGATGTTCTAGCAAAAACAACTACTCCACTAACTGGTCTATCAACCCTATGAATTATACCTAAAAAAACGTCTCCAGGCTTGGAGTATTTTTTTTTTATGTAAGCTTTGACATTATCTGCAAGGGTAACATCTCCTGTTTTATCAGATTGGATGATGTCTCCAGATTGCTTTTTTACAGCTATAAGGTGGTTGTCTTCAAATAAAACAGAAAAACTTAGATTAGTACTGTTCTTTTTCATTGGGAAAATCTTGAGATTTTACATCTTTCTTAAAATTACTACAAGCTTTTAATATCTCCTTATGAAGGTTGTGATATCTTCTTAAAAATCTTGGAGAAAATTCTTGAGTAATTCCAAGCATATCGTGCAAAACCAAAACTTGTCCATCTACTCCGCCCCCTGCGCCAATTCCTATGACAGGAATTTCTAACTTTTTAGCAACAGTAGAAGCTAGCTTTGCAGGAACTTTTTCTAAAATCAATGCAAAACAACCAGCCTCTTGTAATAATAGAGCATCTTCAATAAGAACATTTGCTTCTTCTTCTTCTCTTGCTCTGACTGTATAGGTTCCAAACATATAAATTGATTGAGGAGTTAAACCTAAATGGCCCATTACAGGTATACCTGCAGAAAGAATCCTTTCAATTGACTCAATAACTTCTTTACCACCTTCTAGTTTTACAGAATGAGCTTCTGCCTCTTTCATAATTCTTATAGCAGATCTTAAGGCTTCTCTTGAATCTCCTTGATAATTTCCAAAAGGTAAATCTACCACAACTAAAGATCTATTTATTGCTCTTATAACAGATGAAGCATGATAAATCATTTGGTCCAATGTAATAGGCAAAGTAGTTTCATGACCTGCCATTACATTGGAAGCAGAATCACCTACTAAAACTACATCAATTCCAGCCTCGTCAACAATTTTAGCTATAGAATAATCGTAAGCTGTTAGCATGGATATTTTTTCATTATTCCTCTTCATTTCTTGAAGAACATGAGTGGTTACTCTTTTTATATCTTTGTGGACAGACATTTCAACTAAATTTTATACAAATTTGATATATTATTCGAGAATATCTTAATAATTTTTAATTTTTAAAAACTTATGGGTTCTTTAATTAGTTTATACAATTATTTTTTAATACTATTTATAAGTTTTCTTCTGCCTATTTTATGCTTTTCAAATCACATAAATGGAGTAATCTCTAACAAGAATGGGGAGCCATTGCCATTTGCATCGGTTTATATTAAAAATACAACATATGGTGTTAGCTCTAATGCATTTGGAGAATATTTTATAGAATTAAAACCAGGTACGTATACTATTGTTTACAGCTACATAGGATATCAAAGCAAAGAAAAAATAATTAACCTTAATGAGGTTCCACAAAAAAAAAATATCATTCTTGATGAAAATGATCAAAATTTAATTGAATATGAAGTTGTATCTAACACTAAAAACAAAGCTCTTGAAATAATTGAAAAAGTCAAGAAAAATAAAAAAAAATATATCCAAAAAAGTTTTACCTCTAAGGAGTACTCTAAAAATACTATTGAAAAAAGACAGTTTAAATTACAGAGAAAAGATACCATAGAAATATGGCAGTTAGACACTTCAAAAACTATAAACTTCAAGAATGATGTACTTAAATTTGTTGAATCTTATGGGGATTTTTACAGCTTAGAATCCAATAGGAAAAACTGGTCTTATGAAGCTTATCAAGATTTTGCAGATACCAAACAAGAACAGGATTTTGTAATTATACAATCTTTTGAAGATTTTGGAGAATGGGCGCCATCTGGAGGCGGCAAAGCAACGCCGACGCGTCGCGAGCGAACGAAGTGGAGCGGGCCGTGCTGGCCGATGCGGCGCGGTCAGAGATCGACCGCCGCAAGGACGACGAGGAGCGCCGTTCCAAAGCAGCCGACGAGGACCAGACCGAGGCAGCGGCGGAGGCCGCGGAGCAACACGGCAAAGGCGCCGCGGCCAGAGAACGCCAGAGCCAGAACACCGCGGAGACGCGGCGGCGGGACGAGGGCGAGGGCAAACAAACTGGCGACGTCGGCAGCAAAGAGCGAGACTCGTCCGAGGCCGTCACCGCTGCCGCCGCCGCCGCCGCCGCCCGACCCGACGAGAGCCACCGGGACACGAAAAACGTGCAAGCCGAAAAGATGCGGCAAATGGACGACGCCGAGCTCTCCCGTCTCATGAAGGACGGGTCCTACAAAGACCTGACCATTTCGACCTGGGACTATGGCGGCCAAAAGGTCTTTTACGCGCTGCACAAC
>CALJHN010000022.1 GCA_938075455.1 uncultured Flavobacteriales bacterium
GACAACCATTGTAGATTTTAAGATTATTTTCAAAACTTTATTAAAAATATTGAGATAAAGGCTTCTAATAAAAAAGTTCAGCCATCATACATCTGGCACTTCCACCACCATAATTTTCAATTGTAGAAAGATCAGAAAATACAATTTCACCAAACTTCTCTAATTTTTTAAGCTGACTTTTGTTTAGCGAGTCAAAAGCAGATTGTGACATAAAAATAATTGGAGAGTTATTTGCACCAATAACTTGTAGCATGTTTCCAGCAAAATTATTCATTTGAGTAGCAGTTATTTCAATAACTTCTTTGATGGTTTCTTCAAAGGAATTTAAAACTTTAACCTTTTCAACTTGGTCATAAATTGTCTCTAAACAAATAACAGAAAAACTATCTCCAAGACACATCATTACATTGGTATGGTAAATAGGTGACTGTATTTGGTTAACCGTATGAAGAGCATTGAATTGAACAATATTGTAATTCATTTTCTGGCCAAAATCAACCAAAATTTTTTTAGAAGTTCTTTCTGATAAAGCAGCATAAGCTATTTTATTTTCTCTGTCTAAAATCATACTTCCTGTTCCTTCTAGATAAAGATTTTCTTGCTCATAGGTTGTTAAATCAACAGTAGATGTAATTTTAAAATTTAAATTCTTTTCTAGTAAATTAAAAATTTCTAAGTCTCTTTCATTTCTTCTGCTTTTGGCGAACATTGGGTAAAGAACTTTAGTTCCGTCTTTATGAAGAGAAAACCAATTATTGGGAAATACTGCATCTGGATTGAGGTGATTGTCCTTAGGGTCTAGTACAGTTATATTAACCCCTTTAGTATCTAACTTATAAACCATATTTTCAAATTCTCTAAGTGCATTCTCAGATATTTGTTGTTGGTTTTGGGTAGTTATTGGATTTTGAAAATGATTATTTTCTGCAGTCTCCGCATTGTAGGTGAAGCCTGTTGGTTTAATCATTAAAATACTATTTGTTATTTGCGACATCACTCTCTTATTAATGGAAGAGTAGAGCATCTAAATAAACCTCCCATTTTAGATATTTCTGAATAATTTATTTCCTCTACTAGAATATCTTTTTGTTTTAACCAACTATTCAATCTTGAAAATCTAGAATCGGAAATTACGACATTTGGAGAAATCGAAAAAATATTAGAATACATACTGTTTTTCTCTTCTTTAGATAGATAAAACAAATTAGACTTGCCGATTAATTCTTCTAGAAAAGCAACATCTCTTTTATTTTTAAAAGAATCAGGTGCTATTATGGCTAAATCGTTAGAAACAGGTTGAAAACAACAATCTAGATGTAAGGTGTTTTCATTTTTATCGTTATCCGATTTGAATAGTTCAAAACCAATAACCTTCTTATTTGGAAAATTATTTTTAATAAAATCAACTGCTTCGAAATTGGTTCTAGCAACTTTATATTTATTAAAATCAGTTGGGTTAGAGGCACCGATAAAAACATGGTCTTTAAGAATAGTGACATCACCACCTTCAATCTTTGCTTTAGAATCAATCTTTAAAACTTTATTAGAACTAATTTGGAAAAGGATGTCTTGAATAGCTGGAATTTCATTAGCTCTATTTTCAATAATATTGGAAATTAAGAATGTGTCTTGTAAAACAAACCCAAGGTCCCTAGCAAAAACTTGATTAAGATTCGGAATATTTTCTGGTCTTAAAACCTTTACATTGTACTTATTTAATACTTCCAAAAAATTTATCATCTCCTTGGAAATATCTATCGCAGTAGGATAAGAGTTATTTTCTACATGGTAAATAGAGGAAGGATCGAAGCATTCTTCAACTTTGGGAATAGAACCAATATCGTTTGGTATTCCTAAAATAACAGATTTTAAAAACTCTGTTTCACTATTTACACTAAGAGATATTTTAGAATTTAAATTCAATTTTCTATTTAATTAACAGAGATATTAGTTAGGTAAAAATACAATTAATTATCAACTAAAATTTTCCTTAAAATATTTTGGTGATTGGTCTTAATTGAAATGAAATATTCTCCATTTTGAAATTTAAGAGAATCAATTTTAAATATCTTCTCCCCTTTTTCAATATCACCATTGTAAACATTTTCTAATTGTTTTTCTTTATTGTCTAAAATATTAAAGTCTATGTTTTGTTTGTTATTTAAAGTAATTCCTATTTGAACATTTCCTTTAAATTCATTAGGAATTGGCAGTAGGTCAATGTAATTCTTAGCATTTAGATTTTTGTTTTTTCTAAGGGAATAAATAAACTTAATCAACTTAAATAATAACCAAAATCCAAGGATAAAAGAAACTACACCTATAGAATTTATTAAAACTCTCCAAAATACGCTAGATGACCAAAGCTCTTTCATATATTGTTCAAAATTAGAAAACAAATTGGCATAGTACCATTTCAATTTTGATATTTATACAATCTTTGTAACAAATATTATTTTTATTGGATTTTAAAATTAGGATAAATAAAATATTTCAGGCTTTTGACCTTCCATTACCTGGAAAGCAGGCCCATACAGAATTGGCTCCATACAGAAATGAAATAGAGTTAGATTTTAAAAATAAAAACCCAAAAATTGCAAGTACTTTATTACTAATTTATCCTAAGGTCGGAGAAACTTTTTTTTGTTTAATTGAACGACAAGAGTACGAAGGCACCCATAGCAATCAAATATCTTTTCCAGGTGGTAAAAATGAAAGTGGTGAATCTATGAAAGAAACAGCTTTGAGAGAAACTATGGAAGAGATTGGCGTTGATCCTATTTCCATAAATATTATTGGCGAGTTATCACAAGTATTTGTTCCTCCGAGTAATTTTTTAATTCATCCATTTGTTGGCTATTGTGATTTTACACCAGATTTCAGAGCTAATGAAAGAGAAGTTAAAAGAATAATTGAAGTAAATATTGATGAGCTTTTCAAAAAAGATGTGATTAAAATTAAAAAGATGAGCTTTAAAAAAAGTAGTGGAAATGTGAATTTTGAAGTGCCTTATTTAGATTTAAATAATAAAATAGTTTGGGGAGCTACAAGCGTCATTCTTAATGAGTTTAGAAGAATGTTACAACTTTAATTTGTATCCAACTCCTTTTACTGTTTTGATATATTGATTACCAATTTTTTCTCTTAATTTTCTAATATGGACATCAATAGTTCTGTCACCGACAATAATATCATCACCCCATACTCTAGCTAATATTACTTCTCTAGTAAAAACTTTACCTGGTTTGGAGAATAGAAGTGCTAATAACTCAAATTCTTTTTTAGGAAGTAACATTTCTTCTCCTTTGAGAATCGCAACATATTTTTCGGTATCAATTTCCAATTCAACATTTGATTCAGAATTAACTTTAGATTCTGTTCTTCTTAGAAGTGCTTTAATTCTACTTATTAAAACTCTTGGTTTTATTGGCTTATTAATATAATCATCTGCACCAGCATTTAACCCAGCTATTTGAGAATAGTCTTCGGCTCTGGCAGTTAAAATAGCTATTAAAGTACCATTTAAAAGATTATCTTCTCTAAACTCTATACAGGTTTCTATGCCATCCATTTCTGGCATCATTAAATCTAATAAAACAAGATCAGGCAAAAAGTCTTTGGCAATTTTAAGAGCTTCTTTTCCATTAGAAGCTTTCATAGTTTTAAAACCTTCCTTTGTGAGATGGTAATCTAATAGTTCCAAGATATCTTTTTCATCGTCTACAATCAATATTTTTTTAGACATAATTTTAATTTTTTATAAAAATAATCAGCAAATTTATATTAATGCTATCATTTAAGTTAACATTTTATTAATAAAAAATATCTAAAACATTTAACATCACTTAGTCTTTATTTAACAGTAATAATATAGTGTTAACATACATATAATTAATTTTTAACGATTAGTAAAGAGTTTAATTAAGTTTTACAAGTTTCTTTGTCACATAATTTAACTTTTAAATAAAAAATCAAATAATGAAAAATATAAAATTACCTTTTTTTGCTGCAATCCTCACATTAGGGTTGTTAAATAGTTGTGGAACTGACGGATGTACTGACCCAACTGCTACAAATTACAATTCAGATGCTACCAAAGATGATGGTTCTTGTGAATTTGCTGCTACAGAATACAAACTTTCTGGAACTTTAGCTGCTAATCAAACATTAGATGCTTCAGTAGTATGGTCTTTAGAAGGAAGAGTTATTGTACCAAGTGGTGTAACTTTAACTATTCCGGCAGGTACTATAATAAAAGCTAAAGCTGGTACTGGAGCAAATGCTTCTTCTTTAGTAATTGCTAGAGGTGGAAAATTAATGGCAGAAGGTACTGCTAGTGCTCCTATTGTTATGACTTCAGAATCTGACGATATTACCGTTGGTCAAATTGCTGGATCATCATTAAATGAGAACGTAAGAGGATTATGGGGAGGTTTATTGGTTTTAGGCAATGCTCCATGTTCCTTTTCTGGTGATGTAACTGAGTTACAAATTGAAGGAATTCCTGCTTCCGAAACCAATGGTTTATACGGCGGTAGCGATCCTGCTGATAATTCAGGTGTAATACAATATGTTTCTATTAGACATGGTGGTGCTGAAATTGGTGAAGGCAATGAAATCAATGGTTTGACATTAGGTGGTGTTGGTACTGGCACAACAATTGATCATATTGAAGTGGTTGGTAATGTAGATGACGGTGTAGAGTTTTTTGGTGGAACTGTTAATGCTTCTGAACTATTAGTATGGGGACAAGGGGATGATGGATTAGATATTGATCAAGCTTATGCAGGTACAATTTCTAATTCAATGGTTATCCTAAATTCTGCTTCCGATCATGCTCTAGAAATTGACGGCCCTGAGGGTTCTGCTCCAGGAAGTTTTACACTTAATAATATAACCTTAGTCGGAACTAATGATGAATGTTCTGCTACTGGTGTAGATGGTGAAATTTCTGATTACAGAAAAGGTGCTACTGGTGCTAATAACAATGTATATGTAATGAATTTCACAGATGGTAAAGATATAGAATTAGACAAAGATGAAGATGCTAATAGTTACACAGCCGGAACATTAACTTTTTCTGGATATGAATTTACTCCAGCTACAGATGGCGGTTCAGATTGCTTTACACCAAATCTTACTGATGGTTCTATATTTAATGATAAATCTTCTGTTGGATCTACTTTTGAAGCAGATGGTGCTACAATTTGTACAGTGGTATCTACAGGTTCTAATACTGTAGGAGCTAACACTTCTGATTTTTCTTGGACATATGCATCTTCCAAAGGAGCTTTTTAAAATACGTCAATTAACATTTAGTTAATATATTAAGTAAAAGTTAAATTTTAAAAAACTGCCTTGTTATTTTAACAAGGCAGTTTTTTTTATGTATATAATTGCAGAAAATTTGATTAAGTGAGAATACTTACATTATTGTTTTTTTCCTTTATATTTTCTTCATATTTTTCACAAAGTAAAATTATAGGCAAGGTTATTGATGAAGAATTCAATGAAACAATGCCCTTTGCCAATGTCTTAGTAAAAGGTACAAACATTGGTGTTACAACTGATTTTGACGGAAATTATTCTATAAAAATTGAACCTGGCACTTATACTCTTGTTTTTTCGTTTGTAGGTTACAGAACTAAAGAACTAACTGATATAAAGGTTGAACAAAATGATATAAAAGAAATCAATGTTAATCTTTTATCATCTTCAGTAGGATTAGAAGAAGTAATTATTTCAGTATCTGTTCAAAAAAATACAGAGGAAGCATTACTAATGATGCAAAAAAAATCAGCCAATTTAATGGATGGTCTTTCATCAGAAGCTTTTAAAAAAGTTGGCTCAAGTAATTTGGCCAATGCCATAAAGAGAGCCCCTGGTGTTTCTATAATGGGTGGTAAATATGTATATGTTCGGGGACTAGGAGATAGATATACCAAATCCATATTAAATGGCATAGATATTCCTGGATTAGATCCGGATAGAAATACCATTCAAATGGATTTATTTCCTACTAATATTTTAGATAATGTTCAAATAATTAAATCTTTTACTGCAGATCTACCTGCTGACTTTACAGGAGGATTAGTAAACATAGTAACCAAAGAATTTCCTTCTAAAAAAAGCCCTGCTCTCTCAATAAGTTTAGGATATAACCCAACCATGCATTTTAATTCAGAATATAAATCATATAAAGGCAGCTCAACTGACTTTTTAGCTTTTGATAATGGGCAAAGAGACATTCCAATAGAAAATAATTTATCAAGTTTTTACAATCGATCTCTTAACGACTTGTACACTAATAATTTAAATGCTGATTTCCCCAATCTTTCTTCGCAAGATTACAATACCATAAACGTTCTTTCTAATTCTTTTAACCCAATAATGGCAGCTGAAAAAAGTAATAGTTTAATGAATATGTCTTTAGGCTATTCAACTGGAAATCAATTAGACGTTGGTAAGAAAGAACATACAATTGGTTGGTTAGGAGCTATTTCTTATAATAATCAAACAGAATATTACAAAGAAGCCATTGATAATTATTTTAATACTAACACCAATCCTGATGTTTATGTCTTGGATACATTTCGTACACAAAGGGGAGAAATAGGAATTAATAATATTATACTTAGTGGTTTAGGAGGTCTTTCATATAGAACAGACCAATCAAAGTTTAAATTGACTTTAATGCATATTCAAAACGGCGAGAAAAAAGCTGGACGTTTTAGACAAGAAAATAGATTTACAGACTTTGTTGACTATAACAAGGATAATTTAGAGTATAGTCAAAGAAGTATCACCAATATTATTCTTAACGGTACTCATACCATAATTGATTCTTCGTTTTTGTCTAAATTGGTAGATAAAATAGAATGGAAAATATCTCCTACTATTTCAAAGATTCATGATAAAGATGTAAGATCAACAATATTTATTGATGATAATAACGCTTTTAAATACAAGGACAATACCCAACCAACAAGAATTTGGAGGTTTTTAAATGAAAATCATTTTAATTCTAAAATAGATTTCACTAAGAATTATGAGCTTGATAGTGAAAAAGCAAAATTTAAGTATGGAGCATTAGCAACTTATCAGACAAGAGATTTTCAAATAGCTAGATTCCAAGTAAGCTGTTGGGATGATCCTTCCGTTTGGTCGGTAATAAATGGAGACCCAAATTTAATTTTTGACCCTAATGTATTGGTAACAGAATCAAATCCTATTGGAAGCTATATGAATCCAAGAGCTACAATTACGGATAGAAGTAGTCAGTTTGAGTCCACCAAAAGAAATTTTTCTGGATATATATCCAATGAATTAAAATTATTTGGAGTTTTAAAAACTATCGTTGGTCTTAGAATGGAAAAGTTTGATTTGTTCTACACTGGTCAAAATTCAAGTGGTGATAATTTTAATAATAAAAATGTAATAAACAAACTAGACTTATTTCCAACAGGAAATTTCATTTTCCAAATGTCTGAAAACAGTAATTTAAGAACTTCCTTAACAAGAACAACTGCTAGGCCATCTTTTAAAGAAGCTTCTATTGCTCAAATATTTGACCCCTTATCCAATATGACTTTTGTTGGAAATATTGATTTAAAACCAACTTATATTCAAAATTACGATATTAGATACGAGTACTTTGGGAAATTTTCTCAAATGATGGCAATAAGTTTTTTTTATAAAACATTTCAAGACCCTATTGAAATGACCTACTACGAATCTGCACCTACTAATTTTACACCTGCAAATTTAGGTTCTGCTACAGTAGGTGGAATCGAATTTGAAATAAGAAAAAATTTAGAATTCATTTCAGTGGGACTTAAGGATCTTTCATTTAATGTAAATATGTCTTTTATAGAATCTCGTCTTACTTTTAGTGAATCTGAAAAATCTAGAAGAGAAAGTAGTAAAAGAACTGGAGAGACTGTGGGTGATTACAGAACACTTCAAGGACAAGCCCCTTATTTAATTAACTCTGGTATTAGCTATACCAATCCTGACAAAGGAATACAAACAGGAATATTCTACAACGTTCAAGGAAAAACTTTAGAAATTGTTGGAGATGGATTTAGACCAGATGTATACAGAATACCTTTTCACAGTCTAAATTTTAATTTAAGTAAAACTTTTGGAAAAGAAAGGAAATCAACCGTCAATCTAAGGGCAAATAATCTTTTGGGAGATGTAAAAGAAAGTATGGTGGAATCTTATGGAACGGAAGCTCTAAATTTTAGATTGAGAAATCCTGGAAGAATTTTTTCATTAGGATTTAAGTATAGATTCTAATTTAATTCTTAATTTGATTTATAAATATGAATTTTGGTTTTTTTGAAATACTAACATTAGTTGGCTCTTTAGGTTTTTTCATCTATGGAATGAAAATAATGAGTGAAGGTATTCAAAAGCTAGCTGGATCTAAAATGAGAAATATTTTAGGTGCAATTACTAACAATAAGTTTGCTGGAATTTTTACAGGATTTTTTACCACATCAGTTATTCAATCTTCAAGCGCAACTACAGTTATGATTGTAAGTTTTGTAAATGCTGGCCTACTCTCTCTTCGACAGGCAATTGGGGTGATAATGGGCGCTAATATTGGAACAACTGTAACAGCATTTTTAGTTCTAGGATTAGGTTTTGGAAAATTAAGCTTAGCAACCTATTCTCTTCCATTAATAGCAATCGGATTGCCATTGATTTTTTTCAAAAAAGATAGTCTTAATTCTCTTGGAGATTTCATAATTGGTTTTGCTTTACTATTTATGGGTTTAGAGGCATTAAAAAAATCAGTTCCCTCTTTTGATGAAGGTGGATTTTATGAACTTATTGAACCATTAACAGGAAGTGGGATATTTTCAGTTATCATTTTTGTTTTTATTGGAACTTTTGTTACCATATTAGTCCAATCCTCTAGCGCAGCTATGGCACTTACTTTAGTTTTATGCACAAAAGGACTGCCCTTTGAATTTGCTGCAGCAATTGTTCTTGGTGAAAATATTGGGACAACAGTTACAGCTAATATTGCTGCTATTATAGGAAATATACATGCAAAACGAGCAGCTCTTGCTCATTTAATATTTAATCTGTTTGGGGTTATATGGATGATAATTTTATTCAATTTTTTCATAGAGAATATTGAAGAATTTGTAAAGCTTAATTCAGAATGGTTCCCATTTGACAACTCCTCAAAACAGTCTATTGAAAACTCTACTATTCAGTGGTCATTAGCATTATTTCATTTAACCTTTAATATTCTAAACACTCTATTACTTGTATGGTTTGTAGAAAATATAGAAAAAATTGTTACCAGAGTAATTTATTCTAAAGTAGAAGAAGATGAAATATTTCAACTTAAATATTTTTCCAATACGACCTTATCAAGTGAGTTTTCGATTCTTGAAGTAAGAACTGAGCTTTTAAAGTTTATTAAAATCACATCAAAAATGAATTCGTTTTTAAAGTCTCTTATTCTAGAAACTGACAAAAGAAAATTTTCTAAAATCCTTCAGAAAATTAAACAGTATGAAGAGATTACAGATAGAATTGAAGGTGAAGTATCGGAATATTTATCTAAGGTAAATGAAACAGAGTCTACTCAAAAGACTAACGAAGAGATAAAATCTATACTAAGTATTATTAATGATTTAGAAAGCATTGGAGATTCTTATTATTCTATTTCTAAACTTATTCAAAGAAAATCAGAAAATAATATATATTTTGTTCCTATTCAAAGAAACAATATTCTTAAAATGATTGAAAAAGTAGAAAATCTATTTACTCAGTTAAAAAAGTATGTTGGAGATACAGATGTCAAAACCTCTAAAATAATTAAAAAAGAAAAGATGGAAATCAACAAATTACATTATGAGTTGAAAAAAGAGCATCTAATAAATATTTCTAATAATAAATATAGTATTAAAAGTGGGGTAATTTATTCAGATGTTTTGTCTGGATTAGAAAATATTACTAATAATATAATAGACGTAAGAGACTCTATAAATTAATTATTTGAAGTCTGTGCTATTTGACCGTTATTAGAAACAATTTTCCAGTTACTAATTCTTTTTCCTGATTCATATAATATAACAGCAGAATAATCACCTTCATTATTCCAAACAATCCATTTACCATCACGATTTCCATGGTTATCGAAACATGTTTTAGATATTAATTCTCCCTTCTCAGACCAAGAAAGCCAAGAACCAACTTTTTCACCATTCAGATAAGATCCTTTTTGTTTTAATTTGCCATTATCGTAATAAGAAGAAAATTTCCCATTATGTAAACCATTAAGAATTTCGTAAGAAAACATTACGTTTCCAGACTCATAAAAGTTTTGGAATTTACCCTCTAGTGGAATTCCACTATTTGTAGTAAATACACCATTAATTTGAGTGATTTCTTGAGAATAAAAAACACAAGAAACTAAAGTTAGAAGAGTAATAAATAAATTTTTCATAGTGCTAATATAGTAAAAAAAAATCTAATGTTAAGTTAATGTTAACAAAATATTATTTTAGAGTTACTTTAATATGATTTGAAAGTAAATCACTAGAAAGGTGATATAACATTTAAATATATAAAGAATAAGATTTTTAATATTCAATAAAAAAATTCATATTTGCAGCCGAATTAACTAAACTGGGTTTCGGACCCTTTTAAAAACAATTAATATGGCAACTAAAATTAGACTTGCAAGACACGGAAAAAAAGGCAAACCTTTTTACCACATAGTAATCGCCGACTCTAGAGCTAAAAGAGACGGAAGGTATATCGAAAGAATTGGATCCTACGATCCTAACAAAAATCCAGCAATCATAGATATTGATTTTGAAAGAGCTTTACACTGGGTAGGTGTAGGTGCACAACCTACTGATACAGTTAGGGCTATGCTTTCTTACAGAGGAGTTCTATACAAAAACCATTTACTTAAAGGAGTTAAAAAAGGTGCACTTACTGAAGCAAAAGCAGAAGAAAAGTTCAATAAATGGTTAGAAGAGAAAGAAAGTAAGATTGAATCCAAAATATCTTCTTTAGAAAATGCAGAGCAAAAAGCTATTGCTGATGCGTTAAATGCAGAAAAAGAAAAGAATGCTGCAAGAGCGAAGGCTATATTAGAGGCGCAAGCTGTTCAAATAGCAAAAGCCGAAGCAGAAGAAACTCCAGCTGCAGAAGAAACTACAGCTACAGAAGAAACTACAGCTGCAGAGGAAACTACAGCTTCAGAAGAAACTACAGCTACAGAAGAAACTACAGCTGCAGAGGAAACTACAGCTTCAGAAGAAACTACAGCTGCAGATGAAGCTCCAGCTACAGAAGAAACTACAGCTTCAGAAGAAACTACAGCTTCTGATGAAACTACAGCTTCAGAAGAAACTCCAGCTACAGAAGAGGCTCCAGCTTCAGAAGAGGCTCCAGCTACAGAAGAAACTACAGCTATGGAAGAAACTCCAGCTGCAGAGGAAACTCCAGCAACTGAAGAAGCTCCAGCTAAAGAAGAGACTCCAGCTGCAGAAGAAACTCCAGCAACTGAAGAAGGAAAAAAAGAAGAATAAATAAAACTTCTTAAATGATTTTATAATTTTAAGCCATGTTAAAACATGGCTTTTTTTATGCAAGATAATTTAAAAGAAATAGGACATTTTTCAAGACTTCATGGTTACATTGGTAAATTGGTTATTTCCTTTATTAACGAAAACCCTTCTGTTCTTTCAAAAAAAATAACAATTTGGATAAATGTTTCTGGACTAATCACACCTTTTAAAATTCAAGAAATTCAACCATTAAATAAAAATAAACTGGTTTTAACTCTTCTAAATGTAGATAGAGATAAAGCTGAAGAGTTAAAAAATAAATCTGTATTTGTCAATCCAAAAGACGTTGATTTACCAGAAGAAAAATTTGACAAAAACAATATTATTGGATACGATTTATTTAACAAAAAAGAAAAGAATTTAGGTAAGGTTAGTGCCGTTATAAAAATAAAGAATAATAATCTCATTCAGCTTTACATTAATAAAACAGAGATATTAATCCCATATAATGAGAAAACTATTTTGGTTATAGATCACTCCAAAAAACAAATAAAACTGGATATTCCAGATGGTTTAATAGAACTCTACACAGGTGAATAAACGTATTTACAAACCATTTAATTTCAAAAAATTTTCCATTCATCAAAACAATGCAGCCATGAAAATTGGCACAGACGGAATTTTAATTGGTGCATGGGTAAATGTTTCTAAAAAATTCAGAGCACTAGATATTGGTTCTGGAACAGGTATTATTTCAATAATGTTGTGCCAAAGAAATTTAAATTTAGAGTTGGATAGTATTGAGCTTTCGCCCAACGCTATAATAGATGCTAAAATTAATATTGAAAACTGTAATTGGAGTAATAGAATAAAATTATTTCATCAAGATTTGAAAGATTTTCATCCAAATTCTAATTATGATTTAATTGTTAGCAATCCTCCATATTTTAAGAAAAGTTTAGAACCCTCCAATTCAGAAAGATCAAAAGCAAGACATCAAAATGATTTAAAATTAGAAGATATTTTAAAGTTTAGTAAACAACATCTATCCAAAGACGGATCTTTAAACATAATTATTCCATTTGATCAAAAAATTGAAGCTATAGAATTTGCAAAAAAATATGGCTTAAATTCTGTAAGAGAATGTGATGTATATCCTAAACCTAATAAAGCTCCACACAGAATTTTATTAGAATTTTCTAGGATTAAAAATAAACAAATCATTAATGAATCTTTGGTTATTGAAATGGCTGGCAGGCACAATTATTCTGATGATTATAAAAAATTAACAAGAGAATTCTACACGATTTTCGAGTAATTGTATTATTTATATAAATTTACAAAATGAGCCAAAAGCCATTTTTAAAGTCAAGATTTTTCAAACTACCACAGCACAAAATTTTTGACTTTCCTGCAAGGTATTATGACGAGAGGAAAGAGAGAGTTGAAAAGACGAAGCAAATGCAAGAAGCTGATAATTATTCTCA
>CALJHN010000023.1 GCA_938075455.1 uncultured Flavobacteriales bacterium
AGCATCTGGATAAACGTTTAATGCATTTTCTAAAGACTCTAGAGTATCTTCACAAATTTTTCTAGTTACTTCAATATAAGATGGCTGGTTGGGGGTACCGTCTTTATGTTGGTAAAACTTTTTTACAGCATTTTGGATATCAGTAATCTCAGCGAATTCACCTTCAATTCCAATTTTATCATTTTTGTTTGCCATAATTTGTAGAACATTTCTTTCGTTTAAAAGAAATTCAACATCTGACTTTTGTGGCAATCTTTCTTCATGAACTTGAGGCAAGTTCATTGTAGTGGTAATAAGAAAGAAAATCAAAAGCAGGAAAGCAATATCTGCCATCGATCCAGCATTAATTTCTTCAACCTCTCTTTTAGCCATTACTTTATAAATTTAACTAAAGAACCACCAATCCATCCAAGAATTGCAATAGATGTCAAAACAATGGTAGCGTTAATTGCAGTACTTGCCATTTTCATATCCGTACCACCATCTCCTTCTGAAAACACATATATGAGAACCATGAAAACTGTAAATATTCCTATTCCAGCAAGAGTTCTAATTGCTTTTTTGGAGTCAATAAAATAAAGATATCCAAAGGCTGCTACTACTAATCCAACTGCAAAATAAATAATAAACATCGAGAAATTTATTAACTTGGATACATCACTCCAAAGAGTTTTTTCTTTTTCTAAAGAAATTTCTGAAGTCCTATTAGACAAATGGGCATTAAGTTCGCTAGCAGTCATTTTATTAGCTAGTCCTTGGCTCTTAGCCTCAACAATGGCCCATTGCTTTTGTTGTTCGTAACTCATTTCTGCAGGATTGTCGTCATTCATAACCCATACTGTGAAGAGTATTCCAAGAAAAGCAATAGAATAAGTTACAATTTTAGTAATTAAGTTTTGTTTGTTATTTTCCATTTCTAGAAGCTTAATTTAAAGATTATTTTCCCTTGTTATGCTTTACCAATACATCAATTAAAGAAATTGAGGCATCTTCCATTTGATTTACTAATGAATCTATTTTTGAAACTATATAATTGTAAAAAATTTGAAGAATAATGGCTACAATCAAACCTGAAACAGTAGTAATTAAGGCAACTTTAATACCTCCAGCTAACTCGTCTGGTTTTGCTTCACCTTTCAATTCAATAATATCAAACGCCTGAATCATTCCTATAACAGTTCCCATAAAACCTAACATAGGAGCAAGTGCAATAAATAACCCTATCCATGAAAGTCCTCTTTCTAATAATCCCATTTGAACCCCTCCATAAGCGATTACTGATTTCTCTACCATTTCTACACCTTCAGAGCTTCTCTCCAGACCTTGAAGAAAAATACTTGCTACTGGACCTCGAGTATTTCTACAAACTTCCTTTGCATCCTCAACACCGCCATTAGAAAGAGCATTTTCTATGTCTTCTAATAGTTGTTTTGAATTTGTAGTTGCAAGGTTTAAATAAATAATTCTTTCAATTGACAGAGCTAGACCCAAAATCAATGCAATCAAAACAAAGGACATAAAAAGTGGACCTCCTTCAATAAACTTTAATTTTAATGCTTGAGAAACAGATGTATCTTCTTCGGGAATAGTTTCCGATTCCAATTCACTTGTTTCTGGCTCCTGAACTTCTACGATTTCAGCCTCAACATCTTCTTCAATTAATAATGAGTCAGGTGTCTCAATTATTTCTTGAGCTGAATCTGAGCTTATAGTTTCTACTGAATCATTCTGTGCTAATAAGGGGTTTAAAATAAATAACCCTAAAACTACTATAATAAAAATTACTTTTTTCATGTTAAATATGTATGAATTATTTTAAATTTTGACTTTTGAAGGGTCCAAATTACAAAAAAATATAGCTTTTTTATTAAAATAATATTTAATCTTAAATAAAAAAAAATTATTCTGTTATTTCACCTGCAATATTCGATAATAAAATATTTGCAAATTTATCTTTATCCAATGGGTATTTATTGATAAGTAACATAGATTTTACAATTACAGTTTCTAAAGTCATATCTTTAACTCCAATAACACCCGCTTTTTTAAGTTGCATTCCAGTTTCATACTTTTCTTGTTCTATTTTTCCAGCTTTACATTGACTAACATTAAGGAATATTTTTTCTGTGGAATTTAAAAACTCCACAAGTTCATTTCCTATTGGTAGATTACCAGACCCATAGCTCAATAAAACTACAACTTTGGAAGAATTGCTACGTATTGATTTTATTACATTTTTAATAATAATTCCGGGGTAAAAAAATACTATATTAATACTTGGATCAAATCCTTTTACATAGTTAAGTTCTTTAAAGTTGTTCTTTAGTAAATAATTATGATTAAAATTTATTTTTACTCCTACTTCAGCGAGAGAGGGGAAATTATAGGATTTAAAAGCATCAAAATCATCAGAACTAACTTTAGTTGTTCTGTTGCCTCTAAATAATTGGTTTTCAAAATAGATAGCCACTTCATTAACTACAGGTGAATTATTCCAATTCTTAGAGGCAATTTCTATTGCAGTAATAAGGTTTTCTTTGCCGTCTGTTCTTACTTGGCCAAGAGGAAGTTGTGAACCAGTTAATATAATGGGCTTTGTCAAGTTTTGAAACATAAAACTTAAAGCGCTAGCAGTATAAGACATTGTATCAGTACCATGTAAAATTACAAAACCATCAAAATAATCGTAATTTTTAAATATTTCGTCTCCAATTTTAGTCCAGGTTTCAAAGTTTATATTGGAAGAATCGAGTGGATTTTCAAAGGCTATAGTTTCTATTGTGCAGTTTAATTTATTAAGCTCTGGAACTTCACTTGTTACCTGATCAAAATTAAAAGGCTTAAGGGATAATTCTAAAGGATTTTCAATCATTCCTATTGTTCCTCCAGTATACAGTAAAAGTACTTTGGGTTTTTTCATGAAATAAATATTGGAAATATTACTAGAAGTCCATCTAGCACAAATAAATAATAAAGCTCACTATTTATTCTTAAAGAAGGAATTAATAGTAAGTTAGTCATAATCATAAAAAAACAAAGTAGGTAATTGGAAAGGTATAATACGAAAAAAAACAAACACAGAATACTCAACTGAGAAATAATAAAGGCTACTCTATTCCCTGTAAATTGGGGGATTGTATAAATTTTTTTATCTATATATACGTCTCTGATATCAAAGGGTATTGTGATTGCATATATATATACGATAATAATGAAAATAATATTCCAATTAAAAATACAACCAGAAACTAATTGAGGTAATGCACAACAAGTCCAGCACCAACAAAAAGAAATAATTAAAATTTTTAAAAAAGGAATATTTCGTATTTGAAATTTACTTGAAAAAACATTTCTATAAAAAAAAACTAACCCTAAAAAAGGAATTGAAACTAAAATCAAATGAATATTTAATATATGTAATGCCATAAATACTGAAATCAAAAACGAAACTAAAACTATCCACCTTATAAGTTTGTTATTGGATTGACTCCAAAGAATTTGATTGGAACGATGACTATGTATTTCTCTTTGTGAAATGTTTTGCAAACTATATCCAAATAAAGTTGAAAAAAACACCAATACTAACAACGCCAAATCAACTTGAGTTTCAGTGTAAAAAAAAGTGGTTAGCGCAATTCCGACGGCACCTAATGAAATCCAAACATTAGAAAAAACTATAAATTCTATTATTCTTTTTAATTGCAAAAACTAACTTCTTAAAAAATTATTAGCAAATGAAGAATCAAGAAGATTTACCCAGTTTTTGTTTAGTGTTGATGATCTATTAAAAAGAAAATTTGCATTGGATAGTTCTTTAAGTTTCAATAAAACTACATTGTCTTGCTTAAAGAAACTAGCAAAAAGATTTTCTTTAAAATCAAGTAACTTATTTCTTACATCATATCTAAAAAAAAGATAAATTATTATCTCTTTTAAATCACTTTTATTTTGATGCTTCTTAAATTGAAACATTATCAATAAAAAGTTTATGACTGCAAATAATAGTTTTGGGGATTTATTGTTCATAAAATAAAATTAAACAATTTGTCAACATTACATGCGAAACAAGTTCAATACATATATTTGTAAAAAAAGAACTATGAATTTAGATTCATTTGAAAATAGGCATATTGGAGCCAATGAAAATGACGTTAAAAAGATGTTAAACTCAATTGGTTTAGATTCCATTGATAAATTAATTCATCAAACAATTCCGAATTCAATTTTAAAAAACAGCCCATTAAAAATTGAAGATGCAATTTCTGAAAATGATTATTTAAACAAAATAAAAGAAATTGCTGATTTAAATAAAAATTTTGACAATTATATTGGACAAGGTTATTACGGCACTCTTACTCCAAGTGTTATTAAAAGAAATATTTTATGTAATCCCGGCTGGTATACTGCATATACCCCCTATCAGGCAGAAATTGCCCAAGGTAGATTAGAAGCACTTTTAAATTTTCAAACTTGTGTAACAGAGCTAACTGGAATGGAAATTGCAAATGCATCTCTTTTAGATGAATCAACAGCAGCTGCAGAATCTATGTTAATGTTTTTTCATATGAGAACAAGAGCTCAAATTAAATCAAATGTCAATAAGTTTTTTGTTAGCAACGACTTATATTTACAGACAATAGATGTAATAACTGCAAGAGCAGAGCCACTAGGAATAGAAATTGTTTTTGGAGATGCAAATTCAATAGAGTTGTCCAACGAATTTTTTGGAGCTATTGTTCAATATCCAAATGCTTACGGTGAAATTTACGACTACAGTGAATTTACTTCTTCTGCTAAAGATTTAGACATTCAAGTTTCTGTTATAGCAGATATAATGAGCCTTGTTTTACTTAAAAGTCCTGGAAGTTGGGGGGCAGATGTTGTTGTTGGATCAACTCAAAGATTCGGAGTTCCTATGAGCTATGGAGGTCCTCATGCTGCATTTTTTGCCTGTAAAGATTCTCACAAGAGATATATTCCTGGAAGAATCATTGGAGTATCCTTAGATATTCATGGAAATCCAGCATTAAGAATGGCTCTTCAGACTAGAGAACAACATATAAAAAGAGGGAAGGCAACTTCAAATATTTGTACAGCTCAGGCCCTTTTAGCAGTTATGGCTAGTATGTACGTTGTCTACCATGGTCCAAAAGGCTTAAAAAATATTGCAGAAACAATTAGACAAAAAACATCTAGTCTAAAACAAGCTCTAATCGATTTGGGATATGAAATAAATAACTCCAATCATTTTGATACTATATCTTTTAAGGAGGATTTAACTTCGCTAAAGTTACACTTGGAAAAAAATGAAATTAACGTTGGGTATTATAAAGATCTTGTAACAATTTCTGTTGATGAAACAACTAGTTGGGATAGTCTCACTAGACTAGTAAATATTTTGGCAGAGTTTAAAAACTCTAACTCAATAGTAAAACTTGAAAAAGAGATAGATGACCCTATTTTTTTACCAAAAGATAATTCAATTCTAGAGCAAAATGTATTTAATTCTTATCATTCTGAGACAGAAATGATGAGATATATTAAAAAACTTGAAAATAAAGATTTATCTCTTGTTCACGGGATGATTTCTCTTGGTTCCTGCACAATGAAGCTAAATGCAGCAACTGAAATGGAACCTATTACGTGGCCCGAATTTGCAAATTTACATCCCTTTAGTCCTGTAAATCAGACTCAAGGGTTTCAACAAATATTTAATGAGTTAGCTGAAGACTTAAGTGAAATAACTGGTTTTGATCAAGTATCACTTCAACCTAATAGTGGTGCGCAAGGAGAATATAGTGGACTTATGGTAATAAGAGCGTACCATATATCAAATAATGAAGGTCATAGAAATATATGTCTAATTCCTACCAGCGCTCATGGAACTAATCCTGCAAGTGCAGTTATGGCCGGAATGGAAGTAGTTTTAGTAAAATGTGATGAACTTGGAAATATTGACATTGAAGATTTGAGAGAAAAAGCTTCAAATAATGCTGAAAATCTTTCAGCTCTTATGGTTACTTACCCATCTACCCATGGAGTATTTGAAAAAGATATTATAGAAATCACTACCATTATACATGATTTTGGTGGCCAAGTTTATATGGACGGCGCTAATATGAATGCACAAGTTGGTCTTACATCTCCAGGGTTGATTGGAGCAGACGTTTGCCATCTAAATCTTCACAAAACTTTTGCTATTCCACATGGAGGAGGAGGTCCAGGAATGGGTCCAATAGGAGTGGCAAAACATTTATCGCCATTTTTACCTAGTAATCCGATTATTAAAACCGGTGGTTCCAGGGGAATAAAAGCTATTAATGGGGCTCCGTGGGGAAGTGCTTTGATTTTGATAATTTCTTACGGTTACATAAAACTTTTAGGGGCTAAAGGGTTAAAAAAATCTACGGAAATTGCTATTTTAAACGCCAACTATTTACAATCCAAATTGAAAGACCATTATGATGTGCTATATTGTGGTCCTAATGGTAAAGTTGCACATGAAATGATTCTTGATTGTAGATCCTTTAAAAAAGATTCTGGAGTTGAAGTAGAAGACATTGCAAAAAGATTAATGGACTATGGGTTTCATGCACCAACTGTTAGTTTCCCTGTTGCAGGAACATTAATGGTAGAGCCAACTGAAAGTGAGTCACTTAAAGAATTAGATAGATTTGCAGATGCGATGATTGGTATCAGAAATGAAATTAGAGAAATTGCTGACGAGAGTTATGATAAAGTTGATAACGTACTTAAAAATTCTCCACATACTGCATTTCAAGCGTTAGATGAAAATTGGAACCACAAATATTCAAGAAGAAAAGCTGTTTATCCAAACCTAAATCAAATAAACAATAAGTTTTGGCCTCCAGTTGGAAGAGTAGATAATGCATACGGAGATAGAAACTTAATTTGCAGTTGCTCACCTTTGGAGGAATATGAAAAACAAAGTGTACTTTCAGAATAGTAAACTTTAAACCTTTGTTACTAATTAATTAAAAAATCAAAATATGAATAAATTCCTAACTATAACTTTTTCAGTATTTATATCAATTTCTTTAATGGGACAAAGTTCTATTAATGATTATTCTACATTACCATGCGAATCAATGAGATCAGATTTACCTGAAAATTATAATACTAAAAGCAGATCTAATTCTTTTTGGTCAGAAGATTTTAACGGAGGGCTTACAACCGCTAACGGCACGTGGACAACTAGTGGTATCTGGAAGCACAGTTTTGCTACCACAAATGGTGCATATAGTGGCGGAACAAATCCATTTACTTCAACATCTTACTCCAACGGATTTATGCTGTTTGATTCTGACTCTGCTAATACTGACTTTTCCACAATGACAATAGTTTCGTCTCCAATTGGTTATACTGGTGAATTAATTTCTCCTGTTATAGATTTATCTGGCCAACCATCAGCATTACTAACTCTTGAACAAGATTTTAGATTTTGCTGTACTAATTCTCATACTATGCAGCTATCTGTATCAACAGATGGAGGAACAACATGGGGAAATCCTTACGATTTATCATTTGGTCTAGCAGTTAATACAGCCTACAGTAGTTCTAACTCTGGCTACTACTCTTTTGTTAACATTTCTTCTCAAGCTGCAAATCAAAGTAATGTTAAGTTGAAATTCACATGGAATGACCCTGGGCTAGCAAACTCTCATTATTACTGGGCTTTAGATGATATTGGAATAGAATCATTACCTAATAATGATATTAAAAATGAATCCTCTTGGATTTATGGTCAATCTACATATTTTGCCGAATATGGCAGAACCCCATTAAGTCAAATGGATCAAAATTGGATTGTTGGGTGTCAAGTTTCCAACATTGGGTTCCTTGACCAAGACAGTATTACTTTAGATGTAGACTTTGGATCTTTCTCAGCATCTGCTATTTACGATGAAGATAATGACGGAAGTCCAGATACGTTATTGGCTGATTCTACAAAAATTATTCAGATAGATATATCTCCTTCATTGTCAAGTGGTGTGTATCAAGGTACTTTCACTTTATCATCTAGTGGTGATCAAAGTGGAGGTATTACATTTGACAATAATACCCAACTAAGAAATTTTGAAATCACGAATGATGTTTACTCATTAGACGGTATAGATAATCATCCTTCAGGATTAGAATTCTTAGGTTCACTTGGTACTAATTCTTTTACAGATGCAACAGATGGACTAGTCTGTGGTACTTATTATCCAATTAAGCAAGAAGAAATTTTAAACTCTGTAAGAGTTTATATTACTAATTCTACAGTAGCTCAAAGCGAAGTGATTTTATACGTATTAGACTCTTTAAGTTTTACAAGTGGTCTATTTAGCAACTCTATTTATACATCTGACTTATATATGGTCACTGCAATGGATGTAAATAATGGATATATTGATATACCCGTTGTAAACAATTCTGGTTGGGACCCCATTAATAATACTTCTACATGGGAAAATGTTACATTAGGTGTAGGAGGTTATTATGCTGCCATAGAATTATATAGTGGAGGAAATACTTATGATATAAGAATAATAGATGATAGAACTGTAGATCAACCTTTCTGGTCTAGTGCCATATGGTTTCCGGGAGATCAGGCTTATACAAATGGAAATGCATTTGCAATTAGAATGAATTTAGGTACTAGCGTAGATTTGGTAGAAAGTTCTGTAAATAAATTACATGTTTTTCCGAATCCGTCTAAAAACTTTGTAAATATTTCACTTGAAAACAACTTGCCTAGTGAATTAATTCTAATGGACATTTCCGGGAAAATTCTTCTAGAAAAAAAATTTACAAATAGTTCAAAAATTAACTTATCTAATTTTAATAATGGAATTTATTTCCTTAAAATCAGTAATAATTCTCAAATTACCACCAAGAGAATTAATGTAGTCAAATAAAATCTATAATTACATGTGTTTTGTTTAACTCTTAAGCGAAATAATTAAATATGTATACTAAATAAACTATTTTTTATTATTATTGTTTAATAAACTTAATGATAAAAAAATGAAAAAAATTTACTTATTACTATTTTGCATAACAACCAGTTTCATGGTAACTGCCCAAAACTCCTCTACTGTATTTATGCAAAAGCATGAATTTATGCCTGAAAAAATTAAATCAAATTTAAGTGCTCAACCAAAAGGAGTTGTTCTTTGGGAGAATCAATTTGATAATGCAAGCGATTGGATTCTAGATAATTCTTGTGCATACTCAGCTTACACTATAGTTGGTGGTTATGATTATGCAAATCAAACTGTTATCAATGCTCCATCTGCATGTACTTCCCCTGGTACTGTAGCTACTGACCCTGGTACTGGAAATACTGCTCAATGGAGATTTGAAACTGACGGAAATGTTATTCCAGTAGGTGCTCTTGCACCTTTTGGTTCTTCTAGCGTTTCTAACGGGTTTCTATTTATTGACTCTGACGCTACTGGAGGCGGTGATGGTGACGGGACTCCAATATTTGTTACTGCAACAATTGCAACTCCTGTAGATTTAACAGGAGAGAATAGTGTTGTTTTATCTTTCTCTCATAACTACAGATGGTGGCAAGACACTAGAGGAGTTAGAGTTTCTGGAGATAGTGGTGCTACTTGGGTTCAATATGAGATAACTAATAATTCTGGGTATCCAAATGATCAAAACTCTGGAAACCCTGAAATTACAAGTATTGATGTTTCAGCTGATGTTGGTGGTCAATCACAGGTATTAATACAGTTTTATTACGAAGACAATGACTTTTGGGCTTGGTATTGGGCAGTAGATGATGTGAAAATTTCTAGAAAAGATCAAAATAATATTCAAGCAAACTCTGCTTATATTTATGGTGAATCTTTATATGGTGCTGAATATGGAAGAATTCCTCTAGACGAAGTAGATGCAAATTGGGTTTTAGGAGCAGTTGTTTCAAATGATGGGGTTAATGACCAAACCAATGTGACTCTTGATACAGATTTTGGTTCATTCACTACTACAGCATCATTTGGAATTGTAGAAGCTGATTCAACGTCGACTATTGAGTCATTAGAACCTTTAACTCTTACAACAGGAGTTTATCAAGGAACATTTACTGTAAGTTCTGACTCTGACCAAGTAGGTGGAGCTAATTTTGGCGATAATACTTTTGAAAGGAATTTTGAAGTTACTAGTGGAGAGTTTTCTTTAGATGGAATAGGTCTTCATCCAGCCGGTCAAGAAGTTATTTCTGGACTTGGTTCAGCATCATTTACTGGTGGTGAGGATGGTCTAGTCTGTGCAAACTACTACCCATTAAAGCAAACACAAGTCTTAAACTCAGTTCATGTAGAAATTGACGGTCAAAATTCTTCCGCGGGAGCAGAAATTATTCTGTATGTAATTGACTCTTTAAGTTTTACATCTGGAGCTTTTGGTAATGCAGTTTTTACTTCTGATATTTATTCATTGACTGCTAATGACGTATCTCTTGGATACTTTGATATGCCAACAACCCTTCTATCAGGGTGGGATCCAGTTAACAACACATCTACTTGGGAAAATCTTAGTTTAAGTCCAGGTGGTTACTATGTCGGAGTAGAGATATTTAGTGGTGGAGGCACATACAATTTAAGAATAGTAGATGATTTTACAGTTACTCAACCAGCTTGGTCAAGTGCCATATGGTTTCCGCAGGATGGATCATATACTAACGGTAATGCTTTTGCAATAAGAATGAATTTTGGAGCTAATGTTGGAATAAATGAAAACGTAATAAATAACGTTTCTATTTATCCAAATCCAACTTCTGATGTTTTAAATATCTCTACGAATTCAAATGATTTGAGTGAGTTAATCATTAAAGATATTACAGGAAAAGTAGTATTAAATCAAAATTTTAATTCTAAAATTATTATAAACACCGAAAATTATGCAAAAGGAGTTTATATAATTGATGTTAGAAATAACCTGGGAATAGTTTCTGAAAAGATTTCGATACAATAGAGGTTTAAACCATTTTTTTAAAATTCAAAAGGGGAGTTTACTCCCCTTTTTTTATGAATTGAAGTTAAAAAAAGTTTTTTTTGGGGTATTATTTTTATACATTTATGTTAAAACAATATAAATATCAAGATATGAAAAAACTAATACTAAGTACATTCATCATAAACTTTTGTCTAGTAAATGCATTTGGTCAAATTCAATTTAAAATTGAATCTCCTGCGTCAATCGCTGGAAATGTAGGATTTACTACTACAGCTGATCCTGGAGTAAGTCCTGCTGGTTGGACAGCAACTCCAGATCTAAATGACACAGCAAACGCTGTTATGGATACATTAATGTTTGTTGAAGATGGCACTACTGGAACAAACCCACAAGGAAATCCAGTATCTCAAGAAGGATGTTTTCCATTAATTAACGATTTGACAGGAAAAATTGCAGTTGTTTGGAGAAATACTTGCCAATTTGGTACTAAAGTTCTAATGGCTGAAGAAGCTGGAGCAAGAGCTGTTATAATTATTAATAGAGAACCTGGGTTGGTAAATATGGCCCCTGGTGATACTGGAGACGTTGTTACAATCCCGTGTGTTTTTATAGAGAATGGAGATGGAGTAGTTATTGCAAACGAAATGGCAAATGGCCCAGTTGTTGCTTTTATGGGAACTAGATATTTTGCTAATAACCTAACTATTAATCCTGCAGACGTAATTCTTCCAAAAGCATCTTCAACACCTGCTGCTTTTGCACAAGATAACTCAGAATATGATGTGCAAGTTGGAAGTTGGGTCGTTAACGCTGGAACTGCTTCAAACAATGCGGTTTTGAATGCTAAAATAACTTATGGTGGAACTACGCTATATGATCAATCTACTGCCTCTACTCCATTACCATCTGGAGATAGTGCATACTTTTCTTTGCCTACTTTCAGCCAAGCATCTTACAGTACAGGTATGTATAATCTAACTTATACTGTAGACACAACCGGCGATGAGTTTCAAGCTGATAATTCTATAAGCGTTGATTTTCACATAAGCAATACAAAGTTTTCCAATGTTCCTTTGGATTCTAACGAAAACATGGTTCTAAGTCCATTTTATAGGCCTAGTAATGCAACAGGAAGTGTTAGTGTTTGTGCTCCATTTATGGATCCAAACGCAAGTAGAATGGCTGCAATGGGAATCAGCTTTGCTGCTGTAGTTAGTGGTGGAGATTTATCTAACAGATATTTTACTACCTATGCTCATGAGTGGGGAGATGTGTTTACTGACTTAGATGATCCTGCAGCTGCAATAAGTATTATAAATACAATTGGAGCTGGTGAATTCACTTACCCAAATGATTCTGCTTACCAAGAAGTGTATGTGCCGTTTACTGAACCTGTTAACTTAGTAGACAATCAAAGATATCTGTTCTGTGTCAATACTTTTGATACGGATGTCTATATTGGTTTTGACGATAAATTAGATTATAATCTAAATATAACTAATGTTTACAAGCAACCAATTTATGCAGTAGAAAATAATGGTTCTTGGTCAATAAATAGTTTTGGATCCGATGTAACTGCAGGAATATCAGTTGAACTTACAACCAACTTAAATGTTGTTGATAACCAGTTGTCCGAGATTGATGCTTTTCCTAATCCAGCTAATAATTTAGTAACTATTCCATTAGATGGATTTATTGGAAATGGAACTGTAAATATTATGGATTTAACAGGTAAAATAATTTCAAGTAAAAATGTTAATGCAAATAACCTTATTTCTATAGATGTGAGTGACCTAGCAAACGGAAATTACATATTTGATTTGAAATTGCAAGATGGAAGATCCTCAAAGTTTAATATTGTAATAAGTAAATAATTATACCCAATAAATATAATTTTACAAGGCCTCAATAGAGGCCTTTTTTTTGTCTAATTATTTATCTTTTGCAAAAATTTAGAAACGTAAACAAAGTCGTATAACTCTTTTACTTTCACATCTAAAATTTCTTCTTTATTGCCTTCCCACTTTTTAACTCCACCATCAATAAATAGAATATTTTCTCCTATCTCTAAAACAGAATTCATATCGTGGGTAATTACAATTGTTGTCATTTGATATTCTTTGGTTAACTCTTGAATTAACTCATCAATAACAATGGCTGTTACTGGATCTAACCCAGAATTAGGTTCATCACAAAACAAATACTTTGGTTTCATAGATATAGCTCTAGCAATGGCTACTCTTTTCTGCATTCCACCACTAATTTCAGATGGATATAGGGAGTTTTTATTTAAAATATTTACCCTATTTAAACAAAAATTAACTCTCTCAATTACTTCTTCTTCTGACATCTTAGTAAACATTCTTAAAGGGAAAGCAACATTTTCTTCAACAGTTAAAGAGTCAAATAGTGCACTTCCTTGAAATAGCATTCCTATTTGTTTTCTAACACTCTTTTTATCTTTAGATTTTAAATTAGAGAATTTAATATCATCGTAATAAACATCACCAATATCGGGCTCTAACAAACCAACGATACATTTTGTTAAAACAGATTTTCCTGAACCACTTTTACCAATAATTAAATTAGTCTTACCCTTTTCAAAAACAAAAGAAATATCTTTTAAAATTTCTATTCCCGAAAAAGATTTAGATATATTATTAAACCGAATCAAATCAACATTAATTGAGTTAATATATAATTAGCAAAAAGTATGAAAATACTACTGTAAACTACAGCATTAGTACTTGCTTTACCTACTTCCAACGCACCACCTTTTAAATAATAACCATAAAAACTAGAAATACTTGTGATTATAAAAGCAAAAACTATGGTTTTTGTAAGTGCATAGCGAATAAAAACAAAATTATCTTCAGAAAAAGATCTAATCCCTAATATATATTGCTCAACAGGGATTATTTCCGTGGAATAACAAACCAACCCACCACCAAAAAAACCAAAAAACATGCTGTACATGATTACTATTGGAAAAATAAATAAAGCAGCAAGAATTTTAGGTCCAACTAAATAACCTATTGAATTGACTCCCATAACTTCTAATGCGTCAATTTGCTCTGTGACTCTCATGGTTCCAAGCTCAGATGCTATATTGGAACCTACCTTACCTGCTAGAATTAAAGAAATTATAGTTGGACAAAACTCTAAAAGCATGGATTGTTTAATTGTAAATCCTACCGTATAATCTGGGATCCAAGCAGATTCTATAGCAGTTGCAGTTTGAATCACTAGAACAGCTCCCATAAAAGCGGACATTAAAGAAACTATAAATAATGATTTCACCCCTAACTGGATAACTTCATCTAGAAACCTTCTCCAGTAAACACTAAATTTTTCAGGCTTGAAAAAGATGTGGTAAAGCATGAACATATATTTACCTAAATTTTTTATCATAAACTTATATTAACCAAAATAAACAATAATAATTGTGAATCCATAAATGCAATCATTAATTTTGGAAGATTTCTATTAATGAAAAAAAGTATCGTTTTGAAAAATGGCCTAATATTATTGCTTTTACTAAGCTTTTTAAGATGTAGTATATTAAAGAAAAAGAAAAATTGCGATTGTCCAGAATGGTCTTATTATAAAACTGAAAAACCTAAGGGATTAACATAAATCAAAGAAAATGAAAAAGAAAGCAATTATTGTAAGTGGCTATTTTAACCCAATACATAAAGGACATTTAGAATATTTTCACAATGCAAAAGCAATTAGTGAAGAGCTTTTTGTAATTGTCAATTCTGATTTTCAAAGAAAATTAAAAGGCAGTAAAGAGTTTCAAGACGAAGAAGAAAGAATGATAATTGTAAGTCAAATTAAAAATGTAAATAAAGCAATATTATCTGTTGACCAAGACAGAACAGTATGTGAAACGATCAAAAAAATTGTTGAAGATTTTGGCCATCAATACGAATTTTCATTTGCCAATGGCGGAGATCAAAATAATAACACGATTCCTGAAAAACCAATTTGTAAGGAATTAGGTGTAAAACTCATAGATGGACTTGGAGACAAGATTCAATCCTCAAGTTGGTTACTTAATAAATGACGATTTTATAACTCGGCTATTATTACAATTTAGCTGAATAATTAATTTCATAGTATTTCGACCTTTGAGACTTTGACATTCCAACTGTATTGTGGACAAAATTATTTCTACCTACTCTAGAACTAAAAATCCAAATACATATAGAATTATTACTATGATAAATAGCTTTTAACTCATCATCAATTTCACATATCTCTTTTGGAATATCAACTTTTATACAATTCATATAAATAAAAAATAATTTATCTTAAAACAACTTTTCTTTCCGAATCGAGTCTTAAGAGTATAAAAACCATTAATCCAAAAGAAAGAATTGCTGAGCCGCCCTTA
This sequence comes from uncultured Flavobacteriales bacterium, assembly GCA_938075455.1. Taxonomy (GTDB): domain Bacteria; phylum Bacteroidota; class Bacteroidia; order Flavobacteriales_D; family Parvicellaceae; genus MED-G20. Next base: position 15,371 of record CALJHN010000023.1, read on the forward strand.
CTAAAAAAAGGTAGAGGTATGCCAATTACTGGTGCTAAACCTATTACCATAGCAATATTTATCATGAAATGAAAAAATAAAATACCTGAAATACAATATCCGTAAATCCTTGTGAATTTACTTCTTTGCCGTTCTGCAATTAAAATCATTCTTATTAATGTAGATAAATACAAAGAAATAAATATAAATGAACCTAAAAACCCCCACTCTTCAGCTAACACACAAAATATAAAATCTGTGTTTTGCTCAGGAACATGCTTGTACTTATCATTACTCAAGGTACCCTTTAAATATCCTTTTCCAAAACCTTCTCCTGAACCAACAGCAGAAAGAGCCTGATATATATTATATCCTGCACCTTTTCTATCTTCTTTGATACCAAACATTATCTGAAAACGAGTTCTGTGTCTTTCACTAAAAACAGAATCGTAAACATAATTGATGCCGCCTGAAATAGACAGTCCAAGAAGAGTAATAATAATTAGTCTTTGAATTTTTTGTTTTCTATATCTAGGCAAAACGAAATATCTGATAATTAAAAAAGAAAAAATAAAACCAAGAATAAGAATAAGAACAAAAAATATATTTCCTGAAATTACATTACCTGCGAGGTGAAATATTGAATTTGAAGCTTTTAGAAAAATTCCTACTACAGCAATTAACACTGTAAAAAGACCAATTAGCAAGAAATTTCCAGAGAGTCCTTCTCTGTACAAAACAAAAATAAAACAAGCAAAAACTAACATGGTTCCTGGATCGGGCTGAACTGCTATTAACAAAGCTGGAATAATTATCAAAAAAAATGCTTTTAACTTGGTTCTGAATTCTTGAAATCTTGAACCCACATCACTTAATAATTTAGCTAGTGACAAACTTAAAGTAAGCTTAATGAATTCTGATGGTTGAATAGAGAAAGTGGTAAAATAAAACCAAGATCTAGCACCTTTAATTGGAGGAGTTAGTAAAACTAGAATTAATAAAAGTAAAATAAATCCATAAGTAAAATATGCTGTGTTTTTGATAAAACTTCCATCCAATAAAAGAATAAATAAACCTGCAAAAAGAGTGATAATTATCCAAATAAGTTGTTTCCCATAATTTGCAGACCAAAACTCAGTTTGGATATTTATTCCTTTAAAAGTACTTGAATACATTATAAAATATCCTATAGCAGAAAGTAACAAATACATAATTAGTAGTGGCTTATCAATATTTCTCCAAATGGATAGATTTCTATATTTCATTTAAAATTAGTATTTGGATTTAAAATAACAGCTTGACTAATTTTATTGGCTTTTTCAATAGATTTTTTAGAAAGAGAACCTTTTATAAATGATTCCATCATTAAGCTAGCAATTGGAGCAGCCCATTTACTTCCCCAGGTGCCATATTCAACATAAACTGCAATTGCAATTTGAGGATTATTCATAGGGGCAAACGAAATAAAAACTGAATGATCATTAAATGTCTTATTTTCAACAGTTCCTGTTTTGCCACAAACTTCAATACTATCTATTCTAGCATTTCTACCTGTACCTTTATTAACAACTTCATTCATAGCTTTCACAACGACTTCAAAATGCTTTTTATCTACACATGTACTGTGTTTTATTTTAAATTTTTTTAAAACGTTTTGATCTGCTATTCTTTTTATAATATGAGGTGTATAATAATATCCCCTATTTGCTATGATAGAAGCTAAATTTGCCATTTGAATTGGTGAAACACCAATTTCTCCTTCGCCAATACTATTGGAGTAAATAGTACTGAAAGCCCATCTTTTTTTTCCGTACCATTTATCATAAAAATCAACATCCGGGATAAAGCCACTTTTTTCTTCCGGCAAGTCTATACCAAGTAAATTACCAAAACCAAAAGATTTTATCTTTTGCACCCAAATTGCTAAGCCTTCTCTGCTAGTTTGAAAAACACTTTTTGTATTATCTTTCAATATTAATCTTTTGTAAACTTGGAAAAAATAAGGATTACAACTATGTTTAATTGCCTTAGTAAGGTTATTTGGCTTCTCATGGTTATGGCAGCCAATAATATTTTTATTGCACGAAAATCCAGTTTCAGTAGAAATTACCCCATCATCTAAAGCGATTAATGCCTGAACCAGCTTGAAAATAGATCCTGGTCTATACTTGTCATTGTATACTGGTCTATTAATTAATGGCTTTAAACTATCATTTTGTTTTAAACCATTGAAATTATCAGAAAAATCTCTTCCTGTTAAACTAGACGGATCGTAACTTGGAGCAGATACCATTGCCAAAACTTCGCCACTAGATGGCTCAATTGCAACAATTGACCCAATCTTATTTGCCATTAATTTTTCTCCTAATTTTTGCAATTCAATATCTAAAGTTGTGTAGAGGCTCTTTCCTGGCTTAGGAGGCTTTTTATTAATTGTTTCTATTTTATTGCCGGCATAATCTTTTAAATAATTTATATTGCCTCTTTCTCCCCTCAATAGTAACTCATACTGTTTCTCTAAACCAGTAATTCCAATAAAATCATTTTTAGTATAGAAAAAATCGCCTTGGGCTTTTGTGTTTTGAAATTGATTTTCATCAATTCTTCGTATGTAACCCAATAAATGTGCTGCAATTTGACTAGGATATCCTCTGTCAATTTTTGATTTAGCAAAAACAGCATTAATCTGTCCTAAATAAGGAGAAATCTTGGCATGTTCTTGCTGGGTCATAGACTCAATAAAAACCGAAGGCTTATAAGGAACATTATATCCAGAGGATGCATTTTTTATAATTTCTTGGAAATCTTCATTTGTTAAATTAAAAAGTTTACAAATAGCGGATGAGTCTTTTGGTTTTATGATTGAAGGATGAATATAAATATCATATATAGTTTCTGCCCCAACTAAAAGTTGATTGTTTCTATCATATATAAAACCTCTAGGAGGTTGGATATTTTCTGTTTTTGAAGTTATTTGACTGGCTCTATCTGACCAGTCTTTATTAATAACCTGAATATAGAAAAGCCTAAAAGAAAAAATTATTCCTACAGAAATTATAATAAGTATAACTACCCACTGTCTATTTTTAAAAGGATCCATTACTTTTTAAAAATAAATAAGTACTGAATAAAAACTAAAAATACTAAAGCAGATAGAGTATTGACAAATGCTCTAAAAAATAAAATTAATAGATTATTAAATGAAAATTGCTCTATGAGAAAAAAGATTAAATGATATAAGAAAATAGAAATTCCAAAAAACAAAAAAAACCTAATTATACCGATAGTAAACATATTAAGCTCAACATCTTTTTCAATATCCTCTTTAGAAGATATAGAATATAATAATGTTGGTTTTAAAAAGGTAATTATCAAAAGAACTGAAGTATTAAGACCAAGTGTATTTCTAAATATATCAGTTATAAAACCTAAAAAGAAAGCATAAATTAATAAGTTAATAATGGTTGTATCTAGTTTCATCTTCAAAATAAAAAAACATATGATTATTGGAGAAAAATAGGAGGAATAGGTCCCGAAATCTAAATAGTCAATAAAGAAAATTTGAGTGAATATTAATCCTATAAACCAAGCGATATTTCTAAACTCAAAAATCATTTTTTATTAAGATGTTGATTAATTTCTTCTGCAGTCTTATTAAAAACAACAAAACCAATTTTAGTTCTTGAAAAATCTTCCTCATTTTTTAATTTTATATCTAAGGTTTGTTGCTCGATATTTTCTTTTATTTCTATAACTTTCCCAACTTTTAGTCCTCTCGGAAACAATCCTTCAGCACCAGATGTAATAAAATAATCTCCTAGTTTTACTTTGGTATAAATAGGTATGTTTTTAACAAATATATTTTGGAAGTTATTATTTTCAGGAATCCATATTAAATCTCCCCAGCTATTGGTATTTTCATGAAGAACTTTTAAACCAAAATTTGGATTGATTAATGGTCTAATTGTTGCATAATTATCTGTTACATTTTTAACAATCCCTAGGACGCCTTTAGTACCAATCATCCCCATTTTTTCTTTGACACCACTTTTTTTACCAGCATTTATTATTAAAAAATTTTCATAGTATTTAAATTGAGAATTAATCACTTTGACCTCTTTGAAAAAAAAGTTTTTTTGATAAATGATATCGTCATATTTTATAAATTTTCTACCTACTACCAAATCTCTATTTAATACTTGGTTTTTTAAATTAGAATTTTCTTTGAGTAAATCGTTATTGACCTCTCTTAAGTAGAAATAAGAAAACATATTGTATTGGAAGTTGTAAAGACTAGAAGTGATACTATTACTAGAACTTAAATAATTATAATGATGGTAAGAATTACGGGAACTAAAGAGAAAAAACAAAGAAATGAATTCTAAAAACAGAAAAAAAAGAAAATTTCTGTATTTCTGAATAAGCAGAATTATATTTCTCATTTATATAAATTTCTTCTCTATGCTTTAATTAAAAATTGATAATTATCAATATTCTTAAGTGCAATGCCAGTTCCTCTAGCTACAGCTCTCAGTGGGTCCTCAGCTATATGAACTGGTAGTTTAGTTTTAGTAGATATTCTTTTGTCCAATCCTCTCAACATAGAACCTCCTCCAGCCAAATAAATTCCAGTTTTATAAATATCTGCAGATAGTTCTGGTGGAGTCATTTCTAATGCACTCAAAATAGCTTCCTCAATTTTTGAAATCGATTTATCCAAAGAATGTGCAATTTCTTTGTAAGAAACGTGAATTTCTTTTGGAATTCCAGTCATTAAATCTCTTCCTCTAACTGCATAATCATTGGGTGGATTTTCTAAATTATCAATTGCAGCACCAACTTCAATTTTTATTTGTTCTGCAGTTCTTTCTCCAATAAGGATATTGTGTTGTCTTCGCATATACTCTTCAATATCACTTGTGAAATCATCACCAGCCACCCTTATGGACTTATCACAAACTATTCCACCAAGTGCAATTACTGCAATTTCAGAAGTTCCTCCTCCAACATCTATAATCATATTTCCCATTGGCTCCTCCACATCTACCCCAATTCCAATAGCTGCGGCCATTGGTTCGTGAATTAAATAAACCTCTTTACCCCCAGCATGTTCTGCTGAATCTTGTACTGCTCTTTTCTCAACTTCAGTAATTCCAGATGGTATGCAGATTACCATTCTCATAGTTGGTTGAATATATCTACTACCACCTTTCATCATTTTGATCATTCCTCTTATCATATGTTCTGCAGCTTGAAAATCTGCAATAACTCCATCTTTTAGTGGTCTAATAGTTTTGATGTTCTCATGAGTTTTACCATGCATTTGCTGCGCTTTCTTGCCAATTGCTATTACTCTTCCAGTAGTTCTATCCATAGCAACAATTGATGGCTCATCAACAACTACTTTATCGTTATTTATAATTAAGGTATTTGCAGTGCCTAAATCAATAGCTACTTCTTGTGTAAATACATTGAATAATCCCATAATTGTAAATTTAATGTTTAAAATGTCTAGTTCCTGTGAATACCATTCCAATTTTATTATTGTTGCAATAGTCAATTGACAAATTGTCTTTTACAGATCCCCCAGGCTGAATCACTGCATTTACACCTTGTTTTCCTGCAATTTCTACACAATCAGGGAATGGGAAAAAAGCATCCGAAGCCATTACTGCATCTTGCAGGTCAAACTTAAAAGTTTTTGCTTTATGTATTGCTTGATTTAATGCATCGACTCTTGATGTTTGACCCGTTCCACTAGCTAAAAGCTGTTGGTTTTTTACTAAAACAATTGTATTTGACTTGGTATGTTTGGCTAGTTTGTTAGCAAAATAGAGATCTTCCATCTGACTAGAAGTTGGTGTATGATTGGTTTTTAATTCGAAGGAGTCTATACTTTCAACTGAACTGTCTCTCTTCTGTATCAAGGTTCCATTGAGACAAGATCTAACTGTATTATCCGGAAAAATTGAATTGTTTTGTTTTAAAATTATTCTGTTTTTTTTGCTTTTTAAAATTTCTAAAGCCTCGGAACTAAAACTAGGAGCAATTAATACTTCGCAAAATAGATTATTAATAAGAGTTGCAGTTTGTAAATCAATTTCTTTATTTGAAATTAAAACACCTCCAAAGGCAGAAACTGGGTCTGCTTCTAAAGCCGAACTATATGCATCTACAAGATTTTTCCGAGAGGCAAATCCACACGCATTATTGTGCTTTAAAATAGCAAAGGTTGGAATTGCATCTTTAAAATCTTCCATTAACATAATTGCAGAGTCAATGTCTAAAAGGTTATTGTAAGAGATTTGTTTACCATGTAGCTGTTTAAACACATCTTCTAAATTTCCATAAAACCAACCATCCTGATGTGGATTCTCTCCATACCTAAGTGGGGTGTTTTGAACAGAACCAAAATAAGTATGTATTGCTGTATCGTAATTACTAGAAACAGAGAAAGATTCAGTGGCAAAATATTTTCTTTCCTTAATACTAGTTGAAACTTCATCTCTTTTAGAGATAATGTCTACTAATTCTTGGTAATGTTCTTTTTTAGACAAGACTGTAACGTCTTTAAAGTTTTTAGCCGCTGCTCTAATGAGAGATATTCCGCCTATATCGATTTTTTCTATAATTTCTTTTTCTCTTGAACCAGAAGCAACTGTTTTTTCAAATGGATATAGGTCTACTACAACTAAATCTATTTCCGGTATTTTATATTCACTTAATTGTAATTTATCCTCTTGATTAGTCCTTCTATTTAAAATACCTCCAAAAACTTTCGGATGAAGGGTTTTTACTCTTCCTCCAAGAATAGATGGATAATCAGTTAATTCTTCAACAGGTGTTATAGAAATTCCCAGATTCTCTATGAATTTTTGAGTTCCTCCAGTAGAATATATTTTGACCCCTTTAGAGTCTAGGATTTTAACCAACTCTTCCAATCCATCTTTTGAAAAAACAGAAATTAAAGCACTTTTAATTGTTCGATAATTATCCACAGTTTAATTTAAAAATTAATACTTTAAAATTATCAACTATATGGCAATAATCTACATAAAAACTAACGATGTTGATAACTAAACTAATATTGTTCAGAATTAACTACAAATCCAAGGCAAGAAAAATAACTTGACAACTTTTTTTCATAGAATTTAATTTATAATTTTTACAAGATCTCTAGATTTTTGAATACAATCACTGACAGAAACTCCGTTGAAATAATTACCAATTAAATGAAAATTAGAATTGCTATTAATAAAATTCTCAATGGCATTCAATAAATTACAATGGTCTAAATTAAATTGTGGAATTCCTTTGTTCCATCTGTAATGATTGTCAATTATAGTTTCGCCTTTATGACCAATTAAATCTTCTAATTCTTCCAAAATTAATTTCTTAAGCTTAATAGGATTCATTTCACATAAATGCTTCTGTCTTTCACCTCCCACTAAAACCGTGAATAGCTCTTTACCTTTTGGTGATACATAATCAAAAATTCTACTATTAAAAAGTATCCCCAAATAACTTTTACCATCAGAAGGTTTTGTTAAAACTCCAAAACCTTGTTTTTTATTTTGGATATTTTTCTTTTCAAAACCAAAATGAAAAACATCAACTGGACTGTAAATAATTTTATCTAACTCTGTGATTAAAGTAGGATCATCAATAAAATTTCTTAAAAAATATGCTGGTACAGTACAAATAATTTCTTTACAAAGTATTTTCCCAGAATCACTAATTATTTCATAGCCATTTTCAGATTTAATAATTTGTTCAACTTTATAGTTAAGTACTAATTTGTCTTCCATCGACTCGGCAATTTTGTTGGTCAATTGAGAAAGTCCTTTTGGAAAATTAAATCCGTTTATTTTACTTTTTTTATTCTTTTTTGACTTTAGGACTCCCCTTATTATACTCCCATGGGATTGCTCGAGTTTCCAAAGCAATTTTAAGGTATGTTCTGCGCTCATTTGTTTGGTATTCCCAGCGTAAATTCCCGTAATAAATGGCTCTATTAATTGGTCATGAAATTCTTTTCCAAATCTTTTTTTGACAAACTCAAAAACCGAAATATTTTTCTTGTGTGGTTTTATAAAGGGTTCCCTTAAAATCCTGATTTTAGAAATAAAAGAAAATAAAGGACTGAAAATAAAGCTTATTAGGTTGAGAGGGATTTTTGTCAATCTATTTTGGTGTAAAACAAAACGATTTTTATTGCTAGTCTCTTTTGGAAACTGAAGTTCTTCCCATAAATTATAATCTTTTATTATTTCTTTGATTGCATCGTTATTAAGAAGAACAGTATTTGGGCCGTTTTCACAAATGAAATCGTTTTCAATTTTAGTTTGAATAATTCCCCCTGTTTGGTTAGTGGCCTCTAAAATTAAAAAATCACTTCTTTTTTTGGATAAGAAGTGTGCTACACTTAAGCCGCATATGCCTGCTCCTATTATTACTGTATTAACTTCTTTTTTCATCTAAAAAAAATAGATCATAAAAATAAATAATTTATCAAATTAAAAACTGAGTTTGTACTATAATAATGATTAAGATTTAAAGTAATTTTCATTTATGCATATTCAATTGTATATTCGCAAAATTTAATAATATACTGATATGGCAATAATAGGGAAAATAAGAGAGAAATCTGGACTTTTAGTGGCAATCGTAGGGCTTGGGTTATTTCTATTTATTATACCAGTTAATGATTTACTACAGAAATTCAACGGAACTGGAAATTCTTCACTAGGATTATTCAACGATAGTGAAATAGATGCAAATGACTGGAAATATTACAATAGAGAAAATAAGACAAGAAATAACTTGAGAATTAACAATCTGAACTCTGGAGGCAATGGAAGTTTAACAAGCGACGAAGAAGACCAAATTAAAATAAATACTTGGAATCAAATGATTTCAGATACGATTTACTTTTTTGAATTTGACAAAATTGGATTAAATGTTTCTGCAGATGAATTAAACCAAGGTTTATTAAATGGTGAAAACCCTCTTCCTTCATCTCTTAAAGAATTATTTGTTACCAACGGTCTCTACAACAAAGATTCATTTAACATATGGAAAACCAATAGAATAATTAATCTACCTGATAATCCGGAATCTAAAAAAGATCTTAAAAATAATATTGAAGATCCTTTAAAAAATGAAAGAAAGATTAATAAATACAGTGCCATGGTTAAATATGGTATTTTAGGAACTGTTCAGGAAGCTAAAAGAACATCTAACGAAGAAAAAATAACTTCAAATATTAATTATGTTTTTATTGACTACAATGAAATTGACGACTCTTTAATTGACTTAAATGAAAAGGAAAAAAGATTGTTTTATAACGAACACTCTAATGAAAAAATGTGGGAACAAAGACAAAATTTAGTTTCTTATGACTACTCAATTTTAAAATTTAATCCCTCCAAAACTGATATTGCAAACTACACTGAAAGAATGGAATCTTTAATTGAAGATTTTAAATCTTCAAAAAATGACTCTTTGTTTGTAGCAAATTATGCAGAAACACCAATGATGGTTCAGTCTCCTTACGGATTAAGGCCAAGTGGAAATTATACAAATCAACCATACAAAGGAGGAAAATTCTCCTCATTTATTGATCAAAAAATAAGCAGCTCTGTTAAAGGAGATATTATTGGACCATTTGTCACAGGAGATAAAATTCAATTGGTTAAGATTTTTGATACTGGAGAAGAAGAACAAGCTAAAGTAAGGCACATATTGATTAGCTCTAAAAAAGAAGATTTGGACGATGCTAAAAATAAAAAATTAGCAGATAGTATTTTATATGCAATAAGGAGAGATAGCAGTAAATTTTCTTCCCTTGTAACTAAATACTCTGAGGATCCAGGTTCAGTTGCTAACGGAGGCGTTTATTCTTGGTTCCCAAAAGGTCAAATGACACCAGAATTTGAAGAATTTAGTTTTTCTAAAAGGATAGGTAGGTCAGGTGTTGTAAGAACAAATTATGGTTTTCATGTTATACAGGTTTTAGGAAGAAAAATTGGAACATTTAAGAAAATAGCTATTGTTGATGAAACAATTCAAGTTAGTAAAGCCACTCAAAATGAATTTTATGACTCAGCAGCCCTTGCTCTTTATTACAAAGCAGATTCTAATGATTTTGAAACTGCAGCAGATGAGCTAGGTTATGAAGTTAAATCTTCCGGATATATTCCTTTAATTTATCCTAACCGAAGAACTTCAGGTCTTTATGGTCCAGCAGACTTAAATAGAAATCTAAATATTTCTAAATGGGCTTTTAATAGCGATGTGGGAGACTTACTTGAACCAGAATATATTTCAAATAATCAACTTGTTCTAGCAGTTTTAAAAGAAAAAATAAGGTCATTTGATAATTCTTACGATAATATAGTTTCCTTAATGAATCCTTTGATTAAAAATAGTCTAAAGGCAAAATACTACATAGAGAATTTCTCAAAGAATATAGACAGTGCTAATAGTATGGATGTAATTTCGGAAATTACTGGAAAAACTGTTCAAACTAAATTTGTGAAATATAGTGATGTAAATATTGGAAACAATACTCAAGAATTAGCCGAACCAAAAGTTATGGCTAATATTTTCAATTTAAATTCTGAAGAAATATCTACAATAATTGAAGGTAAAAAAGGACTTTATATTTTACAATGTCAAAAAACAAATAATCAAAACAAAGTAGATGAAAACACTGTTGTTGAGAAGGCTAAATCTGAAGAAAAGGAAATAAGAACATTAATTGAACAAGGTTATTATCCTGCACTTTACAATTCTTATAAAGTAAGAGATGACAGGGCAAAAAATATGATTCTCAATAATTAATTTAAAAATTGTTTTAACCTTTCTAAGCTTCTATACTGAATAGCTTCTGCAACGTGCTGAGTTTTAATATTTACAGAGCAGTCTAGATCTGCTATTGTTCTAGAGATTTTTTTAATCCTATTGAAACTTCTAGCTGAAAACTTTAAAGTCTTTGCAGCATTCCTTAGGAATTCTAAAGTTTCTATCGAAAGCTCACAGTACGACAGAATTTCTTTAGTATTTAAAAGTGCGTTGTTTTTTCCCTGTCTTCTAAACTGGACACCTCTAACACTTTGGACTCTTTCCTTTATAGTTTCACTTTTTTCTTCTAAACCACCAACACTTGTCAGTTTATCAATTGATACTGATTCAACTTCTATTTGAAGGTCTATTCTATCCAATAGCGGTTGGCTTAATTTCGAAAGATATTGTTGAACTTTATAGAAAGATTGACTATTGGTAGAATTTTCAAAATAATTCCCATTTGGAGTTGGATTCATTGCTGCTACCAACATAATATTTGAAGGGAAATCCACAGATCCTGAAGCTCTAGAAATAGTTACTCTTCCTTCCTCTAACGGCTGTCTTAGAACTTCTAAAACAACTCTTTTAAATTCTGGTAACTCGTCTAAAAAAAGAACTCCATTATGTGCTAGGGATATCTCTCCAGGTCTTGGGTGGGAGCCACCACCCACTAATGCAACGTTTGAAATAGTATGATGAGGACTTCTAAAAGGTGGTTTGAAAATAAGATTGTTTTTTTGGTTAAACTCTCCTAGATAAGAATAAATTTTTGTAGTTTCTAGCATTTCAGATTCGCTTAAGTCTGGAAGAATTGTTGGGATTCTCTTTGCTAGCATTGACTTGCCTGAGCCCGGAGGTCCAATAAGTAAAATATTATGAGAACCAGCTGCAGCAATTTCGATAGCTCTTTTGGCAACTTGTTGTCCGATAACATCTGAAAAATTAATTGCTTCAATTTTATTATTTATTTTTTTTCTATTTATTCTTTTTTTGAGGATGAGTTTTTTATCTAAAAAATGATCTATTAATTGTTGCAAGCTTTTTACACCAATAATGTTTAATCCTTTTACTAGACTTGCTTCTTCTAAATTATTTGCTGGAATAATTATTCCTTTCATCCCTGATTTTTTAGCTTTTATAGCCATAGACAAAACTCCTCTTACTGATCTTAGAGTTCCGTCTAATGACAACTCTCCCATTACAACATAGTCTTTAAATAAGCCAAGTTTAATTTGCCCTGATGCACAGAGAATTCCAAGTGCAATTGGTAAATCATAGGCACTTCCTTCCTTTTTTAAATCTGCTGGAGCTAGATTTATGATAATTTCTTTTACTGGAATTTTAAAACCAATATTTTTAAGTGCTGCTGATATCCTGTAATGAGATTCTTTAACAGCATTATCGGGTAGTCCTACCAACAAAAACTTTGCTCCTCTTGAAACATTTACTTCTACTTCTACTTTTTGAGCCTCAATTCCCTCTAAAGCGCAACCAATTACTTTCTCAATCATTTTTTTTGAACAAAGAAAGAATCCTAAGAACTTAAGTTTTTTACGTAGTTAAATTTTTGTGATTATTTTTCCAAATGAATCTATGGTATGATCTAAATCTTGATATGAAATTGCATCGTTTAAAAAATAGCTTTCAAAAGCACTGGGCGGTAGATATACTCCGTAGGAAAGCATTCCATGGAAATAGTTCTTAAAATGAGTATTATCCCCGGCTTTTGCAGTTTCAAAATTCACTACTGGATGATTTGTAAAGTGAAGCGATATCATGGAGCCAATACTATTTATTTGGTATGGTAAATTACTTTTTGATAATGATTCTTCCAATCCAGCTCTTAAATAAGCTGTTTTATCATTTAAAGAAGTATAAACGGCTGGGGTTGACTTCAAATATTTTAGCATTGCATATCCGGCAGACATAGCAATAGGATTTCCACTTAGTGTTCCAGCTTGGTAGACAGGACCATCAGGTGCTAGAAAATTCATAATTTCCTTACTACCGCCAAATGCACCTACAGGCAATCCTCCACCTATAACCTTTCCATAAGTTACAATATCTGCCTTGACTCCCAAGATTTCTTGAGCACCGCCTAGAGCGAGCCTAAATCCTGTCATTACTTCGTCAAAAATTAATAACGAACCATTTTGAGTACACAATTCCCTAAGCTGATTGATAAAATTTTTCTCAGGCAAAACACAGCCCATGTTTCCAGCAATTGGTTCTATGATAATAGCTGCTATTTTCTCGGGATATTTTTCAAAAAGCTCTTTAACTTGATTTATATTATTATAATTGGCTAATAAAGTATCTGAAGCTGTTGACTTGGTTATACCAGGACTATTCGGAACACCAAAAGTAGAGGCTCCACTTCCAGCCTGAATTAGGAAAGAATCTGCATGCCCGTGATAACATCCAGAAAATTTAATGATTTTATCTCTTTTGGTGAAGCCTCTAGCTAATCTCACAGCACTCATACAGGCTTCCGTACCGGAATTTACAAACCTTACCTTATCAATATTGGGAGCTAAAGAAACCAATAGATTAGCCATTTTTGTTTCCAATTCTGTTGGGATACCATAGGATGTCCCTTTTTTAGATTGTTCATTAATTGCGTTGATTATTTCAGGATGAGCATGACCTATAATCATTGGCCCCCATGAAGAAATATAATCTATATATTTATTGCCATCTTCGTCAATTAAATACGCTCCTAGTGCATTTTTTATAAAAATGGGTGTTCCTCCAACAGACTTAAATGCTCTTACAGGTGAATTTACTCCACCAGGTATTACTTTCTGAGCTTGTTCGAATAATTTTTTAGATCTATTATTTATGAGTTTAAACATTTTGATGTCCTTAAGATTTAATTCAGTTATATTTGTAAATATTAATTTAAGAGCCGAATATCGTGACTAATTGGGAATTTTCTTTAGACTGTGCAAGAAAACTTGATGAAAATGACAAATTAAGTACTTACAGAGAACGTTTTTTTATACCTAACTTCTCAGGTAGGGAATCTTTGTATTTCTCAGGAAATTCATTAGGATTACAACCTAAAAATGTTCAAAACTATATCCAAAATGAACTTGACGACTGGTCAAAATGGGGAGTGGAAGGTCATGAAAAAGCTAAAAACCCATGGCTAGATTATCACGAAATTTTTAACGATAAAATATCTCCAATTGTTGGTGCTAAAAATAAGGAATTGGTGGTAACCCATAGCTTAACTACCAATCTACATCTTTTGTTAATTTCATTTTACAGACCTAACAAAAAAAGATTTAAAATATTATGCGAGAAAAAAGCATTTCCTAGTGATCAGTATGCTTTACAAAGTCAGGCCAAAATACACAATCTAAATCCCGAAGATTGTATTGTAGAGGTTGGGGCCAGAGACGGGGAACATATTATTAGAAGTGAAGACATTATTTCAAAAATCAATGAACTTGGTCAACAGTTAGCTTTGGTTATGATTGGTGGAGTAAATTACTACTCTGGTCAGGTTTTCAATATGCAATCCATAACCACTGCAGGTCACAATGTTGGTGCATTTGTAGGGTTTGACTTGGCACACGGAGTAGGAAATATTCCTTTAAAACTCAACGAATGGAATGTTGACTTTGCTGCATGGTGTTCTTATAAATACCTTAACTCTGGTCCTGGTGGAGTAAGTGGATTATACATCCATGAAAAACATGTTGCAAATCCAAATATTTTAAGGCTTGCTGGTTGGTGGGGCCATAAAAAAGAAGATAGGTTTAAAATGCCCGATAAATTCTCTCCTATTCCTACTGCTGAGAGCTGGCAATTATCTAATGCCCCCGTTTTTGCCATGGCAGCTCACAAAGCATCTGTAGATTTATTTAATGAAGTTGGAATGGAAAAACTTAGAAATAAAAGTATTTCACTAACCAATTATCTAGAATTTATTATAAATCAAATCAATGAAAAAAAAGAATCTTTTTTAGAAATTATCACACCAAGTAATTCCGATGAAAGAGGTTGTCAACTTTCTATTATTGCTCACGGAAACGGAAAAGAATTATTTCAAGAGCTTTCTAAAAACCATATTGTTGTAGACTGGAGAGAGCCCAATGCTATAAGAGTTGCACCTGTTCCTTTTTACAATAGTTTTCTAGATGTTTATGAGTTTGGAAGAGTATTAAATAATTATTTAAAATAATTGTGAATCCTGAAATAAAAATATCTTTTCTAGCAATAATGACAGTTGTTTTTGGATTAGTGGTATGGAGAATTTCAAATAAAGTTTTTTCAGCAAATAAAAGAATCCAACATAGTAAATTTGAAAAATCTGAATATAGAAAAAGATGGAAAAGAAAGTAATTATAGTAGGTGCAGGTTTAGTGGGCTCCTTGTGGGCTGTTTACATGCAAAAAGCGGGGTATCAAGTAGTAATTTACGAAAGAAGATCAGACATTAGAAAAGCGGAAATTAGCGCTGGAAAATCTATAAATCTAGCACTTTCTGAACGCGGATGGAATTCTTTAAAAGCAGCAGGTGTAGAAAAAGAAATTGAAAAAATTGCCATTCCAATGAGCGGAAGAATAATGCATAGCATTAAGGGAGATTTGACTTACCAAGCATATGGGAAAAAAGACGAAGCAATATATTCAGTTTCAAGAGGCCATCTTAATGCAATCATGATGGATCTTGCAGAAAGTAAAGGAAATACCAAAATTCATTATCAGCACCAATGCTTAGATGCTAATTTAGAAAAAGGCCATATCACTTTAAAAAACCTGAATACTCAAGAAATAATTGAAGACAAAGCAGACGTTATTTTTGCTGCCGACGGTGCGTTTTCTGCAGTTCGATACAACTCTATGCAAAAGGTAGATAGATTTAATTTTAGCCAATTTTACATTGAAGACGGTTACAAAGAATTGCTTTTGCCGGCAGATAAAAATGGAAATTATAAAATTGAAAAAAACGCCCTACACATCTGGCCCAGAGGACGTTTTATGCTGATTGCTTTACCAAATGAAGACGGCTCTTTTACTTGTACTTTATTTATGCCTTTTGAAAATGACAAGTATGCATTTAAACAATTAGATAGCGATGATAAAATTGAGCATTTTGTAAAAGAAGTATTTCCAGATTTTTATGAAATGATTCCAAATTTGATTGAAAACTGGCATCAAAATCCACTATCTTCTATGTCTATAACAAGGTGTTTCCCTTGGACGGTTGGGAAATTTGCTCTCATGGGAGACTCTGCGCATTCAACTGTACCTTTTTATGGACAAGGTATGAATGCTGGATTTGAAGATTGTTTTGTAATGTGGGAGCTTTACAAAAAACATAAAGACTGGGATAAAACATTCAAAATATATCAAGAAATTAGAAAGCCAGATGGGGACGCTCTACAAGACCTTTCGCTAGATAATTATTACGTAATGAGAGATCATGTTTCAGATGAGAAATTCTTACTTCAGAAAAAAATTGAAGCTAAAATTCATGAGCGCCATCCAAACAAATGGATTCCATTATATAGCCAAGTATCGTTTAGCAACATAAGATATTCTGATGCTTACAAAAAAGGAAAAGTTCAAGAAGAGATAATGCAAAAAGTTATGAGTTCTCCTACTATTGAAAAAAATTGGGACTCTAAAGAAGTTGAAAATCAAATATTATCTATGATTAAATAATTATGCGGAATTCCCTATTTCTTATATTAATATTTATTTCAGCGATTGGGAACAGTCAGATGAAAATGAATCAGAGAAAGAATATTCCATTAGTAGACTTTAATGGCACTTATCAATTACAAAATTTTTATTTAAGCCCTGGACTTACTTACATGTTTCCCTATGAAATACCAAATATCCTAACAAATTCTAATAGTGAAATAAACGCCAAAGGAAGATTGGCTTATATTATTGAAGCAGGAGCTTATCGGATTTTTGAAAAAGGAGGAAATATTTTTAATTATTTAGACTATGGAATTGGTTATAAAAAGCTTTCCGGAAGTGAGCAAATAAATGAAAATAAGTCCATCTTTAAACAAAGATTTTTAGAAGGAAGTTTCAATTTGAATAATATTTGGCAATTATCTGACAGAAAATTTATTCAAACAAGCATTGGATCCAATATAAATTTTAAATTGTTTGAGGAAGGAAGCCCTTCACCTAATAATACAGATAAATTAACTTTGGCATTTCATTTAAAAGTTGGCTACGGATTTAAAGTAAAAAAAACTTTATTTGTAATTCCAACAATCGAGTCCCCTTTTATAGCGTTAAAGAAATGGGAACAAGGAAAATCTACATATGGGATTTTCAGCAGCAGGTATAGACCCTTAATATTTAAAGTAAAATTTATATGGCTTAAAAAACTTGGTAAAGGAAAGTGTCCTGAAGCACTTACAAGCCCAGAAGACAAAGCTAGATACGAAAGAAATTATATGCAATAATGAAAAATTCTCAAAAAAAAGCAACAGAATCCTTAGCAGTTCAAACAAAAATGGTTTTACCCAATGATACCAATCCATTAAATACACTTTTTGGAGGAAGACTATTGGAGTGGATGGATGAAATAGCAAGTATATCAGCTCACAAACACTGTGGTCGAGTAGTCGTAACTGCATCCATCAATAATGTTTCATTTGACGAACCTATATTCGCAGGGGAAATTGTATCATTACATGCAAAAGTAAGTAGAGCATTCAACTCTTCGATGGAAGTCTTTATAGACGTTTTTGTAGAAAATACGGATGGTAGCCGAAGAAAATGTAACGAAGCCATTTATAATTTTGTAGCAATTGACCAAAATAGAAACCCAATAAGTGTTCCAACTTTAATTCCCGAAACACAAATTGACAAAAAGAGATTTGATTCTGCATTAAGAAGAAAACAACTTAGTTTAGTTCTAGCTGGAAAATTAAAACCAGAAGATGCTACAGAACTTAAAAATGCTTTATTCCCTAAATTAAAATGAAAGCAAAAACTTGTAATGATATTTTTGAAAAAGCAATTGACTATTACCATATTAATAATGAGGTTGATTCATCTTATTCCAACCCTTTTAAAAAAGAAACACTGGAATTTTTACTTTTTGAGAAATGCTGGATAGATACAGTTCAATGGCATTTAGAGGATCTAATTAGAAATCCAAATTTAGATCCGAAAAACGGATTAGCTATAAAACACAGAATCGATTCTTCAAACCAAAAAAGAACAGATATTGTAGAAAGAATTGACGATTATTATTTCCATTTTTTTAAAGAAAAATCAAATAACGAGAGTAGAATTAATACTGAAAGCCCTGGATGGGTAGTGGATAGACTTTCTATTTTAAATCTGAAAATATTCCATATGAATGAGCAAACAGAAAGAAAGGATGTTTCTCAAGAACACATTTTAAATTGTAGTGAAAAATTAAATATTCTAAAAAAACAAAAAATGGATTTAAGTCTTTCTTTTGACCAACTTTTACAAGATTACAGTAGTGGAATAAAAAAAATGAAAGTCTATAGACAAATGAAAATGTATAACGACTCAACTTTAAATCCTGAGCTCTATCAAAAAAACAACTCTTAAAAATATATTAATAATACGATTTTCGGCACTTGGAGATGTAATACTTGTAAGACCAATAATTCAACTATTTCTCAAGACATATCCCGATGTTAGAATCTGGATGGTTTCAAATATAAATAATAAGTCAATATTTGATTTTGACGATAGATTAAAATTTATTGGTATAGATTTTAATTCAAAAGAAAAAAAAATATTTCTAATAGCTAAAAAAGTTAAAGTAGTTTCAGGAAATATAAATTTTAATGGAATTTATGACCTCCACGATGTTATTCGTTCAAAAATACTATGCTTGATGCTTTCTTCAAAAACAGAAATTACTAGAGTTTTTGAAAAGCAAAGGGGTTTAAAAAATAAAATTATAAATAAAAAAATCGGTTTACAGAAACTTAAAACATCAAGTGAGCGTTATTTAAATTGTCTAAAAAAAGATTTTGAAAAACTTGATTTTTCTAATATTAGTAAGTCTTTAGAAGCTGGAACTACAAAAAAAGACATTATTGGAATTGCACCTTTTTCTGCACATAAAAGTAAAATATGGCCTTTATCAAACTATCAAAAAATAATTAATCATTTTAAGAACTATAATTTTGTAATTTTTGCTTTTGGAAGTCAAGAGCTAGAAGATTCAAAAACTTACTTTTTAAAAAACTCAAACTGTAGTATGATAGATAGAAATCTAAATCTAAATGAACAAATGGAATTAATTAATGGTTTCAAAGTGTTTATTTCTATGGATAGTGCCAATATGCATTTGGCAAGTCTTACGAGTACTAAGGTTGTCTCTGTATGGGGTCCAACACATCCTTTTTTAGGGTTTAGACCTTTATTTAATGAAGAGTTTATTGTTCAGTTAAGTAATGAAGAATTTAATGAAAGACCAATTAGTATTTATGGTAAAATAAGAAAAAAAGATAAAGTTAAAGCTGAACAGTCTATGTCTAGAATTGATCCGGAAAGGGTAATTGAAAAAATTAATTTTGCTATTAATCAATAATTAAGACGGACTCAACGTGAAAGTAAAGCTTTCCATTATTTGATTACATAAAAGATTTTTGCAGGCATTCTCAACAATTTTTTTTGCAGAATTCTCATCGCTAGTTTCCACGTAAAGTGTGATATGTTTTCCAATTCTAACATTACTAATTTCAGTAAGACTTAAATTGTCCATACTTTGGCTCACTGCCTTGCCTTGCGGATCAAGTAACGCTTCAAGTGGCATAATATCAATACTAGCTTTAAATTTCATTATATAAAATTATTAATTAAAGAAAAGAACAAGTACAAAAATAGAACAATGGGAAGAATAAGAAAAGAATTTCCAAATATTATTAATACTATAAGAAAAATTAAAGATGAAATTGCCCATATAAATAGAAGCTTGTTTTGGTCAAAATTTAAATTCTTTACTTTCAATGATAAAAATTTCCATTTACTTACCATTAATAAGCTAATTAAAAGAATAGTTGTTGGAAATATAATTTCGTGATTAGCAATATTTATTATTAAAGTATTGAACTCGATATAAGTCCAAGTTAAACTAATTGTTATTAATGCAAAGGCAGGAATTGGTAGGCCTATGAAAAAAGCACTTTTTTCTTTCACAGTATTAAATCTAGCCAATCGAATTGCTCCTAGTAATGGAATAAGACCAAGAACAAAAAAAAGCCAAAATCCCATATCTTTTTCAACATAAAACAAAGATATTGAGCTAACAAAAAAAACAATTATAACTGGAGCAATTCCAAAAGTTATTAAGTCTGCAAAAGAATCTAATTGTGCACCTAAAGCAGATTGGACATTAAATTTTCTAGCAGTAAATCCATCTAAATAATCAAAGAGTGAAGCCAACAATATTACACTTACAGCCCAATCTATTTCTCCTAAATATGCAAAATAAATTGATGTCCAACCTAAGAGTAGGTTCAGTGAGGTTATAATATTGGGAATATTTTTTTTCATATAAATGAACTAAATTAATGTAAACTTCGTTTCTAAGTATACAAAAAACCAATATTTAGTTTTTACTAACTTAAATATTTTTAAATTCGTCTGTGAAAAATTACTATTTAGCTCTATTATTATTTGTTAATTATTCAATTTTCGGACAAATAAATTCTCCGAAATATAGCAATGAATTTCTAAATATTGGAGTTGGTGCTAGATCATTGGCAATGTCTAATTCAGTGATTACCAGTACAAATAGCGCTATGTCTGGATTTTGGAATCCAGCAAATCTCTCTAAAATTAATAACGATATACAAGTAGGATTAATGCATGCGGAATATTTTGCTGGTATTGCAAAATATGATTTTGGAAGTATTGCAAAAAAAATTGATGAAAAAAGTGGTTTTGGATTTTCTTTTTTAAGATTTGGAGTAGACAATATACCTAATACGTCCGAACTCATTGATGCACAAGGAAATGTAAACTATGACAGAATATCCTATTTTAGTGCTGCTGATATGGCATTTATAGGAAGTTATGGAAGAAAAATTAACGAATATATTTCAATTGGGAGTTCCGCTAAAATAATTAATAGAACTGCGGGAGACTTTGCTTCAGCTTGGGGTTTTGGAATTGATATTTCTTCTACGTATATTAATAATGACTGGGCTGTTGCTGTGGTAGCTAAAGATGTTACATCCACCTTCAATGTCTGGAGATATCAGTTGTCCAACGAGATGATAAATACATTTAATTCTTCTGGTAACGAACTTCCAGAAAACGGTTTAGAGCTAACTCTACCTCGCTTAATTGTTGGATTAAGCAAAAATTATGAAATAAAAAAAAATGCTCATTTATTAATAGAATTTAATGCAGATATAACTACTGATGGAAAGAGAAATGTGTTAATATCTGGGAATCCTTTTTCTGTCGATCCTCATATAGGTGGAGAGTTTAACATAAAAAATATAGTTTTTATAAGAGGTGGTATTGGTAATATTCAAAAAACTCCTGATCTAACTGGTGAAATTATTTATACCATCCAACCAAATTTAGGGATTGGAATTAATATTAAAGGCGTTGAAATTGAGTATGCCTTAACTGATATTGGAGATGTTTCAATTGCAGAATACAGCAATGTTTTCTCATTGAAATTCGACTTAAACCCAAAAACAAATTGAAAACAATAAAGAAAAAAATTACCTTTTTATTTTTTTTCCTATCGCTTCATTTAAGTAATTTTTCACAGTCTTTTGGAAACGAGTGGATAAATTATAATCAGCAATACTTCCATTTTCCAATTGTTGAAACCGGGTTATATAGGCTAGATTTCGAAACTATTAACAATCATTTAATAAATTTAGGAGTTAGTATTAGTAATATTCCTCATAATAACTTTCAAGTTTTTGGTAAAGAAAAAGAGATTTCACTTTTCATTAAGGATAATAATAATAATGGATTTTTAGACTCTTTAGAATACATTGAATTCTATGCTGAAAAAAATGACGGATGGCTAGATTCTTTAGTCTATGATTCTGCCCATTTTATGCCTGACAATTATTACAGTTTATTTAATGATACAATTAGATATTATTTTTCATGGAATAATAATACCAATAATAAGAGAACTATTATAGAAATCGATACAAATTACAACTTTTATAGCACCATAAACTATTGTTGGAAAACACAAGTTTTAAAATTTAATTCAAATTATCTACCAGGTTATCAAATTGATGGTATTTCAAGTCCAAAGTATGGAATAGCGGAAGGATGGGCTGGAGCTACGTTACAAAAAAATAGTTCAAATATTGTACAAGTAAGTTCATTAAATAGTTTTGGAGGTGGTCCAAATGCATTTGGGCAAATAAATCTTTTTTCTGCAAATTCCTCCACTACTAACTCTAACGGAGATAACCACAATACAAAACTATTTATCAATAATAATCTAATTTTTGATTCGTCTTACATAAATTATCAAACCCTTCATGTAAAATATAGTTTTAGTAGCAATACACTCTCTAACACGACTAATTTCAAACATCAGATTTCAAATATTGGACAAGGAACAGATTATCAAAATATAGCTTCGATTACTTTGTCATATCCTCACAGTACAGATTTTTCTTCCTACGAAAAATTACATTTTGGCATACCATCTTTATTTAACCAAAAACAAAGACTTAGTATTTCCAACACTCCAAATTCGTTAGGAACCCCAATACTTTATATTTTAGATGATGTACACAGATTAGTTCCTTTAATTCCCAATAATTCTACTTTGGAAGCAGTAATTCCAATTACTCAAAGTGATTCTATAACTTGTTATTTATCAACAGATTCAAATATTAATTATATTAATAAAATTCACCCTGTTAATAGTCAAGGCTATTTTAATGATTTTAATTCTTTACAAATTGACAGTGCATTTGTAATAATTACTAATAAAAAACTACTTTCTTCATCTAGAAACTATGCCGCATATAGAGCTGTTGGTGTAGACACATTAGTAATAGATATTGAAGAATTATATCACCAATTTTCAGCAGGGATATTTAAAAACCCTTTATCAATAAAAAGATTTTTAAAATTCAGCATGTTTAACTGGCCAAGTTGGCCTTCACATATTTTTTTAATAGGAAAATCTGTAAGATTCAATGATGAAGTTGCTGCTGGATCAAGAAATGATTCTACATCTTATAGATTAAACTTGGTACCATCTTGGGGATATCCAAGTTCTGATAATCATTTTGCTGTTGGTTTAGAAAATAATAAAAAAGGTTTATCTCTCCCAATTGGTAGACTAAGTGTTACTAGCAATACATCTGTATTAAATTATTTAAATAAAGTAGTAGAGCTAGAATCCCAACAAGGAAATAATTATTCGATAGAAAACAAAAAATGGCAGAAAAATATAGCTCATTTCTCTGGTGGAAGCGATAGCTCGCAGCAAGCCTATATGAACAATTATTTAGACCAATTTAAAAATATAATTGAAGACACTATGTTTGGCGGTAGAGTTAAAAAGTTTGGGAAAGATCCTTTTAGCTCAATTATAAATCCATTGGAATTTCAAATCGTTCAAAATTATTTAGAGGAAGGTGTTTCATTGATGACTTTTTTTGGACATTCTTCTGCTGGATATGGATTTAGTCAAAATATTGACCAACCAGAGAACTGGAATAATCAAGGAAAGTATCCAGTTGTAATCGGATTAGGTTGCTATTCTGGTGATGTACATAATCCAGATACCAATAGCTTTTCTGAACAAATTATTCGACCTACAAATAGTGGTGCGATTGGATTTATTTCTACAGTTAAACAAGGATTTACACCTTACATTAATTTTTATGCCAGAAAATTATATAAAATGATTGGAAAATATGGTTACAATAAATCCATAGGTCAACAAATGGTTATGACTTTAGATTCTCTAGATGTAAATTCATCTTTAGTTTGGGGGCCTAAGCAAGAAAGTAATTATAATGGTATGTCTTTTCAGGGTGACCCAGCAATAAAAGTTAATTCCCATAAATTACCTGAATTAGTGCTATCTACCCAGCATGTATGGACAGAACCAAGTGTTATAGACCTTTCAAAATCAAATTTTGATTTAAAATTCAAAGTATATAATTTGGGAAGAGCTTTTAGAGATTCTGTTTTTGTTGAACTAAAGCAGGAATTTCCTGATGGAACGGATACGATTTACTCAAAATTTATTCCTGGAGTATTAAATGTAGATACTATTACTTTTAGCATAATTAATAAACCTGAAATTAGTATTGGACAGAATATATTTACAATTTCTATTGATTTACCAATTTCTGCAGTTCAGGAAGCTTTCGACGAGAACGGGAACAATAGAATTCAATATTTATTGAATATTTCATCAAATTCAATTATTCCAGTTTGGCCATATGACTTAAGCATTGTAGGTAATCAAAGTGACACACTAAGAGTTTCAACAATTAATCCTTTGGAGGCTACCAACACTTATTATTTTGAAATAGACACTTCTAGAAAATTTAATTCCCCATTTTTAAAAAATCAATCTATTATTTCTCGTGGAGGAGTTATTGAAGCGATTCCATGGAATTGGTCTAATAGCATATCGGCTTTAAATGATTCATTATACTTTGAAGACAGTATAGTGTATTACTGGCGTTGTAGACCTGACAGCTCTATTGTTGACTGGAAAGTAAGGTCATTTCAATACATTCCCAAAAAATGGGGATGGAGTCAATCCCACATTGATCAATTTGAAGAAAATGAATATTTAAATATTGTGCTAGATACTTTAAATAATATTTACAATTTCTTCCCAACACTTAAAACTATAACGTGCAAAAATTATATTCAACACGTTGCCCTTAGCTCTGAATGGTCTGGTACATATTGGGAAGTTAGTGGTGAGATTGGGGATTACGGAGGACACACAGACCCTTCAATTATGGTTGGAGTAGTAGATCCTAATTCTTTAAATTATTGGAAAACTCCATTTGGTAATCGAAACCCTAATAATTGTTTTGGTCAATATAATGGAGATCCTTCTGTCTGCGGAAATACATCATTAATTGGCAGACCAAGGGAGCACGGGTTTTTTATGTTTAAAAATAATAGTCCATCCCAATTAGATTCATTGGCAAGAATGTTAACCACAAAAATACCAGATGGTCATTATGTTATAGTTTACAGTTATATTCCTAACAGTTATGGCGGTACTTTGCTTTATAATAGTCCATTATATGCCAACTGGCCTACTAATTTGTTCTCTGCTTTTCAAAACCTAGGAGCTACAGGATTTATCAACTCAAACCAACCAGACGATGGTTTTATTTTCTTTTGCGAAAAAGGCAATCCTAATACAGCTATAGAAATTAGATCAGACACAATTTCTCCAGGGTTTTTTGCCTCACAACTTCTAGAGTTTAGTACAACAGTGACAAGTACGCTAGAGAATGGAAAAATTTCATCAGGTGTAATTGGGCCATCCAAGAATTGGAAAAATATTTATTGGGAACAAAAAGAACTAGAGAATCCTTCTGCAGATTCTGCAAGATTAAAAATTTATGGTTTAAATTCTTTATCCTCTAGTCTCAAAACGCTGATAATTGATACTAGTTTTACTAAAAAAGATTCTATTACCAACTTACAATCTATTGACAGTTCGTTTCATTATCTACAATTGGAAATGGAAACTTTCGATGATTCTTCATTAACACCAACTCAAATAGTAAGCTGGGTGGTCACCTACGACCCTTTACCTGAATTGGCAATTAATCCTAAAAAAAGTTGGTTTTTAAAATCTAATACTGTTCAACAAGGGGACTCTATTTATTTTAGTGTTGCTGTAGAAAATATTTCTCCATTTGATATGGATAGCTTGAAAATAAAATACTATTTGGAGAACCAAAACGGGCAAGTGGATATTCCTTATAAAAGACAAGATTCTCTTAGAGCAAGAGAAATAATTATAGACACTGTTGCAATTTCTAGCAGATTTGAAGTCGATGAATATTTGATGTGGGTAGTAGCAAATCCTAAAATAAATAATCTTGAAAAAGATCAAGATGAACAATTTTATTTCAACAATTTAGCCCAAACAAGGGTTACTGTATTACAAGATATTACTAATCCTCTTTTGGACGTTACTTTTGATGGAGTTCATATTTTAAATAACGATATAGTAAGTCCTAATCCGCTTATTGTAATTGAATTAAATGATGAAAACCCTTTTTTAATTCTAAATGAAGATATAGATACTGCAAATTTTCAAATTGAAATTATGAAGCCAAACGCTTCAAGCTGGGAGAGAATTAACTTCTTCAATGGTCCATTAACTAATTTAGAATGGCATATTAACGAAGATGAAAATATATTTACTATTGAATATAATCCTGTTTTTAAACAAGATGGAATCTATAAATTAAGAGTTCAAGGTCAAGACAAAACTGGTAATTCTAGTGGCGATGAACCATATCAAATAAACTTTGAGGTAATTCAGAAGTCTTCCATTACAAATATCTATAATTACCCTAACCCTTTTTCAACAAAAACACATTTTGTTTTTACCTTAACTGGATCTGAAATACCTAATAAACTAGATATCCAAATTATGAATATTAACGGAAGACTTATAAAGCAAATCCATCTCAGCGAGATAGAAAGTATAAAAATCGGTAATAATATGACCAAATATTTCTGGGATGGAAGAGATGAATTTGGTGATCCAGTAGCAAATGGAGTTTATATATATAGAGTGATTTCAGAAATAAATAATTTGGAAATAGAACACAGATCTTCCGAAGGAGACAAAGCTTTTAACAATGGTCTTGGTAAAATGTATTTAGTTAGATGATAAAAAAGAGAATTTAGATTTAAAGTTCAAAAATTTAGACTCATAAAATTTAAAGCTTAATTGAGATATCATAAGTGTTGAAACAAAGATTATAATTGGATATAACACCAAGCTATTTAACAAAGATTCACTTAAAAATCCACTCATTTGTATTACGATAGTTATTATGATTCCGTGGTAGCAATATAACCCATAGGATATCTTACCAAAAAAATTAAAGTACTTAATTCTGGAAAATTTTAATAAGGAATTGTCACAATAACTTTGTTCCAAAATAATAAATGAAAAGAAAATAGAAAATAATACTCTTTGAGTAACAATGAAAAAATTATTTTCAAGAAGAGAGGGCATAAGAATGAAAAAAGTAAAAATAATTAAGTAGAAAAATAAAATTGTGTTTCTAGTTAAACTTTGAAGTTTATTTACAAAATTTGTGTTTTTGAATGCTACAATTGCTGTTAAAGCGCCTATGCCAAAATTACCGAGTGCACTTAAAGTATGGAAATTTAAAGAATTTGGATCGTTGATAAAATAAATTCTAAAAATAAGGGATATAAATATTATTAAAAATGATATTCCAAAAAGATATTTATAAAACCATTTTATTGTAATTGCCCAAAAAATATAAAATTGTTCCTCAACAGAAATAGACCACATAAAGACCATAAAAAATAAAAAATTGTAGCCGTTTTTAATGATATCATAATTTAAAATAAATAAAATGAAATTCCACAAAGAGGGTAATTTTTCTGATTCTAAAAAATAGTAGGATCTAAAATACTCTAATGAAAAACCAAGGAAAACAATTAAAAAATATAGTGGCCAAATTCTTAATGATCTTCTAATTAAGAAATTCTTAAATTGAAAGGTATTGGTAAATTTAATTTCTTCCAAAGCTTTCCAGGTGATTAAAAAACTTGAAAGAACAAAAAAAGAGTCTATTGAGATAAATCCTAAAATTTTGCCATAACTAAATAAAGTAGCATAAATTTTAGAATTAATTATTTCAGAGCTATTACTAAAAAAAACATGTCCAAAAAAAATTCCAATGAACCCAATAAATCTTAATGAATTTAATTCCTTGAAATATTTTGTCTTATAACTATCTTTACTCAATCTTCTCTATTGATATATGTAAATAAGGTTCGAAATTAACATTACTAATATATACTAAATATTGTGTACATAGACACCCATACCCATATCTATCTTAAAGACTTCAATGAAGACCGAAAGGGAATTATTAGAGAATGTATTGATAGTGGAGTTAATAAACTTCTTTTACCGAATATTGACAAAAGTTCAATTATAGATGTTATAAAAACATGTGAAGTATATAAAGATATTTGTTACCCAATGGTTGGATTACATCCTTGCTATGTCAAAGATTCTTATAAAAATGATTTGAATTATTTAAAACCCTTTATTAAATCCATAAAACCTATAGCTATAGGAGAAATTGGAATTGATTTGTATTGGGAAAAATCAAATTTAGAAATTCAAAGAAAAGCTTTTATTGCCCAAATAAATTGGGCCAAAGAATTTAAACTTCCCATAGTTATTCACGCAAGAGACTCTTATAATGAAATATTTGAAGTTTTAGACCAAGAAATTGACGAAAACTTGAAAGGTGTTTTTCATTGTTTTTCCAGTTCTTTGAAAGATGCAGAACGTATATTAAATTATGGTGGATTTAAATTAGGAATCGGTGGAGTAGTTACTTTTAAAAATAGTGGTCTTGACAAAGTGGTTAAGAATATTGATATTAAAAATATTGTGTTGGAGACAGATTCGCCGTATTTAACCCCTACTCCATTTCGAGGAACTAGAAATAAAAGTAGTTACATTCCTATTATTGCAAATAAACTTTCGGATATTTACGAAATTAGCAGTGAAGAAATTGGAAATATCACTTCAAAAAATGCAAAAGAAATTTTTAATATTTAAAATAACTTTTCTATTAATTTTTTTTCCCTTCTGGGGATTTTCAAACAGTTTAAATCTTTCTGAAAATATTGAAAGTACGGAAATTAGTGTTCTCACTTGTGATCCAGGCACTCAAATATATTCTCTTTTTGGACATAGTGCATTAAGAATAAAAAACCCTAAAAATGGCGATGACTTAGTTTTTAATTGGGGCCTATTTGAATTTTCAGAGAATCAATTTCAATTTGGATATGATTTTGCAAAAGGGCGATTGAAATATTATATGGGCATTCAATTAATGTCTAATTTCATGGTGGAGTATCGCCGCGCTAAACGAGGAGTAAGGGAGCAAGTTTTAAACTTAAATATTCAAGAGAAATATAAAATAATTCAACTTCTTGAAGAGAATTACAAGCCTGAAAACAGGAAATATAAGTATGAATTTTTTTATGACAACTGCTCTTCTAGATTAAGAGATATTATAAAAAAAGTATTTAAAGAAAATATAAGTTTTTACCAATCTCCAAAATCTAACAAATTAACTTTTAGAGAAACTATTCATCTGTATTTGAAATCTTTTCCTTGGTTAAAGTTGGGAATAGACCTTGTGTTAGGTAAAAAGATAGATGTCCTGGTAAGTAATGAAAATCTTATGTTTCTTCCACTTAATGTTGAACAGATATTTGACCAAAGCTTAGTTCAAAACAATGGAGCTAATAAAAACCTGATTAAATCAAAAAATACTCTTGTTAAGTCTTTTGAAAATAAAAGTAAACTTAGCAAGATTGGATTATATAGTTGGGTTTTACTAGGGATAACTCTAGTATTAATTGTCTTTAAATTAGATAAAGCACTTGGGTTTTGGAGTTCTTTAAACTTATTTATAGTTGGATTATTAGGTGTGATTTTAGTTTTTATGTGGATAGGAACTGATCACAATGCAACCAAAATGAATTTTAATTTACTTTGGGCATCTCCTTTTCACTTTATTTTAATTTACTGCTTAATTAAAGGAAGCTGGAATAATTTCACTTATTGGTATTTAATATTATCGCTGATTTTAATTTTTACAACTATTTTGTTTTGGTTTACTTTAACTCAAGAATTCAATTCTTTTGTAAAGCCTATTATACTCGAACTTGTAATTATTTATTACTATTATTTTAAAAAATGTGGATTTCAAATTAATCTTGGTAAAACAAACGGTTGATTTTAACCATTATGTTTAAATTAGTAATCAAATAATTTATAATGGAAAAATACGATGTTGTTGTTATAGGTTCAGGTCCTGGGGGATATGTCTCTGCAATAAGGTGTGCTCAACTAGGACTAAAAACTGCTATAGTTGAAAAATACAACACACTTGGGGGAACTTGTTTAAATGTTGGATGTATCCCTTCAAAAGCTCTTTTAGATTCTAGTGAGCATTTTAAAACTGCACTTCATGATTTTGACAAGCATGGAATTGACATTAATACTCCTAAAGTAAATCTTCCAAAGATGATGACAAGAAAAGAGGAAGTAATAAGTCAAACTTGTGATGGGGTTCAATATTTAATGGATAAAAATAAAATTAAAGTTTACCATGGAATGGGTTCTTTTGTGGATAAAAATACCGTTTCTATAAATGGAGAAAAAAACGAAAAAATATTTGGAGAAAATATAATAATTGCAACTGGTTCAAAACCAAACTTTTTTCCGGGAATGGAGCCTGATAAAAAAAGAATTATAACCTCTACAGAAGCTCTTTCTTTAAAAGAAGTTCCCAAACATCTTATTGTAATTGGAGGAGGGGTTATAGGACTTGAACTTGGTTCTGTTTATGGAAGATTGGGTTCTCAAGTAACAGTTGTAGAATTCCAAGATGGGTTACTACCAACTATGGACAAAACACTTGGAAAAGAACTTATGAAAATTCTAAAAAAAGAAGGATTTAAGTTTTTATTTAACCACGCTGTTCAAAAAGTGAATTCTACCAAAGACGGAGTACAGCTAGATGTGAAAAACAAAAAGGGAGAGGTTATTTCTGTTGAAGGAGATTATTGTCTTGTTGCTGTCGGAAGAAAAGCATATACCGAAAAATTAGGATTGGACAACATTGGTGTAAAAACTGATAAGGCTGGAAGGGTAATTACCAACGAGCATTTACAAACCTCTCTAAAAAATGTTTACGCAATTGGAGATGTTGTAAAAGGTGCTATGTTGGCTCACAAAGCTGAGGAAGAAGGTGTATTTGTGGCTGAATTTATTGCAAATCAAAAGCCACATATTGATTATAATTTAGTACCTGGAGTAGTTTACACTTGGCCAGAAGTAGCAGCAGTTGGAAAAACAGAACAAGAGTTAAAAGAGTCTAACGTGAACTTTAAAGTTGGTCAGTTTCCAATTAGAGCACTTGGGAGAGCCAGAGCTTCTATGGACATTCAAGGTTTAATAAAAATAATTTCTGACGCCTCAACAGATGAGGTTCTAGGTGTTCACATGATAGCTCCTAGAGCTGCAGACTTAATTATGGAAGCAGTAGTGGCAATGGAATACCGAGCAAGTGCTGAAGACATAGCTCGAATTTGTCATCCACATCCAACTTATAGCGAGGCTGTAAAAGAAGCTGCACTATCAGCAACGGAAAGTAGACCATTACATATCTAATATGACAAAAAATAAAATTGGAGTCTTAATTCTTAACTTAGGAACTCCTAACAGTCCTTCAGTTAAAGATGTAAGAGTTTATCTTAGAGAATTTCTAAACGATCCGAGAGTAATTGATATTGGAAGAATTGCTCAATTGCTATTAGTTAACTTAATTATAGTTCCATTTAGAGCTCCAAAATCTGCCAAAGAATACAAAAAATTATTTAAAATTGGGGGTGGTAAATCACCGTTATTGACCTATGGGAAAAGTCTCACTAGCAAGTTAAAAAAACTTGCTTTAAAAGATTTTGATGTTGAACTTGCAATGAGATATGGTTCTCCTAGCATGGAAAATGTATTGGGAAAAATGAGAACCGAAAATTATGACAAAATTTATATTTTCCCATTATACCCTCAATATGCATCTGCATCATCGGGATCTACCATAGAAAAAGCATTTAAAATCATTAATAAATGGTGGGTAATACCTGAAATTACTGTTATAGGTCAATTTTACGATAATCCCAACTATATTAGATGTATTGTTAATCGATCAAAAGAATTCGACATTCCTAAATATGACCACATAATGTTCTCCTATCACGGTATTCCTGAGAGACATGTTGATAAAGTATATTTAGATGGAAAACCTTGTGCAGATCATTCATGTGAAGATGAAATAAACTCTTTAAATGCAAATTGCTACAAAGCTACCTGCTATGCAACAACTAGATTACTTGTAAAAGCACTTAAATTAAAAGAAGGTTCTTATTCTACATGTTTTCAGTCTAGATTAGGAAGAGACCCATGGCTACAGCCATATACAGACCATACTATTGAAAAACTTGGAAAAGAAGGTAAAAAAAGAGTTTTGGTCTTTTCTCCTGCATTTGTGGCAGACTGCTTGGAAACTACTATAGAAATTGGTGAAGAATATCTAGAGCTTTTTCAAGAACATGGGGGAAAGGAAATTCAACTTGTTCCTTCTCTTAATGATAACGATGATTGGGCAGAAGGTCTTCATAAAATTATTAAGGATAAATTATAGTGAATTTATCTTTTATTAAAATTTAACTTTTGGAGGTTTTTTTCAATAATACACTTTATAATGGAACCAAAGCGTCCTGGAGCTCAACTATTAAAAACCCAAAATTATTTGATGAATTAGATGATTTCATTAGCAATAATGAAAATGAGTATATAATCTGCTTTTACTCTTACGATTTAAAAAACCATATCGAAAACTTGTCTTCTAACAACAAGGATGGTATTAAATTTCCAGATATCCATTGTTTTGTTCCAGACGAGATCCACAACAATTATTCAATCAAAAAAGAAAAAAAAATTAATCAAGAAATAGAATTCCAACCGGATATTTCTAAAGAAGAATACTTAAATAATATTTTAAAAATTAAAGAGCATATACAGAAAGGTGATTTTTACGAAGCCAACTATTGTTATCAATGGATTTCAAAAGTTGACCATTTAAATTCCAAATTAATTTTTGAAAATTTAATGGATTTGACCAATCCTCCTTATGGGTTTTATGCAGATTTAGAGAAACATCATATTATTTCTGCTAGTCCAGAACTATTCATTAAGAAAAGAGGAAATAAACTATTTTCAAGCCCTATTAAGGGGACTCAAAAAAGAGATTTAGACCCAATAAAAGACCAGCTTTTAAAAGAACAATTAAAAGACAGCTTAAAAGATCAGGCAGAAAATAATATGATTGTTGATCTAGTAAGAAATGATTTAAGTAAAATAGCTCTTAAAAGCACTGTTAAAATGGAAGAGCTAAGAGAGATTTATACTTTTAAAAATATCCATCAAATGATATCTACTATTTCCTGCAATATTTCTGATAATGAAAAGATTTCAAGTATTTTAAAAGCTACTTTTCCAATGGGGTCTATGACCGGAGCACCAAAAATTAAAGTAATGCAAATAATGGAGGATTATGAAATTTCAAAAAGAGGATTGTATTCTGGTTCTTTTGGAATTATTTACCCCAACGGAGATTTTGACTTTAACGTAATAATTCGAACACTAATTTACAACAAAGAAAATCATTTATTATCTTTTCATGTAGGAGGTGCAATTACTATTGATAGCAACCCAAAGTTAGAATACGAAGAAACCTTAATAAAAGCAGAGGCACTATTTAAAGCATGTCAATAACTAATAATATTAATAAAGAGTTTTTAGCTTTTTTCAAGCAACATCAAATAAAAACAGATAGCAAGTTTTTAATTGGTGTTTCTGGGGGGAGTGATTCAATGGCACTGTTAGATATTGGTTTAAAAGCTGGCTTAAATATTTCAGTAGCTCATGTAAATTACCAATTGAGAAATGAAGAAAGTGAAAGAGAAAGTTTCATTGTCAAACAATATTGTTTGGAAAATAAATTGAATTTCTACTACAAAGAAGCTAAAATTAATCTACTTAAAAATCTTCAAAACGAAGCTAGAGAAGTTAGATACCAATTTTTCAATGATTTGGCAAAAGAAAATAAAATGGATTATATACTTACTGCTCACCACCAAAATGACAATCATGAAACTTTTCTTTTCAACGCTTTAAAAGGCAACAGCATAGGTAGCTTAAAAGGAATTCCAGAGAGAAACGGGATAATTTTAAGACCATTATTACAATTTACTAAGACTCAACTTTTAATATATGTTCAAGAAAATAAAATTAATTATGGAACGGACAGTAGTAATTTAACTTCTAAGTACGAGAGAAACTATATTAGAAATGAAGTATTTCAAAAAATAAAAAACAAATTTCCAAAATTTGAACAAGGATTGACCAATTCTATAAATTTCCTAAAAGAAGATTATTCATTACTAAATCAATTAGTAGAAGAAATTATTCAACCACTTTTATCAGAAAAAAAAGACCATACTCTGATTAATTTCAACAACCATATTCCAAGACAAGCATGGTACCATTTCTTTAAAAAATTTGGATTCAATTATTCGCAAATTAACAATTGGTTGGAAAGTAATTCTCAAAGTGGAAAGTTTATAGAAAGTTCTACACATCGCATTTCTAAAGACAGAAAAAAATGGATTCTTTCAAAAAAGACAATTAATAAAAGAAATAACAACATATTTTATATAAAAAAAAACGAAAAAATAGAAAGCCCTATTAAACTAACTGGCCATAAATCTGATAATCTTTCACTAGAAATGTCCAATAATAATGTAGAGTTTTTTAATTTTTCTAAGCTAGATTTCCCTTTAAAATTGCGTAAATGGAGGAGGGGAGACAAAATTCAACCACTTGGTATGAAAGGAAGCAAAAAGATAAGCGATGTTTTAATAGACTTTAAAATCTCCAATTTAGAAAAAGAAAATATTTATGTGTTAGAATCCAATGATGATATTGTATGGATTGTAGGGTTTTTAATAAGTGATAAATATAAGATAGATAAGAACTCTAGTATTTGTTACAAGTTTTCCTATGAACCAAGTTAAATTTCACAGTCGTGAATACAACTTTTTACCATTGCTAACGTAAGAGAAAAAATAATTAATCTATTTCTTAATTTGATAGAATATCGTTGTAAATTTACAAAATGTTATTGTTGAGTTTAAAAAACATAAAATTTTTATTTTTAAGTTTTATTGCCCTAATCCTTAGTGGTAAATTATTTTCTCAAGGAATTGAGTTCCCTGAAGATAAAGTAAAATATTCAATAAATGTTGTTCAAAAAGAATGTGTAGTTTCTATTATTGCAGATATTGACATTGAAGAAGGGTGGCATATAAATGGAGCAAATCTTCCTTTAGAAAGTTTTTCAATCCCTACAGATTTACTTTTGGATACATCCTCTATGTTTATTATTAAGGACTCTATTTATGAACCGGAGGTTAAACGTATTTATGATAATATAGCAAAAGAAGATCTATATCTTCATGAAGGGAAAATTAAAATTTCAAGAAAAGTAGTTGTTAATTCAGAAAAAGATTTTGTTATCAAAGGAGTTTTTACATTTCAAACATGCGACGATAGTCATTGCTTACCTCCATACGATGGGCCATTTGAAATTAAAGTTAAAGGATGTGACATTCAAAGTCAAAGTGATAAAAATTTCAATTCTACTGAAACTTTAAAGGAGAAAAAAAAAACTAAAACGAATGAGATAGTTAAAAAAAAATTAGCAGAAGACAATGACATAAAAATTGAAGAAAGCAAAACTAATTCTAAATCTATATTTCTTATTTTTATAATTTCTTTTCTTAGTGGTTTTGCAGCGCTTATTACACCCTGCGTATTCCCTATGATTCCTCTGACAGTAAGCTTTTTTACTAAACAGTCTAAAGATAAAGTTTCTGGAATTAGAAATGCAATACTTTATGCGTTATGTATCATAATTATTTATGTTTTATTAGGAACCATTATAACAGGTTTATTTGGTGCAAGTTTTCTAAATTCACTTTCAACAAATATTTACTTTAATTTATTTTTCTTTATTCTCCTTGTATTGTTTGCTGTATCATTTTTAGGAGCTTTTGAAATAAATCTTCCAAATTCATGGATAAACAAAGCAGATTCTGCTTCTAGAAAAGGCGGATTTATTGGTATATTCTTTATGGCATTTACTCTTGCACTTGTCTCATTTTCTTGCACCGGACCTATTGTTGGAACTCTTCTTGTAGAATCGGCAACTATTGGTGGAATAGGCCCTTTTGTAGGCATGTTTGGTTTTTCTCTTGCACTTGCGCTTCCTTTTGGTTTATTTGCTGCATTTCCAGGGTGGTTAAATTCCTTGCCAAAGTCAGGTGGCTGGTTAAATACTGTCAAAGTGTTTTTAGGATTTTTAGAGTTAGCATTAGCATTTAAATTTCTTTCCAATGCAGATCTTGTAATGCAAGGTCATTTTCTAGAAAGAGAGTTATTTATAGCAATATGGATTGGAATATTTTTTGTCCTTGCTTTGTATTTATTTGGTTTTTTCAAACTTCCAAACGATGGGGATATTCAATTTCTTTCTGTCTCTAGAACATTATTAGCAACAGCTGTTTTAATTTTTGTCATGTATTTAATTCCAGGATTATGGGGAGCTCCCTTAAAGTTAATTAGTGGATTTCCTCCACCAATGAGCTACAGTGAATCACCTCTTGGAATTGGAATTTATTCAAACACTGACAAGATAAATAATACTATAGACAATACACATTCTGGACCTCAAGGACTACCAGTTTTTCATGACTTAGAGGAAGGATTAGCATATGCTAAAAGTGTTAATAAACCATCATTTTTAGATTTTACAGGCCATGCTTGTATTAACTGTAGAAAAATGGAAGAAAAAGTTTGGGGAGAAGAAGGGGTATTTAATATTTTGAGAGATAGTGTTGTAATAATTTCTCTTTATGTTGATGACAAAAGACCCCTTCCAGATGACCAACATTTTGAAGAGGAAATTGCACCAGGAAAAATAATTAATATAACCACAATTGGTGATAAATGGAGTGCTTATCAAGCAAAAAAGTACAAGTCCCTTTCTCAGCCTTACTACAGAATGTTAGATAAA
>CALJHN010000024.1 GCA_938075455.1 uncultured Flavobacteriales bacterium
TTATGTGACAATAGAACAATTAATTGAACATGCTCTAAAATAAAAAAGCCCTCGGTTAGGAAGGCTTTAGTGATTCGTCTGGGGTTCGAACCCAGGACCCCATCCTTAAAAGGGATGTGCTCTACCAGCTGAGCTAACGAATCAAATTTTCGAATGCAAATATAATGCTCCTATTGAAATCTCCAATTAGTTTTGTGAAAAATAGTTGTTTGTTTATCTTTTGTTATAAATATTTGAGCTTGTAATGCCCATCTTTATGTATTTTTAACCTGAATGTCCAAAAAATCATACAATAAAATATCCAAATCTATTTTAAAAGAAATTTTGTTCTTGGTTGGAAAAGAGAATGTTTTAACAGATAAAGAAAGCTTAATTAACTATGGACATGACGAAACTGAAAATTTAAGTTATCCACCAGAAGTATTGGTGAAACCTAAAGATGCCGATCAAGTTTCTAAAATTATGCAATTGGCATTTAAAAATACAATCCCTGTTACTCCAATTGGTGCAAGAACTGGATTAAGTGGTGGTTCGCTCTCTATTCATGGTGGGATTGGTCTTTCCATGGAAAGGTTTAATAAAATACTTGAAATAGATCAAGAAAATTTGCAGGTTCATGTGCAGCCAGGAGTTATTACCCAAGTATTACAAGAAGAAGTAGCTAAAAAAGGATTGTATTATGCTCCCGACCCAGCTAGTAGAGGTAGTTGTTTTATTGGTGGAAATATTGCAGAAAATAGTGGTGGTCCTAGAGCTGTAAAATATGGAGTTACCAAAGACTTTGTTTTGAATCTAGAGGTTGTACTACCAAATGGTGATATTATTAAAACTGGTGCAGATACTTTAAAAAATTCTACAGGATATAACCTCACCCAATTAATGATCGGTAGTGAAGGAACTTTGGGAATTGTAACTAAGGCTACCCTAAAATTAATTCCATTACCTAAATACAATAAATTAATTTTAGTTCCTTTTTCCTCTGCTGTTGACGCTTGCAGTGCAGTTGCTTCTATTTTTAAAGCTGGTATAGTTCCCTCTGCTATGGAATTTATGGATAGAAATGCAGTGGATTATACTATCAAATATATTGAAGAAGCAGAGCTAGAAATGTCCGAAAATGTAAAAGCTTTACTATTAATTGAAGTAGATGGAAATCAACCAGAACCATTAATGGACGAAATACAAAAAGTTCTAGAAGTTGTTGAAGCACACAATTCAGATGAAAATATTTTATTTGCTGAAGATGAAGCTCAGAAAGAAAAGTTATGGTTTATAAGAAGACGAATAGGGGAGGCAGTTAAAGTAAATAGTATATATAAGGAGGAAGATACAGTAGTGCCTCGTTATAAACTACCAGAGCTATTATCCGGTGTAAAAGAAATTGGTAAAAAATATGGATTTGAGTCTATTTGTTACGGTCATGCTGGTGATGGCAATCTACATGTTAATATTATCAAAGGAGATTTAACCCAAAAACAATGGGACAATGAGCTTCCCTCAGCAATAAGAGAAATATTTCAACTTACTGTTTCTTTGGGAGGAACTATTTCTGGGGAGCATGGTATTGGATGGGTACAAAAAGATTATATGGATATTGCATATCAGGATGTAGAACTAAATTTAATGAGAGAAATTAAAAAAGTTTTTGATACCAAAAATATAATGAACCCTAGTAAAATTTTCTAGGTTATTCTACTCCGTGCATCAATTTCTGAATAGGCTTATTCAGAACAAAAATCAGAGCAGCTATTGCTAAAAGAACATAGCCTATTGTAGCAAATGTATCTAAATATTGAAGTAACCCATCTTCTGCAGAAGTTACTTCTCCACCGCCATGTCCACCAGTTAGGGCAGCTATTTTTCCTCCAACGTAATTGGCAATAGCAAAACTCAAGAACCAAGCGCCCATTGCAGTTCCAGCCATGCTTTTTGGTGAAAGTTTGGTAACCATTGATAGACCAATAGGAGATAAAAATAATTCCCCGGTAGTATGAAGCATATATAAAAATACCAAGGTTAAAAGTGGAACTTGGTATGCTTCATTTACAAATTGAAAACCTACTTGTGTCAATAGAAATCCTAAAGCCAACTGAACTATTCCAAAACAAAACTTTAATGGAATACTTGGGTTTTTACCAATTTTAGATAGCTTTACCCACATCACTGAAAATATAGAGCCAAATAATATAATAAAGAAAGGATTAAAGAACTGGGTCATACTTGCAGGCATTTCCCAACCAAAAATAAACCTGTCTACATTTCTATCCGCAAAAAGAGTTAGAGATGTTCCTGCTTGCTCAAAACAGGCCCAAAATGATATGTTGATTACCATAAATATAATTAAGGCAATCATTCGGTCTTTCCACATTGAAACGTTCTGTAACTTATCTTCTTTGCCTCCAGATCTTATAAGAGTAATAGAAATTCCTATAAATAGTGCCAATAGAATATAGTCCAGCCATTGATTTTGCATTATTAGCACATAACAAAGAGGAATTAAAAATAGAGAACCCAAAGTTATTACTTGAACCATATTTAGAGGACCTAATACTTTTTTCTTTCCTTCTTCATGAATGTCAAGTCCTGGAGCAGCAGCATAGTTTTTTCTTCCCCCCCAGAAAATAAATAGCCCCAATAACATTCCAAGACCTGCCAAGCCAAAACCATAAGTAAACCCATAGGTTTCTCCAACATAGGCAACCACAGTTGTTGCTAAAAGTGCTCCAATATTTATTCCAATGTAAAATATAGTGAATCCAGAATCTCTTCTTGGGTCGTTGTCTTTATATAATTTACCTACTATGGTAGAAATATTGGCTTTAAAATATCCATTTCCAATAATTAGTGCTCCCATACCAATATAAAGCATTTCTTTACTTTCTCCTAGAATTAAAAATTCTCCAATAGCCATTAAAATTGCTCCTAACATTAC
The DNA here is from genome assembly GCA_938075455.1 of uncultured Flavobacteriales bacterium. GTDB lineage: Bacteria > Bacteroidota > Bacteroidia > Flavobacteriales_D > Parvicellaceae > MED-G20. The sequence continues at coordinate 2,933 of CALJHN010000024.1, forward strand.
TGCATATCTGTAACCTAAATATTTATCAGCCATTCTCCCGCCCAATATAGGTGCAGCATAAACTAAGCCAGTGTAAGCACCGTAAATTAAGGAAGCTTCGCTATCTCCCATCATTAATGATTTAACAAGGAAGAGAGTAAGAAGTGTTCTCATTCCATAATAGCAAAATCTTTCCCACATTTCAGAGAAAAATAAGGTCATTAAACCCTTAGGGTGTTTTGCATTGGCTTCAATAGTTGTCATAAGTTTTTTTTTAGATATCTAGTTGTGAAAATAAACAAATTTTTTAATCTGTATAATTTATATAAAATACAATCGCCGATTTTGTCAATTTGAAACACTATTTTTGGTAAAATTTAAAAAATGAAAATTAATTTTGTTGTAACTATATCTTTAATATTTGGAATGTTGTCAAGTTGTAATTCTAAAGCTGAAAACAAGAGCACTTCAGACGATAAAAATTTAATTATCGATATGCACACTCTTTCAAATTATCAAGATTTACCTATTTTAAATACCCATTTAGAGCTATCTGTTAATTTTAAGGAAAAAAAATTAAAAGGTTCTGTAACCCATCGTCTGGATGATCATAGAAAAGTTGATATATTAAAATTAGATACTAAATATTTAAAAATTGATAGCATCCAAGATGGTAATGGTAATAAACTTGAATTTTCGTTTGGAAAATTTGATGAATTATTAGGCTCTGCTCTTTCTATTATTTTAAATACCCAATCCAATGAGGTAGTTATTTTTTACGAAACTACTGATAAATCCGAGGCTCTAGATTGGTTACTTCCCAATCAAACAGCTGGGAAAACCTTTCCCTTTATGTACACTCAAGGACAATCTATTTTTACCAGGTCTTGGATCCCTATACAGGACACACCAGGAATTAGGATTACTTATTCTGCAAAAATTAATACTCCACAAAACATGATGGCTGTGATGAGTGCAGCTAATCCTCAAGAAATAGATACTAATAATGTTTATAGTTTTAAAATGAATCAACCTATTCCCCCATATTTGATTGCTTTAGCTGTAGGTAATTTAGAGTTTAAAGCCATTAATTTTAGAACAGGAGTTTATGCTGAACCATCCATGGTAAAAGAATGTGCTAATGAATTAATTGATATGGGAAGAATGGTAGATGTAGCTGAGCAATTGTACGGAAAATACGACTGGGAGAGATACGATGTTATTGTTTTACCTCCTAGTTTTCCTTTTGGAGGAATGGAAAATCCTAGATTAACATTTGCAACTCCCACTATAATTGCTGGAGATCGTAGTTTGGTTTCATTAATTGCACATGAATTGGCTCATTCATGGAGTGGAAACCTAGTAACCAACGCTACTTGGAATGACTTTTGGTTAAATGAAGGTTTTACAGTTTATTTTGAACGAAGAATTATGGAAGCATTGTACGGAAGAGATTATTCTGAAATGTTGGCTCTTTTGGGTTTTCAAGATCTTCAAAATCAAGTAGATAACTCTAAACCAGCAATGCAATTGTTGAGGTTGAATATGAAAGGCAAACACCCAGATGATGCCATGACTGATATCGCCTATGAAAAAGGGTATTTCTTCTTAAGAATGTTGGAAGAACATATAGGTAGAGATAAAATGGATAAGTTCTTAAAAACATATTTTAACGACCATAAATTTCAAACCATAGTCACTGATGAATTTTTATCTTATTTAAAAGAAAATCTATTAGATGATAATTACAGGGGGTTAAATGTAGAGCAGTGGGTCTATGATTCTGGAATACCTAAAAATTGTCCTAAAGTTAATTCTATAAGATTTAAAAACGTAGAAAGTTCTGTTGCCACATTTTTAGATGGTAAGGCACAAGATCTTAAAGTTATTAGTAATAAATGGTCTACCCATGAGTGGTTACATTTCTTAAAACATCTTCCTGAAAGTCTAAACCTTGACCAAATGGTAGACTTAGATAAAGTGTTTGATCTTTCAAATAGTGGCAATTCTGAAATACTAGCTGTTTGGTTTTTACAATGTATTAAAAATGACTACAGGCCAGCCTTTGAAAATTTAGATAAGTTCTTGGTGAAAATTGGTAGAAGAAAATTTTTACAGCCTCTTTATTTAGAACTTTCAAAAAATAAAGAGCATAAAATTTGGGCGAAAAAGGTTTATCAAAAAGCAAGAAATAATTACCATTACGTATCGTTTAATACTATTGACAATATAATAAACTAATTATTTAATTGATTTTTATTAAAATACTGAATTTCAATCATTTAAATTTTTTAAAATTCCTGTCTATTTCTCTTTTTATGTCTTTAGTTTTAAGATCTTCTCTTTTGTCATAAATCTTCTTTCCTTTTGCAATGGAAATATTCAATTTTGCCCATCCATTTTTACCAATGAATAATTTTGTAGGAACAATGGTTAAACCTTTATTCTTTAGTTTTTTGTTGATTTTATTTAGCTCTATTTTATTGAGAAGTAATTTCCTATCTCTTTTACTATCGTGATTAAAATATCCAGAGTTCTCATAATCACCTACATACATGTTTCTAATAAATAGCTCATTTTTAATGATAATCCCATAGGACTCTGCAATACTTGCCTTGTTGTTTCTAATAGACTTTATTTCTGTACCAAAGAGTTGAATTCCAGCAGTGAAATTCTCTATGAATTCAAATTCAAATTTTGCTTTTTTATTTTTTATCTCAACTTTTGAGCTCATTTCATAAAATTAAAAAAAAAATATAGCAGGTTGTAAGTCTTTATCTCTAGAATTCTGATTGGTTGATTCCTCTAGTTAAAATTTCTATTCACCATTAACAAAAATTTTTACTAATGAGTTATCATTTAATTGAACTATATAGATTTGATTAGGTTTATAATCATTTACAATTTGACCATTTAGGTTGTAAATATTTTTTACTTCACCTCTTTTTTCTAAAAACTGATTTACAATACCTACATTACCTGCAACTCCGTACCACTTAACCTCTTCGCTATATCCAGAATTATTATTTATTTCCATAGTAATGAATCCTTCACCACTAGTATTATTCGGATATATATGACAGTTGAGGTAATAACTTTGGCCGTTAGAGATTACCAAATCACCACTAGTAACTCCAATAGAATAACAAATTGGGAAACAATATGAAAAACTCCAAGAAGATGGTAAAGAATCCATAATAATATTCCAAGTTAAAGAGTCATCTGCAAAGGCATCAAGATATGTGTTTTGGGAGAAATCAAAGTTTGAGGAAAGACCATTTAGGGAAACATTGTTTTGTTGCACACTAAAGCTCTGTGAATAAGAGTTAAATGCTACTAAAATTGTAAAACAAAAAAAAGCACTTTTCATAAAAAAAATTATTTATAATCTGAAATTACAGATTTTCTGCCAATTTTCATTGTTATGAAATCTTTATCTTTTTTTGGTCCACGAGCAGGAGAATACTCTCTTCCATAAAAAATGATTTGAAGATGTAGTTTATTCCAAATATTTTCAGGAAACAATCTTTTGGCATCTTTTTCAGTTTGAACAACATTTTTTCCACTGGTAAACCCCCACCTGAACATTAATCGATGAATGTGGGTGTCTACTGGAAATGCCGGTTGTCCAAAAGCTTGACTTACTACTACTGAGGCTGTTTTGTGACCAACACCAGGAAGTTCTTCAAGAAGAATTATATCTTTTGGTACTTCTCCATTGTATTTGGCGATAAGAATGTTAGAAAGATCAAATATTGCTTTTGATTTTTTTGGAGATAACCCACACGGTCTAATAATTGCTTTTATTTCTTCGACAGATAATTTAACCATATCAAATGGGTTATCAGCTTTTTTAAAAAGGATAGGAGTAATTTTATTAACTCTTTCGTCTGTACACTGAGCCGAAAGTAAAACTGCAATTAAAAGTGTAAATGGATCGTGATGATTTAAAGGGACTGGAGTTTTTGGGTATAACTTTTCAAGTTCATCTATTACAAATTGAACTTTTTCCTTGTTATTCATTATATTTTCTTTAAATAAATTTTTTGCACCCAACCCTTGCGATCATTGAAAGAGATTTCATACCAGTCTTCATTTTCACCTGTTATTTTTGCTTTGGATCCTTCATGAAGTTGATAGGTGGTAGATGAACTTAAGGAAGGTTCAACCATAACTTTAGTAGTAGGAGAAAAAATAATTCCATACTTAGATTCACTTACTTTTGATTTACTAATTGCACTTAAACCAACGGTAACAATAAGTAAAAGTAAGGTTAAGATACAAGAATAAAAATAGATTTTTTTCCAAAAACTTTTGGGGGTTATCCAATAAAATGTAAATAGTAAACAAGTAATAAACATTACAATAATAGAAGAATATGCCCAGTAATTTGGAGACTTACCTAAAAAACTAAGTATTAACTCGTTTATTAAAATTGATTTTTTAATAGAATTCTTGTCTTTAAGTAAGGTATTACAAAATTGTAAGTTATAGGTCAAATCTTTATTTCCAGGTGCAATTTTTAGACCTTTTTCGTAGAAAAGTATGGCAGCAGGAAGACTATCTAGTTTGAAGTAGCTATTGCCTAAGTTTAAAAACAATTCTTTACTTATCATTCCATTATGGTAAAGTTCTAGATAGAGAGTTTTTGAAGAGTCGTAAAGCTTAGTTTCGTAAAATGAATTGGCCTTTTCAAATATTTGGTAACTACTTTGGCCCATTACATTTGTAAAAGCGAATATCAATAATATGGGTTTAAAACACTTAATTAACATTTCCCTCCAATTTTTTAATGAGATCTTCACAATCTTCTAATGTTTTTTCAGCATCTTCATTCGAAAGCGGACTGTATTGAGCCATTTCACAGACATTCAGAATTTTATCCATTGCTTCTACATTTTCACTTTGAACATTTGATTCTATTAGAATTTCTTTTATTTTTTCTCGGTTGAGATCTGAAAGCTTAATCTCATACTTGTTCAATAGATAAATGTTCCAAAGCTTATAAACATCTTTAAAGAAGTCATTATTGTCCATGGTGCTATAACTTTGCTTAATTTCCTTAAAACCCTTTTGAACCTGCTTGATTGTCTTTTTCATAAGGACTTTTTCTTTATTTAAAAATCGATCTTTATTATTTAAAAATAGAATTAATAAAAGGAGAGTTATTGGAAAAGAACCCATTATAGACCAATAAAAAGTAGTTCCAAAAATTGGATTTGAAAAGTCATATAATTTTGTTTTGGTTCTTATATGGTGAATATTTTCATTCATCAATTCTACATCTTCTTGTTCAACTGCTTTTATTTTTCCAGAGCTATTAACTTCAAAATTGGAAGATGATAAACTCTTACTCTTATTTACTTTAATAATAGTTAAGGGATGGCTTAGAGTTGTATATTTTTTACTTCTAACATCAAAATAACAAAAATCAAAAGAAGGAATATCATAGTCCCCATGAAACCTAGGTATCAAGAGCTGATTTAGAGTTTTTTTTCCTGACACGCCATTTTCCGAAAGTTGAATTCTTGATTTAATTTCTTCGGGATATTTTTCAAGATCCTTTGGAAAATCTATTTTTGGAAATTTTAATTGTTTTAGATTTCCATTTCCAGAAATTTTAATTTCAAAATCTAGAGCTTGATCTACCTCTAATTCATTTTTACTTATGTTAACCTTCATTTTATAATTGCTTCCGACTTGTCCATTGAAACTTCTAGGTGCGTTTTCTGGAAGTTTCTTTACTCTAAGCACTGGAGTATTACTCTTAATTATTTTTGAAACTCCTCTATTGAAGAAATCTCTATTTATTACAGTAGAAACTTCAAAAGAAGGAATGGTTAGTTTTCCAGATTTCTGAGGAGATATTATTTCTTTTTTAAGAGTAAAAACTCTGTAAGCAATTCCATTTATTATCTCTTGCTCTTCTTTCCACTGTTTATTTTTAGGTTCTAATAGCTCTGTCCAAAAATCGTTACTCATAGGAAGATCGTAATCCGTGATTTCCAAATTTCTTATGTGATATGAAGATTGGTATATTTTGTAATTCACAAGTATGTTTTCCCCGATATACGGATTGGTTTTTGAACAAGATATTTTTGCAAATAATTTACTATTGTTAGAACTATTATTTGTGTTAGGAGAGTTATTTTTCTGCCCTTGTCCAACATTAACTATAATTTTTTCAGTATTGTAGTCCTTACCGTTATAACTTACTTTTATTGCTGCAATAACCAATTTACCTGGCTTTTTTGGGGCTAATACAAAAGTTGATTTGTATTCGTTTTTAGATTGAAATTTTCCATTAATAATAGTTGTCTGACTTGAAGAACTTGTAAAAGGGCCTTGTCTAATTGAAAAATTTTGAAATTGAAGATTATCTAGTCGTACTCTCTCACTAGATTCAACTGTAAATCTAATATAATCATCAGTAGATATATTATTTTGGTCTACATAGGCTTTAAAAACAAAATCTTGCGCTTGAAAATTAGTAAAACAGGTAATTAGTAATATGTAATTGAATATTCTAATCATTACCAATCTTTGATTTTACTCTTCTTTTTTTGATCTCCTTTTTTTCTATTCACTTTTAAAAGCACTTTTTGTTCGTCATTATTGATTGCATCTAGGTTTTTTATAGCCTGTTCTTTGGTCTCATTGGGTTTTGCATTTTGCTTTTTGTCTTTTTCTTCCTGCTTTTTATTTTCTTGTTCTTGTTTGCTGTCCTTCTCTTTATCTTTGTTGTCTTTTTGATCTTGTTTCTCCTTGTCTTTCCCGTCTTTCTCTTTTTGGTCCTTCTTTTCTTTGTTTTCCTGATCTTTATTGTCTTTCTCTTTTTGATCCTCTTTATCTTTTTGGTCTTTATTCTGGTCCTTATTTTCTTGTTCTTGCTTTTCTTGGTTTTGTAAAAGATTCATCGCATAAGATAAATTGTATCTAGTATCTTTATCCTTCGGATTTAATCTAAGAGATTGTTGGTACTCTTTAATTGCATTTTTTAAAATGTCTGATGAAGGAGCTTCACCTTTTTCCTTGGCTTCTTTTGCATACTCTGTAAGAAAAGAGTTTCCAATATTGTAATGTGCTTTTGATTTGTCATCAATATTATTTGTCTTGGAAATAAAACTATTGAAACTTTCTCTTGCACTTTCAAAATCTCCTGACATATAAGATGCATTTCCACTGTTGTAGAAAGCAGCTATATTTTTTTCATCTTCCGAAAGAGATTTCTCATAACTAGAGGAAGATTTATTGAAATCTCCATTTTTGTAAGCTTGATTACCTTCATTAAGTTCCAGCTTGCTCTCTATAGTTTGTCCGTTGAATTGTAGAGAAGGTATAATTAAAAATAAAAAATTTATATATGATATTTTCAAGTTTGTCATTTAAATAAAACTAATTGATCGTCAATTCTTCCTCTTTTTTCAAAAATTATAAAGTCCAAAAGTAACAACAAAATTCCTGGAATTAAAAACCATTGAAATTGATCATCGTAGGTAGAGTACCTGTCTTTTTTTAAGGATGTTTTTTCAATTTTATTAATTCTATCTAGGATTTTTCTTAAATCTAAATTTAACCCTTTTGTTTTGGTATATGTTCCATTACCAGCTTCAGCAATTTGAATTAAATTATCCTCATTTAGTTTAGTCAAAACTGTTAATTTTTCCTGGTCTTTTTTTATACCAACTTTTCTTCCATTTCTTATAATAGGAATAGGCACTCCTTTTTCAGAACCCATACCAACGGTACATATAACTACTCCATTTTCACTTGCATCTTCGGCTGCTTCTATTGCCATTTCTTCATGGTCTTCACCATCAGAAATAATTACAATTGCCTTGCTCGTTTTTCTCTCTTCACTAAAAGAACTCATGCAAAGCTCAATTGCGTTACCAATATCTGTTCCTTGAGAAGAAATCATGTCTGTTCCAACACTTTTTAAAAATAACTTTGCAACTTGATAGTCAGGTGTAAGTGGAAGTTGTTTGTAGGCTTCTCCAGCAAAAACTACAATCCCAACGTGGTCTCCTCTAAGCTCGTTCATCAATTTGCCGATAGCTAATTTTGCAATATCTAGTCTATTGTAGTCTTGTACAAGGTCTTCTGCCATCATACTTTTACTAATATCTAATGCCACCATTATATCTATTCCTTTAGATACCACAGTTCTTTCATTTTCACCGTATTGAGGATTTGCAGCAGCAATAATTAGCAGACCAATTGCAATTCTAAAAGTGAAAAATTTTATAGAAGACCGATTGTTTGAAAAACCATTAAAAATCTTACTTAAGGTATTTATTTCTGCAAAATTGCTAATCGCCTTTTTTTTCCAAATTTTGTTTCTTACCCATAAAATATTTATAAGAACAATGATTAATAACATCCATAAAATATTGGGATGTTCAAATCTGAATTCTGTAACATTCAGTGTTAAATATTGGTAAATAGAGAAAGTTGTAACCCAAAAAAGTAACTCTACAATGATTAAACCTATTATTGAACTGGATGTCTTAAAATAATATTTTTTCTTATTAATGGTCATGAAATACTTGGCATAAAATATTTGGAAATAAGGAATTCAAGTAATAAAAAAAACAATCCAAATACAATAAAAATATTTGCTTTTTCAGGTAAGTCAATATCATATTCTATGGTTTTTATCTTTGCTTTTTCCAGTTCATTAATTTCTTTGTAGACTTCTTTTAATTTGTTGTTATCCGTTGCTCTAAAATATTTTCCACCGGTTTCTAAAGCAATGGTTTTAAGTGTTTTTTCATCTATTTCCACGTCTACCAAATCATAAATATATTTTCCGGAAAATGGATCTATTGCAACTGGTGTTTTTGCCTTACCATTGGTTCCAACACCAATTGTATAAACTCTAATATTAAATTCTTTAGCTATTTCTGTAGCATTTAATGGATGTATTTTCCCATGTGTATTAACACCATCTGTAAGTAGAATAATAACTTTGCTTGGAGCTTCACTTTCTCTAAGTCTATTAATTGCAGTAGCCAACCCCATACCAATTGCAGTTCCTTGTTCAACTATACCTTGTTCAGCAGATTCTATGAGTTCTATAAGCACATCTCTATCGGATGTTAATGGACATTGAGTATAAGATTCACCCTCGAAAATAACCAATCCAACTCTGTCATTTTTTCTGTCTTTTACAAATTCTTTTGCCAAATCTTTGGATGCTTCAAACCTGTTTGGAGAGAAATCTTTTGCGAGCATACTTCCAGAGGCATCCATAGAAATAATTATATCTATACCTTCTTTAAATAGTTCAGTTTCTGAATGTGCTTCCATCGCAATTTGTGGTCTAGCCATTGCTATTATCATTAAACTTATTCCAATAAGTTTGGCAAAAAAACTAAAATGTGGGATTAATGAGCTCCATTTACTAGAAATTCCATCAAAAAAATCAATACTTGAGATTTTAAGAGGTTCATTTTTTTTAGAATACATCCAATAATAAACACCAACAGAAAATGGAATAAATAATAACAACCACAATGCCCATGGATCATTAAATTGATATTTTCCCAACCAATTATTCATTTTCATTAGTTTTATTTGAATCTATTGAAATAAGGTCTAATCTTTGATTAGTTATAAGTTCTTTTATTAACTCAAAAGAATGATTATTGTCTTTTTGTAAAGGATTAAATTTTGCAAATTTCACGCCGTCAGAAATCTCGAAAAAACGAGACAATTCGGAAGGATATTTGTTAGGTATTTCAGACCATTTTAAACTTTCTAATATTTCTCCACTAGTCTTTTCAAAAGTTTGGATGGAATATCTATACTCTAAAAATTGCCAGAGAACATTAGAAAGTTCACTGTAGTACTTCTTGAAACGACCATTTTCCCAATATTTCTTTTCTTTAATATTCTTTAAAGATTCTAATAAAGTAACTTCCAATGGAATTCTTGGAATAGAAATGGAATTAATCTTCTTTTTATAAAATTTTTTGTAAAGATGTATTCCTGCAAAAATAAAAACCAGAATTATCAATATCCACCAACCGTATTTTTTAATAAAGTAAATTAAATATTCATACCATACGATTGATACTTCTTTGATAGGTTTTATATTTTTTATAAATGCTTTTTCATCGATTTCGTCAAGTTCAATTGTAAATTCTAAAGAGTTAGAAAACAATTTATCAGAGTTGAAAAAAGCAATACTAGGAGGGAAAGTATAACTACCAGTATCAAAATTTGCAATGGTAAAATCCTGAGTAAATGAAACAAAAAATTCTCCATTATCTCCTTGATAAGAATTTTTTTCTACAATACTTTTTTCCCATAATTCCCAATTGTTTCCTAATGAATCACCACTACTAGCTAGTTGAAATTCTACACTGTCAATTAATTGACTTGCAGGAAATTTAAATTCTAATGCAACAGTTGCTGGCTCCCCTACGACAATTTTATTTTTGGATGCTTTTGCGGTGAAATCAATATTTTGAGAAAAAATCCCAAAAGGTATAATTAGCAATATATAGGCTAGATTCTTCAACGTTTTTTAAAAAGGTTCATTAACGGTTGTATATATCCCGACTGAATACAAATGTTGGCATGATCCACTTTGGATTTCTTAAATATTTCTAGAATATTATGTTCTCTTGAGAGCGAATTGTTATAATATGTTTCTCTAACCCTTTTTTTGCTGGTATTTATCCATCTTCTTTTCCCGCTTTCTCCATCTTCAAAAAGAGTAAGCCCCACATTAGGCAATTCTTTTTCCCGTTGGTCATAAATCCTAAGTGCTATTATATCGTGTTTTTTTGCAGTTATTTTTAATGCTTTTTCAAAATTTTGACCAATAAAATCAGAAATTAAAAACGCTATTGCTCTTTTCTTTACCAAATTGTTGAAGTGTTGTACTACATCTCCAATATTAGTAAGATTTGAATTTGGCTTGAATTCAATGAGCTCTCTAATAATTCTCAAAATGTGTTTTCTCCCCTTTTTTGGCGGAATATAAAGTTCTATTTGATCTGAAAATAAAATAGCACCAATTTTATCGTTATTTTGAGTAGCAGAAAATGCTAAGACTGCACCTATTTCTGCTATAAATTCTCTTTTCAATAATTCATCTGACCCGAAAGATTCAGAGCCAGAAATATCTACTAAAAGCATTACTGTTAGCTCTCTCTCTTCTTCAAATACTTTAACGTAAGGTTCGTTAAATCTAGCAGTTACATTCCAGTCTATGGTTCTGATTTCATCTCCTGGTATGTAATTTCTTACCTCAGAAAAAGCCATTCCTCTACCTTTAAATGCAGAATGGTATTCTCCAGAAAAAACCTGTTTTGATAAACCTTTGGTCTTAATCTCAATTTTACGTACTTTTTTTAATAATTCGCTAGTTTCCAAAATATTGAATACTGTTAAGGAACTTCAACTTTATTAAGAATTGTAGTTATCACATTTTCTGTTGTAATATTTTCAGCTTCAGCTTCATATGAAAGTCCAATTCTATGTCTAAGAACATCGGTACAAACAGCTCTTACATCTTCTGGGATGACATATCCTCTTTTTTTCAAAAAAGCATATGCTTTTGCAGCGCTTGCTAGTGAAATACTAGCTCTTGGCGAACCTCCAAAAGAAATAAAGTGTTTTATCTCCTCTAACTGATAATACTCAGGATCTCTGGTAGCATAAACTATATCTATAATATATTTTTCAATTTTTTCGTCCATATAAATTTTCTTGACAATATCTCTTGCTTTAATAATTTGTTTTGGATCTACAACTTTTTTTGGTGATGGAAAACCTTCACTAGAAACGTTTGCTCTTACAATTAATTTCTCCTCCTCTCTGTTAGGGTAGGGAAGAACAACTTTTAACATAAATCTATCTACTTGGGCTTCTGGAAGAGGATAAGTTCCTTCTTGTTCAATTGGGTTTTGAGTAGCCATTACTAAAAAGGGTTCCGGGAGTTTATAAGTTTTATCTCCTATAGTAATTTGTCTTTCTTGCATGGCTTCTAATAAAGCACTTTGAACTTTTGCTGGTGCTCTATTAATTTCATCTGCCAAAATAAAATTAGAAAATAATGGACCTTTTTTAGAAATAAACTCTTCCTTTTTCTGGTTGTAAATCATGGTGCCAAGTAAATCTGCAGGAAGTAAATCGGGTGTAAACTGGACCCTTTTAAAATCTACGTTTATTACTTTTGACAAAGTACTTATGGCTAGAGTTTTTGCTAACCCTGGAACACCTTCTAGAAGAATATGACCATTGGAAAGAAGTCCAATTAGAAGACTTTCTACCATATGTTTTTGTCCTATAATTACTTTCCCAATTTCCATATTTAGTAAATCAATAAATCCACTTTCTTTCTCAATAAGGGTATTGATTTTACTAATATCTACGTTATTATTACCAGTATTGTTTTCTTGAATTTCCATATCGATTGCTAAATTTTGAATTCAAAAATCAACAATCTTTTAAAAATCAAAAAAATACCACTGTTAATATATGTTAAGTAATTTTTTAACATTTTTAATCATTAATGGATTTTGAGATATACATTTGGGGATGGAAAATAATTTAAAACTAATTGATTGCGTAAATGCAGTAGCTGAATTTCATGACTCTTTTGGAATTCCTAATAAATATAAACCTTTAGCTAAAGTAGATGAAAAAGACCTTAATTTAAGATATAGTCTTATGAAAGAGGAAAATGAGGAATATCTTCAAGCAGCAAAAGAAGGTGACCTTACAGAAATAGCAGATGCCCTGGGAGACATGTTGTATATACTATGTGGTACCATTTTAACCCATGGTTTACAGAACAAGATGACGGAAGTATTTCAAGAAATTCAAAGAAGTAATATGAGCAAATTAGATAAAAATGGTAAACCAATATTTAGAGAAGATGGAAAGGTTTTAAAATCTGATTTATACTTTAAACCAAATATTAAGAAAATTTTAGATAATTAAAATCCGATTTTTTTATCTGGACTAGAAATATCTTTATTGAGTTTTATCATTTTAAGGCAAGAAATTGCGCATTCTATACCTTTATTGCCGTGTTTTCCACCAGATCTATCAATAGATTGTTGCTCATTTTGATCTGTTAATACGCAAAATGTAGCGGGTTTGTTATACCTCAATCCAATGCTCATAATTCCGTTGGTAGCTCCTTGACATACATAGTCAAAATGTTTGGTTTCTCCTTGGATAACACAACCAATACATATTACACCATCTACCATATTTTTTTCAAATAAATTTTGAGCTCCTAGAGGCAGTTCAAATGTTCCTGGGACATGTTTAATTAAAATATTATCTTCAGGAACTTTTGAGTTCAATAAAACAGACTTAGCACCATCAAGTAATCGGTCTGTTATGTTTTGATTCCACTGAGAAACAACTATTCCAACTTTAATTTTTTCAGGATTGGATATAGGAAAGTGTTTTTCTTTTGATAAGTTTTTCCCTTCGCTAGCCATTATTCACTAATAGACATATCGAACTTGTAGACCGGTTTACCTAGCTTTAAAGACTCAGCATATTTTTCAGCTCTTAAAGCATCTTTAGAACTTGGATAGTTTTTATAAACCATTTCGTAAAGCTCAATAGCTTTTGAATAGTTTTCTTCAATTTCTAAACATAATGCAGCTCTCATTAAATATAATGGGGTAGTAAGTTCGTTCTCTTTTCTCTGGTAAGCCTTTTCATAATAAACAAATGCATCGCTAACTGCTCCCAATTGCATATAAGCGTCCCCAATAGCTCCTTGACTAATTGTTCCTAAAAGTTCATCTTGAAAATTTACTTTTTTAAGCTCAATTATTGCATTTTCATATTCCTTATTATTAAGTAAGGATATTCCTAAGTTGTACTGAGCAATTTTACCTGCATTTTGACCAGAATATTTTTTGGAAATTTGTTTAAAACCTTTGAAAAACCCTAAACTATCTCCATTTATAGCAGATTCCCAATCTTGTTCATCAAATGCTTTTGATTCTGCTTGCCATAGTTTTTCTGTAGCTTCTTCTTCTTTTGGTTCAACAATCATTTGAACATAAATAAGTTTGTAAGCTAGTGCAGCCAATAAAATAGCAAGAACGGCCACAGAATAAAATGTAACTTTCTTTTTATTATTTATATAGTACTCGTATCCTTTTTCACCAAGAATTAATTCTATATTGTTTTCAACTACATTTTCTTGAGTTGTATTTTCAGAACTTGGTTTATTGTCTACAGACTTTTCTGTAGTTTTATCTTCTGTTTTATTTTTATTTTCTGCCATTAGACTTGAAATAAGAAATCTTTCGATTTAATTAATTAGTTTGCAAAAATAGTTTTTTTTATAAGTAATAAACTAATCTTTTATATTGTAATTTTATAAAATGTATTTATCTAATCTTTCTCTTTTAAATTTTAAGAACATTTCTCAAGCAGATTTAGAACTGTCTAATAGAGTTAATTGCTTCCTTGGAGACAATGGTCAAGGAAAGACAAATTTACTAGATGCAATTTATCATTTAAGCTACACCAAAAGTTTTTTTAACTCCATTGATAGCCAAAATATAATGTTTGATGAATCGCTATATGTTATTCAGGGTGCTGTAAAAAATGAGCAAGAGGAGTATAAACTGTACTGTGGATTAAAAAAAGGTGAAAAAAAGATTTTTAAAAAGAATAAGAAAATTTATAAAAAATTAGCAGATCATATTGGTTTCTTTCCAGTAGTAATGATCACTCCTTATGATATAAATCTAATTTTAGAAGGTAGCGAGACAAGGAGGAGATTCTTTGATGCCTTAATTGCACAGTTTGATAAAAATTATTTATTCGAATTATTGCAATACAATAAACTTCTTAAGCAAAGAAATTCGTTTTTAAAAACCAATAATAGCTCTGTTGATTTGCTAGAGGTTTATGACGAACAAATGATTGAAAAAGCACAATCCATACATGAATCTAGAAAAAAATTTATTGATGAATTTATTCCCATATTTAATAAGTTTTATCAGGATATTTCTTCCAATAAAGAAGTAGTAGATTTAGAATATCTGTCTGCTTTACATGAAAACTCGATGAAAGAACTTTTCACATTGAACCGTACTAAAGATCAATTAGTTGGACATACATCCTCTGGTATTCATAGAGAAGATTTCTTGTTTTCAATCAATAGCAATCCATTGAAAAAATTTGGCTCTCAAGGTCAGCAAAAGACTTATTTAATCGCTTTAAAATTGGCCAAGTTTGAGTATATTAAGCTTAAAAAGAATGTAAATCCTGTATTGTTATTGGACGATATTTTTGACAAATTAGATGACCATCGAGTTGGTTATATTCTTAACTTAATAGAAAAAAACAATTTGGGACAAACATTCATAACAGATACCAGTAAAGAAAAAATCCCTCAAATTTTAGCAAATCTCAACATTGAAAGTAATTTATTCTGGGTTGAAAATGGTAATTCTTCAAAATTAAATTAGATGAAAAAAAGAAATGCCAACGAAGAGAAATTGTCTAATGTGGTAGATAGTTTTATTAATCAATTTGGACTAAAAAAGCGTTTCCAGGAGCACGAGATTTTACAAGAATTCACTAAAATAATGGGACCTTTTTTAATGAAAAAAGTAACTAACTCCTATGTCAAAAACCAAAAGCTTTTTTTGAAACTATCAAGCGCTTCTTTTAAACAAGAGCTTGTAATGCAAAAGACCAAGTTATTGGATCAACTAAATAAATCAATAGGTGAAAATTATTTAAAGGATTTGGTGGTTAATTAACCAAGGCCTACATCTAGCATCATCATTATAATAAAACCTGCTATTAATCCCATTGAAGCCAAGTCTGTATTGCCTCCTTTTTGACTTTCTGGAATTACTTCCTCCACAACTATGAATATCATTGCACCAGCAGCAAAAGCCAATGCATAGGGGAGTATTGGTAAAACTTGTAAAACAATAGCTGCACCAATAACTGCAAAAATAGGTTCAACAATTGCGGAAAGCTGTCCCCATTGCCAAGATTTAAATTTACTCAGTCCTTGTCGTCTTAATGGCAAGGAAACAGCAAAACCCTCTGGAAAATTTTGAATTCCAATACCAATTGCTAAGGCAATTGCAGAACCAAGGGTGAAAATCTCCACATTTAAAAGCTCTGGAGAGGCAATAGCACCAAAAGCAACTCCTACAGCTAATCCTTCAGGGATATTGTGTAATGCTATTGCCAAAACTAAAAGAATAGTCTTTTGCCATTTAGTATTTACTCCTTCTGCATCAATTTTTTTTTCAAATAAATGCAAATGAGGAATTATTTTATCCAAACCAAATAGAAACAAAGCGCCTAAAAAAAAGCCAATAGTTGGAGCTAGCCAAGATGGCATTTCACTAAAACCTAACTCTTTTTGCATTTCAGAATATTCAATTGAAGGAGCTAGTAAAGACCAAAAACTAGCAGCTATCATTACTCCGCCTGTAAAACCCAAAGAAATGTCTAGAACTTTTCTATTCGAAGAATTAATAAAAAATACCAATCCTGAACCAATGGCAGTCACAATCCAAGTGAATAAACCAGCTATCAAAGCTTGAATCACAGGATGTTGGTTTATAAACCAAAATTTAATAGTTTCAATCATTAGTTTCTAGTAGTAGGTTTTGACAAATTTTTTCTGAAAAAGTTAATTTTCTTTTATTTATTTCAACAATATAGGTTCCATCAAATTCTAGAATTTCAATCACTTTTATAGAATCTCCAAGTTTAACTTTTTCCTTGTCTAAATAGTTTAAAAGACTTGCTGTACCTTTTTTGACACCTGTAATAATCCCTTTTTGTAAAGCTTTAAGTTCTACAAGAACTTTCTGATTCATTTTTTCGATTTCTCCTTCTTTATTTGGAATAGGGTCTCCATGAGGATCGTATTTTGGATTGCCTAAAAAGTTGTCCAAATTTTCAATTAATTCTTCGGATTTAATATGCTCTAATTGCTCTGCAATAATGTGAACTTGGTCCCAACCAAAACCTAGTTTGTCTACTAAAAAAGTTTCCCAAAGTCTATGTTTCCTTATTATTGTCAAAGCAATTAATTTGCCTTTTTTAGTAAGTGACGTTCCTTTGTATTTTTGATAATTTATAAATTTCTTTTCTGCAAGTTTCTTTAGCATGTCGGTAACACTAGATGGTTTCATGTCTAAATAATCTGCAATTGAGTTGGTTGAAACAGAATCAAAGTCCATCTCCAAATGGTAAAGTGCTTTCAAGTAATCTTCTTCGGATTGAGAATTCATTTAAGCAAATTTAAATATTTTTTTTAAATTTTATAATTATTTTTTTAGACTAGTCTAAAAATTACATTTATTTAAAGTAAATTCGCTAATATGTTTAGATTTTTTATTTGTTTTTCATTTTTGTTTTTGCTATTTCCATTTTTTTCTCAAACGATTGAAATCAATGGAAAAGTTATTGACAAACAAAAGAAACCAATTCCATTTGCCCATGTTATGAATCTGAGCGATAGTCTATCGGTAGTTTGTGATGTTAAAGGAGATTTTAAAATGACAATTGGCAACCTAGCCACCGTTTTAAAAGCATCTTCTGTTGGTTTTGAGAGTGAAGTGTTAAACTTTTCAATTAATAATTACAAATCTCCAGTTACAATCATACTTAAAGAAAACAACGATATACTTAAAGAAATGGTAATTAGCGGAACACTTCAGCTAATTGATAGAAAGGAAAGTCCAATACCCATTGCTGTTTATTCCTCTCAGTTTTTGAATGCTGTTCCTTCTCCTAGTTTAGTTCAAGCAACCAATCAAATTTCTGGATTAAGACCACAATTTAATTGTTCTGTTTGTAATACAGGAGATATTCATATCAACGGTATGGAAGGAGCTTATTCTATGATTGTAATTGATGGAATGCCCATTATGGGGGGACTGTCTACAGTTTACGGTTTGCAGGGAATTCCCACAAGTCTTATCGATCAGGTAGAAGTCATCAAAGGTCCTGCTTCAACAGTATATGGTTCTGAAGCAATGGCTGGCTTAATAAATGTGCTAACTAAAAACATAGACTGTGTCCCAAAGTTATCTTTGGATTTTAATATATCTTCTTGGGGAGAATTACATACATCTATAGTTTATAAACTAATCGACAAAGAAAGATTTAAAGCTTTTTCATCCATAGATATCTTTAATTACAATAACCCAATAGACAACAATGAGGACGGATTTACAGATTTATCTCTAAAAAATAGATATTCAATTTTTAATAAGTTTCAATTCTTTAATAGAAATGGAGCCAACCCTTTAAATCTTACCTTAAGGTATTTAAATGAAGATCGTTGGGGAGGTCAAATGGGTTTTACCGAACAAGATCGTGGAAAAAATACAAGTTATGGTGAGTCTATTTTAACAAATAGAGTAGAGGCGAGTTCATTTTATCAGTTTTCAGAGCAAAAAAATCTAAAATGGCAAAATTCTTTTAGTTTTCACGATCAAAAGTCTTGGTATGGGTTGGTCGATTATGAGGCAAAACAAATTATTGGTTTTAGTCAGTTAACATGGCATAAATCTTTAGGGAATAAAAATAATTTACTTTCTGGTTTTGCTTTGAGATACAATAGTTACAACGATAATACAGCAGCTACTCTAAAAGCAGATAAATGGTGGCTTCCTGGATTTTTTGTTCAAGACAATTTTAAATTTAGTGATAACCAGCAGCTTCTATTTGGATGGAGAACAGACTTTCACTCTAAGCATGGTTTTATAAATTCGCCAAGAATTAACTATCAATTAAATATTACAGAAAATTCCTCTTTAAGAATTGGTTACGGAGACGGATTTAGAGT
>CALJHN010000025.1 GCA_938075455.1 uncultured Flavobacteriales bacterium
TTGGCATCCGTTACAGTAACGTTATAAGTTCCAGCAGCTAATCCTGTTGCAGCAGTAGTAGTTTGAGTTGCAGCATCGTCCCATAAGTAAGCTAATGTTCCTGTTCCACCAGAAGCAGTAACGCTAGCCGATCCATCAGCAACTCCATTACAAGTAGCGTCTGTTACTGCTATAGTTGCAGTTAAAGCAGTTGGTTCTGTTATAGTCACATTTGATGTATCCGTACAGCCATTTGCATCTGTTACTATAACTGAATAATTTCCAGCAGCTAGTCCTGTAGCAGTTGAAGTAGTTTGACCTGTAGCGTCGTCCCACAAGTAAGTTAATGTGCCCGTTCCGCCAGTTGCAGTAACGCTAGCAGTTCCATCCGCTGATCCATTACAAGTTAAATCTGTTTGTGTAGCAGTAGAATAAGATATAATTACTAGACCATCTCCCGAACGTAGTCCTGGTGTTGTAGACCCATTTGTGACTCCTCCAATATATGACGAACCGCCAGCACCACTAGACCAAGGATGACCACCGCCACCACCGTAATAGCCACCACCTCCACCGCCACCAAACTTATATGTATAACCATTATACAAAACTGTAGATCCACCAACACCAAGAACTCCATTACCTGCAACATGTCCAGATCTACTCCCTCCAATTCCACCTTGACTTTGTGTTCCAGGTGTAGGTACTATGGCATAACCATTTCCTGAACCTGAAGCTATATCTCCTCCACCTAATCCACCAATAGCATAAGTTGAACCTGTACTCAAATCCATTCCTCCCCCACCACCAGCTACAATGATTCTATGCTCTAAACCAATTCCATTACGACGAACATCAGAAGCCCCACCTCCAGATGATCCATATCCATTACTACCCCCCTGTCCACCACCATTAAAACCACCACTAGCGGCACCAAGCCCTCCTGCTGCAATGTCAGACCCTTGACCTCCAACGTATATGTAAAGGGTTTCTCCTGGAACTACAACTAAATCTCCACTTACATATCCACCTTCTCCACCATATTGGGTCCCCCCTTCTGCACCATAAGCTTCAATATTAATATTTGTAACTCCACTTGGAACTGTAAATGTTTGCACAGACCCTGTATAATCAAATGAAGTTTGTGTAGTAGAAGCAGCTCCAGCAGAAACAGAGGGAGAAGAATTAACAGTAACAACTACAGCATCGGTTGCAATACAACCATTGGCATCTGTTCCAGTCACAGTGTAAGTTGCAGTTGCAGTTGGGGTGAAAGCAGTTCCGTTAGTTACGCCATTATCCCATGTAAAATTACTAGAACTTGTTGTTATACCACTTAATACCCAATCTGTAGATCCATCCATATTAGTCAGCGTACCATTATTGCCGTTAGATGTTATATCTGTAAGTGTTGTTCCTGAACTTTCATTAAAATTATAATAAGCCTCTAGTCCAGACTCTGACCCCGTTAAGCAAGAATTTAATGTTGATAGTAAATCAGAGGCAGATCTCGCCAAATTCCAAACTCTTAGTTCATCTACTTGACCATTTAAAAACCTTCCATTAAGCGGGAAGCGTCCTACATAAGTATCAGCCGATGTCTCGATGTTCAAATTTGATGATCCTAACAAGGACGCATCGAATGTTCCATTTACATATGAGCTAACTCCAGAACTTTTTTGAACCAATGCAACGTGTGTCCAAGTTCCTAAAGGTATTTGAATATTAGTACTTGAGCTTCTACCACCATTTCCTGGATGATAAACAGTAACGTAGCCAGTAGGACTTATTTCAAATAGAATTCCTTGGTTAGCACTTTTTTCATCACCAAATACCCAAGTATACCCTGCATTATAAGCATCTAATTTTACCCATGCTTCGACAGTATGCTCATTGGCATTTCCAGAACTGATAAAATTTAAATTACCTAGATTGACATAATCATTGCTCCCATCAAAATCAAGAGCATTTCCAGAACATGAAGATGACTCAGCTAGAATCACTGAATCTCCATAACAAACAGTTTGGTCAATTCCAGCATCAACCGTTGGTAATGCATTCACTGTAACATCCACAGCATCGGTTGCAATACAACCATTGGCATCTGTTCCAGTCACAGTGTAAGTTGCAGTTGCAGTTGGGGTAAAAGCAGTGCCATCAGTCACATTATTGTCCCATGCATAAGTAGATGCTCCACTTGCAGTTAACGTTACAGCAGTTCCAGCACAAACAGTTTGATCTGTTCCAGCATCTACTGTTGGTAAAACATTAACAGTTACATCAAATGTTCCTGTAACAGCACAATTATTGTTTGATGTTAAATAAGATACCGTGTAGGTTCCAAGTGTTGATTCTGACAAATCAATTTCACCTGTATTAGTATTGATGGTTAACCCAGTGCTAGAACTAAAGGTTCCACCATTAGTTCCTGTTATTGTTGGCATTGGGTCACTTTCTGACTGACAGTAGCTAGAGGATCCATAATTAAATGTACCGTCTTCAGGTGTTACTGTAAGTACCCCATTTACATTATTAGTTCCATTCCAAAATCCACCATTGTAACCCCCATAAACATAGTCACATGCCCCATTTCTGTATCTAAAAGTATAATAATAAGTTCCAGATGATAAACTAGAAAAAGTACCTTTAAATTCATCGTTATTACCGTTATCAGAATTGTATGTTGCTGCAGACCAATTAGTCCAAGTTGAAGGATCTGAATCATTGGTACTGTAACCAAATTCTACAGTCATACCTATCCCAGGTGCATTTGGATCTGCATTTGTCAGTCCTGGTTCGTAAACTTGACCATATATATCAAAAGTTCCACCACAAGCAATTGACCCGCTTGCTGGGTGTTGTAAATTTGCCCAATCTAATTGAGATGTACATGTATTAACTGGAGCATTGTCTGTTACCCAAGTTGCACCAACTATTGTTCCATCGTACCCGACACTACTTAAATCATTTAAGGTAGCACCAGAACCTTCAGAAAAATTGTAATAAATATCTAGGTTGGCTTCATTTCCAGTTAATGCAGTATTGTATTTAGCAAGTATTTCACTTGGAGTTCTTGCAACTGACCAAACTCTTGCTTCAGTGATCATACCATCATAATAAATACCGTTCCTTGAAGAATTGAAGGAACTTGATTCTGATCCATCTCCTAGGTAGCCAAACCTAGTAACTCCACTTCTACCAATATTATCACCAGCGTGTGCATTTACTTTTTTCGCAACCTCTACACCATCTACATAAATTATTTTATCTGTTCCATCGAAAACAACCGCTGCATGGTGCCATGTGCCATCTACTAAATTACTATTTGTGGAAGACCAAAAATCATCAGTAACACCTCCATAAGATGTCGAATGAAATCCAATACGACCATCACCTTCAACACTGAAATGCCAATATTCGCTTCGGTCAAAACAAATTAAAGCCCAATTAGAAAAATCTCCAGCAGTATTAAAAGAGGTTTTAAACCATACTTCTGCAGTTAATGCAGAAATTGGAGAAGAGTAAGATTTATTTATTGCGACATAATCGTCAGCTCCATCAAAACTCAAGGTAGTTTGACTATTGGCCGATACATATATGAGTGTAAAACTTAGTATTGTAAATAGATTTTTAATCATCTTAATTTTTTTTTAAGTGTTGGTTAAGTATACTGTTAACACAGTAATATTACTAAAATAATAAAATTCAGGGGCAAAATCACAACGCTTCACTAAATTAAATATCTAAAAAGCATAAAACGGACATCCAAAAAATGTATATTTATTAGAGTTTTTATTAAAAAAATAAGATTTATGGATATAAAATCATATTTAATATTCACATCCATAGTTTGCTATTTCCCAATTATAGCATTTCTTTTAAAAAATATTTCAATAGCTAAAAATAAAAACTTACGTTATCTATTATTACACTTTATTTTAATAGTATTGATTTTAGTTTCAAGACTGTTGGATCATATAAATCTAATTTCTATAAATATAGGCTTAACTATAATTCTTATAATATTAACTTTTTTAGCATATTATTTATACATCCTTAATCTAAGAAATAATGAAACTTATTATAAACTTAATATCTCAATTCTTCTTATTTTTATTATGACTATAAATTTATTTGAGGAACAAATTTTTAGTGGCTTTAATTTTAAAAGCTTTAAAATACTTAGGTTTTCAAAGGAGACATCTATAAGCATTTCATATATTATAACATATATTATTTTTAATACATATTTATTAACAATGACTTGGAGGAAGATTATAAAAACATACGATAAAACGGCAAAAGCAACCAACGAAAAAAAAATTTTAAAGAAATGGATAATACCTTATACACTCTTAATCACTCTATCCTTTATACTGTCCGCTTTTCCATCTAAATTAATCGGAAAAAATTTTGTTAATATTTTTTATTTTATAAATTCAATTATTTTACTGATGATGGCAACGTATCTTTTATTTAGCCCAAAACTACTAGTTAATATTTCTAAATCATTTTCTTTACAAACACCAAACCCTATAAAAAGTAAAGATTTATTACTCATGGATAACTTATTAGCTGAAAATCAATATTTTCTAGATAAAAAAATGAATCTCAATAAATTCACAGCAATAGTTAACAAAAACCCTGTTCAAATAAGAAAGATACTCAAGCAAAATAATTACAATAACTTTAAGGACTATTTAAATTTTTTTAGAATTTACTATTTGAAAGGCTTAATTGATAAAGGATTTTTAAACACCTACTCAATAGACACAGCATTGAAAAAATCTGGGTTCGGCTCCCACCAAACCATGTCTAGAACCTTCAAGAAACACTATAATACTACAGTAAAAGAATATTGGCAAAAAATGAAAAGTACTTAATTTTTTGAACTAAAATAAGCCAATGAAATTAATGCAAATTGGATAGGCAACCTAACCCAAGATGCAAAAAAACTAGAAACACCAATTGCTTGTTGAGCATTCTCGCTATATGCCAAATATATATTGGCAGGATATACTGCTATTAATAAAAGTATAATTCCCCAAGAAGCAAAAAATCTTGTTTTTTTAATAATAATTCCACTTCCAAATAGTATTTCAAGAACCCCACTGATATATACGGATTCTTTATGGAAAGGAAAACTTGGGGGCATAATTTTTAAAAAAAATGATGTATCTATAAAATGTTGAAAACCAACCCAAACGTACCCTATCCCCATTAGATAGATTAAAAGAGTTTTAAATTTCATTTTACTCTTTTTCTCCTTTTAGTTTTACTCTTTCCAAAATCTAACTTCTTAAGTTCTGGAACTTGACTTTTTAGGATAGTAATCGGTTTGAGCCCAACAAGACCATATGGCAGGCCTTCTTTAATCCCTAAATTGTTTTTATTAAGATGGGACCTTGTATTAACTAAAAATGTTTTCATTTTTTGAAAATCTTCTTTATTTGAAAAATAATTTTCGTTATAAATTGACCTTGCACAAGGCAATATCTGGAAATGATACTTTGTCTTCTCCATAAATTTATGAACCCATATAGGGATATATTCTTTTCTAGAAATAAAAACATTATTTCCCATTTTTTTAAAAGAAAGCCTGACCATTGCACCACCATCTTTGCGCTCCTCACGTTGGTTAGAAATAAAATTCCCTAAGGAATAAAAAGTTAAAAACTCTTCTTTTTTTCCTCCTATATATTCCATAGGTTGAACTACATGTGGATGTGATCCGATAACTACATCTATTCCTAAACCTTTAAAAAAACTATTGTATTTTTTTTGATATGAGTTAGGAAAATCTCTATATTCATATCCCCAGTGGACAAATAATACTAACTTGTCTAAGTCTTTGGATTTAGCATTTGTTACGTCTTTTTTAATTAAAACAGAGTCTACTAAATTCACATAAACAGGGTCAGAAAAAGGCAATCCATTAGTACCGTAGGTATAATTTAACAACCCAATTTTGATCCCATCTTTTGATAGAACCAATAGATTGTTATTAATTCTATTTTCAACATCTTTAAAGGTTCCAGTATGCATAATATTTAAACTATCCAGAACATCTATAGTTCTGACAATCCCCTTATTTTTTCTATCGCATGAATGATTGTTTGCTGTAACCAAGACATCCATCCCACTATTTTTACAAGCTACAGCTAATTCATCTGGTGAGCTGAACTGTGGATATCCAATGTATGGCTCCCCTGCAAGAGTTACTTCTAGATTTGCAATTGCAAAATCTACGGACGAAATTATATCTTTTAAAGGGTTAAATACTTCAGAATAATCATACAGTTTTTTATTTTCTTGCCATGCAGATTTTATCTGAGGACCGTGGCCCATAATATCCCCCATAAATAAAAAGCTAATTTCTTGAGATATGATAGAGTTAGAAAATAATAAGCATAGAAGGGATTGATAGAGAACTTTAAATATTGAGTTACGCATTTTGATCGTTATAGCATCTGTGTGTTTCTTCTTCAATTTGCTGAACAATCTCATAGAGTTCGTCTTTTATATTTTCGAGATCTAACCCATTATTTAAGGAAATAAATTTTTTAATTTTTTCTAATCTCAAGTTTATGGCATCTATAGTATTTGTAGTTAGTTTCATTCTTTACCAACAATAAATTTTAAAGAAATAGAGTTCACACAATGTCTAGTGTTTTTTTCTGTTAACTGTTCTCCAATAAAAACATGTCCTAAATGTCCTCCACATTCATTACATAAGATTTCTGTTCTTCTGCCATCTGCATCTGTTATTCTTTTAACAGCTCCAGTAATTTCATCGTCGAAACTAGGCCACCCACAGTTAGATTTAAATTTGTCTTTTGAGTTGTAAAGAGGGGTTTCACACCTCCTACACAAATAAACTCCATTTTCATAATGATTGTTGTACTTTCCAGTAAAGGGATATTCTGTTCCTTTGTGGACAATAATTCTCTCTTCTTCTTTTGTAAGAGAATTATACTTTTTATTACTCATAGTATTATGGGGTTTAATATTTTCTGTTTGGCAGGCTACGATATTACTAATAATTAAAAAACCAATAGTAATAAGTCCGTTATTTTTCATTACCAATAAATTTACCAAATATTTCATCAATTTTTGATGCAAAAACTAAATCTTTTTCCGTAATTTTTTTTTCATCGTGGGTAGTCAAGCTAATTTCAATAGTACAATAAGAATTTAGAATATCAGGGTGATGGTTTTGAGCATTTGCCAAATCTGCAACTAGATTAAAAAAATCAACAGCCAACTCAAAGTTTTTAAAAACAAATTTTTTGTGAATTTCCTCCCCCTTTTTTTGCCAATTAAACTTTTCAGTAAGCTCGTTTAATATTAAATGGGTCATAAGCTATTTTTTTAAAGTATTTAGGTAGTTTTCAAACTTTTTCATCACCAATAAATGTGCTTTTGCTTGAGTAAACTTATAGACTAACCACGGTAGTCTTGGAACAAATTCGTGAATGGCTGTAATAATGTAACTTCCATCTAAAATAGATCTAAATTCTAGCCACCCTCTATTGGTTCTTTTGGTTAAATACCCACCTGTTATATAAAAAAGTTGTCTGTTTTTATCGCTTCTGTTTTTTATATATTTTAATTGAAGCAAACAAATTCCAAAAAGTTTAAATTCTAATAAATCCTCATTTTCTTCTGCAGCAATAATTCTATTAAATATTTTACTAAGCCAAATAGGGTAGGACTGCGCAACCCAACTAGCAGTTCTTTTGCTAGGGTTAGAAATTCTTTGCACACTCCTAACCGTATTTTTATCCTTAGTTTGAGCTAATCCACTAGGAGCAGTTGGAATTTTAATATTTTTATCTAAAGCTCTTTTAATAGTTTCTTTGATAGTATAGTCTGGTAAATCTTTCAAAATAACTTTTGAACTTAGGGTCATATCATGGCGAAGACTCTCAATTAAAGGAGAAACAAAATTACTATTAGAACCACTGAAAAGTCCGACCCATAGTTTTGACATTCCAAGAGAGAAAAATGGTATCGAGAAAATCCATCTTTTTTTCCCCAACTCTATAGCTGTTATTTTTAATATGTCCATGTAGGTTACAACTTCAGATCCTCCTATTTCAATAGGATTGTTGTAGTAACTTTTGTTGCCAATTATTTGATGGATACTTTTTAGTGCTACTCTTAAGTCAATTGGCTGATTTTTTGATTTTGTCCATTCTGGACAAGCCATTACTGGTAGGTTTTTAACAAGGTTGGTGACAATTCTAAATGAAGACCCCCCAGGACCTATAATAATACCTGCTCTAACAGCAGTAACTGGTGTTTTCCTTGACCCAAGCACCTTTTCCACCTCAAACCTAGATAGTAAATGTTTGGAAATATTTAAATTGTCTTTTGGCAGTATTCCTCCTACATATATAATATGCTTTAAATTGCAATTTTGTGCAGCTCTTGAAAAATTATCTGCTAAAAGCAAATCTGTATCTTCGAAATTACTTTGATTTAATCTTGTAGATGGCTGCATAGAGTGTACCAAGTAAAGTGCATAGTCCACTTCTTCAAGAGCCTTATTACTACTAGAGATGGAAAATAAGTCAACCATTCTCCACTCAACATCTGAACTAGAAGGAGTTATTTTTTTTCTAGAAAGTGCTATTATATCGTATTTATCTTTGTAGGTTTCTATAAACCATCTTCCAATAAACCCTGTAGCTCCTGCAATTGCTAGTTTTTTTTTCTTTGACAATTTTCTAACTTAAATTTATCACAGCAATATCTAACTTTAATTTGGCAAAACATTTCTTATTCAAAGATTATTTTAGAAAAATTAGCTTTATTAATTCGTAATTTTCTCAATATGTATTTAACTACGTATATTTATTTTGGGGTATGAAAAATCAAGTTGAACTTTTTTTAAGGGGATTAAAATCTTATAAACAAGCGATTAAATTTCTAATTAAAAATAAATTACTTTATTTTTTTCTTTTCCCAATTGCCTTTAATTTCCTTATTTACTTTTCTGGACTTTCATTATTGAATGATTTTAGGCTCTTAACAACTCAACATTTAGAAAACTATTTAGAAGGTTTTGGAGCATCTGAAGATTGGTGGGTTTTATTTTTAAATAAATTCTTTTCTATTTCTATATGGTTGGTTTCAAAGGTTTTTTTCTTCTATATTTTTAGTTTATTTGGAGGCTACCTCACAATTATTTTTTTATCCCCTGTATTTACTTATTTATCCGAAAAAACAGCTTCAATTCAAAAGGGGAAAATTTATAATTTTAATTTTACTCAATTTGTTAACGATATTTTTCGAGCCATTTTAATTTCAATTAGAAATATTCTTGTCCAACTTCTCATGGTATTTGTACTCTTTCTAATTGGATTTGTCCCTGTATTAGGGTGGGGAATTTCAATTATTTTAAATTTAACAATAGTTTCTTATTTCTATGGATTTTCTTTTTTGGACTATACCAATGAAAGACACCAACTTTCGATAAAAGAGTCTGTTAAAATAGTAAGAAGAAAAAAAGGTCTTGCAGTTGGATTAGGCTTGGTTTTTTATCTATGTTTTTTTATTCCATTATTAGGCGGGGTTATTTCCAGTTTTTTAGCAATAATCTCTGTAGTAGCAGCTACAATTTCTTTGGAAGAAACTTTTGATAATTAATTATAATAGGGTTTTAATTATTTGAATCATTGAATTAAATTCCCTTTCTTCATAAAGCCTTGTCAAGAAAACTATTTTTCCATTTTTATCTACGACAATATTTCTAGTAACCCCAGCACCTTCAATAGTAAAATCTGAAAATATTTTCCCGTCAGGATCGTAAGAAATAGGATATGTAATTTCCATTTTCTCTATAAAAAGATCTACTTTTTCCTTTGGTTCTTTGGTGTCTATACCAATTAATAGAAAATCTTCATCTTTAAATTCTTGCCAAACTTTTTTTTCTAATTCTGGCATTTCCCTTCTACAAACACTACACCAAGACCCTGTAAACTGAATAACAACTACCTTGTTTTCTAAATTTTTATTAGTCCAAACCTCTCCATTTCTCATATTCATTTCCAAAGTCGGAAGAGGATCACCAACATTTACTTTATAGCCTCTGTTTGTTTCGTTTTGACAATTCACAAAACCATAAATTATTGTGAAAAGTAAAAAAGTAATGGTTTTTATTCGTTTCATATTTTTTTATCAGTTTTATTAGTTTTCTCTCATTACTTTTTGCTAATTTTGTTGCCAGAAATCTGTTTTTGTCTGGTTGATTTAAATCTAAATCCGTTTTTATCCCTTAAGTTAAGGTGTTTGGTTTTTCTCCCCTTAACTCTTTCTCGCCATTTCTTCCAGTTTTTAAGAGTCATCTCCTGCTTCATTAGCATGATTACTTGTTTTTCTGAAATATTAAATTGAAAAAAAATAGCTTCAAATGGAGTTCTGTCTTCCCAAGCCATTTCTATTATTCTGTCTTTATCTATATCGCTTAAATTCTTCATTTAAAACTAATTATTTTCCATTCCGTTTAATATCCAACATTCAATTTTATCAATTAGAGTATCGTTTAAAACATCTATCAAACTGGAGTTTATTGCAGGCGTGAAATCTTCATCGTATGGCATTGTTCCTGTCTTTATTTCAGACATAGAATGGGTAATGTTTTCAACAATACTTTCATAATCTTCTAAAATAACACCAGCAATACTATTAGTGCTGTTGTGGCAGCTTGTACAATTATTTAAAAAAATGGGTTTGATTTCTGTTTCAAATAACTCGTTAGCTTCACAAGGCAAAGGTTCAGTAGTTTTGTCTTTGCTGCAAGAGAATAATCCCTCAACAAATAGGCAAATTAAAAGACCGTACATTATATTTAATCTCATGCGTTAAGTTTTAAAAGTTAAAAAAATTAACTTTATAAGCAAATATGAAAGTATTATTTAGAATAATCCTACTATGTCCATTCATATCTTTTGGAGCTCTATTTTCTCAAGAAGAATGGGATTTTGATAATAAAAATCAAAACAAACCATTATTTCTAGATACACGAGCCATAAATGGACATACGGTTAAATTACTTGAAAAAGAAGTCCTTGAACTAAGAATTACTCACAGATTTGGAGAAATAGCTACTCCCCAGTCTTACAGAACATTATTTGGTCTGGATAATTCTTCAGATATAAGAATTGGTTTAGAATATGGAATTAAAGAAAATTTCACGATTGGCGGAGGCCGCTCCAAGGGTGCTGGACCTTTTCTAGAAGTATGGGATGGGTTTTTAAAACTTGGAATTTATAAAAACAAAGAAAGAAATATTAAAATTACAGCTTCTTCCCAACTTTTTTTCACCTCTATGCCCAGCTCCAACAACCCTACTGAATTAACCAATTTCACAAAATTAACCCACAGATTCACTTACCATAACGAAATATTATTTGGATTTAAGCCGTCTAAAAAAATAACACTTCAAATAAGTCCCGGCTTTTTATACAGAAACTTGGTTAACCTCCAAGACAATAATTTCTTGCCTCATATTTCTTCGGTGGCTCGTATACACTTATTTAAAAAAGTCAGCCTAATCCTAGAGTATTACGCTAATTTTAACACAACAGAATTTAGAAAAAATAGTTATGTAAATCCATTTGGTCTAGGGATTGAGATAAATACTTTTGGACATGTTTTTTTATTGAACTTTGTCAATTCTAGAGGAATTGGGGAAGGCCAATTTTTACCTTACACAAAAAGCAAATGGAGTAAAGGAGAATTTAGATTCGGCTTCACTATTGCACGAAAATTTAATACTTAAAACTATGAAAAAATTAATATTATTTACTTTATATATTTCAATAATATCTTTTGGAATTTCTCAAGATTTTAAAATAAACTCTTCAAAGTCTATTGTGGAGTTTAATTATCTAAGTGAAGAAGCTGTAGGAACTATAAAGGGCGTTTCTGGAACTATTCATTTTGATATAAATAACCTGTCAGAATCTTACTTTGAAACAAAGGTTAATATTTCATCTATCAATACTTCCAACAAAACAAGAGATAAACATTTAAACGCCCCTGACTACTTCCACACCGAGAAGTATCCACATATAATTTTTAAAAGTGAAAGTCTTAAAATGGACCAAAGTGAATTTGTATTAGTTGGTATATTGACTATTAAGGAGATTTCCAAAAATGAAGAAATTAGGTTCACTTATAAGGACAATGTCTTTGAAGGCAGATGTGTTATTTATTCCAATGATTATGAGATTAAAAAACAGAAAACTAGACTAGACAGTAAAATCCTTATAAAAATAACGGTGCCTGTTTTGTAAGAAAATAATTTTTGAGGAGTAATTCATTTTGTCCTTATATTTAAGTTATTGAAAAGTTTAGTTATTTCCATATTAGTACTCACTGTCCCTTCTATTGTTTTAGCAATTGACAAAGACGAGGCTCTTTATTATGCAGACTGGATAGACACAATTCAAGACAATAATTTAACTTTATCTAAGGCTTTTATCTATGAAAACCCTTCCAAGGCTTTGGGTTACATCTCTCAAGCAATAGCCAATACAGAAAACAATTTTTTAAAAGCAAAATGCTATATTCAAAAAGGAATTATTTACAATTATTCTTATTTAAATAAGAGGGACTCAGCTTTAGAAAACTTAATTGCAGCAAGAGACATTTATTTAGAAAATGATGAAAAGAAAAAGCTGATTTTTAACAATATATTAATTGCTGAAGTTTACAAAAAAAATGGAAATATAGAAAGATCAAATCGACTTTTTAAAAATGTTTTCTTGGAGGCGAAAAATATAAGTGCCTATGCTTTAATGTGTTTAGGATATTTGGCTCAAATAGATCTTAATCCAAAAATTTTAATTAAAAATGATGATAGTCTAAATAATTTGGTCAATAACATCTGCGAACCTGAGTTAAAAGCCTATGCCTATTTTATAAGTCATAAAAGAGCTGTAGACAATCAACTTTTTGATTTAGCTGTTCAATACTTGGATAGTGCAGAAAAGCTCTATGAAATAGATAAGTCTCATACACAATCTATTGAAATGCTCATTAAAAAAGCAGAAATTTTTGAGCAAAATAATAATCTTCAAATGGTAGTTCAGCTCAACGAATCTATTTATGAGGAATCTATCACTCATAACTATGGAAAGGGCCTGATCTATAGCTGTTATAAACTCTCTGATTTTTTTGAATCTATAGAAAGATACGATTGGGCAAATCCTTATTTAAAATATATAAATAAGATTGAAATGTCAGAGGGAGATAGAGAGCTCAATGAAAGAATTTTATTAGCAGAGAAAGAGAAAAAGATAGATGTTGAAAGAGTTAAAACAAAAAATGAATTAAAATTTCAAGGCTACTTAACATTTATTGGATTTGGTATTGCTCTTTTCATTTTAGGAATTGCCATTTATATTTATTTTGCATTTAAAACCAAGTCAGAACTTGCCAATAATCTTCTTTTAGCCAACACACAGAAAGAAAAGCTAAAGAAAGAAAAAGATGATTTTTTGGCATATACGACCCACGAAATTAGAACCCCTCTTTCTGCAGTTATTTCAGCTTCTGAAATATTAGACAGAACAGAGTTAACATCTTCTCAAAAAGACCATTTAAATGTTTTGAAAAGTAGCGCTAGTAACATTCTGTTTTTAGTAAATGATATTCTAGACTTGGCAAAGCTTGAAAAGCGTAAAATCTTTTTAGAGACAATTCCATTTAATCCTGAAAAAGTCATTGAAAATGCTATTTCAATTTTAAATAGTAAAGCTTTGGACAACAACGTGAGGGTTGAATTGATTATTGGAAATAAAATTCCTGAGAATATTTTAGGGGATGCTTTTCGTTTTCAGCAAATCATAGTTAATCTTTTAGACAACGCCATAAAATATGCACCTGGTGGAGTTGCTAAAGTACGGCTTAAAAATATAAAAAATAAAACCATTGAAGTTCAGGTTAGTGATAATGGAAAAGGGATCGAACAAGATAAACTTAAGCTTATTTTTCAGCCTTATGCTCAAGAAAAAACAAATACTTCTAGACAATATGGTGGTACTGGCTTGGGTTTGGCAATTTGTGATCTTTTAATTGAACTAATGGGTGGAGAAATTAAAGTAGAATCTAGCGAATTAGGAACAGATTTCACATTTAAAATTCCATATGAAATAGCAAAGAAAAGTGTTCTAGAAAAGAAAAATTTGGTTTATCCAATTAAAGAACTTAAGATATTGATGGCAGAAGATGACCAGCTTAATGGCCAACTATTTAAAGATTTAATCCAAAATACTGGAAATAATGTTATTGTAGACTGGGTTATAAATGGAGAAGAAGTCATGAAAAAAATGGCTACTAACCACTACGATATCGTTTTAATGGATATTGAAATGCCCTTAAAAAATGGTTTTGAAACAAGTTCTGAAATAAGAAAATCAGAGAATACTAAAATTAATAATATTCCCATTATTGCAATGACAGCTCATTTAGTAGAAGACGTCTTAGAGCGATGTTATCAAAATGGAATGAATGATTGTATCTCTAAACCTTTTCAAATAGAGATGCTATTCAAAAAAATATCAGAGACGATAAAAAATATTGATTTAGGTAAATCAATGAGCTCTAATAATAAGGGAAAGTATTTAGAAATATTCATTAGAACATTTAGAAAAGATTTTAAGGAACTAAATCAATATATTAACTCTGAAAATTTATCCCTTGTTAAAAGTAAATTACATAAAATGAAAGGCTCTTCTGCAACTATGGAATTCAATGATATTGCAGAATGTATTGCCGCTATGGAGTTAAAAAAATTAGTAGATTTAAGGGAGGATTTAAAGCTACTTAAAATTTTATTTCTTTCAAATACTAAAGAAAAATTACTATTATGATAAAAACTATTATTGTAGATGATGACGAACTTTGTATCTCAATTATTGAGGATATGATTGAACAATTAGAAGAATTCTCTTGCGTGGGAACCTTTCAAAATGCATTAGATGCTTATACTTTTATTAATAATAACCAAGTAGATGTTTTATTTCTAGATGTAGAAATGCCTAAAATGGGAGGAATTGAATTATTGAAAAATTTAGAAAATCAACCTTTAGTTGTAATGATTACATCTCATGATGAATTTGCACTTGAGTCTTATGAATATAATGTTACGGACTTTTTGAAAAAGCCAGTAGAGTGGGCAAGATTTATTAAAACCGTAAAAAAAATAAATAATAAGCTTTTTGGATTGGGGGCAAAGCTGGTTGAAAATGACGATTCAGAACATGTATTCATTAAAACAGATTCAAAACTTGTTCAATTAAAGTTTAAAGATATTTTATGGGTAGAAGCACTTGGCAATTATGTGAGAGTACATACAAAAGAGGGAAAGCACACGGTGCTAACAACAATGAAAGAACTTCAGGCAAAGCTTCCAAACAAAGACTTCCTTAGAGTACAAAGGTCATTTATTGTAAGGTTAGATAAAATAAAATCAATAGAAGACAATTATATAATTATCAATGATAAAGAAATCCATATTGGAAAGTCTTATAAAGATGAGCTAACTAAAAAATTAAACTTATTATAAAATTTCAAAATCATATTCACTTTCTCCTTTCCTAGCTTTGTTATAATCAGGTTTTTTTAAGAGATTTTCTTGCCTTTCCCAGTCTTCTTCCTTCTCCATTTTAATTTTTGTAAAAAAGGCCCAATACGATTCTTTACTCATGCTATCCCAGTGAATAACTAAATTTCTTCTTTGAAGTGTTTGAAATAAATTAAAAGAAATACATAATAAAATAATGGTTAAAACTCCATTTTTTAAAAGAGTTAGTTTCTGTTTTAAAAGCTCCCCAATTGGAATTATCAATAGTGGATAATAATCAATCATTGGTCTCATCCCAAATCCTCCACCAAACCACCAGCACCACCAACAAGAAAATAGGTAAATAGTGGTTATCAAAGTAATTACAATTGGCAATCCCCATTCGTTTTTATTTTTATACATTTTAAAAAGCCCTAAAAAAGATAAAATGAAAATAGGACTGTAAACTAACCACCCTTTTCGGTAGCTAAAAAGAAAATTTAATATTCTTGGTCTATCAAAGTAAAACCTTTCTCCGACATAGGAATTGAATATCCAATCACCAGTAGCCCATTTCCAGTATATAAATTGAATGGAGCATACAGCTAGAACTACCAAAATTGTAAGTGCTAAAAGTTTCGAATTTTCCCAAGACCACAACAGTCTTTTTTTAAATGACTTCCAGCTAAACACATTGAAAAGAAAACAGACTAATCCAAATATAATATTAGTTGGTCTCACTAGAAATAATAGTCCTAATATTACCCCAAAAAGTACTGCTGTCTTAAGTTCAAATTCCTCAAAAATCTTGGTAGTCAGATACATTAGAATGGAAGCTAGAGAAAACGTATAAGCATGAGACATACAAGGTTCAGTAGTAGAGTAAAAAAACAGATTACTTCCCAAAAAAACTAAACTCAATAAAATGGAAACAATTTTTTTGTCGTAAAGCCTTAATAGAATCTTACTTAAAAAGTACATGCCAATTATCAAATAAAAGACACAGGAGAATGTTAATCCAATTTCATAAACTTTAGAGAATCCGTTTGCATTAAATTCAGGATTAAGAATTGCAAAAGCATGAGCAACTAAAAAAAATGGAAGATATAAGATTGACATTCCCATAGTTGTTTTTATAACTTTATTTCCGTTGGGAGCTGTTTCTGGCCAAAACTGGTGCTTTTCAGCATAATTAATAGTTGAATTTTTTAAAAAGTTAAATTTTAAATCTTGGTGCACAAAAACTGCAGGTAAGTAGGAATAATAAGAGGTGACATCCCAATTTATTAATGCATTTTGTTTTTCTGCATTTTTCCAAGGTCGAACATTCAAAATTACCACTATTTGAATTAATAATATGGCAATCAAAGTTAGTCGAACAATAGAGATTTTTTTCAATAAATTAGAGATTTAAGGTCATAATTGCATTTCAGGAATTTCACTACTATTTACAATTAGCTTTCCTTTAGTAGCAGATTTTATTTCTTCAATTGTTACTCCCGGGGCTCTCTCTAATAGCTCAAATCCCCCATCAGGTAAAATATTTAACACAGCAAGATTTGTTACTATTTTTTTAACGCAATTGACCCCTGTCAGAGGAAGGCTACAGTTTTCTAATAATTTACTTTCTCCTTTTTTATTGGTGTGCATCATGGCAACAATAATATTTTCTGCACTAGCCACTAAGTCCATAGCACCTCCCATTCCTTTCACCATTTTACCAGGAATTTTCCAATTGGCAATATCACCATTTTCTGAAACTTCCATAGCTCCTAAAACAGTAAGTTGAACATGTTTTCCTCTTATCATTGCAAAGCTCATTGAGGAGTCGAAATAAACTGCTCCTGGAAGGGCAGTAATGGTTTGTTTCCCAGCATTAATTAAGTCAGCGTCTACATTTTCTTCCCTTGGGAAC
This sequence comes from uncultured Flavobacteriales bacterium, assembly GCA_938075455.1. Classification (GTDB taxonomy): domain Bacteria; phylum Bacteroidota; class Bacteroidia; order Flavobacteriales_D; family Parvicellaceae; genus MED-G20. The sequence continues at coordinate 17,472 of CALJHN010000025.1, forward strand.
GGGCCCATTCCAAGAATTCCATTTTCAGATTGGAACTCAACATTTATTCCATCAGGAATATAATTAGCAACAAGTGTTGGAATACCAATTCCAAGATTTACATACCAACCATTTCTTAGTTCTTGAGCAATTCTTTTTGCAATCCCAATCTTATCTATTCCCATATTATTTGTTTTCATTTATGGTTCTTTGCTCTATTCTCTTTTCGTAATGTGTCCCTTTAAAAATTCTCTGTACAAATATCCCTGGTGTATGAATCTGGTTTGGGTCAAGTTCGCCAGGGGAGACTAATTCTTCTACTTCTGCGATAGTAATTTTTCCTGCCATAGCCATAAGAGGGTTAAAGTTTCTTGCGGTTCCTTTGTAAATTAAATTTCCGGCTGTATCCCCTTTCCATGCTTTTACAATTGCAAAATCTGCATTTAAAGCAGTTTCTAATATATGGGGCTTACCGTTAAAATTTCTCACTTCTTTGCCTGTACTAATTTCAGTGCCAAAACCTGCAGGAGTAAAAAAGGCAGGTATTCCAGCTCCAGCAGCTCGACATCTTTCAGCTAAAGAACCTTGTGGGATAAGATCCACTTCAAGCTCTCCAGAAAGCATTTGTCGTTCAAATTCTTCATTTTCACCAACATAAGAAGAAATCATTTTTTTAATTTGTTTGTTCTTTAATAGATAGCCTAACCCAAAATCATCTACTCCTGCATTGTTAGAAATACAAGTCAACCCATTTATCTTCATTTCTACTAGTGCTTGTATACAGTTTTCTGGTATCCCACAAAGCCCAAAACCGCCCAGCATTAGGGTTGCCCCACTGTAAATGTCTTTACAGCCATCTGTAGCGTTTAAAACTATTTTTTCAATCATTTATTTACCAGTTATCGTCATTAGACCATTCATCTTCTCTTTCTCCTTTTACTTTAGTGTTATTTACAGCTTCATTACAATCAATGGGTGATTTCAACATAGTTTCAGGCATTTCAAAATCTTTTTGTGAAATATTTAAGGAATCGTCTGCATTAATATACTTGGTATAGTATGCAAAAACAGGGAGTGCAGTATTGGTTCCCATTCCCATATTTAAAGTATTAAATCTAACAGACCTATCTTCTGCTCCCACCCAAACACCTGTAACTAAATCTGGAGTTAAGCCCATAAACCATCCATCGGATTGATTTTGAGTTGTACCTGTTTTCCCAGCAATTGGCTGGGTTATTCCAGTATATGGTCTTTCTTTTGTTACTTTAGACCTTATACGAATTGCTGTTCCACCTCTTAAAGGATTGCCATAAGCATTTTTTAGGGTAGGGTGACTGACGCCATTAGTTACCAATTTCATCATTTCCAAAATAGAATATGCAGTTTCCCTGTTCCAAACTTGTTTAGATTCTATTTTGGGCTCAAAAATCAGGTTTCCAAATTTATCTTCAATTCTTAGAAGGTAAACAGGCTTCATATATACTCCTTGGTTAGCAAATGGAGCTATTGCGCCAACAATGTCATGAACAGAGATGTCAAAAACTCCTAAAGCCATTGCGGGGACTTGGTCAAACTTAGAGGTGTCAATTCCTAGCTGCGCCACGCGGTTAAAAACATCGTTAATCATAGAACCTTTTTTGATGATACTTGCCGTAATGTTATTCATTGAATTGGCCAGAGCAAAGGATATAGAGGTCAAGGCTCCAGTAAAGTTATCTCCCGAGTTGGTAGGGCACCATAGTTTTTTTCTAAACTCATTAAAAGGAACCTCAATACAATATTCTATATCAGGTACTTGATAACACGGATCTACAACTCCAGATTCCAAAGCGGTAGCATAAACAAATGGTTTAAAGGTAGATCCTACTTGTCGTCTTCCCTTTTTAACCATATCGTATTTAAAATGTTTAAAATTTGGACCACCAACCCAAGCTTTAATCTCACCATTGTGAGGGTTCATAGACATTAATCCAGCCCTTAACAGACCTTTATAGTATTTAACAGAATCTTTTGTAGAAAAAAGGGTGTCTTTTTCAAAATTTTCTGAATTCCAGTCAAAAACTTTAATTGTTCTTTTTTCATTAAGTTTTTTAGCAATTTCATCTTTTGTATGAAATGGACTAACTGTTCCGCAGTAGGAACATTCAAATCCTTCCGTTTTTTTAACAATATATTTTTTTGGTCTTTCACAGTACGAACAGGCTTTTCCTACTAATTTTTTATAAAGCATAGATTGTTTAAGAGCTCTAGCCAATATAGTATCTGCTTGAGTCTTAGTTATATCATTTGAAAATGGATTGTTTTTGTTTTTTTCATTATTTCTGTCAAAGGCAGTTTGCAAATAATTTTTAAAATGAGATTCAACAGCTTTTTCTGCATGTTTTTGCATCCTACTATCAATGGAGGTATAAATTTTAAGGCCATCTGAATACAAATCAAATTTTTCACCATTTGACTTCTTAATTATATATTCATCATTCTCATCTTTTTCAGAAAATATTTCCCCCAATTCTAACCTTAATATTTCTCTAAAATATGGAGCTAACCCAGTTTGGTGATCAACTTTATTATAGTCCAAGTCGAGCTCTAATTTTTTTGTAGAATCAAAAACTTCTTTAGATATATATTTGTTTTTGTACATTTGGTACAAAACAACTGTTCTCCTTTTAAGAACAGTATCTGGTCTTCTAATAGGGTTAAACAAAGAAGGGTTTTTTGCCATTCCTATCAACATTGCTGATTCATGCAACTCCAACTCTTTTGGGATTTTGTTGAAATAAACTTGGGCAGCACTATTTATTCCAACTGCATTATTCAAAAAGTCAAATTTGTTAAGGTACATTGATAAGATTTCTTCTTTGGTATAATTCTTTTCAAGTTTAGAGGCTATTATCCACTCTTTAAATTTCCTTAATGCAAACTCGAATTTATTCAATCTTTTTCTTGGGAAAAGTAATTTTGCTAATTGTTGTGTTATGGTAGAACCACCACCCTTTAAATCTCCGGAAACTAATCCTTTAAAAACCCTTAGCAAAGCTCTTACATCTATTCCAGAATGTTCAAAAAATCGCTCGTCTTCTGTAGCAACAAGCGCATCAACTAATGACTTTGGTAAGTTGTTAAAATGAGTATTGGTACGATTTTCATGGTAGTATTTTCCCAGCTGAACATAGTCGGAGCTTAAAACCACACTAGCGAGATCTGTTTTAGGATTTTCCAGTTCTGTTATTTCTGGCAAAGTCTCATCATCTGCTAGATTAATTAATCCCCAAAGTCCTATTGCAGGAGAAAACACCAAGAACCAAATAATTAAGAGTTTGAGTAATTTTTTAAATAATGAAGTTTTTATTTCTTTTTTTTCTTCCAAATGCACATTTTATAAAATCAATAACTTTGACAAAAATACAGCAAGTTTGGCCCGCATTTAAAAACTAACTATTTTTTGCTTAACAATCTCCTATGGAAAACCGTAACAAAGTTTTACTGTACAGTAATTTAGCTATTCAAATGGGGATAATTATTGGAGTTGGAACTTATTTTGGGAATTATCTAGATGAGACATATCAAAATATAACCCCGTGGTGGACGTTAATATTATCTTTAAGTGCTGTTTTCATAGCTTTTTACCAAATTATTACAACTTTAAAAAACAGATGAACAATAAATATTTAATTCTTTTTTTATGTTTTGTTCTTTTTGTAGGCCTAGATTTTTCGTGCGTTCATTTTTTAGTAATTCAAGAAATAAAAATAGCAGATGTTTTTATTGTAAATTCTTTTTTGTTGACGTTAACTTTTTCTTTTTTCATTTTATATGATATTTTAAATAAAAGATTAAAAACTTCTCCATTTACTTACTTAGCTCTCAGCTTTTTTAAAATGATTGCAAGTCTTGTTTTTTTATATCCTTTAATTTCTCAAAAAGACATCAACTTTCTTCCATATATATTGCACTTTTTCTTTTTTTATTTTGCATATTTGTTTGTTGAAATTTTTTTATTAATGAAGACTAGTGAGCAATAAATTTAATAAAACACTTTAGTCATTGAAATAATTAATTAATTTTGGCCGAATTTTAATTTCAAGTTAGCAAAATGTTGTCTGTTTCTCTGAAAAATATTATCGTATTTGTTACTATATTTTTGGTTGCATCTTCACCCTTAACTGCTAGCGAAAACTCTCAAGATTCTACCGAAAAAGAAACTTACAACCCAGTACCTGCAATTATGCATCACATCTCAGATTCACATGAATGGCATTTTTGGGGTGAAGGGGATAACTCAGTAACTATTCATCTTCCAGTGATATTATGGTCCGAAGATGGATTAATTGGGCCTTTCTTATCTAGCAAATTTCACCATAATGACGATGGACATCATGTTGTTGAAGTAAATGGTCATAAATTAGTTAGAGTCCATGGCAAGATTTATAAATTAAATGATGGTCAACAAAATGCAACCTTTGACGACCAACATCATGTATTAAATGCTACTATTCCAATAGATTTTTCAATCACTAAAAATGTAGCTTCTATGCTTTTTGCATTGGTTTTACTTTTGATATTTTTTGGGATTTCAGGATCTAAAGCCAAGAAAAACAAATCTGCCCCAAGTGGATTGTTGTCTTTTCTAGAGCCGCTGGTTCTTTTTGTTAGAGACGATATTGTCAAACCTAATATTGGAAAGAACTACCAAAAATATCTTCCTTATTTGTTAACATTATTCTTTTTTATCTTAATGAATAATCTTGTTGGTCTGCTGCCAGGATCTGCGAATGTAACTGGAAATATTGCAATCACTTTAGTATTGTCATTCATAACTTTACTGGTAACTAATATTTCGGGCAATAAATCTTATTGGGGGCATATTTTTAATCCCCCTGGAGTTCCATTAGCTCTTATGCCTATTATGATTCCAATTGAAATTGTTGGAATTTTCACAAAACCATTTGCTTTAATGATTCGACTTTTTGCCAATATTTCCGCAGGTCATATCATTATTTTGAGCTTGATTTCACTAATATTTATGGCCCAAAGTGGTTTGGGAGATATTGCGGCTTGGAGTTTGTCTCCAGTGGCTGTAATGTTTGTTTTATTTATGGATTTAATTGAAGTGTTAGTAGCATTTCTACAAGCTTACATTTTCACATTGTTGACTTCTTTATTTATAGGGTTAGCAACTGTGGATCATCATTAATAACATTGTTTAACCTTAAAAAATAAAAAAATGGGAACAATTACAGGAATAGCAGCAATTGGTGCAGGTTTAGCAGCGATTGGTGCTGGAATAGGAATTGGTAGAATTGGTGGATCGGCACTAGAATCAATGGCAAGACAGCCAGAACATTCCGGAATGATTCAAACAAATATGATTATTGCTGCAGCACTTGTTGAGGGTGTGGCATTATTTGGTGTTGTTGTAGCTTTGCTGCAAGGCTAATTATACTAATAACCAACTAAAAGTAGATGCTGGAGCGTTTGGCTTCAGCTCTATTTTTTAATTTAAATTATATACAATGGATTCAATGCAATTGGTAACACCTGCAATAGGTTTAATGTTTTGGACAGTAGTAATATTTATATTATTACTTGTTATCCTTAAGAAGTTCGCTTGGAAACCTATTTTAAAAGCAGTAGATGATCGAAACAATTCTATAACAGAAGCCTTATCATCAGCAGAAAAAGCAAAAGCTGAAATGCAACAACTTTCGGCAAACAATGAAAAGATATTACATGAAGCAAGAATAGAAAGAGATTCTATAATTAAAGAAGCAAGGGCAATAAAAGAAAATACCATCTCAGAAGCAAAAAGCAAAGCCTCTAGTGAAGCAGAGAAAATAATAAAATCTGCCAAAGAACAAATTAATAACGAAAAGATGAAGGCCATGACTGAATTGAAAAATGAAATAGCTGACATATCAATTCAAATGGCAGAGAAAATTATTAAATCAGAGCTTAAAGACGTAAAGAGTCAAAAAAAGCTTATTGAAGAGACATTAAAAAATCAGATGAATTAGAAGTATGATAGCCTCTAAAATCACAACTAGATACGCAAAATCTTTACTTGATTTAGCAATTGAAACAAATCAATTGAAAGAGTCTTACAATGACTTACTTACTGTTGAAGCTCTTTGTTCTAAGAGTAATGACTTTAGTCTAATGCTTAAGAGCCCTATAATTAATACCAGCAAAAAATTATCAATTTTAAAATCTTTATTTGAAAACAAGCTCTCTAAGACAACTTATCTTTTTGTAGAGTTAATAACTAAGAAAAAAAGAGAATCCCTTCTTCATTCAATTTCTAAAAACTTCATTGAGCTATATAAATCTCACCATAAAATCATTACAGCTAGTGTTACCACTACTATTCCTTTAGATAAAGACCTCAAGGAAAAAGTTGTTTCATTTGTTAAGACGAAGATGGATAAGGATGTGGAATTAAAAGAAGAAATAAATCATGATATTTTAGGAGGCGCAATTATTAAAGTTGGCGATTTCCAAATTGACGATAGCGTGAGAAAGCAATTAAAAGAATTAAAAAACAGTTACAATAAAAACCTTTTTATAAAGGATTTCTAAAAACAATAAAATGGCAGAAATAAAACCAGCAGAAGTTTCAGCAATTCTAAGACAACAACTATCAGGCTTTAAGTCTGAAGCAGAACTAGAAGAAGTAGGTACAGTGTTACAAATTGGCGATGGAATTGCAAGAATCTATGGACTTGGCGGAGTTCAGTATGGAGAGCTTATCGAATTTGACAATGGTCTTCAAGGGATTGCGTTAAACTTAGAGGAAGATAATGTAGGTGCAGTTTTACTAGGTGCATCCAATAATATTAAAGAAGGAGATACGGTTAAAAGAACTAATAGAATTGCTTCAATAAATGTTGGAGAGAAAATGTTGGGAAGAGTAGTTGACACGCTTGGTCAGCCAATTGACGGAAAAGGACCAATTGAAGGAGAATTATTTGAAATGCCAATTGAAAGAAAAGCCCCTGGAGTTATTTATAGACAACCAGTTAATGAACCTCTTCAAACTGGAGTTAAGGCAATCGATGCTATGATACCAATTGGCAGAGGACAAAGAGAATTGGTGATAGGAGATCGTCAAACAGGGAAAACAACTGTTTGTATTGACACCATTATTAACCAGAAAGAGTTTTACGATAGAGGAGAACCAGTTTACTGTATCTATGTAGCAATTGGCCAAAAGGGGTCAACAATTGCAGGTATTGTCAGTAAATTAGAAGAAGCAGGAGCTATGAAATATACTATTATAGTTGCATCCAATGCTTCAGATTCTGCTCCAATGCAATTTTATGCACCATTTACCGGAGCTGCAATAGGAGAATATTTTAGAGATACCGGGAGGCCAGGATTAATTATTTTTGATGACCTATCTAAGCAAGCCGTTGCATACAGAGAGGTTTCATTATTACTAAGAAGACCTCCAGGAAGAGAAGCTTACCCAGGAGATGTTTTCTATCTACACTCTAGGTTATTAGAAAGAGCAGCAAAAATTAATAATTCAGATGAAATTGCACAGCTCATGAATGATTTACCAGAGTCTCTTAAAGGAAAAGTCAAAGGTGGGGGATCTCTAACTGCTTTACCAATTATCGAAACTCAAGCTGGAGATGTTTCTGCTTATATTCCAACAAATGTTATTTCCATTACAGATGGACAGATTTTTTTAGAAGCCAACTTATTTAATGCTGGTATTAGACCGGCAATAAACGTTGGTATTTCTGTTTCTAGAGTTGGAGGATCTGCACAAATAAAATCCATGAAAAAAGTTTCTGGAACATTAAAACTTGATCAAGCACAATATAGAGAGCTAGAAGCATTTTCTAAATTTGGGTCTGATTTAGATCCAGCTACAATGGCAGTATTGGAAAGAGGGGCGAGAAATGTTGAAATTTTAAAACAAAACGAAGGTTCTCCTATGCCTGTTGAAGAACAAGTAGCAATTATTTACTGTGGTTCTACAGGAATACTAACTGGTATACCAACTGCTAAAATAAAAGATTTTGAAGAAAACTTTTTAGATTTAATGAGAACCAAATACAGGAAAGAATTAGACACTTTAAAATCTGGAAAATTAAAAGATGAGGTAACAGATTTAATCAAGAAGGTTGTTGCAGAAATGTCTAAAAATTACGAAGCATAATTTACAATGGCCAACCTAAAAGAAATACGAACTAGAATAACATCTGTAGAGTCAACTATGCAGATAACTTCTGCTATGAAAATGGTATCGGCAGCAAAGTTCAAGAGAGCTCAGGATGCGATAATTCAAATGAGACCTTTTGCAAAAAAGTTCAATGATATTCTTTTAAATGTTTCTTCTACAGTTGGAGAAACAGAACATCCAATGATGCGAGACGATAAGGGCAAAAAAGTACTACTAATTGCAATATCATCCAATAGAGGTTTGTGCGGCGGGTTCAATAATAACATTGTTAAAGAGATTAAAAAAACAATTGAAGAAAACCCTGAGAATGAATACAGCATCTTAACAATTGGAAAAAAAGTTTTTGATGCTTTTAAAAAGACAGAGTTATTAAACGGTAGTGAGACGTTGCCTGCAGATGCCCAAACTATTTGGGACGATCTAAGTTATGATAACTCTATTTCTATTACCTCTAAATTAATGTCAGCTTTTGAAAATAATGTTTTTGACAAAGCTTTTTTAGTGTATAATTCTTTTAAAAATGCTGCGGTTCAAATTACGGTTAATGAGCCATTCTTACCTGTCAAACCCGTTCAGTCTGAGAAAGAGAGTACAGTAGATTATATTTTTGAGCCGGATCAAGAAGAAATCCTTAAAGAACTCATTCCAAGCTCATTAAAAATACAACTTTACAAAGCCCTTTTAGATTCATTTGCCTCTGAACATGGAGCTAGAATGACAGCAATGCATAAAGCCACTGATAATGCTAACGAAATGAAAAACGATTTAAAGTTATTTTATAATAAAGCCAGACAAGCGGCCATTACTAATGAAATACTAGAAATTGTTGCTGGCGCCGAGGCTCTAGGAGGATAAACTACTACAGTCTTAATTTTTAAAATCCTTTTGCATAAATTTACATTTGATGCATTGGTTTTACTCTTCCTTAAAAAACAGATTTTATATATCTATACTTGCTCTAGTAGCACTTTCTTTAATAGTAATTGGAGCTACAACGTTTTATTTTTTTAAAGAACAAAACGACCAATATCATTTTCAAAGAATCCAAAGAAAGGAAAAGACTATAAATTCTTCATTGCAGTATTTTTTAAATGAATTAGAGCCTGGAACAATGAGTGAGTTTATTACAAAAGACTTTGATTACAAACTTAGAGAAATAGCAGATGTTAATAATCTACCCATTGTAATTTTTAATTTATCTGGTAAAATTTTAATTACTTCTGTAGACACCCTTTTTCAGGAGCGATATTCTAGAGATTTAAGTAAAGAGTTATTGTTAAAACTAGATCAATCAAAAAATGGCAGATTAGTAGAAAGATCAAGTAATCAAGACATTAACTCTTACTCTTTTGCTTTCAATAAGAAAAATCAAAAAATGGGTATAATTAATATTCCTTATCATCCTTCAGATTACAGCAATAAAACAGAACTGTGGGATTTTTTAAAGAGGTTGCTTACTATTTTTTTATTGCTTTTTATTGGTGCAGTCATTTTAGCATTTTTACTTTCTACCTACATCACCAAATCAATTGCATCTATTAGTTCAAAAATTAAAGGGGTAGAAATTGGCGAAAACAACGAAAGGCTTTCATGGGAAAATAACGATGAAATTGGAGTTTTAGTCAATGCTTACAACGAAATGCTAAATAAGTTAGAATTAAGTAAAGAAAAATTAGCTCAAAACCAGCGTCAAATAGCATGGAGAGAAATGGCAAAACAAGTTGCGCATGAAATAAAAAACCCATTGACACCTATGAAGTTAAGTATTCAACATTTGGACAGGGCATTAGACTTATCCAAAGGAGAGAATCGAGACACCTTGAAAGATTTTCAGGAAAAAATGCTTCAGCAAATCAGAATATTGACTGAAATAGCCGATGAATTTTCTAATTATGCTGAGCTACCAAATGGAAAAATGAAGGAATTAGATTTAATTGAAATAATCCATAAAATCATTAACTTATTTAAGCATGAAGAAAATGTAAGATTTAATGTGAATTTTCAAAAGAACAGTTCTTTTAGATTGATTGGGGATGAAAATCAACTCATTAGACTTTTCAATAATTTAATTCAAAACAGTTTGCAAGCAATGGACCACAATGGTCATATTGAACTAACCCTCTCTCAACAAGAGAACAACATTTATGTCTCTTTTATTGATAGTGGCCCAGGTATTACAAATGATATTCAGGATAAAATTTTTGAACCAAAATTTACCACTAAAACAAAAGGAAAAGGGCTTGGTTTAGCTCTAGCTTGGCAAATCATTTTGAATCATAGTGGAAAAATAAGCTTGGTAAAAGAAAGAGTTATGGGTGCTGAATTCAAAATGATATTCAAAAAAGCATGAGTCAAAGAATTGAAGGACTATTTCTTAGAGCAACTAAAATTAAGCACAATTCAATTATTGTAGATTTACTGACAAGGCAATATGGAAGATCAACTTTTGTTTTCACCATTAGCACCAAAAAAAATCAGGCATTTTTATTTCAACCTTTTCATTTCATCGAGTTTAGCGCTGCCTACAATCCAGAAAAAAAAGTAAATAGGGCAAATAATGTAGAAATGAAATTTCCCATTATTGACATTTTAAGCGACATCCGAAAAACTGGATATGCACTTTTACTGACCGAGATTTTAAATAAAGTTTTTCATACAGAAGAAAAAAATGAAAAACTTTTTGTAGAGCTAGAGAAAATGATTATTTCTTTTGAGCATAGACCTTTCAATGCTGTATTTGGACTTTTTTTTATTAAAGAGATTTTAACTCATTTTGGAATACAGCCGTTAAATAATTTTGGAACCCAAACCCCCTATTTTAGTCTTTCGGATGGTAAATTCACCAAAAACTTTGATCCGAATATTGATGAGAATTTTCCTCATCAACTATTAAATAAATTATTAGGCACGAATATTGATAATATATTTCTTTTTAAAATTAATTCTACAAACAGAAGATTAATTATGGATTTATTTTTGAAGTACATGTCCTATCATGAGATACTAAATACAGATAAGTTAAATTCCATTAAGATTTTACAATCTCTTTACGATTGAGTAATTTATTAAAAGCATATTTTTTTTTAATTTTCCTTTTTTCAACTGCTTATTACACAAGCCAGAAAATTTCTTTTGTAAATGAATTTGGCAATGAATTAAAATTTAAGAAAGTAATATTTGAAAACCAGTTTAGAAAAGACACTTTTACTACCAACAGAAAAGGGTTTATATTCTTAAAATCTATAAATAATTACGATTCTATTTCAATTAATTTTGCGGGAAAAATTTACAAACAAAGCAAGCTAGAACTTAGCGAAAAAAAATTTCTATTTCAGATTTCCAACAACAATAATCAATCTCTTCCAGTTTTTGTTACTAGTGCCTCCAATTCTACACAATTACCAACAGGGATGAAAGAGTTAAATCGTCAAGTAGTTAAATCTAATGAGATACTTAATTCAAATGTATCAACAGGGGCAGAACTTTTGACTTTAGTAGATGGAGTAACCATTCAAAAAACCAGTTTTGCAGGAGGCAGCCCAATTATAAGAGGATTTGAAGCTAATAGAATACTTTTAATGGTGGATGGTGTTAGAATGAATAATGCAATATATCGAGGAGGGCATCTACAAAACAGCATTACCGTTGATCCTTTTATTTTAGAGAATTGTGATGTGATATTTGGCCCTTCTGCAGTCTCCTATGGTAGTGATGCTATTGGTGGAGTTATTCATTACAAAACTAAAGATCCTACATTGTTAAATACAAATGATAGTTCTAGTTTTTCCGGATTATATTTTACTAGATTGAATAGCGCAACTAATGAGCTTTCCAACCATATTAATTTTAATTTATCAGGGAAAAACGTAGCATCTTTAACATCAATAACCTATAAAAAATTTGGAGATGTTTCTATGGGGGAAAATAGGGTACATGGCTTTCAAAAATGGGGGCTACATAATTTTTATACAGAATATAATAATTTTCAAGACACAATGATTGCCAATTCCAATCCATCTATCCAAAGAGGAGTTGGATTCAATCAAATTGATTTAACAAATAAAATTCTTTTTAAATTAAATGCAACTTCAAAATTAATTATCAACTCACAATATAGCTCCTCATCCAATCTGCACAGACTGGACCAGCTCAACAACTTAACCTTAAATAATCTTCCGGAATATGCTCAGTGGAATTATGGCCCACAAAAAAGGCTTTTGAATTCTATTACTTTTTACTCTTCTTTTTCCTCCATTTTATTTGATAATATTAGAGCTGTTTTATCTCACCAGCATATTGAGGAGTCAAGGATCACAAGGAGATTTAATAGTTTTTCCCAAAAAAATTCTCTAGAGAAAGTTAATATTCTTGGGTCTAATATCCAGTTTTCAAAATCTATTGGGTCAAATTCAAAATTAGATTACGGAACTGAGATATACTATAATACTGTTAACAGTAGAGCTTATGAGCTTAATCTTTTAGACAGCGCCACTTCATATATAGATTCAAGATATCCTAGCGGAGGAAGTAATACTTTTTTTCCTGCTATTTATGGCAGTTACAATTTAAAAAAAAATAGACTCTCTCTAATTGGAGGAATCAGGTACACTTGGAATAAGGCCCTTGGCATATTTAATGATAATATTCTAGATTTTTTGTCAGATGGCTTTGAAATTAAAAGACATTCACTCAGTGGGTCACTTGGTACTTATTTTTATCCAAATGAAACCACAAAAATATTTTTGGATTTAAGCACCGGTTTTAGAGCTCCAAATATTGATGATTTAGGAAAAGTATTTATTAAAGACCAATTTTTAACAGTCCCTAATACTCAGTTAGATCCGGAATATGCTTATAATTTTTCATTTGGAATCGGAAAAAAAATAGATTTTAAAAATATTCAATTTAGTTTTTCTTCATCCTCTTTTGTCACAATTTTAGATAATGTAATTACCAAACAAAGCTTAGAAATTAATGGCTCTAACTTAATTTATTACGATAGTAACTACTATGAAATTTTAGCAAATCAAAATAGTGAAAGTGGAATAGTCTATGGATTAAGTGGGTCGCTTTTTATTACTTTTTTTAAAAATCTTAAGGTTCATTCTAGTCTTTGTTATACCAGAGGAATTCTTAAAAACACTCAAATTCCCATGAGCCATATTCCTCCATTATTTGGCAAACTAAATTTGAATTATACTTTTAAAAAACTTGAATTTCAAATATTAAATAATTTTAATGCAGAAAAAATTAATAAACTTTTTGGACAAGGGAACACAGATAATCCCCTAGAAGCTTCACCCATGGGTTATCCTAGTTGGTGGGTGATAAATACTCAAGTTGGGTATCAATGTAGAGAATCTTTAAATTTGTCTTTAGGGCTTTATAATTTACTAGATATTCATTACAAGACCTTTGCATCGGGAATTAGTGCTCCAGGTAGAAGCTTAATGGCATCTGCTAAATTATCTTTTTAAAATAATTTCTTTTTTATAATCAAGTGGAGCAACACTAGAATTCTTTTTGGTTGAAATTACCACAGAAGTTTCTAATTGAGCTATCTCTTCAATATTACCTAATTTATTTTCTAGCAATTTTTCAAAAGATGGAATATCCTTAGTAATTATTCTTAGTTGATAATCAAATTTACCAGTTAGTTGAAGACACTCTTTCACCTCCTTAATTTCTTTAATTTGTTTTAAAAAATTAGAAACCACTGCGGTTTTCTGCCGAACAAGAGATAAGTGAACCAAGGCTGTAAACCCCAATCCCAGCTTCGTATGATTTACAGTCGCGTGATAGCTTGAAATTACCTGAGATTTCTCCAATTTCTGAACTCTTCCTAAAGTTGGAGCAGCAGAAAGACCAATAATCTTACTAAGTTCAATATTGGTTATTTTACTATTTTTTTGCAGGGCTTCTAATATCTTGAGATCAATTACGTCCAGCTTCATTAGCGTTGTTTTGAAATAAAATTACACTTAATTACCTTTTAACAAAATTTTGTTTCAAAATAATTCATAAATAGTTGGTCTTGAAGGGGATGCATCGTTTTCTATATTAGCCACAGAAAGATTCAAAAGATAAATCCCATCATTAATTTCATCCGGAATTCCAATAAGTTCTGTGATGGTTCTGTTTTTATCTAATTCATTAGCATAATTCCAAAATGCTTTATGTGCCAATAGTTTTCCTTCATCAAATTCCTTGTCCACAGATGGCTGATCAATTAGCAAATGAACAATGCCACAATCTCTTATGTAAGTTGCGGTTTCTTCGGAAAGGTAAGGCCAATTGGTATTGTTATAGGTCTTTTCATTTAGTTGGCTATAGCTGCTCTGTGTTCTTAAAATAAGAGATTGAATATTTGGTTTTATTTTATGTTTAATTTGTTCTATTCCAATAAAAAAATCACCTGCTTTAATTCCACTTTCCATGTCAGAATTTGCTTTTTGAGGACTGATAGTAATTAATTGAGCTGAAAAATGATACTGGTTAAGTATGTTATTTACAAAAACTTCTTGATTGGATATATGGCCAACAGATTCTGTATGTGTCATGTTGCCATGAGGATTAATAAGTAATTCTTTAAAATTAACACTCCCTCCTTGTTTTACACTTCCAACAAAGCCCCCATTTTTAATAACATTTATTTGAATTTCATCTACATACCAAGCCTTGAAGCTATTTTTAACTTTAGAGGTTAAAGACAAATCAATTGGGCGAGTTAAATCTGCTTTCTTTTTTTCGTCATTTATAACTAATTCAATTATCATTCTTTTAAAATAAATAATTCTCTTGAAACATACTCAGATAATAACCATTTTTCTGGATTCATAGAAATAATATTATTTGTAGATATAAGGATTTCATCTTTTAAAAACGTATTTAATTTACTTTCAATTTCATCTTTTACAGACTGGGGCACAATACTAAATATGTAATTTTTATCTAGCCCATTTAATGTTCTTAACCCTAACATTATTTTTTCATTCACTAAATCATAAGGGGATAAGACTTCTTGCTCAAAATAGGGGATACCAGCTTTGATGTTTTTTATGTAAAGTCTATTATTGGAAATATTCCATCTTCTTGTAGAGTTTCTAAAGGAATGCGCACCTGGGCCTAAACCAATGTAGGAAGACTGGTTCCAATAATTAGAATTATGAAAAGATTCCTTTCCTTGAACTGCAAAATTAGAAATCTCGTAATGTTGGTAATTTTTAGATTTCAATTTTTCAGAAATCCATCGAAATTCCTGTTGACTAATATCGTCTTCAATTCTTTTTATCTTTCTCTTTTTTTCTAAATGCCCAAAATATGTTCCATCTTCAATAGTTAAGTGATAACAAGACAAGTGAGTTGGATTGAACTTTAAAATTTCTAATAATTCATCCTTGTAGTCTCTTGATAAATTTTTGGGAGTTCCATAAATAAAATCAAGACTTATATTTTCAAATCCTGCATCTTTAGTATTATTTAACCCATTTATAACTTGGTTAGTATCGTGACTTCTATTCATCCATTTTAGGATTTTGTTATTCATGGATTGAATTCCAATACTTAGTCTATTAATACCAATCTCATTGTAAAACTCTAGTTTTTCATTAATTAGATCTTCGGGATTAATTTCTATGGTAATTTCTTTTATATCGCTAATAGAAATCTTTTTTTCTAATCCATTAAAAATGGTCTCTAATTCTAAATTAGTCATAACTGATGGTGTACCACCACCAATATATACGCTGTCAATTTTTTTTGAAAACTCACTTTTTCGAATATCCATTTCTTTAACGATGCAGTCAATCATTTCCTTCTTTGTTTTCATGGAGGTGCTAAAATGAAAATCACAATAGTGACAAGCTTGCTTGCAATAGGGTATATGAATATAAATGCCACTCATCTATTTTTATATATTGGGGTCTTTAAAGTTAAACTTAGAAGATAATAATTGTAAATTTACTTTAATCTTTGTTTATGATTACAGGAATTTTAAATAGTGTTGTGCAGTTAGATTTAAGCCAAAAAGATCTCGGCAAATTCAAAGTATTAAAAATAAGCCACTCTAAGAAAGAAATTATTTTGTCCAACGGCTCTAAAAAATTTGAATGTAAAATTTTAAAGGAAAATACTATTGATCAGTCTTATATCATAAAAATAAATGGTGAAATATCTACTATTAGATTAATAAAACAAGTTGAAAAAACAATAGAAAAACTGGGGATTCAAAAAAGTAGCCAAAAAAACATTAATATTTTGAAAGCCCCTATGCCTGGTCTTATTCTCGATGTCGCTGTAAAAGAGTCAGATTTAGTAAAAAAAGGCGATCCTGTAATTATTTTAGAAGCTATGAAAATGGAAAACATCTTATCGTCGCCTGTAGACGGAAAAGTAAAAGAGATAAAAGTTAATCCTCAACAAACTGTTGAAAAAAACAACATCTTAATTAAATTTGAATTATGAGAAATTTATTAATTATAGCTACATTTTTTTTATTCATTAGCTGTTCCTCCGAGTCCCCTAAGGATGGAGCTTTAGTATCTGTCAAAAAAATACCGGAAATAACAGTCAACGATTATATTTACACACTTGGAGATGTAACTATTAAATGGACAGCTTTCAAGCATTCTGCAAAAGCACAAGTTGGTGGTAAATTTAAGTCAGCTGAAGTAAAAGGGTTTACCGAAAGTACGAACTTAAGTACAGCAATTACAGGAGTAACATTTAAGATTCCAGTGGCTTCAACAAGCACTAATGATAAGGTAAGAGATTATAAAATTGTCAATTCTTTTTTTAATACAATGGTAGATACAGATTCCATTTCTGGAAGAATCCTTTCAATTGATGATAATGGATCAGGCAAACTTGTGATTAACATGAACGGCCAAGAAGTTGAAAAGCAATATAAATGGGAAATGGATAAAACCAGTAAGGAGATTTACCTTAAAACATCCATTGATGTTCTTAATTGGGGTGCTCAATCCTCTTTAGACGCCCTTAACGAAGTTTGTCTAGAACAACACACAGGCCCTGATGGTAAAAATGTTCTATGGCCAAATGTAGATATTACTGTAATTGTAGACTTATAATTAAGTCTTTAGATTTTTAAGAATATATTTTCCAAGAATATCGTACTCAATATTTATTAAATCATTTGCTTTTAAATCCTTAAAATTTGTGTTTTCATAGGTGTATGGAATAATTGCAACTTCAAAAGCTTTACCATTTATATTTGCAATCGTTAAGCTCACTCCATTAATACAAATAGAACCTTTATTTACAATCAGTTTCGGGTCAATATTTGTTCCTTCAAAATAATACCTCCAACTTCCATTTTCGTTGACTATTTTAAGACATTTAACGGTATCATCTACATGCCCTTGAACCATGTGCCCATCAAGCCTTCCACCAATTTTGAGACACCTTTCCAAATTTAAAAGGCTTCCAACTTTCAAAAACCCAAAGTTTGTTTTTTGAACAGTCTCGTGAATTGCAGTTACTACATGATTTTTTTTAGTCTTTTCTACAACAGTTAGACAAACACCATTATGCGCTACACTCTGATCAATTTTTAATTCTTTAGATATTTCTGATTCTATTGTAAAGTGGTAGTTTTCTCCTTCTTTTTCTATTGCGGTAATTTCCCCTAAGCTTTCGATGATTCCAGTAAACATTTATTGATTATTTGATATGTTTTTTCTTGTAAGTTGTACATGGCCATTAAGTTCTATTGTCTCAATTCCAAATAGACTAATGCTATTAACTAAACATTGAAAGTAGTAAGTTCCGCTTGGGCAATCTTGTTGTGTTTCTTCCGCAGTTCCATCCCATAAAAATTCAGGATCTAATGTTTTGAAAACAACCTCACCCCAACGATTTAAAATATATAATTCTATATTGTCAATGTATTTAATTGGCATTATAGCTTGGAAATAATCATTAATTCCATCACCATTAGGAGTAAAAATATTGGGAAACATGTAGTTTGGGCAATTATCAAAACATACTGTATCACTTGGCAGACTTTCATTGTTATAAATCATCGAATCTGTAGCTGTTAAATAATAACAACCAGCTATAGAATTTACACCGTTGTATTGATTTTGGTGCTGAAATGTTGTGTCTTCAATATTGTCAAAGAAATTAATTAGTGAATATGTACTATCTAAAAATGGTGTAAAATATAAGGAATAGGATAAAGCATCATCAGAGCAAGAATTGTTCGGATTAGTCCAATTTAAAGTGTTGATTTCCAAATCACAATCTCCTTGTAAAGTTAATGATGGAGGACAAGGTGGTGTATAGTCAAATGGGACATCACATGCTTTTTGAGAAAGATTAATCAAAGGACTTATTATTGAAGGATCTGTATATTCTCCAATCGATTTAATATAATAGCAATATTGTATTCTATTGGTTAATCCAGAGTCTAAAAAATAGCTCCCAATAGTAGAGTCAATTAAAGTATAATTACCATCTATAGAGTCACTTCTAAAAATATAATACATTTCATTATTCCATGGCACATTTTCATTCCAAAAAAGTTCTATTTGGTTATCATTTGGAACGGTTCTAAGATGAACACTTGTAGCAGGATTGCTGGACCCTATAAGACTATCAGAATTTAAATAAGTATAATGTAACCCAACCTTATAGTTTCTGTTGGTATCCACAGTATTTGTGTTTAAAGTGCTGTAGCTGTTTTCTAGTTCATATAAGAAGTTTTTTGGAGAAAATTGATGAATAATATTTCCATTACTATTGGTAATTTTGTAGTGGTAGGGACCCTGGTACTGATTAGTATCTAGTTCTGTTGGATTAATCCAATTTATAGAATCTATTCCTTGTAAAGAATCTGTTACAACAACACTTACATTCGTTAAAATTGCTACTTCCTTTTGGAGCGTTGAGCATGCTGTATCTGAGGGACAACTTTCAAGTTGACCAAAATCATAAATTCCGGTTACAAAATAGCAATATGATCTACCAATTTCCAGAGAGTCAAAGTCTATGAAAGTAGTATCGCTATTAGATGAGCTTTGATGAACAAGTGAAACTCCATAGCTTGATAGATTTGTGGATTGACAACATTCTTCAAATGTATTTATAGATCCTAATTTTTTATATACATTATATCCTAATGCATTTGAGCAAATTGCTTTATCCCATATTAAATGAATAGAACTCCCTATTGGAGATGCAATTAACCCTGTTATGGGGGGAGGCCTAACCTCGATATTAAATGCTTCGTAATCCGAAAGAACTGGGATTCCATTATCTTCCAGTTCTATTAATATTGGGTAGGAAGATTGTTGAATATGACTACAATTTGTATTCCACTGCAAGATTCCGTTGGCAATACCATTTGTTGCAACAGAAGAAAAAGTGGATGGTGAATTAGTTAAATTAAATGAAAGTCCGGCTGCAGTGAGAGAAATAAAATCTGAATCTTGATCCACACCTTGAATATTTATATTTAGAGTGCTTCCTGCCTTAATACAAGTATCTTCAATTGGAGAAATATCTGGGGGATTATTGATGCAGTTATTATTAATAGTCAATTGAATATCTCTAATAACAGAACCTATTTTATAACCATTTCTCCATTCGGATATTAAAATTGTAAAATTAAACTCACCAACCATCAAAGGATTGTTCCAACATACAGTCCCAAAAACCGGATCAATAGTGAAATTTCCACCTCCAATAGCATCTGGAAAAACATAATAACTCCCTAATAGTAATGGAAGTGCATCTTGACCAAGCGGAACTACCAATTCATAAGACAAAGAGTCCCCGTCTGGATCATAAGCCATCGGATTGTAACAATAAGGCTTATTTAAACATCCTATTGCTGGGCAAGGACATTCAGTAAATTGTACAGAGTTATTTCCTCCAGATGCTCCTAAAACTGGAGATATTATCAAGAAAGTCTCTAAAGCAAAAATAACATCATCACTATTTCCACCAGGCCAAACATTTAAAATTCCTGCATTTCTGTTCGGATCTTCTAGAGATATTCTATGAGTTCCGGTAGAAGTAAAGGTGTGTATACCAACATAAATATTTTTTTTGTGGTTAAGAGATAATGGTACTTCAGAAGTTCTTGTAAGAGTGTCTCTTTGCGCGAATGGAGTCCCTAAATCAAAGTCTAAGAATAGTTCAGGTCTATCTGTTCCAGTAGCTGAACCCAAATCAGTACATGTGGTGATGGTGAATTCGTAAGTTAAGCCTCCGATATGACTATAGGTTATTTCACCTCCTCTGTTGTGAGAGCCCCAAATAAATATAGGGATTAATAAAAACAAAAAGCTAAAAACTCTAATTAACATATTTATTCAAAATTACTCAAAAGGACCTTAATTCTTATCATTTAAATAAATTTAATAATTGACTTAAGGATAAATAAAGACTTAATTATGGTTATTTTTGTCAATAATCATTCCAAATGCAGAATTTTATCAAATTAGGTATATCTATAGGGGATCCAAATGGTATTGGTCCTGAAATTATCTTAAAAGCTCTTTCAGAAGAAGGTAGCTTAAATGATATTATACCAATTATTTATTCCGAGTTGGAAATTATTGAATTTTATTTGAATCATTTGAGTATAAAAGCGGGCGTAAATATAATTGACGATCCCTTAAAAGCTAAATATGGACACCTAAATATTTATCAATTAAGCAATTCTAATTTTAAAATTGATTTTGGGATGCAAAAAAAAGAAAGTGCTCAAGTTGCTTTTAAATCATTAAGTAAAGCTAGCGAACATACTTTGAAAAACCTTATTGATGGCATAGTTACAGCCCCAATTGACAAAAATACTATTCAGGGACATAATTTTGACTTCAGCGGTCATACCGAGTATTTTACAAGCATTGCCAATAGGAGCCAATCCTTAATGTTAATGGTTCATGGAAAGCTTAAGGTTGGTATTGTAACTAATCATTTGTCAATTGATCAAGTATCCAAGGCAATTACTGTTGGTGCTATTTTGAATAAAATCAGCTTGTTGGACGATTCTTTAAAAAGAGATTTCAAAATTAAAAATCCAAAAATAGGGCTATTAGGACTTAACCCTCACTCTGGAGATGGAGGACTTATAGGTCAACAAGAAGTTAAGATTATCCAACCAGCTATTCAACAAGCAATAGAAAAAGGGTTTAATGTATTTGGCCCATTTCCTGCAGATGGATTCTTTGCAAGCGAAAATTATAAAGAATATGATGGTGTTTTGGGTATGTACCACGATCAAGGGCTAACACCTTTTAAAATATTAAGTAAAAACCAAGGGGTTAACTTTACTGCTGGACTTCCAATTATCCGCACTTCACCCGATCATGGAACTGCATATGACATAGCTGGAAAAAACAAGGCGAGTTTTATTTCTTTTAAAAACGCCATGTTATTAGCAAAACAAATCTATTTAAATAGGTCTAAAGACTAAAGTTACCTCCCGCCTGATTTTTTATTATTTGTCTGTTTCCTTTTGGCTGCTTCAGCCTTTTTCTTTTCTGCTGCTTGTTGATTTAGCCGTGCTTGTTCTTTTTGTTTCTGCTCTATTCTTTTTTGCTTTTGCTGTTGTCTTTGTTGTTCTTCAGCAGCTTGTTTTTCTTGCTGTTGTCTTCTTTGTTCTTCTAAAATTGCCTTTTTTTGTTTTAGTTCCAAAAGCATTTTCTCTTCTTTTATGCTCTTGTCATTATCTTCCTCTTTTTCATCACCCTTATTATCTTCCCCCTTGGCTCTTGTTTGCTCTTCTTTTGTTTCTTCATTTAATTCCTTCTCTTCATTGTTATCTGTCCCATTATTAGGTAAACTCCCATAGGTAAAACTTATAATTTCACTTGCAGATCCACAAGTGTTAAATGCATTAATTTCATAATTATGAATTCCTGGAGATAAATTTATCATTGAAGAAAACACACCATTATTCACATTAAAATTAAATCCTTGAGAAGCTACACCATCGATTTTAAAAATTACATTTTGTGTGTTATTAATCACTGCACTTATATATCCTCTAGAACTACTAGCTGTTACAATATTGCTATTGGGACTTTTTAAGTTGATAGTAGGATTTTCACATTCAATAGGAGCATATTTTATTGAGACCATACTTTCATCTTTTCCGTCATTATTAAATGCTTTGATGTTGAAAATATTTATTCCACTTTGCAATTGGAGTTCACATTGAAAGTCATCAAAATAAGTATCAAAAAGGAAGTTTTTTACAGTATTTCCATTCATAGTTACACTTACGTTGTTAGAATTCTCAACGTTTTGTATTTGCCCACTTATTAAAATCATTTTATTATTGGTATTAAAACTCGGACCGGAGGGATATGAAACTATAATTTTAGGAGGCTTATTTTGAGTTGGTTTTTTATAAGAAATTATTGTTTGGTCAGAGTCAATTCCAGAGTTATTTTTCCCAGAAATATATACAGTATTACTACCTTCTTTTATTAAAATATTTCTTGCTTCAAAAATATTTCCGGAAAATGTAAAGTTATTATGCAATACTCCGTTCAATTTGAATGTGACGTTGCTAGCAGATGAAACATTTAAAATTGTGGCTTTTATATCAACATATAAAGATGGAGAACTAAAAGGGCTTATTCCTGGGCTGGTTATATTTACATTTGGCTTTTGAGTTACTACCGGTTTGTAAAAAACAATACTTTCATCGAAAGCCGAACCTTGGTTGTTTTGGCCTTTTATTCGAATAATATTTTTTCCATTTCTCAATACAACATTATTAGCAACAAATTTATTTCCTGAAAAATTGAAATTTGTTGATGGGTTACCATTTACAGAAAATGTGATGTTATTTTTCCCTACTACATTTAATATATTGGCACCTACTTTAATAAATCTAGATACTACGTCAGAAGGGCTTTTGTTTGGGTTTGTAAATCTAACTGAGGGAGGAGGAAATGTTGAGGATTTATAAATTACAATAGTTTCATCAAAACTAGAGCCTTGGTTATTAGCTCCAATAATTTTTATATAATTCTTTCCTGTTTTGAGTAGTACTTCAACTGCTTCAAACTTGTTTCTAGAAAATGTAAAGTTTGTATTTTTAATATTATTGACATAAAATAAAATATCTGAGCTGTTCAATACGTTAAAGACATCAGCATATATATTGATTTTGTTAATATTTGAAACATATGGGTTTTTGCCTGGGCTAGTTATGTTTACCAATGGTTTTGGTAATAAAGAATTATTGTAGATTATGGTTGTATTGTCCTCTGCTAATCCTACGCTATTTTTTCCTAAAATTCTAATTATATTTTCCCCAGGAAATAAGCTTATTGATTTTGCTTCAAATTGTGTTGCTGAAAAATCAAATCCATAAGACCTGTTCCCATTAATGTAAAATTCAATATTGTATTTATTTTCTACATTTAAAATGGTAGCTCTCAAGTTAGTAGTTGAGTTTAGAGAATTGTATGGGTTGGTATAAGGGGTGGTAATATCTACCATTGGCATAGGAAGGGGAGAAGAATAAAAAACAATGGTTTCATCATTAGCATAACCGTAGTTGTTTGAAGCCGAAATTTGAAATATATTATTTCCGTTATTTAGCGGAATATTATTAGCGCTAAAGTATTCACCGTTGAAAGAGAAGTTATAAATTCTTTCACCATTTATTTTAAATGTTATTTGACTTCTGTCTTCAATATTTAATATCGATGCATGAATAGCTGAGTATGGAGCGCTAGAAATATATGGAGGAGCATTTGGCACTGTAATTTTAACAGTTGGCGGCTCTTGTAAAGACGGAGCATTATAATAAATTGTAGTAGTTTTATAATCACTTCCAAATTGATTTATCCCTCGGACTTTAACAATATTTTCACCAGGTAATAAATTTATATTTGAATTTAGAATACCATTTTTATAACGATAGTTTTTGGAATTATATCCATTTACAGAAAATTCAATATCAGATCTAGTTGAATTATAGTTGCTACTAGCTGAAAAATCGTCCTGAAGGTAAAAAACAGAGTTTGAAAAATTAATTGTTGGTAATTCCGTGGTATAAAAACTATTACTTGGATTTATCCTCTGAACTAAAGGAGGTCTGCCTTGATTTAATGGAGGATTACTATTTATTGGAGTTGAACTTTTTGGCTCATACTGTTTGTTTGGTGAAGTTTGTTTATAAGAAGAAATATCAAAATTAAGTTTAAGGGCAGTATAATGGTACCTATCATTTATTTGTGAGTTGTCAATATCGTTTATGTTGTTGGACAATGCATAGGTAATTTTATGCTCAACTCCCATAGACCATCTTTCATTAAATTGATATCCAACTCCAAAACCAAGAGAGGGCATAAATTTTAATTTATTTGTTTCAATTTCAGTTTCAAAATGTCCATCACTTAAGTTTTTAAGTTGTGTAGCTGTTTGAATATCTGATTCAAATGTCAAACCACTGTAATCGTATGGCACTCCTTCATCAAAAATACTATTGGATGTTCCATTTAGAATATCTCTTTTTATATCGTAGTTTGTTACTCCTAACCCCCCAAAACCATATATTAACCACCCTGTTTTTTCTCTTAATTTATTTAGTGTCAACACTCCTTCAAATGTGTATTCATTAAATTTCATTTGGTAATTATGGTAAGAGTATATAGAATCATCATTAAAACTAGGTATGATTGAAGAATAAAAACCATTAGGATCAGCAAATGAGTCTGCAATTGCAGTCCATCCAGAATTTTTACCTTTTAAATACCTAAATCTTAAACCAAAAGAGAAAAATTTATCTTCTTTCTCATAAATAGACTTACCAAAAGTAAATCCTCTTGAATAGCCTGCAAATGGGTTATTGTAAGCAGTATCATAACTATTTGTATATTTTTCTGACATTTGCCAGCTCCCACCTACATTAAAGCCTAAATTCCAACCAGTATCATTAGTATAGTTAACAAATTGAGCTACTGAAATATTGGTTAAAAAAACTATTATATATAAAAATATGTTTTTCATAGTATAGTAGTAAATTTACATATATCATGCCAAATTAATACTTAGCATGATTTAATGTTTTATTATTTTTAAAAAAATAATTATTTACACTATTAAAGTTTAGAAAATTTTTCTAAAAAATTACAGACTTCATATGCTCACGATTATTTCATTTCAAACTAATTAAAAAAAGTAATCTAAGTTCAAGAGGGTTTATGATTATTTACACCAATTTTTTTATCCGAAAAAGTAAGGAATTACTATCCAATTATTTAATTTTAAAACAATTTCTTTAAATTATTAATGTTTATATGGAAGAAATTTCACTATACCCAAGGCTTTATCAACAATTATTGGTACTTTTCAACAAAAAAACAGAACCATAAGCAATTTTTTGCGTATTTATACGTGATTATACGGGTGTGTAAGATCTGTTTTCTACATGTTTATGAAGCTATTTAAAGTTATATTTTTATTTTTTTTCATAACTTTTTTCAAAAGTTATATCAGTCAATCACAACCAGATTTTACAAAAGGGACTTACATTGATAATCAGCAAACGCAATCCTTCGGTCTTTGTTCACCAGGTTTTGTAAATTCTCTTTTTGAGGCAAAAGTGACCATATTTTCGTATAATGGTAACGGAGTTACTTGTAATGGAGATGAAAATGGAAGAATTAGAGTAGATATTATAGACGGTATTGGACCTTTCGAATACCAATGGGGGACTAATGGATCATTTCCTGTTCCACCAACTTTCGAAACTTTTGATACATCTGATTCAATTGTTGATCTCCCTGCAGCTAATTACACTTTAATTGTTTATGACAAAGGTTGCCCAGACGGTTTAGGTGGATCCGATGTAATATTTTTTAATGTAATTAATATTTCTTCACCTGCAAAGATGCAGTTCCAAAATCTTGGCACACACGCTTTTCCACCAAGTTGCATTGCTGGTGCGGGGACTGTTAATGATGGTAGCATTAGGGCTAGAGCAATTTTTGGTACTGGCCAAAAATCATATACCTGGGACAGCGGAACTTTTAACAGTGCACCTACAAATAGTTCAAGCCAAGTTACAGGATTAACTGCAGCATTTCCAGATGGAACAGATTATACTGTAACAGTAGAAGATGAAAATGGATGTACGGCATCAAAAACATATAATTTACCAAGTCCAACTCAAGTTTTTTCTAATTCAGTCGTTACTCAGGGAGGGTGTCTTGGATTTAATGACACTGAGTTAACATCTGTACCATCTGGAGGAACAGGACCTTATTTTTATACATGGACTGTTGATGGCGAACCTACTTCATTTTATGAACTTGTTGCACCTGCTGCTGGGGCTATATCAAATGCAACTCCAACAACTGGTTCAGGGACACCAAATGGAACTGATCCTATGACATATGTTTTAAATGTTGTAGATTCCAAAGGATGTACAACAATTCCAGCAGATACTAATTTATCGGTTACAATTCCTAGCGGCCCTACCGTAGATGTAGGGCCAGCTTTAAATTCTACATGCAATGGACAGCCTTCAGAACCCATGGGTGGATCTGTAGGTGGTTCAGCTACAGGAGGTCAGTGGACTGGTGGAATAGCGGCTAATTGGACAAATGCTACTGACCCTGCCAATGCTACATATACTCCATCTCTGGGAGAAGTAAGCCCAATAACTATCAGATTAACTACAACAGGCGGAAATTGTGGTGATGATTTCGACGAGAAGGTTCTTGCATGGAATACAGCTTCAGCACCAGCAATTACTGCAGGAGGACCGACCACATTTTGTGATGGGGAGTCTGTTGTATTAACATCATCAGAGCCAACAGGTAATGTTTGGTCTAATGGGGAAATTACGCAAGCGATTACAGTTTCAACAGCTGGGAGCTACACAGTGGAGTATACGGATGGAAATGGATGTAAAGCTACATCAGCAGCTACAACAGTAACAGTAAATGCATTGCCAGCGGCACCAACAATTACTGCAGGAGGAACTACCACATTTTGTGATGGGGGGTCTGTTGTATTAACATCATCAGAAGCAACAGGTAATGTTTGGTCTAATGGAGGAACTACTCAGGCGATTACAGTTTCAACAGCTGGGAGCTACACAGTGGAGTATACGGATGGAAATGGATGTAAAGCTACATCAGCAGCTACAACAGTAACAGTAAATGCATTGCCAGCGG
>CALJHN010000026.1 GCA_938075455.1 uncultured Flavobacteriales bacterium
CTTCCAGATGACCAACATTTTGAAGAGGAAATTGCACCAGGAAAAATAATTAATATAACCACAATTGGTGATAAATGGAGTGCTTATCAAGCAAAAAAGTACAAGTCCCTTTCTCAGCCTTACTACAGAATGTTAGATAAAAATGGAGAAGATCTCTCAAATGGTTCTGCAGATTATCTTAACCATGGAAATAAACAAGATTTTCTAAAATGGCTAAGAACTGGACTGAAGCAATTCAAGAGCACTTAAATGAAATCCTTTTATTCAGTTATTTATCTTTTTATTTATCAAGTATCATTTTCTCAACACCCAATAAATTGGACTATTAATTATTCTCCAAAAAAAAATATAGTTATATTTAATGCAACAATTGACTCCAACTGGCACTTGTATGCAGTTAATGTGCCTTTTCCAAACGAAGGACCCTTACCTACTATTATAGAATTTGAAAAACAAAAAAACTATTTATTAAAAGGGAAAGTTTTACAAGAAAGACCAATTACTAAATATGACAAAGGTTTTGGAACTAAAGTGGCTTATTATAAAAACAAAACAAGTTTTTATCAAAAAATTAAACCCCTTAAAAGTTCATTTGAAATTAGTGGAGTTGTTAAATATATGACCTGTAACGATAGTCGATGTTTAGCCCTTGAAAAAGAATTTAATGTGGCGATCAATCATCAAGATTAGGTGACAACCATTTTTTCATAACAGATACATCTACTTTTTTCCTAGTACTTAATTCTTCCACTTGATCCATTTTTATTTTTCCTAAACCAAAATATTTTGACTCTGGATTTGAAAAATACCATCCAGAAACGGATGAAACAGGATACATTGCTAGAGATTCGGTCAATTCTACTCCTACTTTATTGGTAGCATCTAAAAGATGAAATATGGTTTCTTTTTCAGTATGATCTGGGCATGCTGGATAACCTGGAGCAGGTCGTATTCCTTGGTATTTTTCTTTTATTAATTCCTCATTTGAAAACTCTTCTTCAGCATATCCCCAATATTCTTTTCTAACTTTCTGATGTAAATATTCTGCCGCTGCTTCGGCCATTCTATCTGCAAGAGCTTTTATCATTATAGAATTATAATCGTCTAAATCTTCTTCAAATTTTTTGGCTATTTGATCAATTTTTTTTCCAGCTGTCACAACAAATGCTCCGATATAATCTTTAATGCCAGTAGATTTTGGGGCAATGAAATCTGACAATGACATATTAAATGCCTTAGATGATTTTTTAGTTTGTTGTCTCAAACAATGAGAGACTGCTAATAATTCATCTTTTTCATCAAAAATAAAAATATCATCTTCAATAGTATATGCTTCCCAAATTCCATAAACCGCTTCCACCTCTAACCAATTTTTTTCTAATGCATGGTTTAACATTTCTTGAGCGTCTTTAAATAATTTACTGGCCTCTTTCCCAACTATCTCATCTTTAAGTATTCTTGGATATCTACCGTGAAGTTCCCAAGTTTGAAAAAATGGAGTCCAGTCAATAAAAGATGCAATTTCTTTAGATGATAAATCATCTAAATGAAAAACTCCTCTTTGATTTGGTTTTGTGGAATTAAAATTCTCCCAATTTATTGGAAACTTATTTTTTCTAGCCTCTTTAATAGTTAGATAAGATTTTTGATCTTTTTTATTGAAATGATATTCTCTTAATTTTTCATATTCAGAACGAATCTCGTTCAAATAATCTACTTTATTATTTCCTAACAATTTTCCTGCTACAGGCACTGATCTCGAAGCATCCAAAACATGAATTGTAGAACTTGATGGCAACTCTTTTTCTATTTTTACAGCAGTATGCACTCTTGAAGTTGTAGCACCACCAATTAATAGTGGAATATGGACATTATTTTTTTCCATTTCCCTTGCAACATCTATCATTTCATCTAAGGAAGGCGTGATTAATCCGCTGAGACCAATAATATCAACATTGTGTTTTTTTGCTTCTTCAATTATCTTCTTAGAAGGAACCATTACTCCTAAGTCGATAATATCGTAATGGTTACAACCTAAAACAACACCTACTATATTTTTTCCTATATCGTGGACATCTCCTTTAACAGTAGCCATTAAAATTTTGCCTTTACTTGTTTTCTCACCACCTTTTTCTTTTTCTATATAAGGAGTTAAATAAGCCACCGCTTTTTTCATTACTCTTGCAGATTTAACTACTTGAGGTAAAAACATTTTGCCTTCTCCAAAAAGGTCTCCTACCGTATTCATTCCATTCATTAACGGCCCTTCAATAACTTCAAGTGGCTTAGCAACTTTTTGTCTAATTTCTTCCACATCCAACTCAATGTGTTCAGTGATTCCTTTTATTAGTGCATATTCTAGTCTTTCTTCAACTTCATTTAGTCTCCATTCTGCTGTTTTTTGTTCTTGCTTGCTAGATCCTTTGATATTTTGAGCAAAATCTAGTAAGGATTCTGTTGCATTTGCTGATCTATTAAGAAGAACATCCTCCACTTTTTTTAGCAAATCCTTAGGAATTTCGTCGTAAACTTCCAACATTGAGGGATTTACAATCCCCATATCCATTCCTTCATTGATAGCATGGTATAGAAATGCAGAATGCATGGCTTCTCTTACAGTATTATTTCCTCTAAAAGAGAAAGAAACATTACTTACACCTCCGCTTACATGAGCTCCAGGTAAGTTTTCTCTTATCCATCTTGTAGCTTTAAAAAAATCTACTGCATTATTTTCATGTTCTTTCATCCCAGTTGCAACGGGGAAAACATTAGGGTCGAAAATAATATCTTGTGGAAGGAATCCAACCTCATCAACTAAAATATTGTAAGATCTTTGACAGATTTCAATTCTTCTCTCATAAGAATCAGCTTGTCCATTTTCATCAAATGCCATTACAATTACAGCAGCTCCATATTGTTTTATTAATTTTCCTTGAGTTTTAAATTGATTTTTGCCTTCTTTTAAGGAAATAGAATTAACTACTCCTTTCCCTTGAACACATTTAAGCCCAGCTTCAATAATAGTCCACTTAGAAGAATCTATCATTACTGGGATTCTGGAAATATCTGGCTCAGCTGCCATAAGATTTAAAAATCTTTTCATAGATGCTTCTCCATCCAACATTCCTTCATCCATGTTAACATCGATAATTTGGGCTCCGCCTTCCACTTGCTCTCTAGCAACATCAATTGCTTCTTCAAATTTCTCTTCCTTTATTAATCGGAGAAATTTTTTAGACCCAGTAACATTAGTTCTTTCACCAACATTTATAAAATTAGTTTCTGGCGAAAAAACTAAGGGCTCTAATCCGCTAAGTTTCATATATGGAAGTTCATTCCATTTGTATTTATACTTGCCCTTAAACTCTTTTAGAATACTCATCCTTCAAATTGATTTCTTGGTGAATATTTAGAAGCCAGCTCAGCTATTGCTTTAATATGTTCCGGGGTTGTTCCGCAACAACCCCCGATAATATTTATTAAGTCATCTTTTAAAAAGAACTCTATTTGATCTACCATTTTTTCTGGTGTTTCATCATATTCTCCAAATTCGTTGGGCAATCCAGCATTTGGATGAGCACTAATCAAAAAAGTAGTAGCCTTTTTAGCCAAGATTTTTAAGTATGGATGCATATCTGCAGCACCTAGTGCGCAATTCAATCCAATACTAAATAACGGAAAATGAGACATAGATATTAAAAATGCTTCGCTAGTTTGTCCGGTTAAGGTTCTTCCACTTGCATCTGTAATAGTCCCCGAAACCATTACAGGTAATTTAATTGCTCTTGATTCAAAAACATGATTTACTGCAAATAAGGCAGCCTTAGCATTTAGTGTGTCGAAAACAGTTTCAATAAGTAGTAAATGAACACCACCATCAATTAATCCATTTATTTGTTCTTGATAAGCTTCATTTAACTCATCAAAAGATGTATTTCTAAAACTTGGGTCGTTTACATCTGGGGAAATAGATGCAGTTCTATTTGTAGGGCCTATTGACCCAGCTACAAATCTAGGTTTATTGGGTTCTTGGATTGTAAATTCATTGGCAACTTCACAAGCTATTTTTGCACTTTGAAAATTTATATCGTAGGAATAGTCCTGTAATCCATAGTCAAGTTGGGCAATTTTAGTTCCAGAAAATGTGTTGGTTTCTACAATATCAGCTCCAGCTTCAAAATATGCAGAATGGATTTCTTTGATTATGTCTGGTCTGGTTAAACTTAATAAATCGTTATTGCCTTTCAAAGGACTTGTATGATCTTCAAACCATCCTTTTCTAAAATCAGCTTCCTCTAGAGTATAACGCTGAATCATGGTTCCCATGGCACCATCTAAAATTAAAATTCTCTTTTTGGCTATATCATTTATACTCTTCATTTTTGGTCAAAAAAAAATCTCTTTCCTAGGAAAGAGATTGAATTCGTTAAAAATTTATCTCTTATCTTGATTTTTACATCTGGATTTAGCACCTTCCTATTTTGGGGTTGCTAAGGTTTCAAAGGGCCTTTTCCCTCCACCTTTCTTGATAAGTAATAAAAGAACTATTGCACAAATATAATTATAAGTAATTCAAAACCTATAAAAAAAACTCAATTTGGTTTAAAAGACTTATAAATATTAAAAATACGTTTTCTAAAAAGAAAAAAAAGAATAATATATGGGACAATCATTAAAAAAAGAATTCCAGTATTGAGTCCATTACCAATAGTTAAATCATCTTTAGTACTGCTTATTATTTGAGCCCTACAAGTTGAACAACCTTGAGAGAAAGATTGTAATTGGGAAATTATCAATACAAAGAGTAATATAAATTTATAAACTACTTTCATGTGTAGTAAGGAGATATTAAAAAATAAACAATAACTCCAGTTATAGCAACATATAACCATACTGGATAAACATATCTAGCTAACTTTTTATGTTTTCCGAACTCTGCAATTGAAGCTCTGTATGCTGTATATAAAATAAATGGAAGTGATAATCCAGCTAAAATTATATGAGACACAAGAATAAAATAATAAATTGATTTAATGCTTCCTTCGCCTCCAAAAACTGTACTTTCTGCTAAAAGATGATGCGCTATATAAGACAACAAAAACAAAACAGACAAAATAATCGAAAGATTCATAACTCTTTTGTGAAGATGGTACTTTTTAGATTTTACAAAAAATAATCCTAAAATTAATAATAATGATACCGTACCATTGATAACTGCATTAAACTTTGCGAATATGTGTGGATTAAAATTTACTTGAATTTTCAAATTAAGTTCATGTAAAACTATTACAGCAAGAAAGACAACAGCAGAAACACTTAAAATGAAAATATTTGCTTTTTTATCATCTTTTGTTAAATATGCAGACGGTAAACTCATTTCTTAGATTTGATTTCAAAATTAGATTAAAAATATTTAAAAATAAAAATTGACTAAACAATTTAAAGTAGTGATTGGATATGCTGAACAATAATTGGAATATTTAAGGAATCAGTTCCATCGTAATATCCTCTTATTCTATTATACTGGTCTAATAGGATTAGTTTTTCAGAATGTAGAAATCCCCCAGGAGCTAATGCATCTTCTTGATTTGGCACCAAAAACCCATTAACACCAAGATCGTATATGGTAGATTGATCACCAGTTAACATGTTCCAATTGGTAGAATCAACATTGTAAGAGTTTGCATATTCTAAAAGTTTTTCCGATGAATCTTTTAAGGGGTCAACGGTGAAGGACAACAATTCTATATTTGTTAGACAGTTTTTTCTAAGTATGCTTTGTATATTACTCATATTGAGGGTCATTTGAGGACAAATAGTTGGGCAACTTGTGAAAAAGAAATCTACTAACTTAATTTTATTATCCAATTGTTCAGATGATATGATTTGAGAATTTTGGTTTTCAAATGACCAATCAGGAATTTGATGGTATAGGGTGTCTTTATCTATTGAAGAATCAAAGTCTTTATTGCCATAAATTGGCAAGTCTTTTAAATCTGTATTTGATTGCTCTTCTTTTAAAAGCAAACTTATTTCTTTGGTAATTCTTCTTATTTCCCCAAAATTATAAGTAAAATATTTACCTCTTATTTTTTGGTTTTTATCCACTAACAATGTCATTAAGTGAGCTTGCCTATCAAAACCAAATAGTGTGTCTTTTTTTGTCCAGGGGTTCCCTCTGGTAAATTCATTGTCAAAATATGGAATATATTTTGAAGCAGTCATAATCCATTTTTTGCTATCAATTTTATTAAAATCTCTAAATTCTTTAATTCGGTAGTTAATATCCTCAGAAGACTCTAAAAAAGAGGTAACTACAATTACATCGTCAAAACCAGAATTACCAACTAATTCGTTATAAATTTTAATCTTAAACCACTCTAGTCTAAAGGGGCATTTTTCAAAATCAGTTGGGCATTCTATAGATAAAAAGTTGTATAATATAATTTTATCATTCCAATCACAAGAAGATATTGTATCTCCTTTAAAATCAATGATACTGAAAGGAGCATCTAACTCGCCAAAGACAGGCTGAGGTTTATATTCTGTGTCTCCTAAGAGTAAAAAACCAAGAGATGAGAGAAATCCACCAAAAATAAGAGCTAAGATTAAAAATCCTTTTCTTCGAAAAAACAAAATGACTAAGGATTTATGCTGTTCTCACCTTGAAAAACCTCATGCCAATAAGTTGACTCTGCTAGGCAAATAAATATAAGGTAAGCAATAAATAAAATGTAAGGTGCTAAAATCACCCACTTAAAACTCTTTCTTTCGTCTCCTAGATGCATAAAGATTAAAACAATGTAAGCTGCTTTAACAATAGTTAAAACTAGGAATCCTACTTTTACATATGGCCAAAGAAAATTATCATCACCAGCAGCATCGTATTGTTTTATAAAAGCACCAATTAAGACTTCAATAACAGTTATTAGAGTAAGTATTCCAGTTACTTTCCATATTTTTTTTCTTATAAGTACTCCATGTGCTTCGTCATGATTAGCCGAAACAGAGTAATTATTATCTTGAATTAAATCGTCTCTTTCCATTGATTAAAAATTAAAGTAAATAGAAAAATGTAAAAACAAAAACCCATACTAAATCAACAAAATGCCAATAAAGTCCAACTTTCTCTACCATTTCGTAATGGCCTCTTTTATCATAAACCCCTCTTATAACATTAACTAAGATTATAAAATTAAATACAACTCCGGAAAAAACATGAAACCCATGAAAACCTGTAATGAAAAAGAAAAAATTGGCATATTGTGGAACAAGTGGAGCATATTCATTTTCTATTAAATTGGCTCCCTGCATAGTTGCAGTAGCACCATCAAATAATGCTTTGGCTTCTAATCCTGTCACAGTCAAACCTCTCCCCATTCTTAATATTAATTCGTTTGCAGTGTTATAATCTACAACTGCCCATCCTTCTGATGTGAGTATAGATCCATAATGGGTCCCATGAATAAAATGGTACCATTCCCAACCTTGTGACCCTACAAAAAATAAACCACCTACTACAGTAAGTAACAACCATTTAACAACGCCTTTTTTATCTAATCGGTGTCCAGCTTCAACTGCTAAAACCATTGTGACAGAGCTTACAATTAATATAAAAGTCATTAAAGCAACATATAAAAGCGGATAACCATTGCCTAAAAATGGCATAGCATTAAATGTTTCTTCACCAATTGGCCAAGAAGGAGCCTGGTGCCTTGCAAAACCATAAGCTGTTAAAAGACCACCAAATGTCAAGGCATCTGACACCAAAAACATCCACATCCATTGTTTACCATATGAAATTCTAAAAGGAGAGCCGTTGCCTCCCCAAAGTTCTGATCTACTAATATTTTCCGATTGTCCAGCCATATATTTAGATTAACAATGCAAGTTTAAATAATATATTCTAAAAAAACATATAAGTAAAGCCATAAAAGTCCTACAAAATGCCAAAAAACTTCAATCGCTTTAAGACCAGAAATATTTTCAGAATTATAATATCCCTTATTCGCTCTAAAACTAACCACTATAATCCCAGAAATTGACATTATTAAATGTAAAAAATGAATAAAAGTAAGAACCCAAACAAAACTACTAGAGACATTAGAAGTCTGATAAAACTCGGCGTACTGGTTTGCATTTAATTCTTCTTTTGTTCTTTCCCAAAAATCATTTTTAATATAAATATTTATTCCTGGTTTTAATTGAAAATATCCTTCAAAATCCGATACTACTTTGTCCTCTAAATATATCTGCCCATTTTTAACAATATATTCATTACCAGACTGGTAAACTTTTTGACTAATTGCCTTTCTTTCTTTATCTGAAAGTTCTTTTGCAGGAAAATACAATTTCTTTTTATTGTAGATTAAATTCTCTCCATTTAATGCAATCGTAAAATCTTCCCCGTATTTTCCTTTAAGCATAAAAAAGGGTTGATCATTACATACTCCAAAAGAAAATTTAAATAATTCATCCTTTTGACCCTCTGAAAGTGGAGAATTATTAATTGTAAGACCCGAACTAGACATTTCTAGTTTGGAATTCTTTTTAATATCAAAAATTGAATATGGATTATTGTAATTTGATAATTTTAAATTCGAACCTTGGAAACTAGTTCCGTATCCGCAGATTTGTCTTAGAAAAGTTTTTAATTCGTCAACAGAATTAGTCTGCATTACCTCCCCATTAAAAATATAATTCTCTCCATCATACTCAATTGGGTTTTCGCCATTATAAACTATATAAGATTGTCCATATTGTCCATATACGAAGGTGATAAAGGACTTAATTGCATTACCTTGACTGTAATATTTACTCCAGCCTATAAATTGAAAAACTCCAAATGCCAATGAAAAAATAAGAGATAAAACAAGTAAGTAAACGGTACTTTTCTTGTCAGAATTTTTTGCCTTTTTAACGGCATAGTAAATAAATATACTACTTATTAAAATTAAAATAGTACTAATTTTGAATGCAAAAGGAAGATTAATATTAACCCAAAACTTGTCCATTTTCCTAACTAAAACCGCACTTGAAAGGCCAGCAAAAAGCATAAGACTAGCAATTAGTCCTACAATTACAATTGCTATGTAAACCTTTTCTCTTTGTTTATTGGAACTAAATTGTTGCATATAGAAAGATTAAATCTGATTAAAACAATACATGGTAAATAAAATTGGAAGATATAAGAAGGACATAAACATCAATTGTGTTGCATATTTTTTGTCTAACGTAAAATATAGCTTTACTGATGGATAGTACATAATGAGACTAATTATAACTGCTAACCACATAGACCAAGTGCCTGTCATTTCAGATGCCCAGGGAAGCATAGAAACAGGCACTAAAAATGCGGAATACAACATTATTTGAAATGCACTTTTTTGATTTCTATCTCCACTAGGAAGTAATCTAAATCCAGCTTTTTTATAATCGTCATCTAATTTCCAGGCCAGAGCCCAAAAATGAGGAAATTGCCAAAAAAATTGAACTACAAACAAAATACCAGGCTCTAATCCAAAGTCGTTAGATACAGCAATATATCCAAGTAGAGGAGGAATGCTGCCAGGAATTGCTCCAATAAATACTGCAAAGGGTGTTATCTTTTTTAAGGGTGTATAAATAACAGTGTAAATAACCATTGCTAATAAACCTAAAATAAATGAACTAAAATTAATACTGGAAAGAAGATACAAACCCAAAACACCTGTAATTATGCAAAAAGTAAGAGCTTCTGAAACACTTAAAACTTTGGAAGGAAGTGGTCTGGAGAATGTTCTAGACATTAATTCGTCTGTTTTATATTCAATAATCTGGTTGAAGCCATTAGAAGATCCTGTTATTAAAACACCACCTAGAATTAAATTCAAAAATATATATGACGTGAGATTCCCATCCGCCAATAAAAATCCAAAAAAAGCGGACATTACAACCAAACTAGAAAGCCTAAGCTTTAAAAGAGATATATAACCTCGTAACTTTAAAGTGAATGATAATTTTGTAATACTATCCAAACTATAATTAATAATTACGCGAAATTAGTACAATTTCTTATTTATTATAAGTTATGTTGAACGATTCAATCAATAAT
This sequence comes from uncultured Flavobacteriales bacterium, assembly GCA_938075455.1. Lineage (GTDB taxonomy): Bacteria > Bacteroidota > Bacteroidia > Flavobacteriales_D > Parvicellaceae > MED-G20. The sequence continues at coordinate 10,094 of CALJHN010000026.1, forward strand.
CTTGCTGATATTGCCACAACCTTGAAGAGATGCCAATATTAAATATCTGATTAGTATTGGATACATCATTAATGTCTTTCGAATTTAAGCTGTTTAAGCTAAAAAAAACTTTGGTGTTGGTGAGAGCAGAAATCATGTAAGAGAATTGTGCAATAAATATATGCTGATTTACTAAATTACCCTGGCCAATTTTCTGGTTATAGTTCCCATTTCTGTTAATATAAGGTTCAAACATATTTCCTCCAAAATTAATATTTGCCGAATCTATTCCATATTTCTGAAAATGATACTGCACTGAAAAATCTAAATTATTTTTTTGATAACCCAATAAAACTAAAAATTCCTGAAAATTTGATTCTAATGGATGTGCTAAAGAATGATTTTTATGTCCGTAATTTTGTTTTGAACTTATGTGAGAATAGGTAAAAGGTCTAACAGCGTTAAATTCTAATATAGAATACAATCCATCAAGCTTAAAAATATCAAATATCTTTATTCCATACTGAATACCATATTTATTTCCCCACCAGCCTGTTCTATTACTAATTTCACTAAGCAAGAACTCATCTAATATAAAGCTTGAATAAATTAAAGAGTGTTTACCAATGGTAAACTTTGCACCTGCTCCAAGAAGAGCATTATCTGCTGAACCTATACCAAATTCTACTGGTCTAAAAAATATAAATGGATTTAAATAATTAATGTCTGGTCCCCTGTTGACAAGGGTGTCTTTGTTTTGCCATACTATTGATTCAAATATACTTAAGTTCATCCATTTAGTCACATTATAACTTAATAGGTGGGAAGATGCCCATTTAAGATTTGAAAACCCCTTTGAATATCGATCTTCGTGTAATGACCAAATATTTACATATTTGACTTTCCAAAATGTAGATTCTAATTTGACAAAAGGGTAAACTGGTGCAAAATCTGAAAGCCAAAGAGATCTATATCCATCTCCAAAAGTATTTTTCTCGTTTCCTGCACTTAGTAAAATATAATTGTTGAGCTTACAAGAAATAACTCCTTCTAACATGGGCTTACTATACGACATTGAATTCGTATCATCTACATAACCAATTGAACGAACATATGGTCTCTTGTAGGAAAACCTGTTATTATTTAAAAAGCCTTCTTGAAAACCAACCCTAAATTGATAAAAAAATTTAGAACTTAAATAATTGAACTGTAATCCTGCAGCATAATTTATTTTGGGAGAGCTAAAAGAAATTGCGGGTGATTCTTGTAAAGAGATATAAGGCAAAAAAGTAAATTTGGAAGAGTCTTTAATAGACGAGTAATCCCAAATACCTTTTTGATAAATCTTACTTTGGTTATTATTTATTTGATAAGGCTTTGATAAGCTGTGCTCATTTCCTCCACTAAAGCAAATATATTTTTCCATTTTATACCTACTTTGGATATCTCCAAAAATATATTGTTGTGAAGAGACATTAAACACTATTAATAATCCTACAATATTTAGAATGTTTTTTTTCACCTTTTTTAATATTTGATTAAGTCTTAACAATATATGAAAAGGAAAGTACAACAAATAAGGAAGTAAAAAACTCCAATATTAATACATGTAATCCTCTCAAAATGTAGACTTATTGGTCAAAATAATCGTTTTTTAAATTTGTTCGCCAAGAAAGAAGAATATAATTCTCTGCAAGACTATTGTATATTCTAGAAATATGTCCAATGGAAATTTCCATGTTGGTTGCTTTATTCAACATTATACCAAAATTTGTATTTAAAAACCATCTATTATTTTTGGACTTAAAGCTAAAAAGTAAATTTTCTAGGGGTTCAAAAATTTCATTGCCGCTATAATCTGTAATGAAATTTGCATAATTATAATTAAATCTAAAAAATGACATTTTATATGAAAATTGTCCTCTTAGTAACAATTCTTGGAATCCTGACCCTAGAGGATGGGCCAACTCATGGCCTAAATGGGAATAGCTTTGACTGAGCTGACTTTGTCTCATAGAATAAAAACCTGAGGGAGACATATTCCATTCAAAATTTAAAAAGGAATTAGAAGTTTTTAAAGGATTAAGCCATTTAATCCCTAATTGAAACCCGCTAGAAAAATTAAAAGATTTTAAGGCTATTTGGTTATATATTTTAAGATTATCAAAAAATAAAAAAGACCAATTAAATCCATAAATAATATTATTTGTAGTGTCTGCATCTATTGCTTTTGTTCCAATGATTGGTAAAAAGAAACTTATGTCTGGACTAATCTCCCCTTTTTGATTATCAAATGATTGGTAAACACCGCCTTCAAATAGAGAAATTGAAAATCTTTTATTTGGACTGTAGGATAATTGATTAAAACTTGTTGACTTTGGAATAAATAATGCTTCTGGAGTTGAAGCCGCAGGAATTCTTTCTAGGTTTTTCATCCATGAAGTAACATGTTTGTAAAGAATTTTTTTGTCAAACAGAAAATACTGCCCGCTTATAAAAGGATAATCAGGAGCATAATCCGAAATTAATAAAGACCGATATCCATCTCCAAAAAAATGTCTCCCGTGTCCAAATTGAAAATTAATACCTGAAGTTGGAGAAAAACTTAAATATCCATTAGCCAAACTTGCATCGTGGCCGTTGTCTTTAAAACGTTTTGCTCTGCCAATTCCATATGCTATACCATCAACCCCCATTTGTGAATTTGCCCTTTGGCTAGACTTCTCTTGAAGATATAACGGATAAAAAAATTGATTTTCATAGAACCTGGTTTCAAATGAAAAATTATCACTTAAGTCCCCAGAAATTCTAAATCCTCTTACGTTGCTAAAGTATCTGTAATCTAAGTCTTTATTTTTAGGACCAAGAGTAAAGTTAAAAAGAGGATCTGCTGTAATATGAATATCATCTTGAGTAACATTTAATAAACTATGCTCAAATATTTTATTTCCTAGTTTACTCCTATATTTTTTTGTTGAGGTGTCTGAATAATATTGAATAGTTTCTAAATAAGGTTGAATTGAACTATGGAGAACTTTTTTATGTGGGACGGTATAATAGGAAAAAAAACTACTGTTTTTAATTTGAGCAGTAAAGGGATTTAGGAACAAAAAGCAAACATGGATATTAACAATTTTAAAAACTGTTTTGTTTGGTAATATATTTTGAAGTATACTAATCATAATTTAATAGCTACTTTAAGACAAATTCTAACTTTCCATTCTTAAGTTATGAATTTTACTTTAAATTAAATTAGCATACTGAAATTAGAGCTAATAAATGCATTATTTCACTCTACAATAAACCAATTGTTTGTTAATCTTTCACGATTATATACCATCTCTTGATTTGTTTTTAAATCAATCAATTTTTTTCCAGCGTATTTAGCAATCGCATGTCCAGCTGCAGTATCCCACTCCATGGTAGGTGCGAATCTTGGATAAACATCTGCACTTCCTTCTGCTACTAAACAAATTTTAATAGAACTACCCATAGATACTATTTCAATATTCTTTTTTCTTTTTCTTATATCGTCAAAATATTCTTTAGTTTCTGGGCTTTGATGTGATCTACTTCCCACAACCTTAAAAGAAGTTGATTTATTGTTCAATGGTAACTTGACTTTTTTTTCATCAAATTCTCTATAAGATCCTTTAGGTGATCCATAATACAACAAACCTTTAACTGGTGCAAAAATAACTCCTAATATTGGTTTTCCATTTTTTACTAATGCAATATTGACAGTAAACTCCCCATTCCTTTTTACAAACTCTTTTGTTCCATCTAAAGGATCTACAATCCAGAGCAATTTCCAATTTTTTCTTTCCTTATATTCTGTTAGTTTACCTTCCTCACTTAAAATTGGGATATTTGTTTTTAACAAATAGCTTTCTATAATATCATTTGCTTGTTGGTCAGCTACAGTTAATGGAGATTTATCTTCTTTATAACTAACAGAGAAATCTTCCCCATAAATTTGAAGTATTTTCTCTCCAGCTTTTGTAGCTGCTTCTTTGGCAATTTTTAGCCAATTATTCTCTTGTGCTTCGTTCATTTAATCCAAAATTTGATCTATACCACGCTCTTTCATGAAAATAATAAATTGGCATTTTAACAAAAAATTCAATTCCTCCTACGGTTAGACCTGTTAATGGATCGCCACTTACTATCCAAGCAATAACCATGGTGGTAAGAGTTGCAGTAAGTCTCCAAGTAAATGTCTTAGCTAAATGTCTTTTTTTACTAATTTTCATTCTAATAATTATTGGTGGAAGTAAAATCTTTTTCTATTGGGTGCCAAGTTGTTTTTGCTTCCATAAATTTTTTGACAATATATGGAGATTCAAAATTACTGTCTTCTATGTTGTATTTAGATACATCCACTACTCTTTTTAAGTTGTTAGACGCTTGAAAAAACATTTTATTTTTTAACTCCTTATTATCTATATTAATTCCGAGAGCATTTACATCCATATGTTGGGCAATATGTGGTGCTAGTTCGTCTTTACTTCCAGTTATAATATTAACCACTCCATTAGGAACATCAGAATTAGAAATTACTTCGGCTAAAGAAATTGCGCATAACGGTAGTTTTTCAGAAACTATTGCAAGACATGTATTTCCAGAAAGAATAACTGGAATTATGGAAGATATTAAACCCAATAAAGAGTTTTCTTCAGGTGCAACTATTCCTACAACACCCATTGGTTCTAAAATAGTAAAATTAAAATGAGAAGATGCTACTGGGTTAACCGATCCAAAAATTGGATTGATCTTATCTGGCCATCCAGCAAAATAAATAATCCTATCAATGCTTTGATCAATTTCCAAAATTGCTTTTTTAGAATCTTCTCCCTGAAGAATTAACTCTTCAATAAATTGGCTTTTGTTGCCCTCAATAATTTCGGCAATTCTATATAAAATTTGACTCCTGTTGTAGGCCGACTTACTAGACCAACTTTCAAATGCATTTCTTGCAGATAAAACTGCATTTCTTACATCTTTTCTAGATGATAAACATACATTTGCAATGGGTAAATTATCTATTTTTAATTGAGTATACCTTCCTGACTCAGTTCTTGGGAACTTTCCATTAATAAAAATCTTATAGGTTTTTAAAACTTTAATTCTTTGTGACATTATTCTAAATTTAAATAGGGACTAAGACCATGTAAACCTCCCTCTCTTCCGTGACCACTTTCTTTGTAGCCTCCAAAAGGAGAAGTTGGATCAAATTTATTGTATGTGTTTGCCCATATAACACCCGCTTTAAGTTTGGCAGCTAAATTGAAAGCCTTTGAACCCTTGTCTGTCCAAACTCCTGCTGACAATCCATAAGGAGTATTATTTGCTTTATTAATTACTTCTTGAGTTGTTCTAAAAGTTTGAACAGCTAAAACTGGTCCAAAAATTTCTTCCTTAGCAATCCTATGAGATTGAGAAACATTGGTAAATAATGTAGGTGGACACCAATATCCACTCTTTGGAAGTTCACAATTTAACTGGAATATATCCGCTCCCTCTTTTACTCCAATATCAATATATTTATGGATAGTTGATAGCTGTTGCTTTGAATTAACAGCTCCAATATCTGTATTTTTATCAAGTGGATTACCCACCAATAAAGACTGCATTCTGTCTTTCAATTTTCTTAATACCACATCATATACCGATTCTTGAATAAATAATCTCGATCCAGCACAACAAACATGCCCTTGATTAAAAAATATTCCATTAATAACCCCTTCAACAGCTTGGTCTAGTGGTGCATCTTCAAAAATAATATTTGCAGCTTTGCCTCCTAACTCCATTGTAGATCTTTTGTTGGTTCCAGAAATACTTTCCATTATAGACTTTCCAACCTCGGTTGATCCGGTAAATGCAATTTTATTTACATCAGAATGATTTACAAGTAGATTTCCAGTTGATCCATCTCCTGTAATAATATTGACAACTCCTGGGGGAAGTTCTGCCTCTTTAATAATTTCAGCTAATAAAAGAGCAGTAACTGATGTAGACTCTGCTGGTTTTAAAACTACCGTATTGCCTGTAGCTAAGGCTGGAGCAATTTTCCATGCTGCCATCATTAAAGGAAAATTCCATGGAATAATCTGTCCTACCACTCCCAAAGGTTTTGGAGTTTTATTTGGAAAGGCATACTTAAGTTTATCAGACCAACCAGCATAATAAAAAAAGTGGGCTGCGGCAAGTGGAATATCTATATCTCTAGACTCTCGAATTGGTTTTCCTCCATCTAATGTTTCAACAATAGCTAATTCTTTAGATTTTTCTTGTATAATTCTTGCAATTCTGTATATGTATTTTGCTCTTTCTTTCCCTGAAATTTTACCCCATTGACCATTAAATGCAGCTCTTGCAGAATTAACTGCCAAATCAACATCTTTAGACTCTGCCTTAGCAATTCTAGTAAGTTGCTGTTCGTTGGTGGGATTGATAGATGGAAAATATTTCTTGTCTACAGGTTTTTGAAATTTTCCATTAATAAAAAGTTGATATTCCTTTAGGATAGAAAGGTTCTCTATGCTTTCAATAGAGGATGAAAAATCCCATTTTCCATTGTAATTTAATGACTTTATTTTAGAGCTCATGGACTAATCTTTTGAAAAATAATTATTGGACTGATAAAAGCCTGTTTTTTGTTTTAAAAGTTGCATCAAAACATCATTGGCTAAACTACTTGCACCAAATCTAAACCAATGTTTGTCCAACCACAAATTACCTAAAGTTTCTTTGACCATTATTAGGTATTGAAGGGCAAGTTTAGAGTTGGAAATCCCTCCTGCTGGTTTCATTCCAACCATTTTACCTGTATTATAATAGTGGTCTTTAATTGCTTCCAACATTACCAGAGTGATGGGAAGAGTTGCAGCTGGTTTAATTTTTCCAGTGGAAGTTTTTATGAAATCTGCACCTGCTTTAATTGCAATTTCACTTGCCAACCTAATATGGTCATAATCTCCTAATTCTCCTGTCTCTAAAATCACCTTTAACCTAGCTTTATCACCACAATTCTCTTTAATTATTGCTATCTCATCAAAAACATAATTATACTCTCCAGAATGAAATTTACCTCTGCTAATAACCATATCTATCTCCTCTGCGCCGTTGAAAACAGCTTCTTTTGTTTCTTGTATCTTAACCTCTAAAGAAGAATTTCCACTAGGAAATGCAGTTGCAACACTTGCTACTTTAACCTCTGAATCTTTAAGAAAATTTGAAGCAGTTTTCACCATGTTTGGATATACACACACAGCAGCAACATTAGGCAAATCAGGAAATTCTTGATGAAGATGGGTAGCTTTGTAACAAAGTTGTTCGACTCTCTTATCAGTATCCATGCCTTCTAAAGTTGTCAAATCTATCATGCTCAAAATCATTTTTAGACCTTGTAACTTGGCTTCACTTTTCAAACTTCTCTTAGTGATTCGAGATACTCTGTCCTCAATCCCTAATTTATCTACTTTGGTTTTTAAATCTAAAATCATTAAAATTTTTCTTCCCAAAGATAATGATTCGTAGTTTAATGTTATATTCAATTTTTTTATTAATAAGATTTATAAATATTTTATGGACAACCTTTTTTCCACAAATCATGAATTGATTCCTAAAACTGAAAAGGAGAAACTATTAAAACAAAAAGGAATTTGTCTTTGGCTTACTGGATTATCGGGTTCTGGTAAAACTAGTATAGCAAAAGCAGTAGCTAAAAAATTACACAGTAAAGGGTTTATAACCAAAGTTTTAGATGGAGACAATATAAGGCTTGGAATTAATAAGAATTTAAGTTTTAGTGAGCTGGACAGAATGGAAAATATCAGAAGAACTGCAGAAATATCAAAGTTGTTTGTGGATTGTGGCATTGTTACCATTTGCTGTTTAGTTAGTCCAAAAAAAAATATGAGAACTCTAGCTAAAGAAATTATTGGAGAGAAAAACTTTTATGAAATATTCATAGCTACATCTTTAGAAGATTGTGAAATTCGAGACACCAAAGGCTTATATAAAAAAGCTAGAAGCGGAGAATTGTTGAATTTTACAGGTATTTCTTCTCCATACGAAGAACCTGTTGGCCCAAATTTAAATATTCCAACAAAAGAAAAGAATATAGAGGAATCCTCTGAAATTTTGTATAATTTTGTTCTCCCATTAATTGATGAATTAAGATGAATAAATACCATTTAACTCATTTAAAAGAGTTAGAAGCTGAATCGATATTTATAATTAGAGAAGTAGTAGCTCAGTTTGAAAACCCTGTTCTTCTTTTTTCCGGTGGAAAGGACTCTATTGTCTGTCATCATTTAGCAAGAAAGGCATATTATCCAGCAAATGTCCCTTTTCCCTTAATGCATGTGGATACTGGCCATAACTTTGAAGAACTCTATAAATTCCGAGACCAATTGGTAAAAGAAACCAATGCAAGACTTATTATTGCTTCCGTTCAAAAATCTATTGATGAAGGAAAAGTCAAGGAAGAAAAAGGTTTTAATTCTAGTAGAAATAAACTTCAGACTACCACTCTTTTAGATGCAATTGAAGATCATAAATTTGATTGTGCAATGGGTGGTGCTCGTAGAGACGAAGAGAAAGCAAGAGCTAAAGAAAGATTTTTTTCTCACAGAGATGATTTTGGACAGTGGGATCCAAAAAATCAAAGGCCAGAATTATGGAATTTATTTAATGGTAAAAAGAATTTTGGAGAGCATTTTAGAGCATTTCCAATTAGTAATTGGACGGAAATGGATATTTGGCAATATATACTACAGGAAAAAATAAAAATTCCTTCACTTTATTTTTCCCACAAAAGAGATTGTTTTATTAGAAATGGGGTGGTGATGGCAAAGACGAGTTTTACTGAAACTAAGCCAGAGGAAAAAATTACCAATATGCAAGTACGTTTTAGAACTATTGGAGATGCCACTTGCACAGGCGCAACTATTTCTAATGCTGATAGCCTAGAAAAGATAATTGAAGAGGTGACTTCATCAAGAATTACTGAAAGAGGGGGAAGAGCGGACGATAAAAGATCTGAAGCTGCAATGGAAGACAGAAAAAAAGAGGGCTATTTTTAACAATGAGTAATCAATATTTAAATATGGACCTTTTACGCTTTACTACTGCTGGTAGTGTAGACGATGGTAAAAGTACTTTAATAGGAAGATTGCTATACGATAGTAAATCTATTTTTGAAGATCAAATGGAGGCAATTGAAATTGCCAGTTCAAATAAGGGAGAAGAAAAAGTAAATTTAGCTTTACTTACAGATGGCTTAAGAGCTGAAAGAGAACAAGGGATAACTATAGATGTTGCCTATAGGTACTTTGCAACTCCAAAAAGAAAATTTATAATTGCCGATACACCGGGACATGTTCAATATACTAGAAATATGGTTACTGGAGCAAGCACTGCTAATCTGGCAATTATTTTAGTAGATGCAAGAAAAAGAATTGTTGAGCAAACTAAAAGACATTCTTTCATTGCTTCATTACTAGGAATTCCTCATATAATTTATTGTATCAATAAAATGGACTTGGTAAATTATGAGGAAGAGGTTTTTGAAAAAACAAAAAAAGAATTGGTTGGTTTTAGCTCAAAACTAACTACAAAAGACATCCGATTTCTACCAATAAGCGCTTTAAATGGCGACAATGTAGTTAACAGATCTAAAGATATGGATTGGTACGAAGGAAGTACCTTATTACATACTTTGGAAAATATTCATATTGCTTCCGATCATAACCTTATTGATTGTAGATTTCCAGTACAACATGTTATCAGACCTCAAAAAGACGAGTTTCATGATTTTAGAGGATATTCCGGCAGAATTGCAGGTGGGGTTTTTAAAAAAAATGACGAAGTAGTTTTGTTGCCTTCAGGTTTTCAAACAAAAATTAAATCCATACTTAATTTTGAAACTGAAATTGAAGAGGCTTACGCTCCAATGTCTGTAACCATGACTTTAGAAGATGATTTAGACGTAAGTAGAGGCGACATGATTGTTAGAGTGAAAAATCAACCTGAAATACTTCAAGATATTGAAATAATGGTCTGCTGGATGGGAGAAAAGCCACTTTTAAACAAGGGAAAATACACTATTAAGCATACGACTAAAAATGTAAGGTGTTTAGTAAAAGAAATTTTATATAAAGTGGACATAAATACCCTTCATAGAGACATTAAAGATAAAATTGTCAATTGTAATGACATAGCAAGAATAGCTATTAGAGTAACAAAGCCCTTATTTGTAGATAAGTATAATGACAACCGAACAACTGGAAGTCTAATAATTATTGACGAAAGCACCAACAATACTGTTGGGGCAGGAATGATAATCTAACTTATTCTAAATTTGATTGGCAGAGTAAATCTTGCATTTACAGCAGTTCCTCTTTGTTTCCCAGGAGTCCATTTTGGCATAGATTTAACGACTCTTTGTGCTTCTCCGTCTAAAGTTTTGTGAACACCTTTAACAATCTTAACATCTTTAATAGTTCCATCTTTCCAAACAACAAACTGGACAAAAACTTTTCCTTGAATTCCATTTTCTTTTGCCATTTCTGGATATTGGATGTTCTTCCCTAAGTATTCATAAAGTTTTTGCATTCCACCAACAAATTCTGGATTTTCTTCAACAACATCAAAAATTTGCTCCACAACGGGCTCTGGCTCTTCTTCAACTTCAATTACAATATCTATATCAGCTTCTTGATCAATAATAATGACATTGGTTTCTTCCCTTTCATCTTCTTCTTCTAAAACCTCCACTTCTTCGGGTGGGGCTGGTGGCGGAGGTGGTGGTGGTGGTGGTGGTGGTGTATTAGGATTTATTTCCACAACTTCTTCATCTTCAAGAGCAGATAAGGAAGATTCTATACTAGCTCCTGCTAAATCAATCTTTTTATATTCTACAAGACATAAAATAAAAGCAGTTACCAAAACAAGTCCTGAAAGAACATAAACAGTTCTTGACTTCATGTCTTCTGCATCTACAATTGGATTTTTCTTTGGTTTCATATTATATTGTAAAACTAACTAATTAAATTAAATTGTTCAAAAACCATACCATAAAGAAAACTAACTAATAGTATTTTCATAATCTTCTGGGGATAATAACTCAACCAATTCAGATGCATCACTAATTTTAATCTTAATCATCCAACCATCTTCGTACGGATTGTCATTCACTTTTTCTGGATTAGTTTCTAAAGACTCATTAAATTCTAATATTTTTCCACTTATTGGCATAAAAAGATCAGAAACCGTTTTAACAGCCTCAACAGTTCCAAAAACTTCCTCTTTATCTAAAGTCTCTTCTAAAGTATCTACTTCCACATAAACAATATCTCCTAATTCGCCCTGAGCAAAATCAGTTATTCCAATAGTAGCAATATCTCCATCAACTTTAATCCATTCATGGTCGTTAGTATATTTTAAATTTTTAGGAACATTCATGATTTTAAAATTTTGTGACAAATTAACAAAAAAAAGGATTATCTAAGTTGAAATCTAAGAGCAAAACCTGCATTTGTATTAGCCGTTGGAAAAGAATTTGAAACATGTGGAGTATTTACCCTTCTGTCAAAGTAAATCCTTAACATTAATTGTTTGGTTAAGTTATAGTCTCCAGAAAATTGTATAGTTACCGCTGTTTGTCCAGCTGTATATTGATTTTGATTTTCTACAATTTTTCTAATAATCGTTTTATTATCTCTAACTGCAATATCTAACCTCATTCTTAAATCACTTGGGTCTAATGTTTTTCCAGCAATTTTAATTGGTAGAGATAATTTTCTCCAGGTGTATCCCGAACCAAATTTAATTTCACTTCCCTTAATTTCTGTAATTTGATTATTTGATAAACTAAGTGAAATATTTCTATCTTTTTTAATTTCAAATTTGACAGACATATTGTTTGAAAGAGTTAAATCAGCTCCTAATAATGGTGCAAATTGCTCTAAAATATTCATAGTCATAATTTGCTTTTGAGAAATAAAATTCCCTGAAATATCAGTTTCTGTTGCATTGCCTTCATTATCCCACTGTCCATTTAAATTGGTAGTATAATTCCCTAATGAAAAATTAGATCGATACGCATGGGTAAATGAGAGCTTTTTGATGTATTTCTTAAATGCTTTAATTTTTCCTAACCCATCAAAAGTAACTCTCCAATTAGGCAATGGAATTCTTTGACTTAAAGGATTTATGTTATTTAAAGTGGGTGATTCTCCCAAATAAGCACAAATAAAAGCACCTATTATTACATCTTGCTGCGTACTATCATATCCCGAATAGTAACCAGTATTTTCTAAATTATTAGATGCATTGGGATTAGATTGTGACATTATTGAAGATATTTCGGAACGGTAAGAAAGTAAGTTTTCCCAAATTTGATTACTTAAAGTTGTATCATTCATAATGTCCTGACTAAAAGCAGTCTTCCAGGTAATAGTAGAAGTACTAAAAGATCCATTGAACTGATTATTTAATAAAGCAAATGAATTATTATCGCCAATTCCTAAATTAGAAGTTCTATTCTCCATTAGGTTTCTATCTGCAGAAAGGTCAATTCTTAAGCTCTTAATAGGTTTTACGGACGCTTTAAAAGTCATGTTTTCTGTATGATTCACTGCATATTGAGTACTTATATATTGGTAATTATTAGTATCTACTAACCAATTATATTCAGCTGCATGATTGGCAAAAATGAAATTAGTTTTATTACCTAACATATCTCTCTCTTGGTAACCTCCCGAAATAAATTCCATACCAGGAGCTATCCACTTATCGTCCATTCCTAAAATACTTGTCTTATTAGCATAGCCAGGAAGCATAATTCCATCATTAGTATTAAAGGTGGCATTTAGACTCTTTACAGACATTAAAACTCTAGCAAACTGATCTAATATCTTGGTTTCTTTTACTTTCTCTTTATTTTTCTTTTCATCCTTTTCTTTAGTAGGCTTGGAGCCTCCCCTAGAAGTATTACTTCTTGTTCTTGACATTCTTGAATTCCCGTATTTTTTATTTACTTTCTTTAAATAAGGGACTTTATTGTAAAGAGTTATAAAATTTAATTTTCCAGACCAGGCAATTACTCTAGAATTTTGAATAATATTTCCTACTGAAAGTGTATCATTATCTAAGGCAAGAGGGGCTCTAGTCCAATCAAAATTTCCGGTATATCTTGTAGTTAGAGATATCCAATCGGTCAAAGGAAATTTCTTAAAAGGCCATTTATAAGATACATTTCCAATATGGTTATAGTTCATATTCTCGCCAAATGTTCGAATACTATTATTGACTAATTCTTGGTCTAAATCATCATCATAACCAAATATTCCATAATCAATTTTACCTGGTGTTTCTCTAATAAATGCCCCATTAGTCGCCTGTAAATCAAACTTTAAATTCTTAGTGATATCGTATTTGAAATCATAGTTCCTATCCCAATTAAATTGTTTACCAAATTGAGGAACTTCAAAATTTTCTCCCCCCGGGAAATTATACCTAGTAGAAAAAATATTGTAAGTCCTATTCATATTAGACCTAACAGCGATTTGTTTTGGGAGTAGATAAATATTGAAATCTCTTACAAATCTTAACCACTTTGACTTTCTAATAAATTTATTTTTCTTGAAAGGTTCAAATGGCCTTACTTTACTATTATACAGGTAATTTATAGATCCAAGATAGTTTCTTTGTAAATCCTGTCTTACATTTATATCTCTATGAGATAACTCGGTAAAAGAATAGTTTAAACTGAAATTTGAAATATCCCATGGTAAGGCTATTTTATTGTTGGGCTTTTTAATCTTTTTTTCTTTTGATTTAATAGGGCTTTCTTCCTTTTCTTGCGTTTCTTCAATGGAGGATAATTTTGAATTAATTTTTTTTGAAACTTCTTTTTTTGATGGTTTACTTTTTTTCTTATTATCAAACTTGATGTTGGTAAAATTAATTGACTTTCTCTCTGTTAAGTCAATTCCATTGTAAAACCTTTCATTCCAAAAAACCTCTTCTTCATTAGCTTCTTTTTCAAACAAAAGATCTGGATTTAATGGGTCGTAAAGAGGTTTAATTACATTTCTTGAGTAACCTACATACATAGGCAAATTTATGCCAGATTGATCTCCAAAAAATTTGTCCAAATTTATAGTGCTAGATGCATCTAAGCCATATAAAAATTCTTGTTGTCTTTCACTAACACTTTTTTCTATACTTCCAAATCCAGGTGTAGAATAGTTTCCTGAAACAGCTATATCTGCAAAATCTGCTAAATTTGCTGTCATTCTTCCTATTGCAGCCCAACCTCCATTTTCATTAAAATCACTAAGTCTTAACTCATTTACCCAAACTTCTAGACATTTTTCTAAGCCATCGTCTGGTTTCCATTGGTTATTTGGGTCGTTACTTTTAGGGTTTCTTACCCCAATCATTATTGTTTTTAAACCTTGTAAATTGGGATTCCCAACTACTGTAATATTAGAGCTAGGGTTTTCTGGGTCTGATCTAGTAAATCTTTCAAAATTGCTAAATTCAGTAAAGTTTCTATTCTTTTTTAAATCTTTTAAATTGTTTAAATTAACTGTCATATTGTTTTCCTCAGGCCAGACAGAACTTGAAGCATTGTTTCCCCATGGAGAGACTTTAATTGGCATTTCATATTCATAATAATTAGAAACAAAATCTGTTCCTAGTCTTATAAAAATAGTGGCTTCATTGTCGTTAATAGGATCTGAACCAGCATTGGATTCTCCATGAACAAACATTTGAATTTTATTGTAATTTCTAATGTCTAAATTTACGTTTCTATAAATTGCTCTTGAGTCACCGTCTTTTAATCCACAAACATCTAAAACTAAACTTTGTTCATTTTGCTGCGCTAAATTTGCAGTTTGATAATTAGTTTCTCTTATAATTCCCTCTGGTAGCACATAATTAATTGGGTCTCTTGTTCCATTGTCTTCCAAGTTAACTGCACTAACATTAAAAAAAGTATTGGCTTCTTCATTCTGAATAAATTCTCCATTAGACAATAAACTACCCAAGTATCTTCTCCATTCTCCTCTTATAAGTTCTAGTCTTGCAAATCGTAGAGTTACATTTTCACTCCATCCATGGAGAAACATTCTTATAAATCTTATAGATCTAAAATCCTGAATATCATTTACTCTTTTTGAAAATGAAGTAACCGGAACTCTAAATTGGTACCAATAAACTTCTTTTTGAGTATCTGGATCAATATAAAGAACCTTATCGGTAACAAAGTTTTTACCTACTTCCATTTTATTAGGCTTAAAATCAATTTTATATTGAAAATAGCTCTCAGATTCACTTAGGTTATTATCTAGGTTTATATCTTCCACATTGGGAAGAGTAGAAGCTGAAGTAGGATACCGGTCTGCATTCATAGTGTCAGACATTTCAGAAGTTGGTGAATTTCCTTCTGGGCTGTTGTAATTTTTATACCTGTCTCTTATACTTAATTCTTCTTGGTCATAATCGTCATCTCGATAATAGTTGAAATTATCTGCAGATGGATCATTTAAAAAGTTAGATAAAACATTTGGATCAGAAATATGATTTTGGATTTTGGCAACATAATTATTGAAATAAGACAATTCCTGATTGTCAGATAATCCATCAAACCCAATATCTTGAAATTGTCTAGAAGATAAATTATTATCAAAAGCATTAACAACTACTTGTGTATTTGGAACAACCCCCCAAGATGTATATTCCAATTCGCTGGAATAGGTGTCGTAATCTCCATCTGGTGGCAGACCGTTTTCAAATGCCTTTCTACCATCTCTTAACAAATCTTCTGAAACATTCCCAAGATTAAAATAAAACTCACCTCCGGAACTATTCTCCGAATCTTCATTAAAAGGATCCATTACCCAAAACTGAATAAATTCAATATTTGCAGCTTCGAAATCATTGGTTGTTAATGTTCTCATGATTCCTCCCCATCTGGTTTCTGGGTCATTTAACTCGCCTGTAGAGGGATCAATTCCAGAGGAGTAATTATTAGATTCTACATCGAAGTTATAGGGCCCTCTTTCTTTAGGATAGTAAGAAATATCAAAAACTGGAATATTGGTTAACTGCCCAGTACCTAATTGTTTATTTGGGAAAACCTCGTCAACAAGTACTTGTCTCATAAGGTGATTGTCTTGAAAAGCAGAACCTTTAATATGGCTTGGGGTTAAAGAAGATGTTCTACTGTGAAACAAAGGATCAATTACATACCAAGAAAACTTTGCTCTATTTTTTCCATAGTTAATGTCGTTGTATAAAGATGCTTCTGGAAATAGATCAGGTTGTCCTTGAGGAACTGAGGCTAGAACCCAATTATTTATAGTCCTAATGTCTATTGCGCTTTGGCTTCCCTCAAAATCATCTATGTAGGAAGATCCGTTTTCTTGAGTAATGTCAATAGCTTTATTATGACCTGGAATTAATGCAGCTAATTCTCCAGAAAAATTAACCATAGATTTTTTCTTGGTTTCAATAAACGGAAGCATATCCACTAGTTTAGTTAAGGCTGGGATTTCCTTTCTAAAGCCTCCATCTAACCCAAGCATCGTATTTGAAATTGGTTCATCGCCAGCATTAACTTTTGGGGTAAGTGGTCTTTCTTTTAACTTTAGAATTGTTGCTCCAATATTGGCATCTTTATTTATTTTATAATCTAAATGAGTCCCAAGAAGAGTTTTCATTTGAACACTAAATAAAGAGTTACTTTCTAAAGAAATCTTGATTGGTGTGCCAGAACTTAATATTCCATCGTCTAAAATCTTTACCCTTCCTAAATTATAATCTACCATGTATTGAGATCCTTCAATTAAAATTTGACCACCTGCAGTAACTACTACTGACCCTTGAGGTATATTCATTGCATTTAAAGAGATTTCTGAACTAACTGAAGACTGATAAATTCCTTTTATTTTAAACCTATTGATTTCTGGCAATTGCTGTGCTGCAGTTTTAGTACTATCATATAATTGAGTAAAAGCTACTTTATCAATTATAGTGGATGAAATACCCTTATTTAACATTTTTTGTTTTAAAGTTTTTCCAAAAGGTTCTATAGTAGTAAAATATAATCTTCCGTTTCTTGGATTTATGGTTCCTCCATTAGAAATTTTGCCTTGATTGGCAGTTATTGGAACAAAATCAAATAATCCATCTTGATACATTTGTTGCTGTTGATTCAGTCTATCCAAATCTAAAAGTTGAATTAAAAGTTTATCATCCACACCAGTTTTAGGAATATAATTAATATCAATAGATGTTAAAGGATTATTATACCATATATCTAATCTAAAATTTTTTGGATCCACTTGATATGCCCCAAGAGAATAAACATTCTTCATCATTAAATCCCAAAGCTTTTTCTTTGGGTTTCTAACGGTAGACTTTAGTAATTTTAAAAACAAAGCATTTTGTCCAGCTATTCCATCTGTAGAAAGTTCTCCAACTTGATAAGTTTTTCCAGCGTAGGTATACTGGTAAGAGACCCCTAAAACTTGATCGTTGTTTAAGGACTGATTTAAAGAAATAAAGCCTAAAACAGAATTGTAGGTAAACTCATTTGAAGAAAGCATTCTTGCATTTTCAACCTTTTCATATTCTATTCCTTGTTCCATATTGTAACTTGGACCCGAGAGTTCGTTGCTAGCATTTACATAATTTCTAATATTGGAATTAGAAACGATGTTATTGTAAAGACCATTGTGGCCATTATCTGGGACTGTAAAGGGTCCTGAATTCCATAATTGGTTTTCTAAATTATTGACGTTTGGTTCACCTAAATCTGTAAAACACAAAATATTTCTTGTATTTTGAACTGAGTTATTTCTATTAGTAACCCAAACTTCAATTCGTTGGATTTGAATACCAGATGTGATTAAAGGTAGAGTCCTCATGGATTGGTCGTAGGTATCTCTGTAATAAAAACTTAGAAAAAAATGACGGTTTTCTTCATAATTGTCTGCATTTATCTCGAATTCATTGAGCTGAGCTCCTCCTGAAACTTCAATTTCTTTTTTCTGACCTTTTTGCTGAGATAATACCGTGGTGGCAGTGAGTTTTCCAAATTTCAATTCGGATTTAATACCAAATAAACTTTGACTTCCTGAAATAAGTGTACTATTCAATGGTAGAGTTACATTACCTGCTTCTAATTTTTGTAAAATATCATCTTCTTTTCCTGAATAGTCTAAGTTTAATTGGTTGTCAAAGTCAAAAGTGGCCTCCGTATTGTAATTAAATCCCAAATCCATTAAATCACCAATTTTTCCAGTGAGATTCATTTGTATTTTTTGATCAAAATCGAATGTAGTCATCTTTCTATTTCTTTCTGGAAGCACTGGATTATCAGTCCTAGAAGAATTAAGACCAAAACTTAATTCAGCTGAACCTTGGGGCCTAATTTCAACAAAGTCACTTCCAAAAATCTTTTTAATTGGAGGTTCATTAATTTTAATTTCGTCTTCAACAGTTTTATATTTATAGTCTGACATATCATCTAGATTTTTTTTCCAAAAATCAGTCATGGACTTTTCATGTTGCATCATTAAATAATCGTTTAACGACACCTCACTTGAAGGTCTAAAATTGAGAGAATCCCCAAGAAAAGAATTAAATATGTATTGACCAGTTAGTGGGTTGTACTGAACGTTATTTTGAATATTCAAAGGGAGTTGAAAATCTATTAAACCAAGTGAAAAGTTAGTTGGGTCTAACGGATCGTTAATTGGAAAGATTAAATCTATTTCTGGAGTATCTATTGCTATAGTAGGTACACGAGGATATTGTTTGGCTTTGATCTTTAATCCTATTAGAACGACCAAAACAATTAATAAAACTGCTTTACTTTTAAAAAAATAATTTAACAATGTGTCTTTTTAAACAGCTTTAAGTGTCATTTTAATAAGCTCTTCAACAGAGGAAACATCATTATTTTTTAATATCTCATCAATTGTATTAGAAGCTTTTTTCTTATCTATACCCAAAACCACTAATGCAGATAACGCTTCGTTTTTATAGGTATTGCCTTGAGGAGATAAAAAATCGCCATTGGATTCTATTTTATCCAGCTTTCCCTTAAGGTCAACAATAATTCTTTGTGCGGACTTTAGTCCAATTCCCTTTACACTTTTAAAAGCATTTACATCACTTTGATCAACTGCTTGAGCTACTTCAGCAGGCTTCATAGACGACAACACCATTAAAGCAGTACTTGCACCTACACCAGAAACATTGATTAGCTCTTTAAACATCATTCTCTCTTCTTCTTCTGAAAATCCAAATAAGATATGTGCATCCTCTCTTACAATTAAGTGACTAAATAGTCTTAATTTTCCCTTAGAAGGAATTACATCATAAGTGTTCAAAGAAATATTTAGTAGGTAGCCAACCCCATTTACGTCAATTACCACATGTGTTGGTGTTTTTGATTCTAAAATTCCTTCAATGTGTGCTATCATAATTATTTACGGTTTTGTACATCCACTACTCCTAGAGTAATCATATTAAATATCTCTCTTACTGAAGAACCTATTTGAAGAACATGAACTGGTTGTTTCATGCCAAGTAGTACAGGCCCAATAGCTTCTCTATCGCCCATTTCTTTAACTAACTTATAAGCAATATTGCCCGCGCTTAAATTTGGAAAAATTAAAGTATTAGCACTTTGATCTGAGAGTAAAGAAAAAGGGAAAAAATCATTAATCAACTCTTTGTTAACAGCAAAGTTTGCTTGCAATTCTCCATCGACAACTAAACCAGGATGCTTGTCATGCAAAATTTTAGTTGCTTCTCTCATTTTAATTGCGTCTGGTCCTTCATTAGAACCAAAATTTGAGTAACTTAACATTGCAACTTTAGGTTTTATTTTGTATTGTTTTACAGTTCTAGCAACCAAAAGAGTAATATCCACAATCTCCTCAACGGATGGATTAATATTTACCGTTGTATCTGCAAAAAACATTGGCCCATCTTTACTTATTAAAATATACATTCCAGCTATTTTATTAAGTCCTTTTTCTACTCCAATAACTCTTAAAGCAGGGCGAATTGAATCTTTATAGCTTCTTGTTAATCCAGAAATCATTACATCTGCTATCCCAGTTTCAACCATTGCAGCAGCAAAATAGTTCCTTTCCCTCATTAATTTTTTAGCTTCATAAAAAGTTAGCCCTCTTCTTTTTCTCTTTTTATGTAAAATTTCTGCAAATATTTCTCTATGTTTTAATTCACTTTCATTTCTTGGGTCAATAATCTCGCAATTTGATAAGTCTAAATTATATTCATCTATTATTTTTTGAATATTATGTTTCTTGCCAAGTAAAATTGGAATTGCAATTCCCTCTTCTAAAGCCATTGCAGCAGCTTTTAAAATTTTATAGTGGTCAGCCTCTGCGAAAACTACTTTTTTAGGACTTATTTTAGCTTTTGAGCTTAAATTTCTAATAAATTTGTTATCTATACCTAGACGTTGCATTAGTTCTAACTCATATTTTTTCCAATCCTTAATTGGTTCTTTAGCAACTCCAGATTCTATGGCAGCCTTGGCTACAGCAGGAGCAACCCAGTAAATTAACCTTGGGTCTAGTGGTTTTGGGATAATTTGTGTGCGTCCAAATGATATAATTTTAGCATCATATGCTTCATTAACTTCATCAGGTACTTGCTCCTTAGCTAATTTTGCAATTGCATTAACAGCTGCAATTTTCATTTCCTCGTTAATTTTCGTAGCTCTAACATCTAATGCCCCTCTAAAAATATATGGAAATCCAAGAACGTTATTAACTTGGTTGGGGTGATCAGATCTTCCTGTTGCCATTATTACATCTTCTCTTGTTTCTAAAGCAAGATCATATTCAATTTCAGGATTTGGATTTGCTAAGGCAAAAACTATTGGATTCTTTCCCATACTTTTTATCATATGAGGTTTAACTATACCACCTTTAGATAGTCCTAGAAAAACATCTGCATTTACAAATGCTTTTTCCAAGGAAATATCTTGGGTTTTTTGTGCAAATAACTTTTTATTTTCGTCTAAATCTTTTCTTTTAGAGTGTATTAAACCTTTAGAGTCAAACATGAAAATATTTTCTTTTTTGACCCCTAGAGATAAGTATAGTTTTATACATGACTGTGCAGAAGCACCTGCTCCACTCACCACAACCTTAACTTTTTCAATTTTTTTGTTTGCAATTTCTAGAGCATTTAATAGAGCTGCAGATGAAATAATTGCTGTCCCATGTTGATCGTCATGCATCACAGGAATGTCTAATTCTTTTTTTAAGCGCTCTTCAATCTTAAAAGCTTCTGGCGCCTTTATATCTTCTAAATTAATTCCTCCAAATGTTGGGGAAATTGCTTTGACAGTATCTATAAATTTATCAACATTTGTTTCATTGATTTCAATATCAAATACATCAATATCAGCAAATATTTTAAATAATAATCCTTTTCCTTCCATTACTGGTTTTGAAGCTTCTGCTCCAATATCGCCCAGCCCTAAAACAGCAGTACCATTAGAAATTACAGCAACCAAGTTTCCTTTTGCGGTGTACTTATACACTTTGTCTTGATCTTTATTAATTGCAAGACATGGTTCTGCAACACCTGGAGAGTATGCCAACGATAAGTCTCTTTGTGAAGAATATGGTTTTGTTGGAACCACCTCAATTTTTCCCTTTCTTCCAGAACTGTGGTAATCTAGAGCATCTTTTTTGGATTGTTTTTCTGACATAAGACCAGTATTATTGGCTAATTTAAACAACTGTAAACAATACGATACACAAATTCTAACTAATTGTATAACAAATTGTTGTTAATGAAAAAGATAGTTTGTTAATACAATTAGAAAAAATAGCTGAAAGAACATGGCTAATGTTCTAACAAAATTAAAAATTATAGAAATTATTTTTTTAGAATCAATTTATCGATTTTCAAAAGTTGATTTCCATTGGAAATTTGTAGGAATATATTCCAGATTTTAAATGCCTTAAATCAACATTATTAATTGATAAATTTAGCTTGACAGAAAATACTTTTTACCTAAAATATCGAAAAGAATAAATAAATTATCATTAGAGGCATCCGAAATTTCAATATTCAAAAAATCAGTAGTAGGATTTGAATAAGCTAAAATACTTTCATCGTTTAGTTCTGGTAAATCTACTGAGTTTACAATATTTACATCTACAGAATCTAAAAGAGCGTTTCCTTTGTGAAGAATGAAATACCTTATAGATGCAGTTCCTGCCCCATTAAAAAAAGTAAAACTAGGCTTCATCTATAAAGAATCTGAGGGTTGTAAAAGTATTGGAACTGTAGTTCCCAATCTGAACTGTACATGAGTAACTTAATAAATTGTCAACAAACTGATCTAAAAATATTACATCTGAACTTAAAATTTTTCTTCTAAATTTTATTTCTAAATCCTCTTTGGTAGAATTATAGCTCCCAATATTTAAATCAAAGTTTTATTTACTAGTATTAATATTGATTACTTGTCCATTGTAATTAATTCCTGAAGAATCGTAAATGTATATGTTAATTTGGGAGAATGAAGAAGAATAATAAATAATTATTATAACTAATTTTCTTATAAGAGTTAATATTGATATATAAATATTTAAGATTTGCTTTCGATATTAAACTAATTACAATTTCCTACATAAGAAAAATAATATTAATGATTTTTTATAAAATTGAACTAAATTTACAATTCTAAAATCACCATCGTATATTAATTTATGAAAAAATCAATCTTATTGTTTGTTTTTTGTTCCATTACTATATTTTCCTTAGGTCAAATACCAAATATAGGTCTTAAAGATGTAAACGGAGATTTACAAAATTTATCAAAATATACAAGTAATGGTAATCCTGTTATAATTAGTTTTTGGGCAACATGGTGCAAGCCATGCAAAGCAGAATTAAATACCATTGCTGAAGAATATGATGACTGGGTAGAAGAAACAGGTGTTGAACTAATCGCTATTTCAATTGATGACTCAAGATCTAGTTTAAGAGTTGAGCCCTACATTAATGCTATGAGTTGGGAATACACTGTTCTGCTAGACCCAAATGGAGATTGCAAAAGAGCTATGAATGTAAATAATATTCCACATACTTTTTTAATTAATGGTCAAGGTAAAGTGGTTTGGGACCATAATAATTATTCTCCAGGTGACGAAGAAGAATTATATAATGAACTAATTAAATTAAATAAATGAAAATTAATTTTTTCATTAAACTTGGTTTATTAATATTATTTGCCTCAAAAATAATAGGGCAAAATAATTCTAATGGGTTAGTTTCTGGTAATATCCAAACTGTTGGTCAATACTATCAAGAAGATACTATAATTAATGCAGCATTACCAGAACATCTTTATGGCTTTAATGGATTTGCAAATATTAATTATCAAAAAGGTGATTTCAAAGCAGGAATAAGATACGAAAGTTATTTAAATACTTTAGAAGGATATCCTTCAACATTTTCAGGAATTGGAATTGGTTATAGATATTTATCCTGGAACAGTGATAATCTTGGCGTTACAATAGGAAATTTTTACGACCAGTTTGGAAGTGGAATGATATTTAGAGCTTATGAAGAAAGACAACTGGGGATAGATAATTCATTAGATGGTATTAGAATTAACTATGAACCACTTAAGGGCGTTAATTTAAAAGGAATGATAGGCAAACAAAGACATAGATTTGAAGATGGACTAATAAATGGGAATGGAATTGTAAGAGCAATAGATGGTGAATTAAACATTAATGAGTTATTTGATTCTACCAATAATTGGAAGTTAAAAGCAACACTTGGTGGAAGTTTTGTAAGTAAATTTAATACTGATAACAATACTACATTATTCAACATGCCTAAAAATGTAGGGGCTTCAAGTATTAGGTTAAATTTAAGGTATAAAAGACTAAGATTTAGTGGTGAATATGTTTATAAGATTAACGATCCATATCCTGATAATCAAAATGATAATTTTAATTATATCTATAAAAATGGAGAAGGAATTTTGCTTAACTTAGGGTATTCCAAAAAAGGGTTTGCTATTGATTTTTCTGCTAAACATATGGATAATATGTTGTGGCGCTCTACCAACGTAAATGTAGGGCCGACTGATCTTTTAATTGGTTATTTACCAGCGCTAACCAAACAACACACTTATAATCTTGCAGCAACTCTTTACCCTTATGCGACCAATTTTTATGGTGAAATTGCCTATCAAGCTGATTTAATTTATAAAATTCCAAAAAAATCTGTTTTAGGGGGCAAATATGGAACTTCAATTGCACTAAACTTTGCAACAGCATATGTTCCAGAAAGAAATTTTATCAATGATATGGAGACAACTAGAAATAGTTATACAACTTCACTTTTTTCCCGATCTGATAGCATATTAATTCAGGACTTTAATGTTGAGATTAAGCGAAAAATTAATACAAAACTAAAAATGAGTTTCAACTATTTTAATTTCATTTTTAATGATAATGCTGTTAAGGTAGCCAACTACTACAAAATGATTTATGCACAAATAGCTGTTCTAGATTTAACCTATAAAATAAATAGACACCATTCCTTAAAGTTTGAAACTCAAGCTCTATGGACTAATGAAGACAAGGGGGATTGGTTATTTGGTCAAATTGAGTATACTTTTAGTCCTCATTGGTATATAGCAATTCTTGATCAATACAACTCCGGGAATCTAGATGTTGATAAAAGAGTTCATTATGGCTTAATTTCTACTGGCTATATAAACGGATCTCATCGATTTTCCTTTCAATATGGCAAACAAAGGGCAGGGGTTTTTTGTGTAGGTGGGGTTTGTAGAGCAGTTCCTGCTTCAAATGGTTTAACATTTACATTTACTTCTAGTTTCTAAAATGAAAAAATATTTAAAATATTTATTGTTTTTGGTATTATTTTCTTGTGATAAAATAGAAAATCCTCTTCCAGAAGAATATGGAAAATTAGATTGGTCTTTATATCCTGGAGATCCATCTGATTATCCATACGATTTAGTAAATATTTCAAGTAATTGGGGAATAAATAATAATACTAAGGGAATATTATTGGAAGACTATACTGGACATAAATGCACTAATTGTCCAGTAGCTGCTCAAATTGCTAAAAATTTAGAAGACGATAGTAGTAAAAATATTATTGTAGCTACGATTCATGCAAGCTTAGATGGTTTTTTTCAATCTACTGATAATATATTCACAGCAAATTATGAAACTGAAGCTGGAAATGAGTATGTTAGAGGAAGTGAAATGCCAGGTTTTTTAGGAAATCCTATGGGAACAGTCAATAGGATAAGTGGGGGACTTTCTAATACGGTATGGTATCTCAGTAGTGAATGGGAAAATGCAGTAATTAACGAGATGAATAATTCATTAAAAATTAATTTACAACTTAAATACTATCATTTCCAAGAAACTAATGGATTATTTATTCATACACAAACATCGGTATTGAGTGATCTTTTAGGAAAATATCATCTCATTATATATTTGGTTAGAAACAACATATTTTCTCCTCAAAAATTTAGTTTAGGAGTTGTTGACACCAATTACAATCATCACAATGTGCTTTCCAATAATATTAATGGAACTTGGGGAACATCTATCATAGATGGAGGTGCTTTAAAAGATTCATTGATATATAATACTTTTAGCTTTAAACTTCCTAGTCCTGAAAATGACTCTACTTTTAAACTAGATAATTTATCACTTATTAGTTACATTATTAATAGAGATAACATGAAAGTTTTACAGGTGATAAAGAACGACCTTTGATTATTAATTTAACTCAATCCTCTCATTATTCCTTTTGTTGAATTTCTTATAAATTCTAAAACAACTTCTTTTTCATCAGAAATAGGAATTTCTAATTCTGCTACTCTTAAAGCAGTAGTTATATTACTATTTTGAACATAGATTACTCTATAAATATCTTCAATATTTATAATTTGTTGATCATTAAATCCTCTTCTTCTTAACCCTATAGTATTAACCCCTACATAAGATAAAGGCTCTCTGGCAGCTTTTACATATGGGGGTACATTTTTTCTAACTAAGGAACCTCCGGCAATAAAGGCATGCTCGCCAATATTAACAAACTGCTGGACAGCTGCAGTACCTTCAATAATAACCCAATCACCAATAATGACGTGACCAGCTATTTGAACTAAATTTGCTATTACAACATTATTTCCTACAATACAATCGTGTGCTATGTGAACATAAGACATAAGCAAACAATTACTACCAATTACAGTAGATTTTTTATCTGCAGTTCCTTTATGTATTGTAGCATATTCTCTAATGGTAGTGTTATCTCCAATTGTTGTAGTTGCGTATTCTCCATTGTACTTTAAATCTT
>CALJHN010000027.1 GCA_938075455.1 uncultured Flavobacteriales bacterium
TCAAAAAGTAAGAATACTTTTGGCACAAGCTATTTTTGGAAATCCAGATTTTTTAATTTTAGATGAACCTACCAATGATTTGGATATTCAAACTGTTACCTGGTTGGAAGATTTTTTACTCAATTTTAAAAACACAGTTATTGTCGTTTCTCATGATAGACATTTTTTAGATACTGTTTGTACCCATATTGTAGATATAGACTTTAAAAAAGTAAAGATGTATACTGGAAACTATACTTTTTGGTATGAAAGTAGCCAGTTGGCTTTGCGTCAAAGAAACAATGCCAACAAAAAATCTGAAGAAAAAAAGAAAGAGTTACAAGACTTTGTTAATCGTTTTAGTGCAAATGCTTCAAAATCAAAGCAAGCTACAAGTAGAAAAAAATTATTACAAAAAATAAACCTGGATGATATAGAGCCCTCAAGTAGAAAGTATCCAGCTATTATTCTTTCTTCCGAAAGAGAAGCAGGTGATCAGATTCTTCATGTTAATAATTTGAGTAAGTCTTTGGATGGAGAGGTACTTTTTAAAAACCTAAATTTAAATATTTCTAAAGGAGATAAAATAGCTTTAATTAGTAAAAACGACTTAGCAACAACAGCATTTTATAATATTTTAAACGGTCTTGATAAGCCAGACAGTGGAGATTTTAAATTTGGTCAAACTATTACCACTGGTTATCTTCCCAATGAGAACGATGAGTTTTTTAAAGAGAAAATTTCTTTAATTGATTGGTTAAGACAGTTCTCTACCAATAAAGACGAGGTTTATATCAGAGGGTTTTTAGGTAAAATGCTTTTTTCTGGAGAAGAAACTTTCAAAACAGCCAATGTTCTTTCTGGTGGTGAAAAAGTAAGATGTATGCTTTCTAGAATGATGTTAAGAGGTGGGAACTTTTTAATGTTGGATGAACCTACTAACCATTTAGACTTAGAATCAATTCAAGCATTCAACAATGCCTTAATTAGTTTTCCAGGAACAGTTATTTTTACTTGCCACGATCATCATTTTACACAAACTGTAGCCAATAGAATTGTTGAAATTACACCAAATGGATGTTTAGATAAATTGATGACTTTTGATGAATACATTACTAGTGCTAAAGTAAAGGAACAAAAGGAGTTGCTTCTAAATTAGTAAGGAATTAATTTATCCCGTATTTAGCCAATTGCCTTTCCATAATTGGTTTGAATAGAAAAGGAAAGTAAGATAAAATTAGCATTGCTGGGTATCCAAAAGGCAGCATGGGACTTTCATCTTTAGATTTTAATATTTGATAGGGTTTAGCTCCAGAAAAGTGATGATCTGAATGTCTAGTTAACTCAAATAATATTACTCTTCCAATAATATGGTCTGAATTCCAAGAATGTTCCACTTTTACTCTTTCATAGGTGCCATCTTCTTTTAACTTTCTTTTGAGCCCATAATGAGAAAAATAATTTTGAGCTTCTAAAATAGAAATCCCAAAAACAGCAGCTAAAAAATAAAGTACAGTTACTTCAGTACCAAAGAAATAATAAATAACTCCTAAAAATGACCAAGGAATAATGGTATGAATAATCATGGGATTAAGCAACTGGTTTCCACCATTAGATTTTATTTTTTCTGCCTCTAATCTCCAAGACTTGAAATACCCACCAATTTGTGATTTCAATGCAAAAAAATAAAAAATATCTCCTTTTTTTGCGGTAGTTAAATCATTTGGTGTAGCAACATCTCTATGGTGTCCACCGTTATGGTAAGTTATGAAATGGTTCTGAAAAGAGGTAGTCAAAAGAATTCTAGCTAGAAACATTTTTAATCTATGATCTATTTTGTGACCTAGCTCATGGCCTCCGTTAATTCCGTTAACTCCAAGTATTGTTCCCATTATAAAAACGTAACCAATTATATCTACCATTTCTAATATCGGATTGGAAATAGTTTCTAAAAAAACATAAATTACATAAAGATGTAAAGGAACTAGTAAATACAAAATCCAATCATAAAACCAATCTTCTTTTGCCAAGTTATTTTCTTCTTTAGAAAAGTTGTAACTATTTTTTGGAATCAAATTTTCTAAAATAGGGACTAATACATACAAAATAAAAATTCCAGAATAAGCTAAAATTCCAGTAAAGTTAAAGGATATTAATGCCAAGATTGGACTAATGTAAGTTCCTAAATATTTAAGTTTTGACATTTTATTATAGATTTATGCAAGACCAATTCTATTTAAAAAGTTACTAATTATAAATAATTTTCACAAATGTTTAAGAAGTTTAGAATTTTGTATTGAATTATAAATACTATCTCCTATATTTTTTAAATCCAGATTTCTTTTGGTATTTTTTCTTATTTCTATTGGCAAAAAATTCTTGTTTACGTTTTTGTTTTTGTTTTTCAAATTCTTTCTTTTCAGCATTGGTCATTGGCTTGTCAGTCTGAGGAAAAGGATTTGAAGAAATAACTTTTATTTTTTGTTTGATTAGCTTTTCTATATTTCTTATGTACGCATTTTCTTCTGGTTCGCATATGGAAATAGAAATTCCTTCTTCACCAGCTCTACCACAACGGCCAATTCTATGGACATAAGTTTCAGGTTCATTGGGAATATCGTAGTTAATAACATAACGCAATTTGCTGATATCTATTCCTCTTGCAGCGATATCTGTAGCAACAAGCATTCTAATTTTTCCATCTTTAAAATCTTTAAGTGCTCTTTGTCTTTGGTTTTGGTTTCTATCTCCATGTATAGCAGCACAATTAATATTTTTCTTTTTTAGATTTCTAACAATTTTATCTGCACCATGTTTGGTTCTTGAAAAAAGAAGAACTTGGTCTAGTTTCGAATCTTTCAATATATGAAGAAGCAGTTCTTTCTTATTATTTTTATTGGTTGTGTATAGATACTGTTGAATATTATCTGCAGCAGAAGAAACAGCATTAACAGCTACTTTTTCAGGGTTTACTAAAATTTGCCTAGATAGATCTAAAATATTTTGAGGCATAGTTGCTGAAAAGAATAGAGATTGTCTTTTTTTAGGGAGTTTAGCTATGATTTTTTTAATATCGTGAATGAATCCCATATCTAGCATTCTATCTGCTTCATCTAAAACAAAATATTTTACTGCGTTAATAGAAATAAATCCTTGGTTTATTAAATCTAAAAGACGACCAGGAGTAGCAACTAAAATATCTATGCCATTACTTAAAGCTCTTGTTTGACCATGTTGTGAAACTCCACCAAAAATTACAGTAGTTTTTAATTTAGTATACTTTGAATAAGCCTTGAAATTTTCTTCAATCTGAATGGCTAATTCTCTGGTGGGAGTAACTATAAGAGAAGATATTTTTCTATTTTTTTGGTGGTTGTGTTCGCCTTTTACTAAATGCTGAATAATAGGGATAGCAAAAGCAGCTGTTTTACCAGTTCCAGTTTGGGCACTCCCCAAAACATCGTCGCCACTTAAAACTAAAGGAATTGATTTGGCTTGTATCTCGGTTGGCTCTATATAGTTTTGATCCTTTAATGCTTTTAAAATAGGCTCTATTAATTTTAAATCTTCAAAATTCATTATGTAATTTGTAGTTAGATGCTTCCTTTTGTAAAGGTAACTATAATATTAGCTCTAGAATATTTTTCAGATAAATGTGAAATTCAATAAAACTAGCCTCTATTTTAATTCTATTTTGTCAATAAGAAGTATGAAATCTTCATTTTTTTTATTGGCAATTAAGAAGGTTACTTCTTCGATAGATTTATAAAAGAAATTAGGTTTGTCCAATTTTCTTCCTCTAAAAGAAGGGTACATACTATTTATAGGTATTTCAATTTCTTGCCATTTTCCAGAGCTAGAAAAAGAGGTAATGTAGGAAGCATAATCTGTAGATTTGTGTTTGATTCTAAATTGATAGTTTTTACCATCGCCTTTAATTTTTAAAATTATTGATTTAAACTTTTCTATGTTTATCTGCTTAAAACCATATCTTACAGAAGAGAATCCACCATAGTTGTCCAAAGATACTTTTCCAGAAAAAACACCATTTCCATCCTTATTTAAATGGAAACTTCCATTTGATTTTCCTCCCATAACAACATCATCTACCACTACCCAGTTGCTAATGGATGAATTTTTGTTAAAATCAAATATTATGTGACTGGACAAAGAAGAAACTAAAACCATACAACAAATTAAGTTTTTCATGAATATAAAAGATTATTTTTTGAGTACTTTTTCATATGCTCTTCTCGCGCTTTGTCTTATATAAACTATTCCACAAAATGAATATCCCAGTTTTTCAAAAATTTTCATCATCGGAATATTATCGTGATTGGTATCTGCTTTAAGACTGTATAAGTTTTTCGAAAGTGCGTATTGTTCTATTAATTTCATCATCTTTTTAGCCATACCTTTTGCTAGAAATTCTTCTGAAATAGCTACTCTATGGTAAACTACAAAATCTTGATCGCTAAGCCATTTTCCTTCAATATTTATATAATCTGGTTCATCATTGATAATTACTGCACTATAACCAATAATAGTATCATTTTGAGTAAATACAAAACCTATTTTCTTTTCAATATCGCTTTTTACAACCTCCATATTCGGGTAGCCATCCTGCCACTGGTTACTACCATCTTCTTTTCTCCGCTTAATAGCATCTTTTAAAATTTGCCATATTTGGGAAGCTTCAGAATAATTAGCTTGTCTAAATCGATACTCCATTCTTTAAATTTATTGATTTTTGGATGTTTATTTCAGGAATTTTCAATCATAAGAAATAGCTTTATTTCCAACCTGGAGGACTAGAATCTTTAGAAACAGTGTTTTTAGTAAGATAAAACCATTGAAAGTTTTGAGTAGAATATACATAACTAAATTCTTTTTCTTTAACTATAAAAACACCCACACCTAGTTCTAGAGCATCTTTACTTAAGATGTTTGACTTATGCCCTGGTGAGTTCATCCACTGAGTAACAATCTTTTTAGACAAAGTTAAGTAAGTGTCTTGTGGGTTTAAAGGTGTTTTAGCGATATTTTCAGCAATAAATGGGTTGGTTACGCCAGCAATTTTTGCCCGATCTTCTGGTTCTTTTCGTTTTTTTATTTTGGAGCTATGACTAAAAAAGTTCAGTTCTGCCATCATTTTACTATGGTTAAAGGCTGCTATTTCCAAATTCTTATTCCAAGATATTATTTTCTTTTTTCTTTTGGCTCTTTCTTTATTAGTTAGAAAAAAAATAATTGCATGAAGTAGGGGGTAGTCAATTTCGTCAAGATTTATAGTTTGATTAATTTCCTCTTGGTTGGTAAAATTTACGTGGCTATATTTTACATAAGATTCTTTTTTCCAACAACTGTTTTTACAAGGAGTTTGTCCAATAAATAATATTGGCCAAGTAAAAAATAGAATCAATACATTTTTCATGCTTTTTCTTTAAAATAATAGGCTTTTCTGGATTAAAAAAATCACCTAACTATTTAGTCTAATAGAATAGGGGCACCGGCAACTTCCATTTTTTCACCAACAGCATTTACTTTTTCTAGGTAAGTATCTATTTTTGGTTGTAGTCTCTTAAAAAGCTCAGTTGCTACCATAAAGCTTTTCATATGGAGTTCGGTTGGACCATATGAATTAGGATACCATCCACCTCTTGAACTATAAAGGCTGCTAAATAGAGAGACATGGTCTTTCTCACCAATTTCTTCCTTTGATGGACTTCCACCAATTTCCCTCTCTAAGCCATTCATAGTAGTAATAAGTTCGTAAACGTCTTTTGTTAAAGATGCTCTTTCGTTACTTATAAAATTTAAGTTTTTTTGGTAAGCCTTAACACGGTTATTTGCCTTTTCAAACTTATTCTGGTAGATATTTACTTTTTTAGTAAGTTCTGCAATCGAATTGTAGTATGCTTCATGCTTGCTTGCCATTGGATTGGAGAGTGTATTTTTTCTAATGCGCTCTACTTCAAATTGTTGGTTTTGCTCCAAGTCTGTTATTACACCTTCAACTCTTTTAAACATAGATACTGTGTAAATTCCTGGAGATACCATTTTCTGAATGGAACTGTAGTCTCTTTTAGCAGATGCCTTAACTGCGGTTGTTAATTTGGTATTCAATTCCCAAGAAACTCTACTAATGCCCTTTTTATAAGGGGCTGATAATTGAGTCACAGTTTTTCCATCGCTGTTTTTTATTACCAATATAATTTCTGGTTTAGATTCATTTAGCTCATCGTCCAATTCTTCCCAACCTGGGAAGGGAATATCTTTGGTTTTTTGATCTTCTAAAATTTTAACTAGCTTTTTTAGTTCTTTCAATTCTATTTTTGTTTTTTTAGCAAGTACACCAATTTCTTCTTCAAGAATTTTTTTGGTTGATTTATATCCGGCTTTGTTTAACTTTTCTAAAAGTGAATGGTCTGCTTTTTCAGACATTTCTGCTTTTTGTCTTTTTGCTCTTTTAGAAGCGTGTCCTTCTTTGAGGTAGTATGTGAAAATAGCGCCGTAAGGAGGATTTTTAGCATTGAAAGTTGCACCTCCACTGCTTCTAGTACCTCCACTTATACGGTTGTACTGAAGTGCTTTTTTAGGAGCAAATAAAATGGCCTCTTTTCCTATAGATTCCTCATTGATTTCCCTAAGCGGGCTGTAGTCATCAAGTACATAAAAACTTCTTCCAAAAGTGGCCAGTACAAGGTCGTTTTCTCTTTTTTGAATTACCAAATCTCTAACTGGAATAGTAGGAAGTCCACTTGAAAATTTGTGCCACTTTTCTCCTTTGTTTAAGCTTACGTATACTCCATATTCTGTTCCCAAAAACAATAGGTTGGGGTTGATGTGGTCTTGAACAATTCGCCAAACTAGTGTTCCATCAGGAATTCCATCACTTATGGAGGTCCATTTTTTTCCACCATCAATAGTTTTGTAAAGATATGGTTGGTAGTCACCAAATTTATGATTGTCTAAAGCTATGTAGGCTGTTTGCTTATCAAATAAATCTGCTTTGATATCATTTACAAATGCTGTAGATGGTACATTTGGTAGTTGGTCTACAGTCATTTCTTCCCAGCTCTTTCCACCGTCTTTAGTAAGTTGTATAATTCCATCATCAGTACCTGCATATAAAATATTTTCATCTGCTTTAGATTCTGCTAGAGAAGTAATGGTATTGTAGGTGGACATTGCGTAAACATCCCAAGCATTCTCAAAACTTTGTACTTTACCCATAATAGGAAGTGCCAAACGTTCTTGATTTTTGGTTAAATCTTTGGAGATTGCTTTCCAATTATCTCCTCGGTTATCTGATCTCCAGACACGCTGAGAGCCAAAGTAAATTCTTTTTGGATCGTGGTGACTTACCAAAATAGGAGAATCCCAGTTAAATCTTTCGTAAGGTTCGTCAATTCCTGCTCTTGGTCGAATATTTACTACTTCTCCGTTGGTGCGGTCTATTCTGTTAATATACCCTTCTTGAGATTGAGCATAAATTATATTTGGATTGCCTGGCTCGGTTGCTGGCTGATGTCCATCACCACCAAGAACTACCTCCCAATCGGAATTGGAAATTCCGTTTCTTCTTACGGTTCTAGAAGGACCTCCCTGCGTATTGTTGTCTTGAGTACCACCATATATATTGTAAAAAGGTTTTGCATCGTCTACCGCTAGTTTATAAAATTGGGTAATTGGAAGATTGCCAACAAATTTCCAGGTTTTAGAGCCGTCAAAAGATTCGTAGATTCCACCATCAGAACCTGCAAGAATATAATTAGGATCACCTTTTTTAAAAGTAAGAGCATGGTTGTCAGAGTGTTTATTTTTTTCACTCATGGTATAGAATTTTTTTCCTCCGTTGTCTGATACCAGAACACGTACATTCATCAAATAAATTTTATCAAAAACATGGGGAGAGGCTACCAACTCCTGGTAGTAATGAGGTCCTGTTCCACCAGAAACTGCATCAGACATTTTACTCCAGCTTGCACCTGAATTATTACTTCTATATACAGCGCCTTTTTTTCTCTCAAGTTCGATTGCAGCGTATAGAACATTTGGTTGCATTGGTGAAATGGCAAGACCAATTTTACCCATATTTTGTCCAGGCAGTCCCTTAGTTATTTTCACCCAAGAATTTCCTCCATCTATACTTTTATATATAGAAGTTCCTGGGCCTCCCCCTAAATATGCGGCAACATTTCTATGTCTTTGCCAAGTAGCAGCGTACAAAATATCAGGGTTTTTCGGATTAATTAAAAGGTCTGTAACTCCTGTCCATTCATTTACTTCAAGGGTATTTTTCCAAGTAGATCCACCGTCATCGCTTTTGTACAATCCTCTTTCCCCACCAGAATTCCATAGGGGACCTTGAGCAGCAACCCAAATAGTATTGGCATTTGTTGGGTGAACAATAATTTTAGAGATATGCTCAGATTTTTTAAGTCCTTTGTTTTTCCAGGACTTACCTCCATCAGAACTATGGTAAATACCATGCCCAATTCCAACATGCCTACCACCTACATTTTCCCCAGTTCCTAACCAGATAGATGCATTATTGTTAGGATTTATTGTAATACACCCAGTAGAGTAAAAAGGCATATTTTCTGTAAGTGGGCTCCAAGTTGTACCGGCATTGTTAGTTTTCCAAACTCCTCCTGAACCTACAGCTACATACCAGGTATTTTCGTTTTTTGGATCGATGGCAATATCTGCGATTCTTCCCGACATAAAAGCTGGTCCAATACTTCTAAATTTAAAACCATCTAAGGCGGAAGAAAGTGAAGGTTTTTGTTCATTTATATTTTGCCCATAGGAAAGTTGAATTGAGAGGATAAACAAAAATCCAAATGCTACTAGGTTAAGTTTTTTCATAGAATAAATTTGTTAATTCAAAATAAATTTAACGTAAAATTAGTAAAAACTTGGATTACTTTTTGGCTTGTTTAAAACCAGTATTATTCTTTGAAAAAATTGCTGCTAAGAATACTTAAATAAAGAATTTTTTTCTTTACAATCCTTGGTTTGAAAATAGGAATATCCTGAACCAAAGGCAACCACATAAATTCAATATTCTAATTTAATGATTGCAAACGGTCTGAATGAACAACTGTTTAATGGCGTTTATTTTTTGTTATAATCTGACTTGCTATCCTTTAGAGCTTGAAATAGAGCATTTTTCCTCTTCATGACTGAGTAATTGTTCATAATATTAAGGCGTGCTTTTTGTCCTAATTCATTATTTTCTTCCAAAAAAACTCTATCAAATAATTTACAGAGTATGTCAGAATCATTTATTTCTAAAATGTACCCTGTATCTTTAACAATGTTAGGCATATCATTAACTTTCGATACAATAGGAATGCATCCACATAGCATTGCTTCACACAGTGCCACTCCAAAACCTTCGAAATTAGAAAGTTGGAGATAATACTTAGACTGATTATAATATGTCATAAGTTCGTTCGCATTCATTCTACCGAAAAATTGAACATTTTTAGGAATGTAATTTATGGTATTAGGCTTTTTTATACCAATAAAAACAAATTCAAATTGAGGGCATTTTATGGCTGCTTCAATGATTAAATTACCTCCTTTTCTGTTAAACTGCCCATGTGTCATAACAGTAATAAATCTATTATGAACTCTATTGTTTTTAGAATCAATTTTCCATTTGCTATGATCAACGGCATTGCTAATAACTGTCCATTGTGTTTTGAGTTTCGGGAAAAAGTGTTTTATCCCTTGTTTAATTTCCTTATGATTTAAAAAATATGTGTTTTTCGTATAAATAAGAGATTTGCTTACCGGTAAAAGTCTTGTTGCAAATTTGTAGGAAACTTTAAGAACAGCTCTTAAAATCGGTTCTCTAAGGTTGCCATAGTTTATTTCTTTAAATCTTGCACAGTCTGTTCCGTGTACTATAATTAAAGCAGGTTTTCTAAATAAATACCCTAGAAGAGTAGGAAGTAAACTCCAATAGCCTCCAAATGAAACTAAAATGTAATCTACTTTTCTAATATTCTTAATCAAAAAGAAAAATTGCTTTACTAGGTGTAGAGGAAGTTTGTGTTTTTTTTCCCAATCGTAAGTGTTTTCTATGACTTCAAATTTTTCCGATAAAATTTCCTTGTCTAATAAAATGAATGATTCAATTATAGGGTATACAAAGATTAGTTTCATTTTTGTTTGATTGTAACGGTTTGGCTAAGGTGCGTTTTAATTCAGTTTAGGTTTTGTCATATAAAGTTTCGTTTCTTTTGATCATCCATCTGTGGAAGGTTTCAAAGTTAGTCACCCAAATTCCTTCTTGTTTTGATAAGTGCTCCAAAATTTGTAAATATACTTCTCCCCATTTTCTGAATCTTGAGCTATTAGTACTTGAAGTCCTAACATGCCAGTCAATTGCACCAACTCCTCCAATTGCATGAAATTGATCAATATAGTGTTTTGCTTGGTCAAAAGCTTTTTCCTGTCCAAATTCCGGGTTTAACATAAAATTAGAATCCATCATAAATGTAGGAATTTCCATAATGTTAATTGTTTGATTCAATTGCTTATCAAAAAGTAAATATGGAAGCGCAATACTTCTTCGGTAGCCTGGTGCGTCATTAAAAGCAATTGATGAGTCATACATTAATCCGTTCTGGTAATGAAGTTGTAATGTCTTCTCAGGTTTTGATCCAATTTGCCAAAAATGATGTCTGTTTCCAACTAGTTTTCTATTGGAAAGACGCTCTAATTTCTCTATCTCTTCTCTTAATATTTCCTTGTCATTTTTTGCATAGTAGCTGGCATGCATTCCTATTTCAAAGCCATTGTCATTTATCTTTTTGAAAATCTTATTAAACCCATTTTGTTCAACATCATAAGGGACGTCCTCTTTAAAGTTGGCATGTTTTTCAAATCTATTTCTTGACGCAAAGAAAAAAGTAGATTTGAACCCATATTTTGATTCGGAATTCATAACATCCTCAAAAACCCAATAAATATTTTCATCTTTTTTTGTGAGCCTTTCAAATGTTTTCTTAATTGCTTCCATATGATAAAGTATAGAATTCTTTAGAGATAAATTTTTTGGAAATAATTTGTAATTATTTAACAAGGCATACTTGACGGGGTCGTCAACATCGTGTGATAAGATTATCACAGATTTTATGCCTTCAGGAAACATTGGAGTGTAAACAAATTGGAATGTTTCTTCTACTATTTTTTTAATGAAATTCATGTAAAGATTCACAATCGGTTTGTCTTGAAATCCGATTTCACGTTGATAAGAATTCAAAGAGTTTAATCTATTGTGAACATCGTAACAATCATCTGTTTTGTTTTCGTTAACAGCGTCTGTAAGAAACTTTCCAATTGCTGTAATAACGTCAAAGCTTTCAAGTGTTTTTTTATTAGCTTCTCCATATAATATTGCCTCATTGATTAAGTCTAAAGAATTTTGAGGAATTTTTATGGCTTTTAAATTATCAGCTGAGTTATAATCACCATATATAAAGTGTGTTTCTTCTGTAACATGTTTTTGATATGAGGGTATCAAACCAATTGTTTCAATAATAAATTTTATAATCCAATGGTAATATGCAGTATCCAATTCTTTAGTTATGCTGTAGTTAAATTTATTGTTCATTTTTAGATAGTTTTTTCATTAGTTTATTATGTATCTCAATCGGCATCTTTGCATAATACTTTCCTTTATCTACTTGGTTTGATGAGGTATTTATTTTGCCAGTTTCATCAATCTTTAAGACCGTTTTACTTATTAATTGGGCTGAGACTTTGATTGCTTGCTCTTTTATGGCATTAATAGAAATATTATCTTTCAATTCAAGTTCTTTATAAGTGCATATTTCACCTGTATCAATACCAGAATTAACAAAATGAATGGTAACTCCAGGTTTGTCTCCATTATATAATGCCCACTTAATCACATCTAAACCTCTATAATAGGGCAAAATACCTGGATGAGCATTTAGCGTTCCAATTTTTGGAATGTCTAGAATGTTTTCTTTTATGATTCTGCTCCCTCCAAGAACAATGAGGTCTGGGTTAATCGAACTCAATAATGTTTCTGATTCTTTACCGTTCAGGTTGGATACCTTGTAAACAATTTTACAGTATTCTTTTAACGTTTTAATGGTAAGATCATCGTACTTAAACTTTCTGAAAACACGGTATATCATGTTTTTAAAAGGAATTATTGGAATAATGAAAGAAGCTTTACCTAATTTTGTTTTTAAAAGGTCAATCTCTTTTTTTCTTACCATTTTCTTTTCAATAATTATACAATCAATCCTTATCCCTTCTTTTTTTAGTTGACGAATAATTTCATGTCCATGTTTCGATCCATTTGTAAGTATAACTGTCTTCATTTTTAATTTTATATAACCTTTAGGGTAATTGCCTGAAGCCTTTAGAAATGTGACGCGCAGCGGAACTTGTCTATAGCCTAGGAAAATGGCAAGTTAGCACAGCGATTTGTTATTTGCAAGGAAGTCTGAAGAGCTTATGAAATTACCCCTTTATTACCCATTGGATTTTTAACATTTTTTAAAATACTCTTTAATTACTGTATAAATCCGTTCACAAGCTTTAGCATCAAAATGATCATGAAATTTATTTTTTAATATCTGTCTTTCATTTGAATGTATACTTGGGTTCTTAACATATTGATTTATTGCTTTAATCATCTCATTTTGTGATTTAACATGATAACCAGGTGTAATGTCATTATAATTATAAATGAATCCTCTTTCTTTTGTATACCTTTCTAAATCATAAGGGTAAAAAATTATTGGTCGATTTAGTAATAAGAAATCAATAAATACACCTGAATAATCTGTTATTAAAATACTAGAATTTAAAATTAGTTCTTGAATATCATAATTTGAATCAATAATTTTAATTTTTTTAAAATGATCGAATTCCTCATTGTGAATTGAATTTACATGAGGTTTTACGATTAATTTGTAACCAATTTTATTAAGAAATGTATCTAGTTGCTTTAAATTTCTGTCTGCAAAAGGAAAAAGACTAATACTATCTTTCCAATCTCTAAAAGTTGGTAAATAAATAATTTCTTTTTTTGGATTTCTATTTTCTGACAGAAGTGAATCATTTTTACAAAGACCTGTTTTTAAAATTTTTTCTTTTCCAATTTCAAAGGCCTTCATCATTGTTTCTCCTTCAATTTCAGAATTCACAGTTATGTATGAAAAATCAAAAAATTCATTATTTGACTTGGATAAAAATTTACCTATTTTCTTTACAGGAGATCCATGCCAAATATTAATTACTAACTGACTTTTAGTATCTAAACAATAAGGTTTAACATCATACATTCCGTGAGAAACTATAGTAATTTTGAAAGAAAAGAATTTTCTAAAAGCAATCAAAGAATAAGAAAATGAAGCATTTATTCCATTTAAATTTAAGGTTTTAATTAGATTTCTACTTGAAGATATAACTGTATAATCTGCTCCAATTTTTTTTAAATATTTAACAAAATATAATTGATTTCCTACTAAAGATTTTTTCCTACCATTAAAAATTAAAATTGCATTTTTTTTTCTTTTAACAAGTCTGGAAAAAACTAATAATATTTTAGACCAAAATTTAAACCC
>CALJHN010000028.1 GCA_938075455.1 uncultured Flavobacteriales bacterium
TAGAACAGGGAAAAGAAGTTTTTTAAATTTCCAATAAAACCAATAAAATATAGATTTAATAAATATTCCAATTTGCAACTTATAAAACATTGATAGTTCTTCTTTTATAGAAGTTTTTTCGTCTAAGAATTGTAAAACAAAATAAGATGATTTAACATTAAATAATCTTTCAAAAATCGGCTTTCCTTTGGCTGGCCAAATAGTGAGAATAATTAATAGTAACTGATCATAGAAAAGGAATCTTTTGTTGGGCTTTAACTTTTTATCTTTCAAGACACCTTGGTTACAAATCAATTTGGCATGGCGATACATGTTTTTGAATGCATAGCCTGTACTTGGCTTAACATTACCTGCCCTAGTTCCAATATTTACCCATTTTTTACCTGAAGGTTGCTCTGGCAAATTGGAACTCATTGGGATTACTCCTTCTTCTTTAGAAATGACTTTATAAGGTCCAAGGTTTTTATTAATAAATTTGTCTAATTCTTTCTCTGCTTCCAATTTGTCAATTATTTTTTTGCCAAATCTTGTCAGTTCTATCAATGCTGAATTTGAGGTATATGGAAGTATATAGACGAACTGTGTAGATTTTTCTTGAGATATTCTAAAATCCATCATGTGGTAAACACTTTGGTCTAGTTCCTTTTCTTTTAATTCAACTTTTAATCCAAAAAATGACTGTGAAATATTAAAATCTCCGTTAGGAACATTTTTAAAATCTGGCGGTCTACTATCAAAAATCCAGTCTGATGTGTATTTTTTTTCTAAGGTATTTATGTTTAAGTTTTCTTTTTCTTTTATTTTGAGTACTTTTTCTCTACTGTGTTCTATATTGTGTTGAAGCATTATTTTTCTAGTCCAGTTGTATAAATCAATACTGTCTACGTGAAAATATTCAATAGGATCTATTGGTTTACTTTCATTGTCGTTGATTTGAATACTTGTCCAACTTTTTGATATAATGGTAGAAAAGTTTGTATAAATATCGTCTTTTCTATTGGCCCAAAAACAAAACGTCTTGTCATTTTCAAGTTTTTCACTTGGCTCAATAATTAAAAGATTTTTATTATCTAGCAAAGAATTTTTGGCCATTTCAATTAACAAAATGCAAGTACTTGCACCCCAGCCAACAAAAATTATATCGTAATGGTAATTTTTTGACAAAATTCAATTTGAGTAAGACAATATATAACATTTAGCAATAAAAAAATTTTAAATTAGAGTAATTAAAGATTTTGATAACTCATTAACTTAATTAATTGAACGTTATTTTTAACGTTACAAATTAAAGCGTATCTACAAACTATATATTCTAAAAATGAAAATAAAAAAATCACTTTTTATCCTATGGATGTTCTCTATTTTATTATCCTGCAGCAACCCTCAAAAAAATGTAAAAGAAACTATGATTTATCCTATTACAGAGAAAAAAGACGTTGTAGATAATTATTTTGACATTGAAGTAAAGGATTCATACCGATGGTTAGAAGATGACAGGTCTAAAGAAACAGAGTCTTGGGTGAAGGCTGAAAACGAAACAACTTTCGCCTATTTAAATAATATTTCATTTAGATCGGACTTAAAAAAAAGACTAGAATACCTATGGGATTATGAAAAGATAAGTGCTCCATTTAAGGAGGGAGAATTCACTTATTTTTATAAGAATAATGGTTTGCAAAATCAATATGTAATATATAGACAAAAAGAAAATAAGTCTGCTGAGGTTTTTTTAGATCCTAATAAATTTTCAAAAGACGGTACAATCTCTTTAGGAGCTTTAAGCTTTTCAGACTCTGGTAATATTGTAGCCTATTCTATTTCGGAAGGTGGCAGTGATTGGAGAAAAGTTATAGTAATGGATGTCTATTCAAAAGAAATAATGGAAGATACTGTAGTAGATGTTAAATTCTCTGGACTTTCCTGGAAGAAAAATGAAGGATTCTTTTATTCTAGTTACGATAAACCTCAAGGAAGTGAACTATCTGCAAAAACCGATCAGCATAAACTTTATTACCACAAATTAGGAACATCACAAGATGAAGATCAACTTATATTTGGAGGAACTGACGAAGAAAAACATAGATATGTTGGTGGGAATGTTACCGAAGACGGAAATTACTTATTTGTTTCTGCAAGTGTTTCAACCTCCGGAAATAAATTATTTATGAAAGACTTATCAAAGCCCAACAGCGATTTTGTTACCATTTTAGACCACACCAATAGCGATACATATGTGATGGAAAATGAAGGAAGTAAATTGTACTTAGCAACCAACTTAAATGCTCCTAATAAAAAAATAGTAACTGTGGATGCTTCCAATCCAAGACCAGAAAATTGGGTGGATTTTATCGCTGAAACAGAACATGTATTAAGTCCTTCAAATGGTGGTGGGTATTTCTTTGCAGAATATATGGTAGATGCTGTTTCTAAAGTAAAGCAATACAACTATAACGGTGAAATGATTTTCGATGTAGAACTTCCAG
Source organism: uncultured Flavobacteriales bacterium (assembly GCA_938075455.1). Lineage (GTDB taxonomy): Bacteria > Bacteroidota > Bacteroidia > Flavobacteriales_D > Parvicellaceae > MED-G20. The sequence goes on from CALJHN010000028.1 coordinate 2,484, forward strand.
GTCTTGGAAGCGTTGGAGGATTTAGCGGAAAAAAAATGGATACTATTTTATATTATTCTTTTTCAAACTACAAAACACCCAGAACCATTTATTCTTACAATCCTAAAAAAGGAGAATCTAAAATTTATAAAAAGCCAGAAGTTGATTTCAATCCTGATAATTATGAAAGTAATCAAGTTTTTTATAGATCTAAAGATAGCACTGTTATTCCTATGATTATTACACACAAAAAAGGAATAAAATTAAATGGTAAAAACCCAACCATTCTTTATGGCTATGGAGGTTTTAATATTAGTCTCACTCCATCATTTAGTATAGCCAACGCAGTTTGGATGGAGCAAGGTGGAATTTATGCTGTTGCTAATCTAAGAGGCGGTGGAGAATATGGGAAGAAATGGCATAAAGCTGGAACTAAAATGAAAAAGCAAAATGTTTTTGATGATTTTATTGCTGCTGCTGAGTTCCTAATAGAAAACAATTATACATCTAGTGAATATTTAGCTATTAGAGGTGGCTCTAATGGTGGGCTTTTAGTAGGAGCCACAATGACCCAGCGTCCTGATTTAATGAAAGTTGCACTTCCAGCTGTTGGAGTTTTAGATATGCTTCGTTACCATACTTTTACTGCTGGAGCAGGATGGGCTTACGATTATGGCACATCTGAAGATAGTAAGGAAATGTTTGAATATTTATTAGGCTATTCACCCGTTCATAATGTGAAGGCGGGAGTTGAATATCCAGCTACTTTAGTAACAACTGGTGACCACGATGATAGAGTAGTTCCTGCACATAGCTTTAAGTTTGCAGCTGAACTTCAGGCAAAACAATCTGGAAGCAACCCTAAGCTTATTCGTATAGAGACAGATGCTGGGCACGGAGCAGGCACACCAATAAGCAAAACAATTGAACAATATTCAGATATTTTTGGTTTTACATTGTACAACATGGGTTTTGAAGAACTTCCGAACAAATCAGTTATAGAAAATAACAATTAAGTTGTGTAGTCTTTGAAAGAAACTGTTTTATAAAAGAAAAATAATTTTATCTTCGAAGCAATTATGAGAATCATCATAAAAAGCGTATTACCCTTATTGATTATTTTTGGGTTCTTAACTGCTCAGTCTCAGCATACTACTGTTAGAGGAACTGTCTACGAAAAAGAAACTGGAGAACCTTCGTTTGGAACTAATGTCAAAATAAAAGGAACTGGGACAGGTTCTTCTACAGATTTAAATGGATACTATCAAATCAATAAACTTCCTGATGGAAAGATTACACTTGAAATCACCAATATAGAGTTTAAGACTATTGAGTACACTATTGAATTAAAGAAAGGAAAAATCACTACTCAAAACTTTTTCATGGAAGTTAATGATGAAGTTTTAGACGAATTTGAGTACAGCGCAGAAGCAGAAGAGAGAAAAACAGAAGTTAAAATGTCTGTTATTACTGCAACTCCAAAAGACATGGCAAGAGTTGTCGCTATTGGTGGTGAACCAGACTTTGCTCAATATTTGCAAACAACTCCTGGGGTTATTACTACTGGAGATCAAGGAGGTCAAATGTATATTAGGGGAGGTTCTCCTATTCAAAATAAAGTACTATTAGATGGTATGACAATTTATAATCCATTCCATTCGATTGGTTTCTTCTCTGTTTTTGATATAGATATTATGAGAAGTGCTGATATTTACACTGGTGGATTTTCAGCAAAATATGGAGGTAGAATTTCTTCGATAATGGATATAACTACTATTGATGGTAATAAAAAAAGACATAAAGGAAAAATTTCGGTAAATCCATTTGGTTCTAAATTAAAAATTGAAGGACCAATTAAAAAACTAAATGAAGACAACAATAATTCAACTGCATCCTACATTTTTTCAGGTAAGACATCCTATTTGGAACAAACATCAAAAAAACTTTACAGTTATATAGATTCAAATGGTTTGCCATTTAATTTTACAGACTTATATGGTAAAGTTTCTATTAATGGAACCACTGGAAGTAAAGTCAATTTTTTTGGATTTAGCTACAACGATAGAGTTAGATATAAAGCAGTTTCTGATCTAAACTGGAACTCTTGGGGAATTGGTTCTAATTTTGTGGTAGTTCCGGCTAGTTCACCTGTTTTAATAATGGGAAAATTTAATATTAGTGATTATAAAATCTCACTAGCAGAACTTGATCCTATCAATGAAGGAGAAACATTAGAACCTAGAGAAAGTAGAATTAATGGATTCAATTTAGGTTTTGATTTCAAATATTTTCTTGGTGAAAACGAAATTAAATACGGAATTGAAGTAAATGGATTTACTACAGATTTTAATTTCTTTAATAGTGTTGGTAGAAAAATTGAACAAAATAATAATACTACGGAGCTTGCTGGTTATGTTGATGCGAAAATTATTAAAGGACTTTTAGTTATTAATCCAAGTTTTAGGGCTCAATACTATGCTTCCTTAAGAAACTTCTCTCCAGAACCTAGAATAGGTTTGAAATACAATATTTCAGAAAAATTCAGGATCAAAACTGCATCTGGGGTTTATTCTCAAAATTTAATTTCTGCAAATTCTGATAGAGACGTTGTAAACTTATTTTATGGATTCTTATCTGGGCCTGATAATTTACAAGATTCTATTACACTAGATAATGGAAAAACAGTAGCAAGAAAACATTCTCTTCAGAAAGCAACCCATGCAATTTTTGGATTTGAATGGGACTTAGCAAAGCACCTGACCTTAAATGTAGAGGGTTATTATAAGTGGTTTAACCAGCTAAGTAACGTAAATAGAAATAAGTTATATGAAGAAAATGATGATGCGCCAGATGTTCTTAGAAAAGATTTTGTTATAGAGACTGGAGACGCTTATGGAACAGATTTTGTTCTAAAGTATAGCAATGATAAAACCTATTTATGGGCTGTGTATTCGCTAGGAAAAGTTTTAAGATGGGATGGTATTAGAACTTACTCACCACTGTTTGATAGAAGACATAATATAAACCTTGTAGGTACACAGAATTTTGGAGAGGGATGGGAAGTTAATGTTAGATGGAATTTTGGAAGTGGTCTTCCGTTTACTCAAACTCAAGGCTACTATCATTCAATAGATTATTCGCAGGGAATAAACACCAATATTTCTACAGTTAATGATGATCAATTGGGAATTATTTATGCAGATTTAAATCAAGGAAGGTTATCTTCTTATCACAGGCTTGATATAGCTGTTAAAAAACATATAGAGTTGAGTAAAAACTCTACACTAGATGTAACATTTAGTATGACAAATGTATACTCGAGAAAAAATATTTTTTACGTAGATAGAATTACTACTGAAAAAGTCTATCAGCTTCCACTTCTTCCTTCATTAGGTGCAAGTTGGAAATTTTAAGTTCTGTTTTTTTTAAGATGTTGGAATTAAATATTAACTTTAATTCCCGTATCAAAATCTACATACGGAATGCCACTATCATCTACTAAATATATTTTTGTCACTGGAGGAGTTACTTCATCGTTAGGAAAAGGAATTGTTTCAGCCTCTTTGGCTAAAATTTTACAATCAAGAGGGTTGAATGTTACCATTCAAAAATTAGACCCATACATAAATGTAGATCCTGGCACTCTAAATCCTTACGAACATGGGGAATGTTATGTTACAGAAGACGGTGCTGAAACTGACTTAGATTTAGGCCATTATGAAAGGTTTCTAAATATTCAAACTTCACAAAATAACAATGTCACGACAGGAAAAATATACCAGACCGTAATAAACCGTGAAAGAAATGGAGATTATTTGGGAAAAACTGTTCAAGTAATTCCACATATTACCAATGAAATTAAAGAACATATTTTAAAATTAGGTAAAGGTAAAGATTACGATGTTGTTATTACGGAAATAGGTGGAACAGTTGGCGATATAGAATCTCTTCCATTTATAGAGTCTATAAGGCAATTAAAATGGGATTTAAATCAGGATGTTCTATTTATTCATTTAACACTAATCCCCTATTTATCCACTTCAGGAGAGCTTAAAACAAAACCTACTCAACATTCTGTAAAGGCTCTTTTAGAATACGGAATACAGCCAGACATACTAGTTTGTCGAAGTGAGTACCATTTGGATGATTCCATTAGAAATAAAATTGCACTTTTTTGCAATGTTGAAAAAGAGTGTGTAATTGAGTCCATAGATGCAAAAACAATTTATGAGGTCCCTATACTAATGCTTAAAGAAAAACTAGATACTGTTGTTTGTGAGAAACTAAAAATTAAAATAGAAAATAAACCAAGTTTAACAAAGTGGAAGAAATTTTTAAATAATTTATATAATCCAAAACATAGTATTGAAATAGCATTAATTGGAAAATATGTAGAACTTAAAGACTCATATATTTCAATAGCTGAATCATTAATACATGCGGGAGCAAGAAATAAAACTAAGGTGAACTTACATTGGATACATTCATCAAAACTGGAAACCCAAGATTGTGAATCCGTTTTAAAAAATATTCATGGAATAATAGTGGCTCCAGGATTTGGTTCAAGAGGTATAGAAGGTAAAATAAAAGCTGTTCATTATGCCAGAACAAAAAAAATACCCTTTTTGGGAATTTGCTTAGGGATGCAGTGTGCAGTAGTTGAATTTGCAAGAAACGTTCTAGAAATGGAAAATGCCAATTCTATAGAAATTGATTCCGAAACAAAATTTCCAGTTATAAGTATGATGGAACAGCAGAAAAAACTCAAAAAAATGGGAGGAACAATGCGACTTGGTGCTTACAAATGTGATATAGAAAAAGGAACATTACTGCACAATATTTACAAAAAAGAAACTATTTTAGAAAGACACAGACACAGATTTGAGTTTAATAATAAATACGTAAAAGAATTCGAATCCAAAGGACTGATTTTTTCTGGGAAAAACTCAAAAAATCAACTTATGGAAACTATTGAAATAAAAGAACATCCATGGTTTATTGGTGTTCAATATCATCCAGAATACAAAAGTACAGTAGAAAATCCGCATCCAATATTTCTTGGACTGATTGAAGCTGGCTTAAAACAATCTCTATAATTTATTAATGTCTCCTGAAGAAATAGTTCATAAAATGATGAGTAATGATCTATTTAGCAAATGGCTGGGTATCGAAATCATTTCTATTAAAAAAGGATATTGTAAGTTAAGTTCAACCATTTCTAAAGAAATGACCAACGGATTTAATTTGGCTCATGGGGGGATTTGTTATAGCCTAGCGGATAGTTGTTTTGCATTTACTGCAAATTCGTTAGGTAAAATTTCATTAACGAAAAGTGCAGAAATTACATACTTAAAAAAAGTAGAACTTAATGAAACAATATTTGCAGAATGCGAACAACATCAAAAAGACAGTAGTATGTTTACAGTTAATATATTAAATCAGAAAAAAGAAGAAATTGCTATTTTTAAAGGAATTGCACATTTTACAAATAAGGATTGGATTTAATATATACTACAATTTTATTTTGAACTAACTTTAAATAAAAACAACTATGAAATCAGCATATATTTTAGATGCAATTAGAACACCTATCGGTTCTTTTGGTGGTTCATTAAGTAATCTTAGAGCAGATGATTTAGCTACAGTTCCTTTGATAGCACTAATGGGAAGAAATCCTAAAGTAGATTGGGAGCAAGTAGAAGATGTTATTTTAGGATGTGCTAATCAAGCTGGAGAAGACAATAGGAATATTGCTCGAATGGCTTTACTCTTAGCTGGTTTGCCCTATAAAATAGGAGGAGAAACAATTAATAGACTTTGCTCGTCAGGAATGGCTGCAACTATACATGCATATAGGTCTATAAGTTTGTCTGAAGGGGATTTATTTATTGCTGGTGGAGTAGAACATATGACTAGAGGACCATTGGTTATTTCAAAAGCATCCAAAGCTTTTGGAAGAGATGTAGAGATGCATGATTCAAGTTTTGGATGGAGATTTATCAATCCTAAAATGAAAGAACTATATGGAACCGATGGAATGGGCCAAACTGCAGAAAATTTAGTAGACCTTTACAAAATATCAAGAGAAGACCAAGACTTATTTGCCTATAATTCTCAAATGAAAGCCACAAAAGCTAAGGAAAATGGCAGGCTAGCTGAAGAAATTTGTTCTGTTAAAATTCCTCAAAGAAAAAAAGATGATTTGATATTTAGTTCTGATGAATTTATAAAACCACATACTTCACTTGAAAAATTAATAACTCTTAGACCTGCTTTTAGAAAAGAGAATGGAACTGTTACTGCAGGAAATTCTTCAGGATTAAATGATGGAGCTGCAGCTTTAATAATTGGAAGCGAAAGTGCAGCAAATAAGAACCATTTGACACCAATGGCAAGAATAGTAGGTGCTGCAGTTGCAGGAGTTGAACCAAGAATTATGGGAATAGGACCGGTTGAGGCAAGTAAAAAAGTTTTAAAAAGAACTGGCTTAACTCTAGATCAAATAGATATAATTGAAATTAATGAAGCATTTTCTGCTCAAAGTTTAGCCTGTACAAGAGCTATGAATTTAGAGGATAATGATCCCAGAATTAATCCAAACGGAGGTGCCATAGCTATTGGTCATCCGTTAGGAATGACAGGAGCTCGATTATTACAAACTGCGGCAATTGAACTCCAGAAACAGAACAAAAAATATGCATTGGTAACCATGTGTATAGGTGTTGGGCAAGGTTATGCAACTATAATTGAAAAACCGTAAAAATGATTTTTGAATTTAACGGAAACAAACCTGTAATTGACTCAAGTTCTTTTATACATCCTCAAGCAAATATTACAGGAAATGTGGTTATTGGAAAAAATGTTTATGTTGGTCCCGGAGCTGCAATTCGAGGAGATTTTGGTAAAGTAATTATAAAGGATGGGGCCAATGTTCAAGAAAATTGTACTATTCATATGTTCCCAGGCCTTACAGTTACTATTAATGAAGGTGCACACTTAGGTCATGGTTGTATAATTCATGGTGCAACTATTGGATGTAATTCACTAATTGGAATGAATGCAGTTATTTTAGACGATGCAATAATTGGAAAGGAATGTATTGTAGGTGCATTAACGTTGGTTAATAGTGAGATGGTAGTTGCTGACAGAAAAGTAGTTGTTGGCAACCCTGGTAAAATAATTAAGGATGTTAGTGAAGATATGATTGCCTGGAAAACTGAGGGAACAAAAATATATCAAAGTTTACCTTCAGAATGTCAAAAGTCACTTAAAGTAACTACACCCCTAACTAAAACAATAGAAAAAAATGAAAATTATACTTATAAATATAAAACTTGGAAAAAGACAAAAAATTAAATTCCTTTATTTAAAGACTTAATTACAAAAAATTATTTTCTTTCATCCATTCATCGTTATACATTTTACCAACGTATCTACTTCCAGAATCGTGAAGAAGAACCACAACTACATCGTCTTTCTTAAAATGTTTTTCTAATTGTATTACACCTCTTACCGCTGCACCACAAGAATTTCCTGCAAAAATACCTTCCTCTCGAGCTAGTTTTCTTGTATAAATAGCAGCATCTTTATCAGTCACTTTTTCAAAGTTGTCAATTACGTCAAAATTTACATTTTCAGGAAGAATATCTTCTCCAATACCCTCTGTTATATAAGGATAAATTTCATTTTCATCAAAAATCCTAGTTTCGTGATATTTTTTAAATACCGAACCATAGGTGTCAATTCCCCAAATCTTAATTTCTGGATTTTTTTCTTTTAAATATTTCCCTACTCCTGAAATTGTTCCACCTGTTCCAACTCCCACAACAAAGTGCGTGATTTTTCCATTAGTTTGATCCCAAATTTCAGGACCGGTTTGCAGATAATGAGCAATAGAATTTGAAGGGTTGTCATATTGATTCACATACCATGAATTGGGAGTTTCCTCAGCAATTCTTTTAGAAGTTGAATAATAAGACCTTGGATCTTCAGGAGCAACATTAGTTGGACAAACTATTACTTGTGCTCCTACAGCTCTTAAAATATCAAATTTCTCTTTTGACTGTTTATCTGTAGAAACACAAATTAGTTGATAACCCTTGACTATCGCTGCCAAAGCAAGTCCCATACCGGTATTTCCAGATGTACCTTCTACAATGGTTCCTCCTGGTTTTAATCTACCATCTTGTTCTGCATCTTCCACCATCTTTAGAGCCATTCTGTCTTTTACAGAACTTCCAGGATTAAAAAATTCAACCTTGGCCAATACAGTAGCTTCAATTCCTTTAGTTATATTATTAAGTCTAACTAAAGGTGTATTTCCAATTGTTTCAAGAATATTTTTTGCGTATTGCATAACCTATTAAATAATCCTGTAAAGGAACAAAATATTTAAGGAAATATCCCTATAAAAAAACGATAGAAAATAAAATGAATAGAATAAAAAGTTGTAATTACTGTCCTAGCAAGTCTAGTGCTTCTTTAGAAGTAATAATATTTTTTTTAAATTCTCCAACGATAAAACAGTCAATTAAGCCATTTGCAACTAATTTTTTTCTGAACTTCAAGACGTTAGAATAATCCATAAAGTCACCCATATAATACTTGGTGTATCCTTGACTAGCATTTGTAATAACTTTTACATTTCCTAATTTTTCAAAATTCGCCAATATATCTGCAGGAACTTTTTCTTTAAATGCTCCAACCTGAATTTTAAATCTAACGAATTTAGGATCAATTTGGTTTTTAGGTGGTGTTGAAGAAATATCAAGATTCTCTGTGAATTTTTTCTTTACTTCAAAACCTGCCTCTTTTAAAGTAATTCGTTTACCGTTTTGGAAAGCGACTATAAAAGCATCGTTATATCCTGTAACAGTAAGTTCTACTTTATGTGACGCAGCTTTAGACTTATCAGTATAAGATCCTGAGAAAAATCTGTAAAGGCCGTCATCTCCTTTTAAACCTACAACATTAGGAATATCTTTAAAAATAGACTTTTTTATCTTCCTATTAAAAGCACCAATTTGAACTCTGAACGTTGGGGAATTATCATTTGGTTTTTTGGGCGGTACGAATTCACTTGAATTTTCATTAATTGTAGAAAATTTATCATTTATAAGTTTTGGAGTATTCATTATTTCTTCAATCTCCTTTTGATTTAAAGATATGATTTCATCATCTGAAGATATTTCAACAATTCCCTGAACTTCTATATTCTCTTCTTCCAACTGATTTATTTTGGTAGATAATTCATTTTTTTCATATCCACCTAATACGTATAATATAGAATCTCCTGATTCCTTGACTTTAAAATCTATATCTGCCAATTTCTCCCAAAGTTCTTCCGAAGAAACACCTTGTACATCTGAGCCAATTACTATAAAGAGCTTTTTTTCTGACTTTTTATTAGGGCTATCATTTTTTATTTTATTTAGAAACAATGTATTTCTTCTTGGGCCAGCATAAGATAAATTATAAATCGTGTCCCACTCAAAAAATTCACCAATAGAATCTTTATACTTTCTGTAAGCCAACAAAAAATCATCTTCAGTCATGGTAACTCCTTCATCATTTACAATAACTCCTTCCATTGTAAGTAATTCCTTATCTTTTGAATTATATACACCATCAAAATCATCATCCACAGGACATCCAAACTTATCTACTAAAGTATTTGGAGGAGTATTAGCACAAAAATCAATATGATCCACTATACTATCTCCATCTGAATCTATAGTGTCTTGTAAAAGTAAATTAATTGAGATTTCATCCATTAAAGGGTCAATTGATGGCATTTCTTTTTTTGAATTGAAATCATAAGCTATTGCTATATGTGTAAATAGCAAGTTGTCTTTTCCAGATCCTATGGGGAAATTTATAGAGTTGTTTATACCATCTATATAATCTGTTGACGTAAAATGAATTGCGCTTCCTACTCTAAATTTTATTTTATTTCCAATATGTATATGAGCTCCTAGCTCAAGAGGAATACCCATTGCATATTTATTTTTTGGTTGTTTTGGTGAAAAAATACTTACATCACTATCGAATGAATTATTACCATCATTAGGGTTTGTATCTATTTCTGAATTATATTCAATTGATTCAATTCCCAAATGAACATAAGGTTCAAAAATATGACCCTTTTTAAGTAACTGATTAAAATTGTAATTGAAGGTAATCCCACCAGATTTAATTGAAGAACGAAAAATAAGACCATTTGGGGTAGGATATAACGGACTTTCTGTAGTCTGATTTACACTTGTACTACCTATCATTGCATAAAATGCAACATCTAAATAATCTGTTAAAGGATTTACTAATCTAAGTGTATATGAAAAACCTCCTTGGAAAGGAGCTCTATTAATTCTATTTTTACCTGGGATTGTATCACCAATATCTCCAAAAAAGGACAAAGTACCAATACCAATAGATAACATTGGCTTGTATAATTCTTCCAAATTAGCATCAGTTTCATTTTCATTTGTTGTTTTTGAAAAATTTTCCCAATATTTTTTTTGTTTTAATTCTAAATTTCTTGGATTAATTAAACTTCTTCTCTTGTTATTTAAAATGATAGTATCTTTGGAATCCAAAATTATTGCAGAAGAATCTACCGTTTGACCTTGAAAACATTTAGAAAATAAAATGAAACTTAAAATAACTAAAAAATATTTTCTTTCCATAGAGCAACCCTATACGAGATTAAATAATAATAGGTTACTCAAATATACGTCATAATTAAATAGTTTATAATCACTCTCTAAAAAAGTAATGCTTATTTTTATATAATATAAAAGAAATTAATGGAAGACAATAAAGAAAATGTAAGTATAATAATAGATAAAAATGGAATAGGAACAATAGAGTTTTACCACCCACAAAGCAATTCTCTTCCTGGCGAAATCCTATCAAAAATTGCCAAAACAATTAATCAAGCAAGTCTTAATAAAGAAATAAAAGTCATTGTTCTTAAATCTGCTGGAAACCGAGCTTTTTGCGCAGGAGCAAGCTTTGAAGAATTAATAGAAATTAAAAATATAAAATCTGGAATTAATTTTTTCTTAGGTTTTGCCAATGTTATAAATGCATGTAGAAAATGTACAAAAATAATTATTGGAAGGGTACAAGGAAAAGCAGTTGGAGGAGGTGTTGGTTTAGCTAGTGCTGTAGATTACTGTTTTGCTACTAGACATGCATCCATTAAATTAAGTGAATTGGCTCTTGGAATTGGTCCTTTTGTTGTTGGACCAGCAGTGGAAAGAAAAATTGGGTTATCCTCCATGAGCGCACTTGCTATTAATGCAGACAAGTGGTTTGATGCAAATTGGGGTCTTCAAAAGGGACTGTACTCTGAAATATTCCAGGATAATGAATCGATGGATAAAGCAATTGATGAATTATCTTTTAAACTTTCTCAATCTCATCAAGAGGCTACTAAAAAATTAAAAAAAATATTTTGGAAAGGAACAGAGAATTGGGACGAATTACTTTCTAAAAGAGCAAAAATATCTGGGGAGTTAATTCTCTCTGAGTTCTCTAAAAATGCAATTAAAAAAATTCAAAACAAGTAAACCTGTGCAAATTTATCAAGGTAAAATTAAGAGTTTCTTTAAGGAGTTCAATAATATCTTCAAAGAAAAAAAAATTTACCTAATTGTTGATGAAAATACCATTCAGCACATAAATTATCTGAAAGAAAATTTATCAATAAGATTTATACATTTAAAATTAGAAAGCGGGGAAAAGAACAAAACCTTTAATAGTGTTTTAAAAATATGGGAATTTTTAAATCTTAATAATGTAAAGAGTAGCGACCTGTTGATTATCCTTGGTGGGGGAATGCTCACCGACTTAGCAGGTTTTGCTGCGTCCACATTTAAGAGAGGAATTGAATTTATTTATTTACCTACCACCTTACTGGCAATGGCAGACGCTTCTATTGGTGGCAAAACTGGGTTTAATTACCAACTTTTAAAAAACAATATAGGAACTTTTACGCTTCCAAAAGCAGTTTTTTTAGATACTACATTTTTAGCTACTCTCCCTAAAATAGAAATAGATTCTGGAATAGCTGAAGTGTATAAGCACAGTATAATTGGAGATGTTGATTTATGGAACTACTTAAAAGTAAATTCGAAAGAGCTAGACTTAGATTACATAGTTAAATCATCTAAAAATCTAAAGTTAGAAATTGTAAGTAAAGATCCCTATGAAAAAAATATAAGGAAGAAATTAAACTTTGGACATACTATTGGTCATGCATTAGAGAGTTACTTACTGGACTCCAACGCTCCTACTTTACATGGATTTGCAATTGCAAAGGGGATGATCATAGAATCCTTCATTGCAAAAAAAGAAAATCTATTAAGCGAAAATTACTTCCAAGAAATAAAAACAGTTTTATCTAATAAATTTAAATCTTATTTAAATTTTAAAATAGATTCTAAAGCTATTATAAAGCTGATTCTATCAGATAAAAAAAATACTAAAAGCACCATAAATTTTTCACTACCGACAAAAATTGGCGAAGTAACTATAAACCATGAAATAGAATTAAAAAAAGTGGAATCTTATTTATTAGAGTTTTTACAAAATGATTAAAATCTCTTCTAAGAATAAAATTATTTACGGATCTATAGATTTAGAATCTTCCAAAAGTATAAGCAATAGACTTCTCATTATTAAAAAGCTTTGCAAAACACAATTTGAAATTCAAAACTTAAGTAATGCGAAGGACACCAAAATTTTAAATGAACTCTTAGATAGTTTTAATAAAAGAATAGAACTTAATTGTGAAGATGCAGGAACAGCATTAAGATTTTTAATAGCATTTCTTTCAACAAAAGAAGGTATTTGGAGAGTATCAGGAAGTAAAAGAATGCATGAAAGACCTGTAAAGCCTCAAATAGATTGTCTTAAAGAGCTGGGTGCTGAAATTAAGTATTTAGAAAAGGAAGGGTTTCCTCCTATTGAGATAAAAAGTAAAAAATTAAATAGTAAAAAATTAAGTTTGCCAGGAGATATAAGTAGTCAATTTATTTCTGCTTTATTGTTGGTAGCACCAACGATAGAAAATGGACTTAACCTAGAAATTACTTCAAAAGTACTATCCAAACCATATATTGATATGACACTTGGTTTAATGAGTGAATTTGGAATTGAGTATAGTTGGGAAAATAATGTTATAAAAGTTAAACAGCAGAACTACTTAGCTAAAAATATAGAAGTTGAAAATGATTGGTCTGCAGCTTCATTTTGGTACAGTTTTTTGGCTTTGTCTATTTCTGGAGAAATAAAAATTCCCAATTTATTTGCTGACTCTCTTCAAGGAGATTCTGTTTTATCAAGTATATATTCGAAACTTGGGATTAAAACAGAATTTAATGAAGATTCCATAGTTCTATATAAAACCAAAATCATAGCTAAAGAAATAGATTTAGATCTTTCCAATCATCCCGACTTGGCGTTACCAATCACAGTTACTTGTTGTGGTCTTGGAATAAAAGCTCATTTAATAGGCTTAGAAAGTTTGAAAATTAAGGAGTCTAAAAGGTTAGAATCTATTAAAAAAGAATTGAGAAAATTCAATATTAGCTGTGAAATTGATAGCTCATCAATAAAAATAAAAGAGAATCAAAATATAGTTCAACCAAAATCTACCATAGAGTGCCATAACGATCATAGAATAGCCATGAGTATTGCCCCACTATGTATGAAAGTTAATTCTATTAAATTTGATAATAAAAATGTTGTGAATAAATCTTATCCTAAATTTTGGGAAGATTTTGATCGAGTTTCAAAAAACAATAACTAATCCTAAATTGGTATTCAAATCCTTATTAGTTAACTGAGATGGAGGGTCACTGTCATACCTGTACTCTATATCTAAACTAAGAGAGAGATTCTTATTCAACTTATAAAGCATATTGGTTTCATTGAGTAATCTAAAATCTGCAAAGGAAAAAAGGTATTGCTGAAAATAAGTTGTATTAATTACAGTTAATTTCTTTTTGTAATTCCAAGACCCAACTATAGATAAAATTGATCTTGTATAGTTGGTATAATATTTTTCGTGTTGAGGAAGGCGAGATCTATTTAAAACCTCTTCTTCTTGCATGATACCTAGACTCAAATCAAAATTTATTTTTGAAGAGCTGTCTCTTTCAATATTTATAAAATTTCTTCTGTAGCCCAATCCCCCTAATAATCTTCTATTGAATAATAAGATGGCATTGCTTTGTAATTGAGTAAATATAAAATATCTACTCTTAGAATTTATTTGGTATTCATATCTAAATTGGGAAAAGACACTATTGGAAACCTCTTTATTATTTTGACTTATATATTGACCTCCAGAGAAAAGTCTAAGGTAGCTTTTATTTTTTTCATAAGAGAAATTCAAAGAATATCCTAAAATAAAAACAGATGCGTTTCCAGAGATAGAAGTACCATTTAGTTCAGAAGATACTTGCAGACCTTCTTTTTTTTTATTGAATAATTTTTCTGTATTTACAATAGATTGACCAATAAATATTGAACTTGTAAAACAAAAAACTATTGAAAAAAATATTTTTTTATAAACCATATTTAAATACCTGCTTAAATTGGAAAAAGTTTAAAGTAATATTATAAGATTAGCTTCTCATTAATTTATAAATAGCAATTCCACAGGCAACTGAAACATTCAATGAGGCAATGCTTCCAGTCATTGGTATTTTAAAATTAACATCAGAAGCTTTAATTAACTGCGAGTCCACTCCATCTTCTTCACTTCCCATAATTAAAGCTTTTGGACCAGTACTCTCTACTTTATTTATCAATGTCTCAGATTTTTCTGTACAAGAAAAGACTTTAAGTCCACAACCCTTTAGAAAATCTACTACAGCATTTAAACTAGTAACCTTACATACAGGAATTTTAAATAGCGCACCAGCAGATGTTTTTACAGCATCGTTAGTGATTAAGGCCGAATCCTTACTAGGAATTACAATACCATGAACACCAAAACATTCAGCAGTCCTAGCAATAGCACCAAAATTTCTTACATCTTTTACCCTGTCTAAAATTAAAATAAAAGGATCTTCACCTTTTTCATAAACTTGCTGAACCAGCCAATCTATTTGATGATAATCAACTGGTGAAATCATTGCAATAACCCCTTGGTGATTTTTTTTTACCATATGGTTTAGCTTTTGAACGGGAACTTTCTGAACTACAATATTTTCTTTGTGGACAAGAACTAACAACTCTTTTATTAACTCTCCAGTTAACCCTTTTTGTAAAAGAATTTTATTGATTGTTTTGCCTTGTTTTATGGCTTCTATAACTGATCTAATTCCAAAGGTTAAATCTTCTGTAATTGTTTTAATCATTTTAATAAATATACTTTTCCGTTTCTCCAGCTATCCACAGCTCTGTACCATGGGTTTTTATAAGCGTAATTTCTTTTTAATTTAAAATCATTTGATGAAAATGGGTTCATATTATTTTCAAAAATAAACTTCAAAGAGTTCATATTATTTTCATCACCATAAATCCAAGTCTCAGAATTTCTATTATTTGTCACATAACTTGGTGGGCCAAAAATAATACTAATAAGTCCTCTGTCTGTTTTCCAGCCCTCTAAATGACAAGAAAATAATTTATTTGCAAATTCAACTCTTGAATAATAAATTCTAATAAGGTTTCTTGCTCTTTCTTTAGATGAAGCTTTAGAAAGCCAGTATTGATCAACTGCTAGCTTTGAATTAGAACTAGAAACTAACGAAGCAAACTCTTCTTTAGTAGTTAAATACCTTAAAGGAGGAATCAGGTGTTTATCTTTTATTAAGTTTGGATAACCCTCATGAAAATTAAATAATGTAAAACCTTGGTTATTTAATGTGTCCAATTGAAAAAAAACAAAACCTTCGTCTGGAAGAGTAAATGATAATAATTTTTGAGAATTAAAATTAAGCTCATTACAAACTGAGTTATTACTCTTAAATATTGGTTGATAAGACTTGCTAAATGGTGGTGGGGAAAGCGGAAATGAATTATTTATTTTTTTAGCAAATAGCCTATTATTATTATACTCACTTTGGATTAAAATAGATTGCCCTTTAAAGAAAAAATCATCATATAAAAGCTGATTACTGGAGTCTTTTATTAGAAAAAATTGCCTATTGTAATCATTTAATTTGTCAATTCTAATAGTTTTATAAAACTCTCTATTTCTATTAATATCTAAAACACATAAATCCATGAATCCTGTCTTTGACATCGGGAATAGAAAACTGAAGTTGGTGTCAATTTTTATTTTTTTATTTTCTAAGTACTTATCAGAAATAACAAAAGATCCAGAATCAATAATTTCCTTATGGCTTTCATTGTAAGCTACGAATTTTAATTTTATTTTGGAACTAAATTTCTCACTTACATTTACTCTTGAATACAGTATATCTTCAGTTAAAATCTGAAAATATAATTTTGAAGTAGATCCAGAATGATGGTAAATTAAAAATTGTGGATGTAAAGTATTTTTTTTGTCTTGAAAAGAATAATTTACAGGTTTGGAAATAGTACAGCCAGTTAAGAGCAAGGAATAAAATATATAAATAAAAATATTTTGATTCATGTCATTTTATATCAACGTACAATAGTTGAAGAAAATATTAAATTACTATGGTTAAAAGAACGATCAATTAATAAAATTGAAAATTTAATACTATCAGAATGGTTGGAAGTTGGATTAAAGTAAAAAGGCTCCAAAACAATTTCTATTTCTCCTTTTAAAGCTTTATTTTGACCAACGGGTGTCATATTACCAATTCTGTAACTGTATGTTATTGTATCGGCAAATAGAGAATTATTTCCTTGAGGATCCGAGGTTGCTCTAACCCACTCTCCATCCATCATTTCATAATAATTAATGTAACAATTATAATAATAAAAACTGCCTGGATTAAAAGGAGGAGATAATTGATTCTGATCTAGACCAATATTTCCATCACCATCTGTGAAGGAAAAAGTTAACTTTCCTGAATCAGATAAACTTTCAAAACTCAAATATTCAAGAATTGGCTCATTTGGATAAGACTCTGGTTTGAGACAAGAAATTAAACAAATTGATGAGAAAACAACAACTATCTTTAACTTAGATATTATCATATTTTAAATTTAAGCTATTTAGTTATATTTTGAGCCTGTCTAAAAGAATATTTAACATATCTAACGAAGATGAATTCAATTCTATTGCACTGGAAGTATTTGAATTTCAATACAAAAACATATCCGTTTACAAAAAATATGTTGACTTAGTTAAAAGTCAAAAAAAGTCAATATATCACTACAAAGAAATTCCATTTCTGCCAATAGACTTTTTTAAAAACAACGATATTATTGCAGATAATTCCAAAATAGAAAAAACTTTTCTTAGTAGTGGAACTGGAAATACAATAAGAAGTAAGCACTTTGTAAAATATTTAGAATTATACGAGCAGTCCTTTACTTCTGGTTACAAATATTTTTATGGCAACCCAAAAGATTGGACTATTTTGGCATTATTACCATCTTATCTTGAACAAGGCGATAGCTCATTAATATACATGGTAGACAACTTTATTAATAAAAGTGAAAATCCGGAAAGTAATTTCATTAACTATGATTTAGATGTATTGAATAATTTAATTTTAAAATTAAAAGACAAAAATGTTCTTCTTATAGGTGTCAGTTATGCACTTTTAGAGCTCTCAGAATTAGACTCTTTCAATTTAGAAAACTGGGTAGTAATGGAAACAGGTGGAATGAAGGGAAGGAGAAAAGAAATGGTTAGAAAAGAACTACACCAGCAACTTAAAAAAGCATTTAATGTAGATGCTATTCATAGCGAATATGGAATGACAGAACTATTGTCTCAAGCCTACTCCAAAAAAAATGGAGTATTTAAAACACCACCATGGATGAAGTTTATAATTAGAGATTTTGAAGATCCATATTCATTGGCTAAAATCAATTCTAGTGGTGGAATCAATATAATAGACCTAGCCAATATTTACAGCTGTTCTTTTATTGAAACCCAAGACATTGGAAAAGAAGTTGAAAAAGATAGTTTTAAGATTTTAGGAAGGTTTGACCAGTCGGAAGTAAGAGGATGTAATCTGCTTTCTTTTTAACTTACAAGAATTATAAAGTAATTTTTCTTTCCTCTTTGCAATAAAAGATACTTGTCGTCAATTAAATCATCATTAGTTATGATAGTGTCCAAATCTACCTTAGCCTTATTTAGTGAGATAGAATTCTCACCAATTGCTCTTCTTGCCTCACCATTAGATTTTAAAAATCCAGAGCTTTCTACAAGCGCATTAATAATTGGCATCCCTTTTGAAACTGAGTCTTTGTTAATTTCAGCTTGAGGAACTCCTTCAAATATTTCTAAAAAAACATCTTTGGAAAGAGATTTTAAAGCAATGACTGCATCATTGCCTTTTTTAAACAAGATGGAAGATGCTTCTTTAGCAGCTAAATACTGATCTTCTCCATGAATCATAGTGGTAATGTATTTTGCAAGAGTATTTTGTAATATTCTAAAACCCGGGTTTGTTTTATGCTCTGTTATTAAATCTTCAATTTTTTCTTTACTAAAAAGAGTGAAAATTTTAATGTAGTTTTCCGCATCCGAATCACTTGAGTTTATCCAATACTGATAGAATTTGTAGGGTGATGTTTTTTTTGGATCTAACCAAATATTTCCAGATTCTGTCTTGCCAAACTTTTTACCGTCTGCTTTTTGAACTAATGGAGTTGTAATTGCATAAGCTGAACCTCCATCAATTCTTCTAATCAATTCGGTTCCAGTAACAATATTTCCCCACTGGTCAGAACCACCTAATTGAAGTAAACAATTGTGGTTTTTAAAAAGCCAATAAAAATCATAGCCCTGTACTAGTTGGTAACTAAACTCTGTAAAAGATATCCCATTTTCTAAACGTTTTTTAACAGAATCTTTAGACATCATATAATTGACAGTTATATGTTTACCAACATCTCTTATAAAATCCAAAAAATTGAAGTTTTTAAACCAATCGTTATTGTTGACGATTACAGCGCTATTTTTAGAATTATCAAAAACAAGAAATTTAGACAATTGTTTTTGGATAGCCGTTATATTTTTATTGAGTTCCTTTTCGTCAAGAAGGTTTCGTTCTTTAGATTTTCCTGAGGGATCACCAACCATTCCTGTAGCACCACCTACTAAAATATACGGTTTGTGGCCATGCTTTTGGAAAAGAACCAATGTCATTATTTGTACCAAACTTCCAATATGAAGAGAATCTGATGTAGGGTCAAAACCTATATAACCAGAGATTTTATTATCATTTACCAACTCTTCAGTTTTTGGCATGATGTCGTGAATCATACCTCTCCATTTTAACTCTTGTACAAAATTCAATTTCAGTTCTTATTATTGATAATTAACAAATATATTTGTTTCACATAAATTAAAATCAAATTATTGAATTTAAAATTAAAAGGTTTAAAAATTAGTTCTTAAAAATGAAAAATCTAGTCACAGGTGCCACAGGATTGGTAGGAATGCATATTCTATTAGACCTTTTGTCAAAAGGAGAAAAAGTGAAAGCAACTTTTACTAAAAACTCTAGACTTGAAAACGTAAAAAAACTTTTTAAGTTTTACAATAAAGAATCATTACTAAGTAAGATTGATTGGGTAGAAATGGATATTGAAGATGTAGTTCAAGTTTTTGACACAGTAAAGGGTGTAGATCATGTCTACCACAGTGCAGCAATTGTGAGTTTTTTAAAAAGAGATCAGTCTAAGATGTCTAACATCAATATTAAAGGAACTGCAAATATTGTCAATGCATGCTTAGAACATAATGTAAAAAAACTTGGCCACATTAGTTCTGTAGCTGCTATTGGAAGAAAAGGGAATGGAGAGTATTCTGAAATTAATAGTTGGGTAGAGAGTAACGACAATAGTTTTTATGCTATTAGTAAAAACAAAGCAGAAAATGAGGTTTGGAGAGGAGTTCAAGAAGGTCTTCAATCTGTATTAGTTAACCCAGGAATAATTATTGGTCCATCCACATGGAATAGATCAAGTACGGCTTTATTTAAAAAAATCAATTCTGGACTTTCATTTTACCCTTCAGGACTAAATGGATTTGTAGATGTAAGGGATGTTTCTAATTCTATTATAGAACTAATGAATTCATCCTTAAGCTCTGAAAGGTATATTTTAGTTGCAGAAAATCTCTCCTATGAGTCAGTTTTTAAAAAGATTTCTAAATCTTTGAATGTTAAACCACCATCCTATGTTGCCTCAAAAGGATTAATGAATTTTGCATGGAGGATGGAATATTTAATAAGTTTGATAACGAGAAAAAGCCCAAAAATCACAAAAGAAACTGCAAAAACATCCTCACAAAAGAACTATTACAATAGTGAAAAAATAAAAAAACAAATTGGTTATAAATTCATTTCTATTGAAGATGCTATAGAAAATACAACAAAATATATTTTAGAATTTAAGTAATGATATTACCTTATCAATATCTTTTTTAGAGACATCTAAATGTGTTACCATTCTTATTCTTCCTTTACCAAACGAAACAATAGAAACTCCTAGTTTTTGTAATTTTTTCACAAAATTAGAATTTTGAAAACCTTCTTTCATATGTCCAATTACAATATTGGTTTCTACCTTCATGACATTATCAATCCAGGAACAACTTCTCAACCCTTCAGCTAATAAAATTGCATGTCGGTGATCTACAGCAAGTCTTTCAATATTATTTTCTAAAGCATAAATTCCAGCAGCTGCCAGCATCCCAACTTGCCTCATTCCTCCTCCAATAACTTTTCTAACTCTTCGTGCTTTTTGAATAAACTCATTAGACCCAACTAAGACAGATCCTACGGGTGCTCCTAATCCTTTTGAAAAACAAATTGAAATTGAATCAAATAATGGACCTATATAGTTTGATTTAACACCTGTTTTGACCAAAGCATTGAAAAGTCTTGCCCCATCTAAATGAAGTGGTATATTTTTAGATTTACAAAACTTAGAAATTTTCTCAATTTCTGAAATTGGATAGCAAATTCCTCCACCTCTGTTAATAGTATTTTCTAAGGCTACTAGATTGGTTACTGGATAATGTATATCATCAGGATTTATATTATCTATTATTTCATCTAGATAGATTATACCACTATTTCTGTTAATTAATCTTGCAGAAGCCCCTGAATTTCTTGCAATTCCACCTCCTTCATAATTGTAAATATGTGCTTCACTACTACATATTACTTCATCTCCAGGTCGCAAATAAACCATTAAAGCAATTTGATTGGTCATTGTTCCAGAAGAGCAAAATAATCCAGCTTCATGGCCAAACATTCTAGCAGTTTTATTTTCTAGTTCTTTAACCGTTGGGTCATCTTGAAACACATCGTCTCCTAAAGCTGCATCCAACATGAAATCCTTCATTTCTAATGAAGGTTTAGTAACTGTATCACTTCTTAAGTCAATATTTTTTTTTAATTTCATTTAAAATTTAAAATATGAAAGTAATAAATAAGTATGTATTAATATCATCCTTGATGATGTTAAGTCTAATTTCTTGTAAACAGAACAATAAATTAAATGAAGATAATATCAAAGACTTTGTTTCAAAATTCTTTGAATCTCAAGCAGGTGCGAATATGTCTACTGAAGACTATAATAACTCTGCTGGAAAAGACCTTATGGCTTGGGATAATCCCACCTGGAGATCTAGTCCAGCAAAATTTGATGTTTCGAACACTAAGGAGGAATGGTTTTATGAAGATTCAATTACATT
The DNA here is from genome assembly GCA_938075455.1 of uncultured Flavobacteriales bacterium. Classification (GTDB taxonomy): domain Bacteria; phylum Bacteroidota; class Bacteroidia; order Flavobacteriales_D; family Parvicellaceae; genus MED-G20. The sequence continues at coordinate 24,304 of CALJHN010000028.1, forward strand.
TAAAATCCATGATATATATATAATTAACGATAATGCAAATGTGATGGGAACAGCAAAATGGTATTCTGCTGGAATAGAAACTTTTTATCAAAATTTTTCTGGAATTGTTGGTATGGAAAATGGAAAATTAGTTTGGAAAAGACACATGGGAGTTTGGAATAATTCATTAGCAAAAGACTTTTTATGGCCTTCATCTAAAGTTGAAGGTTCTCTTGATGCTTATAATAAAATGAGAAGCCACATGATGAATTTAGAAAATGAAAAAGCACTTTCTTTGAGTGATTCATTAGTAAAAGTAGATCCTACCTGGGCTACTGCTCACTTAGGTCAATTACATTATTATTCTATGAACAATGATTTAGATAAAAAAACTGAGTCATATAACTTAGCAATGAGCAAATTAGAAACTGCTAGTATAGGAGAATCTTTATTTATTAAGTCTTACAATCCTGATACTACTGTCGATACTAGAGCATTATTAAGATTAGCATTTTTACATGCTCCTAATGATCCCATGATAAGAACATGGTATGCATGGGGGGAGAAAGATGTGGATGTTGCTTTAGACATTTTAAAGAAGGGATTAAATCGAATGCCTGATAACACTGGCCTTAATAATATGATAGGTTATAAATTAATGAGTAAGGGGGATATGGAACAAGCAGGAAAACATTTCGCATTAAATGTTGCGTCAAGTCCAAAAGTTGCAAATGCCCATGATTCCTATGGAGATTATCTTTTAAAGTTAGGAAATAAAAAAGAAGCTAAAAATTCATTTTTAAAAGCCTATGAAATTGACAATAGTTTTATAGTTTCTAAAGAAAAAGCTGATAAAATTGAAGATTAGTTACGTATAATAATATAAATCATAATGAAGGGGTAAATTAATTTACCCCTTTTTTAATGCATTATTTTAAAAATCATTTCTTTCAATATTTCTTCATGGGTAGTGTTTTGGGCAATAACTCCTTTACTCATCAAATCATAGTGTCTCAATTGAGATAATATTTGAGCTAACTTGGATTTGGAGTAGAATTTAGATGCTTGTTTGTATTGTTTTAAAAAAAATGGATGAACTCCTATCTTTCCAGCTAATTGGCTATCCCCCATATTGTCTTTGTAAAAATGAAACTTCATCAGTTTAGTGAAGAAGCCATAAAGATGGCCTATGGTAACCACAATTGGATGATTTTTACTGTTCTTTCCAAAATGATAAGCAATAAAACCAGCTTTTTGAATGTTCATTGCAGCTAGCGCATCCGTTAATTCAAATAGATTAAAGTCTTTAGAAAATCCAATGTGTTTTTGAACCATATCGGCATCTACAATTTGAGATTCTTTAGTAAGTAACTTTAGCTTTTGAATGTTTTTTTCAATTTCTGATAAATCATTACCAAGAAACTCAGAAAGTAATACAATTGCTTTAGAGTCAATATCTAGATTATTAATTTTTGCACAGTTTTGAATCCAATCCGGAATTTGGTAATCTTTGAACAATTCTAAATCAAACAAAAAATTACTTTTAGAAAGTAGTTTGCCAACTGATTTTCTTTTATCTATTTTTTTTCCTTTAAAACAGAATACCAAAATGGTAGTTGGAACAGGGTTTTTAAAATATTGCTCCAATTGACCCAGACTTCTAGAAAGGTGTTGGGCTTCTTTTACAATTACCAATTGATGGGATGCCATAACAGGGTATCTTTTTGAAATGTCCAAAATAGAATCAATACTTACATCCTTTCCATATAAAATAGTTTGGTTAAAATCTTTTTCAGATTCTTGGAGAACAGTATCTAATATTTTATCTGTTATCTTGTCTATAAAATAAGTGTTTTCACCATTTAGGAAGTAAATTGGGAGAAAAGTTCTGTTTTCAATAGATTTTATGATTTCTTTAAAATTCAATTCTTTAAATTTATAAAATATGGACAATTCATTTTCACTAAAAACTAAGGTAGTTAATTCGAAAGAATATTTATTTGACGAACTTAGAAAAAAATGGATATTATCCACACCAGAAGAATTGGTAAGACAACAATTTTGGAAGTATTTAAATCTGGTAAAAAAATACCCCAAAAGTTTAATCGCAATTGAGCGAAAAATTGAAATTAATGGACTAAATAAAAGATTTGATCTATTGGTATATGATAAGCAAGGCAAACCAAATATCATTGTTGAGTGTAAGTCTCCGAAAGTGAAAATTAATCAAAAAACATTGGATCAAGTTTTATCCTATCAAAATAAATTAGCTGCAAATTTTATTGTACTCACCAATGGATTAAAAACCTATTGTATAGAAATTGATCTAGAATTACAGAAAGCTAGCCATTTAAAAGAAATCCCAGAATATATCATCAGTTAAAAAAAATAATTTCTTAACTTGAATTTATCTAAAGTTATTAGATATAATTGAATAGTTATAATTTGTAGTTATTTTTACATGAAATAGTTCAACTTTTAATATGAAAAAAATCACCATTACTCTTCTAGTAAATTTATTTGTATTTCTAATAAACAATAATTTTCAATGCCAAGGTCAAGTAATTAAAAAGTGTGGATTCGAACACAAGCACGATTTTTTGATGCAAAATTCCTATTATCAAAATTTGATACAATTTTCTGAACAACAAATATTAACTTATTTAAGTACGCCTAGAACTAGGTCTTCTAACGATATTTATACCATTCCGATTGTTGTACATGTTCTACATTTAGGGGAGACAGTTGGAGTTGGCACCAATATTTCTGATGCTCAAATCCAAAGTGCTATTACCAATTTAAATGATGTTTATCGGGGGCAAACAGCTGGAAGTCCTGTAGATTTTGAAATTGAATTTGCTCTTGCTCAACAAG
>CALJHN010000029.1 GCA_938075455.1 uncultured Flavobacteriales bacterium
CTTGGAAATAAGAATTTACTTCCTGGAAATGGTCAAGTCTATTTTGAAGGTAAATCTATAGGAAAAACGTTTTTAGACCCCTACTCCACTAAAAAAACCAATGATTTATCTTTGAGTAGAGATGTTTCTATAATTTGTGAAAGAACATTAGAGAAAAAGTTTAGTTCAGAAACAAAAGTTGGAGACAATATAAGATTTGAGAAAACCTATAAGCTTTCTTTAAAAAATAACAATGACAGTTCAGTTTCAATTGTACTTATTGATCAAATCCCAAAATCCGCCAAAAAATCAATTGATATTCAACTATTGGAAAGCTCTGAAGCAATATTTGATAAGAAAAATGGAAAATTGAAATGGAATATTCAATTGAGTCCAAAAGAAGTTGTAGAGAAAAAATTTACTTTCACAGTTAAACATCCATCTGAAAGCAAAGTATCTGGATTTTAAGCACTTTAAACCCCAATTTCTTTCTTACAAGCAGATAGTATGTCAATCGCGCCTTTTAAGTCCTTAGATTCTGCATAACACCTTAGAACAGGCTCTGTTCCAGAGGGTCTTATCATCAACCACTCATCATCGCTTAATATAAATTTAAAACCATCTGTCTTATCTATACTTTGTACAGTATACTTTCCAAAAGACTGAAACTGGTCTTTATTGCATTTATTAACAATGGCATTTTTCAACTTCTCGTCAATATGAAGGTCATCTCTCCAATATTTAAAAGCTCCTACTAGTCCGTAAACTTCTTCAATAAGTTCTTCTAAAGATTTACCTGATTTAGCCATGTATTCAAATAAAACAAGTCCCATCCATATGCCATCTCTTTCAGGAATATGTCCCTTGATAGCGATTCCTCCAGATTCTTCTCCCCCAATTAAAACATCTTCATTTATCATCTGTTGAGCTATATATTTGAAGCCAACTTTAACTGTATCATGTGTCAATCCTAATATCTCCGCCAACCTAACTACCCTTGGAGTTGTAGAAGCAGCTACTACCACCTTACCCTTTAAATTTTTAGATTTATTTAAATATAATAGCAGCAACAATATAATATGATGTGAATCTACAAATTCACCTTTGGAGTTATAAAGACCTAACCTGTCTGCATCTCCATCTGTTGCAAGACCAGCAGCAATATTTCTTTTTTCTTTAATTAAATTAGAAAATTCCGTTAAGTTTTTGGCAATTGGCTCTGGAGCCTGGCCCATAAATGAAGGATTTTCATCACAATGTAAAAAAGTCATATCAGGAAATAATTTATTCATAACATTTTGACCGGCACCAAACATAGCATCATAAGCAAAATTTAATCCAGAATTTTTAATGGCCTCTAAATCAAAAGAAGATTCTATTCTATCTAAATACATCTGCTCTAAATCAACTATTTCAATATTATTTTTTTCTATTTGCTTATCAATATCAATCTGGTTGAGATAAATTTTATCTTCAGACGGAATCAAACTTTCCACTTCATTAATTTTATCTGAGGATAGAGGACCACCAAAATGTCCTTTGAGCTTGTATCCATTATAAGCTGGTGGATTATGACTAGCAGTAATTACAACTCCTAATGAGGCTTTTAGTTCTTTAACTCCTAAAGAAATCATAGGAGTAGAAATAAATGTTTTTGCCATATGTACTTTTATTCCCTTAGAAATAAATACTTTAACAGCTGTTTCTACAAATAATTTCCCACCAAATCTGCAATCATGTCCAATAACAATAGATGGTTTCTTAAAGTTTTTCAATGTCCATTCAGCAGTGGCGTATGCAACTCTTGAAACATTTTCAACTGTGAAGTCTTTTGCAATTATTGCTCTCCAACCATCTGTACCAAATTTTATATCTGACATTTCTTTCTATTTACCACAAAAGTAAAAAAACAAATAACTTAGAAAATATATTTATTAAAATGAACAATGTTTTTTTATAAATCTATATTTCAGTAATTAAAGACTTATATATTTGCTTATAAATTATATCCTATGAAGATTATTATTGCTGGAGCAGGTGACCTTGGATCACATCTTGCTAAATTGTTGTCTTCAGAATCTCACGACATATACCTACTTGATCAAAACGAAGAAAGGTTAAATACTATTTCTTCTCAAATAGATGTTTTTACAATTGCAGGTGATGCAAAATCAGTAGAGATTATGGAACAAAAGCTAATAAGTTCTTGCGATTTGTTAATTGCAGTTACTTCAAGTGAAGAAACCAATATGCTAATATGTATTTTAGGAAAAAAACTAGGTGCGAAACGAACCATTGCAAGAATTAACGATGTTAATATAATTAAAGAGAACAAAGAGCATTTTTATAATGAACTCGGTATAGACACTCTAATTTCTCCTACCTATCTTGCAACTCTTGAAATTCAAAGATTGGTAAACCAATCTGCTTTTACAGATGATATTGAATTTGACAATGGAAAGCTTACTGTATTTGGAATATCATTATCAAAAAATTCTAGTCTTATTAATAAAACAGTAAGAGAAAGTGCAGATTTAAATCCAAATTTAAGTTTTAAGCCATTAGCACTTCATAGAGATCATCTTACTCTAATTGTAAATGGTGAAACAGTATTAAAAGAAAATGACATTGTATACTTTATTTCTTTAAAAGATTCGATTCCCAATATTATTAAACTTTGTGGTAAAAACAATTTTAAAATTAAAGATGTAATGATTATTGGTGGTAGTAGAATTGGTATTAACACCGCAGAACTTTTAGAAAATGATTTCAGAGTAACTCTTGTAGAAAAAGACAAAGCCACATGTGAACAAATGGCAAATACTCTTAAAAAAACCTTGATTATCAACATTGATGGACACGATGTTAAAATGCTTGAAGAAGAAGGATTAACAGAAATTGATGCACTTATTTCAGTAACTGCCGATTCAGAGATGAATATAATGACTTCCCTAGTTGGTAAAAGTCATGGCATTAAAAAGACAATTGCTAGAATTGAAAACTTTGATTACATCAATCTATCTCAATCTATAGGAATAGATACTTTAATAAATAAAAAGATAATAGCAGCAGACAACATATTTAAATTTGTTAGAAAAGGAAATGTTTCTCTTGTGGCTAACCTTCATGGAACAGATGCTGAGATTATAGAATTTGTAGTAAAAGACGGTTCTAAAATTACCAAAAGCCCAATTAATAAATTGAAGTTTCCTAACTCGTCTAAAATTGCTGGTGTTATTAGAAATGATATTCCAATAATTCCTTTCGGAGATTTTCATTTGAAAGAAAACGACAAAACCATAGTATTTTCATTAACTGAATCTATCCAAAAAATTGAAAAATTCTTCCAATAAAAGCATAGGATTATTCAATAAATCTGTAATATTTTATGTTATAGGTACTCTTACCTTGCTCAATGGTTTTCTAATGCTTAGTTGTATCCCATTTTCATTAGTTTATGACTTTAGTGAAGAGTTACATTGGGATTTTTTATTGTGTGGAGCAATAACCATTTTTTCTGGTTTCCTTATGAGATGGATCACTAAAAAACATAAAAGTTCTGAAATCAAAAAGCGTGACGGATACTTAATTGTAGTTGGAGGTTGGCTATTTATGACTCTATTTGGATCTCTTCCCTATTTAATATCAGGAAGTATTCCAGACTTGACCAATGCTTTTTTTGAAACAATGTCTGGTTTTACCACCACAGGCTCTACCATATTAGACGACATAGAATCTTTACCAAAAAGTATTCTTTTTTGGAGAAGTATGACCCAGTGGATTGGAGGAATGGGAATAATTGTTTTAACTATTGCTATTTTACCACTTTTAGGGATTGGAGGCATGGAATTATTTATAGCGGAAGCGCCTGGCCCAACCAAAGACAAAATCCATCCTAGAATCAAGGAAACAGCCAAAAGACTTTGGATTATTTATTTTGGGTTAACGGTTTTAGAGACTGTTATTCTAATGGTTATTGGATTGGATTTTTTTGATGCTTTAAATCATTCATTAACTACTACTTCAACCGGTGGTTTTTCTACCAAACAAGCTTCTATTGCAGCTTTTCAAAATCCATGGGTAGAAGCTGTTATTGTAATTTTTATGCTTTTGGCAGGTACGAACTTTACTTTAATTTATTTTGGATTAAAAATGAGATTTAATAAAATTCTTAAAAATGATGAATTTAAATGGTATATAACTTCCATTTTTCTTGTTGTAATCACCCTCACTTTATACCATTCTTATTCCCAAGAAATTACAATATTAAAATCCTTTAGAGAGATCTGCTTTCAAGTAGTTTCTATAATTACTACTACTGGTTATTCTACTGCCGATTATACCATTTGGGGTTCTTTTATGTCATTTATTTTCTTTTTGTTTCTATTCTCAGGAGCCTCTGCAGGAAGTACAAGTGGAGGAATAAAAATTGTAAGAATCATTTTACTAATAAAAAATGGATTGCTTGAATTTAAAAGAAGATTACATCCAAAAGCAGTGATTCCAGTAATTCTAAATGGTTCTTCTATTTCTAACCAAATAACTTATAACCTTCTTGCATTTATCTTTTTATATCTCTTTGTTTTTGTAATAGGCTCTATTTTTCTTACTGCCTTAGGAATAGATATTATTACCTCGTTAAGTGCTGTTGCTTCTGCCGTGGGAAATGTTGGTCCGGGAATTGGTAACGTTGGTCCCTCCTTTTCATTCAATGATATTCCTAATATTGGAAAATGGATTTTATCCTTATTAATGTTAATGGGGAGATTGGAATTATTTACAGTTTGTCTATTATTTACTCCTTATTTTTGGAAAAGAATTTAAAATGGAATTAAAATTAAAATACGAAACTCCCATAGAATGGGCTCATCAAGCAGTAACAGATATAGATTCGTTTCTTCAAGATCATGCAGATGCAGAAAGAAAAGTAGCAAATATGTGTTTGTCTCTAATTGCAAAATATCCAAACAGAACTGAAATAATAGATGAATTAATTCAAATATCTGTTGAAGAATTGTTACACTTTAAACAGGTTTACGAACTAATAAGATATAGAGGGAATGAACTAAATGGAGTTTTTCAAAAAGATCCGTATATGAAGGGAATTATGCCAATTATTCGTTCAGGATCTGATGAACTTTTCATGGATAGACTGATAATTGCTTCCGTAGCTGAGTTAAGAGGTTCTGAAAGATTTAAACTTATTGGTGAAGTTGTACAAGATCCTAAAATTTCAAAGTTTTACACCAATCTACATATTCAAGAGTTACTACATATAGATTCTTTTATTAAAATGGCTAAATGTTATTTTGACCACGATATAGTAGACCAGCGTACAGAAGAAATTTTAACCAAAGAAGCTGAAGTTTCAAAAAACCTTCCATGGCGATCAGCAATTCACTAAGTAGATTTGATATTTTGTAGTTTTTAATTAAATTTATAGCAGTGGATATTTCATTTGCCAACATTAGTAAACTCAATAATCTAAAACCTAAAAAAGGTAGGCTTTTATTGGCTGAACCCTTTATGAACGATGACCACTTTTCAAGATCTGTTATATACATGTGTGAACATGACAAAACAGGATCCTACGGATTTATTCTAAATAACAAACTAAATATTAAATTAGACGAAATAATCCCTGATATAGAAATACCAAATATAAATGTCTATTATGGCGGACCTGTTCATTCTAGTAATCTTTTTTTTCTACATCAATTAGGAGACATTATTGATAGTTCTGTTAAAATAAGTGATAATATTTGGACCTCAGGTGACTTCAATCAGATTATAGAGTTTATGAATATGGGTATTTTAGATATTAACAAGATTAAATTCTTTCTTGGTTATGCAGGTTGGACCAAAAACCAACTAGAAACAGAATTTGACTCCAACTCATGGATTGCAATTGACTTAAAGAAAGAAAATATATTTTGTAAAAATGATGATCTATGGAAAGAAGTATTGTCAAATAGAGGAGGGAAATTAAAAGCTATTGCCAATTTCCCTATTAATCCTACCGATAACTAGATAAATTTTGATTTAACTTTTCAATGATTTTCTTAGAAATTGAGTTGTAAAATCTTTTTTTCTTGTATCCACCAACCCAACTTATTCCACTAATAACATTAGATAAAAATATTTCTCTTGACTTTTCTATATCCTCTTTATATATATTTGATTCTAATACGTTAATCCCCAAATCTGTAGCAGCTCTAATCACTTCAGTTCTCATTATTCCTTGGATACAACCACTATTTAATGGTGGAGTTAGTAATACTTCGTCTTTTAAAAAAAATATGTTAGAATTTGAAGATTCAATAATTTCACTTTTTTCATTTAATATAAACAAATCATCTAAGTTATTTTCTAATGCCGTTACAGCTGCAAGAACATAAAGCAATGAATTAAATGTTTTAAAAAAAGAAAGTTGGTTAACGGTCTTTGAATATTCATTGTATATATCTACTAAATATCCTTTTTTGTTAAGTTGGTAACGGTTGTGTTCTAAATCTGTAGCTTCGATAATAAAACTCATTTGATTAGTCTCTGGTTTGTATGTTCCCAATCCTGCTCTAAAAACATAAACCTTAACCTTTCCTCCACTCTTAATGTTTTTATAAAGTAAAAGTTCGTTTATATATCTCTCTAAAGAGTTTAGATTAAAGGAGTAATTTTGTTTAATTTTTAAAACCTCTAGTCCAGTAGAAATTCTTTTGAAATGAGCATCTAAAAAAATACTTTCTCCGTTAATCACCCTAATTGTTTCAAATAATCCATCGCCAAAGTTAAAACCTCTTTTAAATTGATTAAAACTAATCGAATCCCCATCTGTTATTTGTCCGTTTAAATTAATTGGGTTAAGCATTTTTCTAAATGTTTTGAAAATAATAAATTATCTTTTGAAAAAAGAGCATTAGATTATTATAATCGTAAGCATTAATAAAAATAATTCCAAATATAGAGCCACTGATATGTGCATCATGAGCAATATTAGAATATTGTTTTTTACTTAAGTAATGTTCTGCAAAAAGATATAAAATTCCAAATATAAAGCCTGGGAGGAATAAACCTGGAATTAATATCAAACCAAGCTCTCTAAGTGGGTAAATTACTATGTAAGCAAATACGATAGCTGAAACTGCTCCTGAAGCACCCAAACTACTGTAATTTGGATTGTTTTTATGCTTAAAAATGGATGGAAGGGTTGCAAAAACAATTCCTAGAATATAAAAAGATATATAATAAATCCAACCAACTTCAGAAGAGGAAAGAAAATATGATTCCAAAGAAGGACCAAAAATATATAGTACATACATATTAAAAAATAGATGTAAAAAATCTGCATGAATAAATCCATGAGTCAATAGAATCCACCATTTCTTATTATTGGTGTAATGGTAAGGTGAAAACAATAAATCATTTTTTAAAGAATAATTGTTGAACGAAATAAATGAAACTATAAAAGTGATAATGATGATAATTGTAGTATAACTAAATAGCATAAAATTTTAAACTTTGGTTGCTCTAAGCATTTCTCTTTTTCCTGGTGGTCCTTCTAGTCTTTCTACAAAATACCCTACTTTTTCTAAATCTCTTCTTACCTGCCCCTTGGCACAATAAGTTACCAACACTCCATTATTGGAAGTTAAATTAAATAATTTACTAAAAACATCAACTTTCCAAAGTTCTGGTTGTTTGTTAGGAGCAAATGCATCAAAATATATTACATCATATAATTTATTAATATTAAAATCTTTCAATTCTAATTTATATTTCTCAATAGAAAATTGCTTATTAATTTTGACGGCCTTTCCCCAAAAAGATTGATGAATCAATTTAAAAACATCTAATTGTTTAGAGTCTAGATTAAAATTAAGATTGTCAATTATTTTCATTTCTAAAGGAAATGGTTCCAAGGAAGTATAATTCAAAGAAATGTTTAATTTTAGATTTTCTATAAATGTTAAAATACAATTTAGACCAGTCCCAAAGCCTATATCTAGAATATTTATGTTTTTAACGGATTTAAACAAATCAACAAAATCAAGAAAGCCTTTATTTATAAAAACATGAATCGACTCATTTAAAGCCCCATGAATAGAATGGTAATGTTCGTCCAACAATGAATTATAAAGAGTAGAAGAACCATCAGCTGTTTGCTTAAAATATAGATTGTTCAATTACTTTAATTTTTAATTTGATATTTATATCCATCATAGGCTGCAACTGTGTTTTTAAATATACTAGAGGCTTCTTGAACGAACTTTTCAACATCATCATACCTAGCAGAAAAATGTCCTAAGATTAACATTTTAGAATTGGAATTTAAAGCAATTTTAGCAGCTTGATATGCTGTAGAATGCTTGGTTTTAGATGCTTTGTTTTTTAATTCTTCTAAGAATGTAGATTCATGATATAAAACATCAACATCTTTTATGAATGGAATTATTTTTTTATCGTATTTGGTATCTGCACAATAAGCATAAGATCTAGCTTTATTTCCTGAAATGGTAACATCTTTGTATTCAATAGACTTACCATCCACAACACAGTTTTCTCTATTTTTTAATTTTTTGATTTCTCCAATTCCAAGACCTAAATCTTTGATTTTTGCTTTTATTATATTTCTTTGAGACTTTTTTTCTTTAAATAAAAAACCACAGCATGGAACAGAATGATTAACTGGAAAAGAAAAAATTTCTAATATATTGTCTTCAAAAAGCTTAGTGATTTTTTTAAAATTAAGTGCATTAAAATTTAAATCAAAATTGTAAATTTTTCCTGAAATTTGATTGTGGGCATTAATTAAATTCAATAGTTCTTTAGGAGCATATATATTAATAGGGTTTTTTCTTCCAAGTAAACTCAATGTAGATAAGTAACCAAATAATCCTAAAAAATGATCTCCATGTAGATGACTTATGAAAATATTGTCAATCTTAGAAAATTTACATTTAAACTTTCTTAATTGGATTTGAAAACCCTCACCACAATCGATAAGAAAATGTCGATCTTGTATATTTAAATACTGAGAAGTTGGATTTCTCTCTAAGGTTGGAATTGCACCTCCAGAACCAAGAATAGTTAGTTCAAACTTCATTTAATAAAGTTAGAAACTTCTAATGATGAACTATTAATCTTTTAGTTGATCTAACTAGACCATTACTAATAGAATAAAGATAAACTCCGTTAGGAAAAATTGAAGTATTTACAGAAATATTATTTAATCCAATTTTTGAAACTAAATTTTCTTGTAGTAATACCTCACCCAATAAATTGGTTATTTCAAAAGAAACATTCTCTGAGTTTATAGATCTATAACCAATATTTGTAGAATTGTTTGAAGGATTAGGTACAGGATTCTCCAAAGTTAAATTAGAAAAACTAGAACCTAAAGGATTATTGGAGGTAGGACCTATATTAATAAAATAACCATTAAAACTGTAAGGGACAGGAAATGGAACGGTAAAAATCTCAGTCCAAACTGTTGCATCTAAAGATATTTGAAAAGAACCATTGGTAGTTGGAGTTCCACTAATACTAGCACATCCTACAGAATCAAAATTCCAAGTGCAAGAAGGTATATCACATTGGTAAGAAAGACCGGGGGGTAAATTAGATACTGAAGAAAGAATAATTGAATCAATAAGCTGCCCAACATAAGCAGAATCTATATTTCCAGCGTCTCTAGGAATTTTAAAATAAACAACTTCGTCATAAAACACGCCTATGTCTCCATCAGAAAAATTTGTTTGTGGTGTTGGCCAAACACCAAAAGTGGAATCAGCATAAGTAGGATCTGGAATACACTGTGAATAATTAAAAGTAAAAGAAAATAGAGAAAAAGTAATAATCAGTAATTTTTTCATGAGATATTTTTTAAAGCATTTTCTTCATTATCTGTTATATTGAATACAGTATCTAATTGGGATATGGAAATAATTTTCTCAACCATTGGATTAAGTCCAAAAATATTTAAGGAACCTTCTTTTTCTTTAACTATTCTATTACCTACTAGCAAAGCACTTAAGCCACTTGAATCACAATATTTAGGTAAGGATAAATCTATTATAAAATTTTTACAGCCATTATTGCTATGATGAAGAAATAAAGTTTTAAGCTCAGGGGCCGTAATAGAATCTAACTTTTCAGATAAACATCTTACAATAGTTAGATTTCTTTTTTCTTCTATTTTAAAGTTCAATTTTTTAAATTTTTAACAAAAATAACATAATTCTACAACTTTAGCTACGATTTATTGAACCTGCTAAAAGGTATATAATAGCCATTCTTACAGCAACACCATTTTCTACCTGATTTAGTATTATAGAGTTGTTTGAATCTGCTATTTCAGATGTTATTTCGACTCCCCTATTAATCGGACCAGGATGAAGAATGATTATTGGTTTTTTAATATTTTGTAATATCTCTTTATTTACTTGAAACTGCTGAGCATACTCTCGTATCGATGGAAAGTATTGAATGTCTTGTCTTTCTAGTTGGATTCTTAATACATTAGCAACGTCACACCACTTTAAAGCTTTTTCTATATTATGAGAAACCTCTACACCTAAATCCATAATATACTTGGGAATTAAAGTAGTTGGACCACAAACCATTACTTTAGCTCCTAACTTTTGCAATGCAAATATATTGGATAAAGCAACTCTAGAATGTTTAATATCTCCAATTAAAACTACTTTCTTGCCATCTAACTCACCAAGTTTTTCTTTTATAGAATAACAATCTAATAAAGCCTGGGTTGGATGTTCGTGAGTACCGTCTCCGGCATTAATAATAACAGTATTTGTTTTTTCTGATAAAAACTTTGCAGCACCAGAATGAGGATGTCTCATTACCAATATATCAACTTTCATTGACAAAATATTATTAGCTGTATCTACTAATGTTTCTCCTTTTTTTAAACTGGAATTACCAGCAGTAAAATTTACTATATCTGCAGAAAGTCTTTTTTCAGCTAGTTCAAATGACAGCTTTGTTCTCGTGCTATTTTCAAAAAATAAATTAGCAATGGTAATATCTCTTAGTGTTGGCACCTTTTTGATTGGTCTATTTATTACTTCTTTAAAACTATCTGCAGTTTTAAAAATAAGATCAATATCAGACTTGGTTAAGTCTTTAATACTTAGCAAATGTGATATACTTAATTCTTTCATATCTAAATTGGTGAATACAATAATATTTGGTCTTTCCCATGTTCTTCTTCCCAAAGGACAGTTACTTTTTCTTCTTTAATAGTGTCAATTGATTTTCCTATATAATCTGCTTTAATAGGAATATTTTGAACAAATCTTCTTTCGATTAAAGTTAAAAACTCAACTGATTGGGGTCTTCCAAAAGTCATAACAGCATCTAGAGCTGATCTTACAGTTCTTCCTGTAAAAAAAACATCGTCAATTAATATTACTCTTTTATTTTCTACAGAGAAATCAATATTTGTAACACTAGGAATTAATGGTTTTTCTTTCCTGCCAAAGTCGTCTCTAAAAAAGGTAATATCTAGTGAGCCTATTAGAACTTTATTATGAATAGAATTCTCTAAGCATTTTTTTAATCTATTAGACAAAAAAATACCGTTTGGTTGTAAACCAATTAAAACAGACTCAGAAAAATCGTGGTGATTCTCTATTAGTTGAGAACAAAGCCTATTGATAGTTAGAGATACTTGTAGGCTATTTAGAATCTCAGTAGATTTCATTAAAAGTTAAAGATATAACCTATTTAGTAATAAATTCACATCGAATCCAAAAATCTTTGTAATTTATCCTAAATTCATTTGCTACAAAAACAAAACTTTTTTCAATAAACCATATTCTAAATAATTATAAAATGGAAAAATACATACTTTCTATAGATGCAGGTACAAGTAGTTCAAGAGCTTTGATAATTGATAAAAAAGGAAAAATTAAAGGTATTTCTCAGTTTGAATTTTCTCAAATATTTCCAAAGGAAGGGTGGGTAGAGCATAATCCCAATGAAATTTGGGAAACACAACTAAAAGCAATTAAAGAAGTTTTTAAAAAAACTAAAACAAGTCCCGAAAAGATTCATTCATTAGGAGTCACCAACCAAAGAGAAACAACAGTAATTTGGAATAAAAAAACCGGAGAACCTGTTTACAATGCCATTGTTTGGCAAGATAGAAGAACAGCAGAAATTTGTAACAATTTAAAAAAACAAAATCTAGAATCTTTTTTTCAAAGTAAAACTGGTCTACTGTTAGATCCCTATTTTTCAGGAACTAAAATTAAATGGATTTTTGACAATAATCCCTCATTACATAAACTTGCTGAAAATAACCAACTAGCTTTTGGAACAATTGATTCTTGGTTGATATGGAAATTAACCAATGGGAAACATCACGTAACAGATGTCACCAATGCAAGTAGAACACTTATTTTTAATATCAAAGAATTAAAATGGGATCAAGAATTAATTGATTTAATTGGAATTCCAAATAATATTTTACCAAAAGTTGTTTCTTGTTCAGAACATGTTGGAAATACTGAAAAAAATATTCTTGGGGCAGAAATTCCTATTACTGGAATAGCTGGTGACCAACAAGCCTCTTTATTTGGACAAATGTGCCTTGAAGAAGGTGACGTTAAAAACACCTATGGAACAGGATGTTTTTGCATGATGAATACTGGAGAGAAAATTGTAAATTCAAAAAATAGGCTCCTATCCACAATTGCCTATCAAATAAATAATAAAACTATTTATGCTATTGAAGGAAGTATTTTCACAGCAGGATCTCTTGTTCAATGGCTAAGAGATCAACTTGAAATAATTTCCAATGCTTCTGAAATTGAGGCTTTAGCATCTACAGTAAAAGATAATGGAGGAGTTACTTTTATTCCTGCTTTATCTGGACTTGGTGCTCCTTACTGGAACCCTAAGGCTACTGGATCTATATTAGGAATAACAAGAGGAACTGAGAAAGGACACATTGCTAGGGCGGCACTAGAAGGGATTGCAATAAGAACCTATGAAATAATACAAAATATGCAAAAAGACGCAAATACTCAGTTTACCAATCTTAAAGTAGATGGAGGAGCAAGCAATAATAATTTATTAATGCAAATCCAATGCAATTTAATTGATGCAAAAGTAATTAGACCTGTAATTACGGAAACTACAGCTCTAGGTGTAGGATTTTTAGCTGGTTTGGGGTCTGGATACTGGAAATCTACAGAAGATTTAAAAAATATATGGAAGCACGATAGAGAATTCTTGCCTGAAATTTTCAATAAAAAAAATATCTTATCCAATTGGAAGGAAGCAATAAATGTTTTATGTTAATTTTGATTAAAAATGGAGATACATCCCTATTTATCTGAACTTGTTGGTACTGCGATACTTTTACTTCTTGGAAATGGTGTAGTTGCTAATGTCAATTTAAAAAAGACCTACGGAAATGGTCAAACTAAGTTGTTGTTAATTGCTTTTGCATGGGGATTGGCTGTTTTTGTTGCTGCCTATATTACTTCAAAATCTAGTGGTGCACATTTAAATCCGGCAGTTACGCTTGGATTGGCATTTGCTGGAAAGTTTTCATGGATTCATGTTCCTAGTTATATTATAAGCCAAGTTTTGGGAGCTATGATCGGTAGTTGGTTGTGTTATATAATTTATATTGACCATTATAGAATTACTGACGATGAAAATATTATTAGAGGAACATTTTGTACAGCACCAGCTATCAGAAATTTTAAAAACAATTTTTTTTCCGAGTTACTAGGAACATTTATATTGGTTTTTGGTATTTTATTTATAGCCAACCCAAATATAGAATTAGACAATTCTCCAATTGAAAACTTTGGAATAGGATCTCTTGAAACTCTTCCTGTTGGACTTTTAGTAATAGTAATTGGCATGACTTTAGGAGGAACAACAGGATATGCAATAAATCCAGCTAGAGATTTTGGACCGCGTATTATTTATTCTTTGTTGCCACGAAAAAATAAAAATTCAGATTGGAGATACAGTTGGATTCCAGTAATAGCTCCTTTTACAGGTGGAGCTTTGGCAGGTTTGATTTATCTTATAATTTCTTAATCTGATTTTAAAAAATCTATTGTTTTTATACATACTTCCCTCAAAGAATCTGGAAGATATGTTTTGGTCCATGGATGCTTAGAACCGAAAGTATGGTTACTTCTAATTTTAAAAATACTAGAATTAGCTGCCCACTTTACCATATCTAAAGCATATTGATTGGGAACAACTTGGTCTAATGAACCATAACAAGCTAGGAACTTACCATTAAAGTTTAATAGAGCTTTTTTAATAGAAAGCTTTGATTCATTTTCTATAAAATCGTTATATAACTGAATTGAAATAGGCATCTCTTGGTTAGTTCTTGTGTTTGATATATACCTTATTTTGGTTTTCTTCCATTTCTCTAATTCTTCATTTTTGGGAAACCTTTCTATAAAATCGGCAACTCCAGCCCAAGAAACCAATTTATAAATTAAGGGATTATTTACAGTAGATAAACATGCTATTCCTCCTCCTCGACTGTGTCCAACAATATAAATTTGTTCGTATTTACTATTGTAATTATTAAGAACAATATAATCTATTACTCTTTGTACATCATTTAACTCTATAGAGTAATTATTCAAGCTAAATGATTGTAAATCAGGAAAATCTATAGGATTATCTAAAGTACCTCCATTATGAGAGAAATTAAATTTTAAAAACTTAAATCCGTTTTCAACAAAGAAATTGGCTACTAAGTTCCAACACCCCCAATCTTTAAATCCTTTGAACCCATGACAAAATACAACTAAATTCTTAGAATGATTTTTGTAGGTTAGATCACCAATAATTGGTAAATCTTTGTCATTATCGCTATGAATTATAAAAGTTTCTTTTAAAAACAATTTTATTATTAAGAAAGAGTAATACTATTGATCTTGTCCCCTTCACTAATTAAATCAATTACCTCTAAACCTTCAACTACTTTACCAAAACAGGTATGATTTCTGTCAAGATGCGCAGTATTATTTCTACTATGGCAAATAAAAAATTGAGAACCTCCAGTATTTCTTCCAGCATGAGCCATGGACAATACTCCTCTATCATGGAATTGGTTGTTACCATCTAATTCACAATCTATACTATAACCCGGACCACCTACACCAGTTCCCTCAGGACATCCGCCTTGAATAACGAAATCTGGAATAACTCTATGGAAAGTAATTCCATTGTAAAATTCTTTTTCAATTAAATCAATAAAATTCTTTACTGTGTTTGGAGTATCTTTTTCATAAAACTCAACAGTCATTTTTCCTTTTTCTGTATCAATAATAGCTTTTTTCATAATTTATTTATCTAGTTAACTTTTTATATTTAATTCGTGTAGGTACTATATCATTACCCAATCTTTTCTTTCTATTTTCTTCGTATTCTGAATAACCTCCTTCAAAATAATAGATACTTGAGTCTCCTTCAAATGCAAGAATATGCGTGCAAATTCTATCCAAAAACCACCTATCGTGAGAAATAACTACTGCACAGCCTGCAAAACTTTCAATTCCTTCTTCTAAAGCTCTTAAAGTATTTACATCTATATCATTGGTGGGTTCATCTAGTAAAAGTACGTTAGCTTCTGTTTTTAAGGTCATAGCAAGATGCAATCTATTTCTTTCACCTCCAGAAAGAACACCTACTTTTTTCTGCTGATCAGATCCTGAAAAATTAAACTTGGAAACATAAGCTCTTGAATTAATAGTTTGTCCACCAATCTCGAGATTGTCATTTCCTTCGCTAATTACATCATAGACTGATTTATTTTTGTCAATTGTTTTATGTCTTTGATCTACATAACCAATTTTAACTGTTTCACCAACTTTAAACTCACCAGAATCAGAACTCTCTTCGTTCATAATCATCTTGAATAGTGTTGTTTTTCCAGCACCATTTGGGCCTATAATCCCAACAATTCCAGCAGGCGGCAATTTGAAATTTAGATTTTCATACAATAATTTATTATCATATCCTTTGGAAACATTGATGGCCTCAATTACTTCCTTTCCCAATCTTGGTCCATTAGGGATAGGGATTTCTATTTTGACTTCTTTTTCTTTTATAGATTGATTTAATAAATTTTCATAATTATTAAGTCTTGCTTTTCCTTTAGATTGTCTACCTTTTTGGCCTTGTCTAACCCACTGAAGTTCTCTCTCTAATGCTTTTTTTCTTTTACTTTCTGTTTTTTCTTCTTGTGCTAATCTTTTGGATTTCTGTTCTAGCCAAGAACTGTAATTTCCTTTAAATGGAATACCCTCTCCTCTATCCAATTCTAAAATCCAACCAGCTACATTATCTAAAAAATATCTGTCGTGAGTAACTGCAATAACGGTTCCTTTGTAATTTTGAAGATGTAATTCTAACCAATGAACAGACTCAGCATCCAAATGGTTGGTTGGTTCATCTAAAAGAAGAATATCTGGTTGTTGAAGTAATAACCTGCACAATGCAACTCTTCTTCTTTCTCCTCCAGAAAGATTTTTAATAGAAGTTGATCCTTCGGGTGTTCTTAAAGCATCCATTGCTAGCTCTAGCTTTGAATCTAAATCCCATGCATCTAATTGGTCAATTTGCTCTTGTACTTTTCCCTGTAATTTAATTAATGCATCCATTTTTTTAGGGTCGTTTATGATGTCTTCGTCCATAAACTGGTTATTTATTTCGTCGTATTGCTTCAATAAATCTACAGTCTCTTGTGCACCTTGCTGAACAATTTCTCTGACAGTCATATTTTCATCCAACTCTGGTTCTTGGGCTAAATATCCTACAGTATATCCTTCAGAAAAAACAACATCTCCTTGGTAATTCTTATCTATTCCAGCAATAATTTTCATTACGGTAGATTTACCTGCTCCATTTAGTCCTAAAATTCCAATTTTGGCCCCATAAAAAAATGACAAATGAATATTCTTTAAAATTTGTTTTCCTTCTGGTGTTAGCTTACTTACACCAACCATAGAAAAAATTATCTTTTTATCGTCTGACATATTTTTTAATTTATTTATTTAAATGGTGTACTCAATATATAAATCATTGAACTTTTTACCAACTTCTTCATTTGAATAATTCTTAATTGCGTAAGACCTTATACTAGAGGAATTGAAGAAATTAGGATTTTCAATCATGAAATTCATTTCATTTAATAATTGATCAATACTACCAGCATCCACCAATCTTCCAATTTCATTGTTGAATAGCTCTGGAATACCTCCCACTTTTGTTGCAATGAATGGAGTTCCTGAAGAAATAGATTCTATTAAAACAAGCGGAAGATTCTCAATATTACTAAATAGCACAAAAACATTTGCTTTTTGCATTTCTTTAGCAATTTGAACATGTGTTTTTTCAGATTCTACAGAAATAATATTCTTGGTTTTTAATATACTAATTTTTTTCACAATCCAATCTGTAGGGCCATCTCCTACGATTTTTAGTTCTATATTTTGGTGCTTTATTTTTTCAAAAGCATCAATAATTCCTGAAACATTTTTAATAGAATCATCTAGTGTAGAAACATGTAAAAAAGTAAAGTTTTTATTTTCAGCATCTTTTTCTCCTAAATGAAATTTCTCAGTATCTACCACATTTGGAATAATTTTATATTTTGCTTTATAATTTGCATTAATCATACAATTTTTTAATTGTTGAGAAACAGGAGAAATTACAGAAGAAAACCTAAAGCCAAGATTAATTAGCTTCATTTCTAAAAAACTTAAATTATAATTTGCTAAATCCTGAAAACCATGCCAATTTTCTGAAACTATGTAAGGTATTTTATACCTCCATTTTAAATAAAGTGCCTGCCAAATACCTGGATGCATTATGTTCATATGAACAATGTCAAATTTTAATTTGTTTTTCTTTTTAAGGAATTGAAATCCTTTGTTAAAAGCAATAAAATAATTTAGGTACTTAAAAAACCCTCTTTTAAAATAAACAATAGTTGTTTTAAGTTCTTCATCTTGGAAATAATTAATTTCATAATCTTTTACTTTATCGTCTGGAACTATATACAGTACATTAATTGTATTGTATTTTGAAGCAGCCAAAGCATGGTATCTCACAAAATTCCCCAAAGTAGTATGAACTCTACTTGGGTACCATGATGAAAGAAACAAAACATTTTTCATTATTGAATAATAATTCTCAGGAGGATAAATTGGCAATTCTTTCCTCTAAAATTTTAATTTGTTTTTCAGCATCATTTTTTTTCTTGATTTCCAAATCCACAACTTGTTTAGGAGCATTTTCGGAAAATCTAGAATTATTCAGTTTTTTCATGACACTTTCAAGGAAGCCTTTCTTTTTTTGAATTTCAATTTCAATTTTTGAAATCTCAGTTTTTGTATCAATTGAATCTGTAAAAGGAACAAAGAACTCATTATTATTAACCACAAAAGAATAAGCTGCTGAAATTGATTCATCTGTAAAAACTATACTCGATAGATTACATATTTTTAATAGTAAAGAGTCAAATATATTAGACCAGTTGGTATTGACTTTTATATTTAGTTCTAAAAGAACTTTATTAGAAATATTTTTCTCTTTTCTTAAATTTCTTATCCCCATAACAATAGCTTGGAAGTTTTGGAATTCATCTAAAATTGTGGAATCATTTATATTTTCTTCTGGCCATTTCGCATTGACAATATATGTATTGTTTCTAGGTTTTAATTGTTGCCAAATTTCTTCAGCAATAAACGGGGTAAATGGATGAACTATTTTAAGAATTTTTTCCAAAATTAAAACTACTGAATCATAAGTCTTTCTGTCGATTGGTTGCTGGTAAGCAGGTTTAATCATTTCTAGAAACCAAGAGCAATAGTCATCCCAAATAGTTTTATAAGTCAACATTAGAGCTTCTGAAATTCTGAATTTGTCGTAAGAGCTATTTATATTAATTATGTTTTGAGAAACCTTAGATTCAATCCATTTTAAAGCAATTAATGAAGATTCTTCCTGTTCAATTTCATCAGAAACAGTCCAAGATTGGACTAATCTAAAAGAATTCCATAGTTTATTGGTAAAGTTTCTTCCTTGTTCACAAAGATTTCTATCGAACAATAAATCATTTCCAGCTGGTGAAGAAAGAAGCATACCTACCCTTACCCCATCTGCTCCATACTTTTGAATTAACTCTAAAGGATCTGGACTATTTCCTAAAGATTTTGACATTTTTCTACCCAATTGGTCTCTTACAATTCCAGTAAAATATACGTTTTTAAAAGGTGGCTTATCTACATATTCATAGCCAGATATTATCATTCTTGCAACCCAAAAGAACATTATTTCTGGTGCTGTAACTAAATCATTTGTTGGGTAATAATAATCTAATTCTTTTTTATCATTAGAAAAGCCATCAAATACAGCAATTGGCCATATCCAAGAAGAAAACCATGTATCCATCACATCTTCATCTTGAACTAAATCGTCTAAATTGTATTGTTTGTCTGATTGACTATTAAGTTTTTTTAAAGCTTCTTCTTTAGTTGGAGCAACAATAAAATCTTCCTTTCCGTCACCGTAAAAGAATGCTGGTATTTGATGTCCCCACCACAACTGTCGAGATATACACCAATCTCTTATATTCTCCATCCAGTGACGGTAGGTATTTTTAAATTTTGAAGGATGGAACTGAACTGTATCGTTCATCACATTTTCTAGTGCTGGAATACTTAATTTTTCCATTGAACAAAACCACTGTAAAGATAATCTTGGTTCAATAATTGCGTCCGTTCTCTCTGAAAAACCTATTTTATTTATGTGATCTTCGATTTTAATTAAATAACCAGAGCTGTCTAATTCATCAGCTATAGACTTCCTTACATCAAACCTATCTTGACCTACAAATAATTTTGCATTTTTATTTAAACTTCCAGATGAATCTAGAATATTTATTACCTCCAAATGGTGTTTCTTACCCAATTCATAATCGTTAGGGTCATGGGCAGGAGTTATTTTAAGACAACCAGTACCAAATTCCATATCTACATAATCGTCAAAAATAATTGGAATACTTCTATTAATTAGGGGAACAATTGCTCGTTTTCCTTTTAGGGAGGTATATCTTTCATCATCTGGATTAATGCAAATTGCAGTATCTCCAAGAATAGTTTCAGGTCTAGTGGTAGCGATATTAACCCACTCATCATCTGAGCCTTCAATTTTATATCTCAAATAATAGAGTTTTGAATTTACTTCCTTATAAAAAACTTCTTCATCACTTAAAGCAGTTTTTGCTTGAGGATCCCAGTTAATCATTCTTTCTCCCCTATATATAAAACCCTTTTGGTGAAGATCACAAAAAACATTGATTACACTTTTATAGTAATTATCATTCATTGTGAAATTGGTTCGATTCCAATCGCATGAAGCACCAAGTTTTTTAAGTTGGCTGAGAATAACTCCGCCGTGCTTATGTGTCCATTCCCAAGCATGCTCTAAAAACTCTTCCCTAGACAAGTCTCCTTTTTTAATACCTTCTGCCCTTAACTTTTGAACAACTTTAGCTTCTGTAGCAATAGAAGCATGATCGGTGCCTGGAACCCAACAAGCATTTTTACCAAACATTCTAGCTCTTCTTACCAAAACATCTTGAATAGTATTATTAAGCATGTGGCCCATATGCAATACGCCAGTAACATTGGGAGGAGGAATAACTACAGTATATGATTCTCTATCATCAGGTTCTGAATTAAATAAACCTTGATCGGTCCATATTTTATACCATTTATCTTCTGATTCTGAAGGATCGTATGTTTTTGAAATTTCCATAATTTTAGTTACTATTACAAAAGTAATTTTACATTCTTAAAACTGTGATATAATGTTGCTTTTTTTTAGCTAATAATCCAATTTTGAAGAATTTGTTTTCCGTAATCTGTCAATATACTTTCAGGATGGAACTGAATACCAGATATTTTAAGATCTGTGTGTCTAAAAGCCATTGGAAAGTTCTCAAAATCTAAAGCGGTGACTTTTAGTTGTTTTGGAACATTTTTTATTACCCACGAATGGTAATGGCCAATATTTATGTTATTAGGAACATCATTAAAAAGAAAATCATGATTTAAAATCTCTAATTGGGTTTGAATACCATGTCTGACCTTTTTCAAATTATGAAGTTCAGCTCCAAAAAACTGACCAATTGCTTGAAACCCTAGACAAACTCCTAATATATTATTGGATAAATGGTATCTTTCAATAGAATAATTTAATTCTTTATTTTCAATAGGTAATCCAGGGCCAGGTGATAGTAAGATTTTATGTTCATTTGAAATTAAGTCATGATTTATCTCATCGTTTCTGAAAATGGTAATTTCCTTACAATGAGGTTCTAAATAATGAACTAGATTGTAGGTAAAAGAATCGTAATTATCTATAATTATTAATTTTATCAATATTTATTTATGTAAAAAATTCTTTTGAAATTAGAAAGATAATATTCAATCTTGCATAACTTTTTAGATTATTTCTATGAATAATTTTCTTTACCATATAATTATAATTCCAATTTCTAAATTAAACAACTTTTTTTT
This sequence comes from uncultured Flavobacteriales bacterium, assembly GCA_938075455.1. Lineage (GTDB taxonomy): Bacteria > Bacteroidota > Bacteroidia > Flavobacteriales_D > Parvicellaceae > MED-G20. Next base: position 21,579 of record CALJHN010000029.1, read on the forward strand.
ATACCTAGTTTCAGATATTTTATGCCTAATAATTGGTAAATTATTAAAATATAGAAAACCATTAATCACCAAAAATCTCGAAAAATCTTTTCCTAAAAAAAACGAAAACGAAATAAAAAAAATCCGAAAATATTTCTACAAGCATTTTTCGGATTTGATTGTCGAGAGTTTAAAGGGGTTTACCATTTCAGAAAAAAGAATTAATAAAAAAATCAAGTTAAAAAATCCAGAGTTATTGAACGAAATGGCACAAAAGAAACAAAATATAGTTTTAATTGGGGGGCATTATAATAATTGGGAAATGAGTGCTCAAAAAATGCCTTTGGAATGTGAACATGAGCTTTTTGCAATTTATAAACCATTAAGTAATAAGTTTTTTGATAAAAAAATGAAAAATTCAAGAGAAAAATTTGGCCTCAGAATGATCCCTATGAAAGAAACAAAGAGATATTTTCTTACAGAAAATGAAAAACCAAGAGGAATTATTTTTGGTTCTGACCAAAGTCCTTCAAATACAAAAAATGCACATTGGATAAAATTTCTTCATCAGGATAGTGGATTTTTATTTGGTGCTGAGAAATATGCTAAAGAATTTAATTGGCCCGTTGTTTTCGTAAGTATCCAAAAAATTAACAGAGGTTCTTACGAAGTATCCTTTGAATTAATTACAGACCAGCCAAAGAAGGAGCCTAAGGGAAAGATAATTGAGGATTTTGCAAAACTTTTAGAAGCCGATATCAACCGAAATCCACCATATTGGCTATGGACTCACAACCGATGGAAAAAAAGTAAATAGCTGTTTTAAAGTTATTTATAAATTTTTAAACGTTTATAAATGAAAATAAACGAATGTTAATCATTTAATTTTATTTTTTATTGAATTTTTGAATTTTAATTTGCAGTGTCGAATAAGTTTCGGCCATATTGTTAAACTAAAATCAAATATAAATATGAGAAATCTAAGAAACAAAGTACAATTAATAGGAAATGCAGGAAGCACACCTGTAGTTCAAGAAACAAAGAATGGCAATAAATATGCAAAAATATCTTTAGCTACTAATAACAACTACACCAATAAAGATGGTGAAAAAGTAAAGCAGACACAATGGCATCCTATTGTATTTTGGGGAAAGAAAGCTGAGATAGCAGAAAAATATATCTCAAAAGGACAGGAGGTATTTATTGAAGGCTCTTTAAATTACAGAACTTATGAAAATGATGAGGGTGAAAAGAAATATGTATTTGAAATAATTTCAAATGATTTATTATTACTTAATAAATAAGAATAAAAATCTATTGATAATTTTTAAAGAGCCCAAAAGGGCTCTTTTTTTATTTAATGATTTTTTTTACAAAATTATCCCATGAGTAAGAATCTTGCTTTTTAGAAATTGCGGAACTCATCTCGATTTCATTCTTTTCGTTTGAAAAATAATCCAAAATATATTCACTCATTTCTTCAGCATTGGTAGAACTAATATACCCGTCTTTATTATGTTCAATTATTTCAGGTAATCCACCTACGTTGGTTACTAGCATGGGTTTTTTATAATACATTGCTAATTGAGTAACACCACTTTGAGTAGCTGAGGTATAGGGCAAGATTACTAGATTAGAAACTGAAAAGAAATCTGGAACTTGTTTGTTCTCTATAAATTGATTGTAAATAATAATGTTTTTCAAATTTAAATCTCTTATTAAATCTTGATATTTATCTTCAGAATCGTAAAATTCTCCAGCAATTATTAATTTAATATTCTTTTCTATAATTAATTTATTTGACATTGCTCTTATTGCTAAATCTAATCCTTTATATTTTCTTATTAAACCAAAAAATAAAACGTATTTACCATCTTTAAGATTAAGACTCTTAAGAGCGGAAGATTTATCGGTAATTTTACTGTAGGTATTGTAAATGGGATGAAAAAGAGATTCAACACTTACACCATTATTTATTTCCTTTATGTCCTTTTTAACTTTCTTACTTAAGGTAAAATGAGAGTCACATTTATTTAAAAAATAATTAACCAACATAGTATCACCAAATCTTTTTTCGTGGGCAATAGCATTATCAACAATCCCAAAGACTGGAATTTTATTTCTTTTTAAATATCCTCCAATTATACCTAGACAGGGAGCGAAGAAAGGCATCCAGAATCTAATAAAAACTTTTGATGGATTTTTACCCTTAATATATTTGGCTGTTCTCCACCATGAGATTGGATTAATTGAATTTATTATTGGGGATATTTTAAAGTTGAATTCTTCATAATGCTCTACTCTATTTTGAGATTTTCCAGGGAAAAGAAATTTAGGATACTGTAGTGAAAAAGATATTATTTCCACTAAAAAACCTTTTTCTACTAAGGATTTGGCTAATGCCTCGTTAAAATCTGAAATCCCACCTCTTAGTGGAGAAGCTGGACCAACTAAAATGATTTTAGTCATTAACGTTTAATTTTTCTCTTATTTGGTATTGGTTTCTATTTGGAGAATTTCTAGACAACATTTCTCCTAAAAAACCAGCAAGAAAAAACTGAACACCAATTATAATTGAACTTAAGGCAATGTAAAACTCTGTTCTGTTGGCAATTAATTTGGCTTCCTTATCCAAAAGTATTTTATCTATACCAATGTAAATTAAAAAAATAAAGCCAATTATGAAAACAAGAATTCCCAAAGAGCCAAATAAGTGCATTGGCCTTTTTCCAAATTTGCCTATAAAAGTTATACTAAATAAGTCTAAAAACCCAAAAACAAAACGCTCTAACCCAAATTTAGTTTCTCCAAATTTTCTAGCTTGGTGCTTCACCACTTTCTCAGTAATATTTTGAAAGCCTGCCCATTTAGCAATTAATGGTATATACCTGTGCATTTCTCCATATACTTCAATATTTTTAACTACATCAGACTTGTACGCTTTAAGACCACAATTCATATCGTTGAGTTTAATTCCAGATACTTTTCTTGTGACTGTATTATATAATTTAGTAGGAATTGTTTTAGAAAGTGGATCTTTTCTATCCTTTTTCCAACCAGAAACAATGTCAAAACCATCTTTAGTAATCATTTCATATAGATCGGGTATTTCATCTGGAGAGTCCTGCAAATCCGCATCCATCGTAATAACAACATTTCCAATTGAAAGCTCAAAACCAATATTTAAAGCAGCAGATTTTCCGTAATTTCTTCTAAAAGATACACCTTTAATATTTTTATTTTTGGATTGGAGATTATTAATTACTTCCCAAGAATTATCCTTACTTCCATCGTCAACAAAAATAAGTTCATATTTTAAATTTGATTTTACAACAACATTATCTATCCAATTAGAAAGCTCAGGCAATGATTCTGATTCATTGTAAAGTGGAACTACAATAGATAAATCTAAATTCATACAGCAAATATATTGAAGTTTATCAATAGGATTTGTTAATTCTTTTTAATTAAATTTTTTATTTATTAGTATTAATAGAATTATATTGGGCAGCTAATAATTAAAATCATCACTTTTTATTTGTAAATCCTAGATGAAAGCACTAATACTTAAAGAAATAAGATCTTATCTCAGTTCTATTATAGGTTATGCTGCTATAATTGTTTTCTTAATTAGCTCTGGATTTTTTGTTTGGATACTTCCTGGAAATAATAACATAATTGATATGGGAGAATCTAATTTACAAACATTTTTTTCACAAGCACCTGGGATTTTAATGTTTCTATTCCCTGCATTTACCATGCGATGTTTTGCAGAAGAGACCAAAACCGGGACATTAGAACTATTAATAACCCAGCCAATATCCATATTTAAAATTATTCTTTCCAAATATCTTGCTGCTAGTTTTCTTGCATTTTTAACAATTCTACCTACTATAATATATTATATAAGCGTCTATCAGATGGGAGAAATTTTAGGTAACATTGACCATCCTTCTACAATTGGTGGTTACCTAGGTCTTTTATTGTTAAGTACTACCTATGTTGCAATTGGAATTTTAGCATCTAGTCTATCTAAAAATCAGGTAATTGGTTTTTTGCTAGGTCTATTTTTTAATTTCATAATCTATGTTGGTTTTTCCTATTTAGCAGTATTTGCAGGTAATCCATTGGACTATTATTTAATGAATTTAAGTATGTTAGATCATTTCAATTCTCTACAAAGAGGGATAATTGATTCTAGAGATATTGTATACTTTTTATCAGTTATATTTTTTACTCTCTATCTTACAAAAATAGTATTGAAGAAAAAGTAAATGAAAAGGGGTTATTCGAAATATAAGGACATTTTAAATCTATTATTAGTCATTATCTCACTAGCTATTTTAAATATAGTAGCAAATCAAATATTTTTTAGAATAGATTTATCTTCAGATCAAGTCCACTCATTATCTCCAAAAACAAAAGATCTTCTGTTAAATCTTGAGGATATAATTACTGCAGATGTTTATTTAGATGGAGATTTTCCTGCAGAAATTGAGAAACTTAAAAAAGCCCTTTTAGAAAAATTAGATGAATTTAAAGCTTTTGGTGGAGAAAATTTCAAATTTAATTTCATAAATCTTGATGAAGATCCTGAACTAGCAAAAGAATTCAAAAATCAAATTTTTAATGATGGACTAGATTATAGTGACATATTAATTTCAAGAGATAGTAAACAAGAAGTAGTTAGAATTTGGCCAGGAATTATATTAAGAATGGGAGATCAATTTAAAGCTGTTCAACTTTTACAAAAAGGAAAATTTCCAATTTCTCAAGTTATTATCAATCATTTCAACGATCAATTGGAGTACAACATAATTCTTGGAATAAATAATCTTCTAAAACCTACTACAAAAAAAATTAAATTTTTAAGAGGCCATGGAGAACTTGACAATGCAGATGCGTGGATTGTAAGAGACCAACTTATAAAGAATTACGATGTGGATACCCTAAGAATAAAACAATTAAAAGTAAAATATTACAATGAAACCATTGATATATCTAATAATAAATACGATTCCTTAATAAAAAATAAAATTGATTCTATTTTCATTTCTGAAAGAGCAATACCAGTTTTTGATGAATTTGGTAAGCCAAATAATAATGCAAAGAGATATATTACTAAAACTTTTCAGAATCAAGAAATATCTAAATTCATGAAAGATATTTCGAAAATTAGTGAAGACCTAGATGTTTTAGATGAAACAGACCTTTTGTTAATTGCCAAGCCAAAAACCTCTTTTTCAGAGAAAGAATTATTCATAATTGACCAATATATAATGAATGGAGGAAAAATTATTTGGATGGTAGATATGTTTGAGGTAAACGAATTTGAATTAGTAGATACTAATATAACTTATGCAAGGCCTTTAAAACACCAACTACAGCAATTTCTATTTAAATATGGTGCAAGATTTAATGTAAATATGGTTAATGATGTAAGATGCGCTCCAGTTATTAGAGAAGATGGATTAGGCAGAATTCCAAATTGGTATTTTTATCCTCTCTTATACATAGATAAACCATCCATTTATCTAAATAATGTTGGACCAATAAAAACAAGATATGTCTGTTCAATTGATACTGTTGGAGATGATAATATTAAAAAAACCGCATTATTAAAGTCATCTTCTGAATTTAAAATATTAAGACAAACATCTGTCAATTATCAAAATTTATACAATTACAATCCAAGAAATTTTGATATTGATTTAAAAAATGAAGTTCCAGTTTCAGCATGGTTGTTTGAAGGAGTTTTTAAATCCAATTATGAAAATAGGGCTATAAGTAAAGATTTTAAAAAATTTATATCCAATCCTATTGTAAATTTCAAATCAAAAAGTAAGGAAACTAAAATGATTTTTATTGGTGATGGAGATTTGATAAGAAATGATTTTATAAAAGCGGACAATCAAATTAAACCTGTTCTGCTTTCCTTTGAAAGTGCAGACTATGGAACTCCTGAATTTTTCCCTAGATATGGAAATGAGGTATTTTTTCTAAATCTTATAGACGAACTATTAGATAGAAGCGAACTTATCCCTTTAAGATCGAAAATGAATATGCCAAGACTTCTTAAAAAAGAAATTTTTGGTGAGAGAAATTTTTGGCAACTTATTAATATTTTGATTCCTTTAATATTAGTAATCGTTATTGGTCTAATTAACCAATACAAGAGAAAAAAGAAATATGCATAAGATTTTTTTTAGAGTCACTATATATATATGCTTACTTTTCAGCCTATTTAGTTGCAATAATGATTCTAGCTATTATGATTTAAAAGATTTTGCAATTAAGGATACCTCAAAAGTTATTAAGTTTAAAATTTCAGATACAGAGGATAACAGCATTGTAATTTCAAGGAGTTTTAATTCCAATAAATGGATAATAGAAGGTTCTAAATACACTGCAAATAAAACAAGTGTTGATTTATTGATGGAAACATTTTACAGAATTAGAGTAAAACAAGATGTTCCTAAATCTGCTTTTAACACTGTAATTAATCGTCTTTCAGTTAGACATAAGAAAGTAGAAGTATTTTTCGAAAATGAAAAACCATTCAAAACATGGTTTATTGGCTCTCCTACTCAAGATCATTTAGGAACCTATATGTTACTTCAGAACGGAGATAAGAAAAGCTCGAAACCCTACATTACTTACAAGCCTGGAATGTATGGATCGCTGGATGTTAGATTTTTTACAGATTGGAAAGGATGGAGATCTCCTAGGGTATTTAATTATCCAAATCCTAAGAACATTAAAAATATTTCTGTAAAATTCTCTGAAAAACCCAAAGAAAGTTATACAATATCTCACAAGGATGAAACCATTAAATTATTTGATTTAGATAACAAAGAATTAATAAACTATGACTCTATTCAGGTGAAACATTATCTTTCTCACTTTGAAAATATTAGTTACAATAAAATTATGTTTGAAGATCAAAACGTTATGGACTCCATTTTTAATAGTAAGCCGCATTATTATTTTAAGTTAACAGATTTTTCCAACAAGGTTACTGAAGTTGAATTTTGGAAAATTAAAGACATAGAATCTTCAACAGGTTGGGACCCTGAACATGGGTTTATACGTGTTAATAAAAACAATGAGCTTTTAAGAGCTCAATATTTCAACTGGGAAATCTTATTTAAACCTCTTAGTTTTTATACTAGAAGATATTATTAATTTACTGTTAATAAATAAGGTTAATACTTATAGTTTATTATCAATACTATTATGATATTTATAGAAATAATTTATATTTAATTATGAAGTTTATAGTTTCAAGTCAAGTTTTATTAAAGCAATTACAATCCATTGGTGGTGTACTTAATAGTTCTAATACGCTTCCAATTTTAGATAATTTTTTATTCGAAATTGAAGATCAGAAACTTACCATATCTTGTTCAGATTTAGAGTCCACAATGACATCTAAAATTTCTATTGATGCAAAAAGTGAAGGTAGTATTGCCATTCCAGCAAAAATGTTGTTAGATATTTTAAAAACATTTCCGAATCATCCCCTTACCTTCTCTATAGATGATAAAATGGGAGTAGAAATTTCCTCTGATTATGGAAAATATAAATTAAGCGGTTATTCTGGTGATGAATTTCCTAGATCTCCAGTAATTGAAGCACCTTCAACTGTTACTATAAGTAGTCATATTTTTCAAAGAGCTATTGATAAAACAATTTTTGCTTCTGGAAATGATGATTTAAGACCGGTAATGAGTGGTATATTTGTTCAATTATCCGAATCTGATTTAACATTTGTTGCTACTGATGCTCACAAATTAGTTAGATATACAAGAAATGATGTTAAATCTTCTGCTGCTGCATCATTTATAGTCCCAAAAAAACCAATGAATTTATTGAAAGGGTTGCTTCAAAATTTTGAAGGTGAGGTAACTATTAAATACAATGAATCCAATGCTAGTATTGCATTCAATGATATTTTACTTACATGTAGATTAGTAGATGGTAAATATCCAAACTACGATGCTGTTATTCCAAAAGAAAACCCAAATAGATTAACTGTAGATAGAAATGCTTTTTTTCAATCTATTAAACGAGTAAGTATTTTCGCTAATAAAACTACTCATCAGGTCAGATTAAAAATTAATGGAAGTGAATTAAATATTAGCGCTGAAGATGTTGATTTTTCTAACGAAGCAAATGAGCGATTGACATGTTCTTATGAGGGTGAATCAATGGAAATTGGTTTTAATTCAAGGTTCCTAAACGAAATGCTTCAAAATGTTGATTCTGACAATGTTATATTCGAACTTAGCGCACCTAATAGAGCAGGTATTTTAATTCCAGATAATAGTGAAGAGGGTGAAGATATTTTAATGTTAGTAATGCCTGTAATGCTAAATTCTTAACCCAACTTATAACCTTTTAAAGTATCAATGATGATTTTTATACAGTCATCTAACTGATTTCTAGTTATTGTTAATGGTGGAGCAAACCTTATAATATTTCCATGGGTAGGCTTAGCTAATAGTCCATTATTTTTCATTTCAAGACATATATTCCAAGCAGTTTTGCTTTCTTCTGTATCATTAATTACAATGGCATTAAGAAGTCCTTTTCCTCTTACTAATTTAACTATTGGAGAATCTTTAATAAACTTATTTAATTCTGCTCTAAAATATTCTCCAAGATTATAAGCATTTTCTGCAAGATCTTCTTCAATAATAACCTCTAAGGCTGCTTTTGCAACTGCGCAAGCCAACGGATTACCACCAAATGTAGAACCATGTTCTCCAGCTTTTATACACATCATTACCTCATTATTTGCTAAAACTGCAGAAACAGGAAATACACCACCAGAAAGTGCTTTTCCAAGAATAAGTATATCTGGTTTGGCATTTTCATAATCTGAAGCCAATAATTTACCAGTTCTCCCTATTCCGGTTTGAACTTCATCTGCTATAAAAAGTACATTGTACTTATCACATAGGCGTCTTACTCCTTCTAAATAGCCATCGTCAGGAACTACAACACCAGCTTCGCCTTGAATGGGTTCAACCATAAAAGCTGCGACATTAAAATCTTTTAATTCTGTTTCTAGAGCTTCTAAATCATTGTAAGGAATTAAGTCATATCCAGGCATGTAGGGACCAAAATCCTTGAAAGAAAGAGGATCGTCTGAAGATGAAATTGCTGCTAATGTTCTACCCCAAAAATTGCCTTTTGCAAAAATTATACGAGCTTTATTTTCTGGAATTCCTTTTTTTAAATAGCCCCATTTTCTAGCCAATTTATTGGCAGTTTCTCCACCTTCTACACCTGTATTCATGGGCAGAACTTTGTCATAATCAAACAAATCACAAATGAATTTTTCGTAAGGACCAAGGGCAGAATTGTAAAATGCTCTACTTGTTAAAGTTAATTTCTTAGACTGGTTAATTAATGCATTAATAATTTTTGGATGACAGTGGCCTTGATTAACAGCAGAATAGGCACTTAAAAAATCAAAATATTTTTTCCCTTCACAGTCCCAAACAAACACTCCTTCTCCCCTTTCCAATACTACTGGAAGTGGATGATAATTATGTGCACCAAAATCATTCTCAAGTTGCATTAATGAAGTAGAATCTGTCATGTTTATTTTTTGACAAATATAATAATTCGTTTCTTGACGAGAATTAATTTTCTTTTTAAATAAGTGATATGTAATACATAATTAATTTTCTTTGTATTATGTCAATACAAAAGACCATCAATTTATCTAGAAAAAAAATCATCTCTTCTACTGGAAAGGCATTAAAAGATTTTTCAATGATTGAAAATGGTGATAAAATAATGGTTTGTATTTCAGGTGGTAAAGACAGTTATACCATGTTAGAAATGTTCATACATTTCCAGAAATATGGAAATATAGATTTTGATTTCATTGTTGTCAATATGGATCAAAAGCAACCTGGTTTTCCAACTGAAGTATTGCCAAAATATTTATCTAATCTTAAAATAAATTTTAAAATTATTGAAAAAGATACTTACAGTATTGTTAAAGATAAAATTCCAGAAGGAAAAACAATGTGTAGTTTATGCTCAAGATTAAGAAGAGGAACTCTATATGATGAAGCAAGAGAACTTAATTGTAATAAAATTGCTTTAGGTCATCATATGGATGATATTATAGAAACCTACTTTTTGAATTTATTTTTTAGTGGTAAAATGGAAGCAATGCCTCCAAAGTATTTAATTGATCAGAGAGATTTAATTGTAATAAGACCATTAGCGTATTGTAAAGAAGAAGAAATTCAAGAATATTCTGATTTAGTAAAGCATCCTATAATTCCTTGTAACTTATGTGGATCTCAAACCAATCTTCAAAGGAAAAAGATAAAAGCCCTTATGAAAGAATGGGAGCTTATTTACCCAAATAGAAAAGCAATAATATTTAGTGCTTTACAAAACATCTCACCTTCACATATGTTAGATAGAAATATTTTCAATTTTGAAGATCTTCAAGCAGTAGAAGACTCCAACTTATTTGTTTGAAAAAGATTTTAATTGTTTAATAATTGTAATATTATTAGAAGTTCCAGCAAAATGGTACTTTGAATTAGAGTAATTAATCTTAAGGTTTTTTACTTTAAAACCAACTCCCCAAGAAATTCCAGTTGTCCCTGGTCTAGATTCTGGTTGAAGATTGTTTCTAGATAAAAAATCATAGCCAAATCTCATGTTGAAATTCTTTGAAAATAAAAATTCTGTTCCAATTATAATATGATTGAAAAAATTTGAGAACAATTGATTAATTTGAATTTCACTTTGGTTAGTAGTTTGAGTATTTGATGAAAAACTCCATCTGTTTAAATGATGGTATGATAAATGAAATCTTATTGGAGCATGTTTTAATTTAGTATTTACACCTAAAACAGAATTAAATGGTAATTTATTTTTTGCATTAGATTCTTGATAGCTTTTAATAGAAGCTCCGATATTGCTCAATAATATATATCCTCCTAACTGCTTTTTCTCTTCAAAATAAGTTAGACTAATATCAGAACCAATAGCAAATGATTTGTATTGTTCAAATATAGAACCAAGAAATTTTAGATTAACACCAATCTGAATATTATCATTTAACTTTTTAGAATGACCTAATTGAAATATCCAATCGCTAGCTGTAAATGAATTTCCCAACGAATTTCCTGAGGGTGAGTAATATTCAAAATCTCCGTAGTTATTATAAAACAAGGACGCTGAAAAAACAAATTTTTCTTTTACTTTAAAATTGTAATTAACCATTCCAAAATCAGAATCTGCAAAATGATTGTTGTAGTTGATTACCAACTGTTTTTCGTGAGATGCAAGAAGATTAGATGGTAGAAATATAGCTATTGAAGCATCCTCAGAGTCAAAAACACCTATTGGGTACCCACCAAGAGATGAATTTCTAGATGTACAATTGTTATTTAGAATAGAATAGGATGTAACTGCTTGTTGCGAAAAGCAAAAACTTCCATTTAAAATTAAAATGATTAAAACCTTTAATCTAAACATAAAACAACAACGATTTAAATAAAACTTTATTATTTAGACATTAAACCTAAAATGCATTACATCTCCGTCATTCACCACATATTCTTTTCCTTGAATCATTAACTTACCTGCTTCTTTGACAGAACTTTCAGAACCATACTCTACAAAATCACTAAACTTGATTACTTCAGCTTTTATAAATCCTTTTTCAAAATCTGTATGAATTACACCTGCAGCTTGAGGAGCGGTCATGCCTTTTTTAATGGTCCATGCCCTTACTTCTTTTTCTCCTGCAGTAAAGTAAGTCTGCAAGTTTAATAAAGAATATGCATTTTTTATAAGCTTACTTACCCCGGCTTCTTCAAGTCCTAGATCGTCTAAAAACATTTTTCTCTCCTCAAAATCATCTAGCTCAGCTATATCTGACTCAATTCCTGCACCTAAAACTAGTATTTCAGCATTTTCATTAGCAACTAATTCTTTAATATTATCTACATGATTATTTCCATTAATTACAGAACTTTCATCCACATTACAAACATAAATAACTGGTTTTGCTGTAATAAGTTGTAATTCATCTAAAAAATTGAATAAACCTTCATCTATATCCAATGATCTAATCGAATTCCCAGAAAAAAGATGTTCTCTTGCATCAGTGTAGACTTTATAAATTTTCTCAGATTCCTTATCACCAGATTTAGCCTTTCTTTCAATTGCTCCAATTCTCTTCTCCAAAGTTTCTAAATCTTTTAATTGTAATTCTAAATCAATAATCTCTTTATCGGAAACAGGATTTACATTTCCATCAACATGAATAACATTATCATCGTCAAAACATCTTAGTACATGAATTATGGCATCTACTTCCCTAATATTAGCTAAGAACTGATTTCCAAGACCTTCTCCTTTGTGTGCACCTTTTACTAATCCTGCAATATCTACAATTTCAATAGTAGTTGGAATAACTTTTTCAGGGTTTACTAATTGTTCTAGATTATTTAATCTACTGTCAGGAACTGTTATAGTTCCTACATTTGGTTCAATTGTACAAAAAGGAAAATTAGCAGATTGCGCTTTGGCATTGGAAAGACAATTAAAAAGAGTAGACTTACCAACATTTGGCAATCCAACAATTCCACATTTTAGAGCCATTA
>CALJHN010000030.1 GCA_938075455.1 uncultured Flavobacteriales bacterium
ATGCTGTATACCATCGTCAGATCCATTTACCATAGAAATCGGTACTGCTGCTAATAAATCTTCATCAAAATTGAAATTAACCAACTGTCCAACTCCATCCTTAACATCACACTGGGCTATCAACCTAGCCTGATTGGGGTCGTCTAAAAGAGATGGATCTACTGATCCGTCTTTAACTTGATAAATCTGATAACCCTGAAAACGATATTTTGCTTCTTCAACATCTGAAACATAAATAAGAATATTTGGATCTACTTCCTCGTAAGACTCTACTTTATCCGTCTTATTCAAATACAATATCAACTCCTTGTCCAACTCCTGAATAGACATCTCAGGTGAATCTGGACCATTCAAAATCCTAAAACAGTTATCAAACAAAGCCTGAGCCTTGTCATCTGCCTTACGAACTAACTCTACTGATTGAAAGGGATCAGGTGATTGTGCTCGAGCATAAACTACACCAGTTGTAATATTATTTAAAGCACCTGGCTCTAAAACAAACGGACCAGCTGCTTGAACAAATCTTCTATCTCCTTGGGGATTTGGTGTACTCCCCGGACCAGTAGGAAATTGTTCAGACCAGTAATCAAAAGGAACCGTAGATCCACCACCGGCAGAAACTGTTCCCCAGTTTAATGGATCACTATCTCCAGGAAAACAATAGTTAGTAACCAATGAAGTTGCATTTGCATCAGAGGCATTTCCGGTACCACCATATACGAAGGGAGTATTATCTTTCCAAAAACCAAGCATATAATTATAAAAATCAACTCCAGTATTTGGATCTCCATAAATTGTAGAATTAAGTGTTCTATCAAAATAAACAAACCTTTTCATTCCAAATCTTTCATTGTCTATAACTCCATCTCCATAACCTATACCTAAACCCTGATAAGGGATACCTTTAAGATTTTTAGCAGAAGATACATCAGATGTCAACGGATTATCAACTCCGTCATTGTCTTGATAAGGACCTTCAAAAAAATCAACACCAATAGCAGGTGTGTATCCTGGAATAGCATATTGACATCCATCATCATTTGCATCAGCATTGTATTGGTAGCTCAAACCTCTTTGTACATCACAACCAACATAATCATCTTCAGAACAACCAATATCAGAATCTACCCAAACAGCAAAATAAGTATTGTTTAAAGTATAATAACTTCTATTTATAAGTTCGTAATTATAAAAAGTCATAGAATTTACTTCGTCATTGGTAGCAAAAGCAAAAGCCTGAGCTTTTATTTCCATTCCTATAGGATCCGCACCAGTTTCTGTATGAATATTTCCTTTGTCATTAAAAATCCACCACATATTAAAATCTCCATAAAGTGTTACTCTTCTACTTGTTCTACAATCTATCTGTCCAGTTAAATCATACCATGGATAATCTCCATCAACAGGATTGTATATGCCATCACTATTTCTATCATAAAAAGGAGCTAAATTGAAATCATAAGATTGATTAAAGTCTAGATCGTTATTAAAATTACCAGGCCACTCTAAAATGCTAGATGGTACTTGGTAGTCAGGATATTCAACACCAGCGTCACAATTAGGATCATTAGAACATTCATACCAAGCATTAAAAAGCTCAATATCTTGTCTTTCAGTAATATAAAAATTATCATACTCCATACAAACTTCGGGTGAGATGTCTGCAAATCCCCAATCAAGAGTTCCTTGAGTGATATCAAAAGAACCACCTCCATCAACTGAGAGAGGTCCTGCCCAAAAGTCATTACCGTTACGGAAAGTTAAAGCTGCAATTCTTAGTTGATTATTGGGATCTGTTCCACCCATCCATAAAGCACCAGCATAGATAACAGTTTCACCAGACCCTTTAGGGACTTCGTAAGCTGCATCATTTCTTGATCTATCTTGCCACATAGAACCACCAGTTTCAATTAAAGCAGAGACGTTATTAAACTCCAAGAATTTCTTACCTGTAGCAGGTGTACAGTTGGCTGCTCTTGAAACTAGAGAATTATTTTTATTTGATTTCTTCCCAGAATTATTAGGATCGTTCCATGCATAAGCAGGATTAGCAACAAATACTGTGCTAATAAATAATAATATTAAATATTGTCTCATATACTTTTTATAATATTTTATTAAAAATCTAATTTTACACCAAATCTTATTTGTCTAGGTATTCCAAAATTATATGGGTTATTAGCCTTCATAGCGTAATAATACCTAAAAACTTCTTCGTTGTTTTGAGTACTTATAGATGTTTGGAATCTTGCAGCATTTAAATAGCCATCATCTCCAGCATTTCCAGTAGCTCTGTAAACATTGGTGATATTTAATGTATTAAAGACATTGGTCATTAACAAGTATACATTAAGATTGGCAGTTTTCTTTTTAGAATTTTCCTTACCAAACTCTAAAGTAATATTTCTATCAATTTGAAGATCTCCTCTAAAATTCCATGGCTTTCTAGATCCCAAGGGTTCTCCCTCTAAAATAGGAACAGGATTGGAAATTAAAGCAGCACCTGTTATTCTTTGTTGTCTTGAGTAAGGCATACCAGAGGCAAAATTAGCTACTAAATTAAGTCCTGTATTTTTGAAAATTTCCTTTCCTGCAATTCTAGGACCGTCGTAACTAGATCCAGAGCCATATCTGTAATCAAGAGCAGTAATAATTTGGTGTCTTTGGTCATATGTATATGGATATATTGTTCTAAGGTTTGGCTGATCAGAAGCAATCAAGTTTTGTGCAGCATATGGATTAGATCCTGTTCCATCTGCAAATTGTAATGTATAAGATGCTCTCATTGACATATTACCAGTTCTTCTTAAATCATAAGCAACTGTTAAACCTTTTATTGTCCCAAAATCTATGTTTCCCCAAGTAGAGTAAGTTTGTGGATAAGCACCAATTTTATTAACTAATGCTACTTGATTTCTTTGTTCTCTATAAAATCCTGAAATTTTTAAAGAGGACCTAATATTAAGAACTTGCTGAAATCCAATTTCATAATCAATTGTCTTTTCAGGCAGAAGACTAGGATTATTTACAGTTCCAATATTACCAGTTTGCAGATAAAAATAGTCTATTGGATTTAATCTGTTTCCAGTTGTAGGTCTTTTAGTTAATACATCGTAATGCGCAAAAAATAATGCCTCATCAGAAATTGGAAAAGAAAATGCAATTCTAGGCATAATGTTAATTTGTGGTTTATAATCTTCAAATGCATTAGAACTTACATCGTCATCAGTAGATACGCCTTGAGACAAGTAAGGCTGAGGAACAACATAACCACTTGGTGTAATTGACTCTAAGTCATTTACCGCTACACCATTTGAGGTATACCATTGATTTCCTTCTCTGTAACCCATTAAAGTTGTTGGGTCTTCAATATCGTTTATGTAAACCGTAGCAGTAGAAGGAATATTTGTAGGATGGGTTACAGATTGTCCATTGATATCACTTACCTCTCCAACAGTTCTTGTAGGGTATAAAGAAAAATCGTCTTTTAAAACTTGTTGATTTGCATCAAATCTATCCACTCTAACACCAACATTAAATATCAAGTCATCAAAAGCGAATTTGTCCATGACATATCCAGCAATGTAAATTGGTTCAAATGCACCAATTGGTCTAGTATAATTACCATATTCATCTTTTTTATTAAAGAAATCGTCAAAACTAGGTCTTCCAGAAATTTTATCGCCTTTATGATCGTAACCATAATAAGTTACGTAGTTGTTTCCAGAGTTTAATAGTTCATCTGCGCTGAACATATCTAAACTAAACTCAGATGGATCCATTGCATCAATGTTGATAAACTCAGTACCATTAGGGTCTAAACCTAGACTGTTTCTTAAATTATAATCAAAAAATGATTGAGGATCAGATCCGGAATAAGTACCCGGTGCCGTATTTAAAGTTTCAAAACTTATTTGAGTAAATGAACCAAAGTTGTTATAAATAGGTTGGCTCTCATCAATTCCTCTACCATAATCTGTATGAGAATTAGCAAGCTGCCTCATTAAACCCCAAAGTCCTATAGGTGCTACTCCAAAATATCTATCTGTTCTTTGCTCATATTCAAATCCCAAAGAAAGAGCATGGTCTCCAATATCTGCTGAACCTACAGCAGTTATCCTGAACTGAGAATTATCAGATTGGTTAGATCCATTATATCCGTATCCAATATTTTGCCAGAGACCATATACGTTAGTTGGCCTTCGTCCATTCAAAAGAGCGCCACCATCTAGTAGCTGAGTTATATTTTCGTAATTCCCTGCAACTTCGTCATATAGAGAAAAATATTGAGTAGTTATTGCAGCCATATCTGCATTAGTTGTGGAAGGTGTGAAAATAATAGAATCATCATTAACACCAGTTTGAACAAGATCTAAAACTCCATTTCCATCAAAGTCAGAAAACTCATAAGAAGGTGTTTTTGCAATATCAAATTTTCCTATATGTCCATAGTTGAAATAATTATCTCCATGGACATTGTCTTCTACCCAACCATAGTTTTTTGAATAATCTACCATTATTGTGTAGTAAGCATTTTTAACTCCAGTTTGAGAGTTAGCATCTTCAGCTAAATTTTGAAAACGTTGGGTGAATTTTCCATAAGCCCTCCAATCAAAATCTCTGTAGTTGGCTAAATTGTCATAATTCATAAGTGAACTTTCCCAAGAAGCTCCATTACGATTTGAATAAGCTCCAGATGCTCCAAAAGAGATGTTCATGTTAGGCCCGGCATTTACATCTATTTTGCCAGCTAGGGAGGCTGTTGTTCTATCAACATTCTGGCGATACTTAACTTTTTCGAATGCATCTTCTGTCAAAAAATCTGTATTATAATATGCCCCGAAACCCAATCCAGTTGGTCTTAATGGGCCCATTTTATCAGGATCAATTAAAGAATCTCTGTATGCTGGCTTAAGTCTATATTGATCACCTGCAAGAGGTCTTGGATCTAAAACGTGGTTAAAGTTTCCAGAAACAAAAAATCCAAGAATAGGATCTGTTTTCTTTCCAGTACTATCTTTTTTCATAAGTAAAGGACCTGAAAAAGTGCCTTCAAAAAGATTGAACGCATTGTTATCTAATCCGTAAACATTTTCATTTAATCCAATACCAGAACTTACTACCTCTACTCCTCCAAAATAAGTTCTTGAAGCTCCTCTGGTTGTAATAGAAATAATACCTCCTGTTGCATCTCCAAAATTAGCTGGAACTCCACCAGTCATTACACTTACTTCCTCAATAGCTGACTTAGGTAAATTTGTAGAACCTCTAACTTTTATTCCATCTATATAGTAAAAAGTTGCATCATCTCTAGAACCTCTTACCGAAGTAATTTCACCATTAGCATCCGATTGTACACCACCAACAGTACTTGCAATAGAACCAGCGGATCTTCCTGGCATTCTTGCTAAATCTTCCCTTGTAACTGTCCCACCAGAAGCACCTCCATCCTTATCAATTAAGGGTACTTTATAACTTACAATTTCTACTTCCTTTAAGAGCTCTGTTGCTTCTTTTAAATAAATTGGAGATAATGGTAATAATTTTCCACCCTTAACAATCAAGCCTTCTAGTCTGTAAGTTTGATATCCAACAAATTTGATTTCAAGAGTATAGGATCCAGCAGAAATATTACTAATCTTAAAAACACCATCAAAATCAGTAGTTGCTCCTCCCCTTATATTTCCGTTTTGGAAAAGTGCAACATTTACAAAAGGAAAGCCTTCTTTCAATTCATCAAAAACTTTACCTTTTATACTACCTCCTTGAGGTTGAGCATAACTTACAAAGCATAAAACAAAGAGAGATACGGATAATAAAAATATTTTTCTAATCATAGTCTGTTATCTTTTAACTTTAACGAAACATAAGTCGTTCTACAAATTAAACAATAATTAACGAATTTTTAACATTTGATCAATTTAAATTCAAAAAGTTAATCTTCATTTTTGTTTTAAATTCAATACTAGAAAATCTTTTTTCTATTAATCCAAACTTTCCAATTTGGTTCTAAATACTTGCCTGCTAATAATCTTTGAGATTTTTTCAAAGTTTGCTTCACCCTTTTTCTTGTAGGCTTTGTTTGTTTTAAAAGGTGAGTTTTAAACAACTCTTTTCTATACTTCTTTTGGTGCTTAATATTATAATTTTGCTGTCTTTTTAAATCACTAAAAGACAGTCCTTCAACAACATCTTCGTTATTTCCAGGTATTTTGTAGTTTTGGATAATTGAATATTTATTTGACCCTATTAATTCGCCCATATTTTGAGAGTGAATATTATTTACAATAATGACCATTGCAAAAATTACTATGTATTTTAAAACTAAATTACTCATCAATAAAGATAATTTCAAATTTAAAAATCTCTTAATATGTTTTTGCATAATTTTCTTAAATAGTTGTACAAAGAATCAAAATATAGTTCCCTACGTTTATGTAGACCAATACATAAATATTTCATTACCTAGTTATTCTTCGTTAAATTCTATTGGAGGATGGACATACATCACTGGAGGTAGTAAAGGAATAATAATTTATAGACAATCTTATGACCAATTTAGTGCATATGACAGGCATTGTACTTTCAATGCTGATAATCCATGTGGAAAAGCAACAGTAGATTCTACTAATTCTTACGTTGAATGTGCTTGTGACAGTAGTCGATACCAACTCTTTGACGGCCTGGTAATTCAAGGTCCTGCAAGCTATTCCCTAAAAAATTACCAAACTAGTTTTGACATCATATCCAATCAAATTCACATCTTTAATTAATGTATAAGTTTCTATTATTATTATTTTTAGTATTAATATATTCTCATTTTTTTTCTCAAAAAAATTATGAAGATGAAAATGATGACATTTCACACGCAATTTCCATTGGATGGAGCAATCCAATAAGTTCAATTTTAACTCAATTTGACTCAAAAAATGAAGAAAAATTTGGAATACTCATCGATTATCAAATGACCATTTCAGAAAATAGTTTTTACAGAGCGCACTCTAAGTTTTCGCCATCTTATAAGAATCCAATGTTAAGTTTAAATAACTTTTTAATAAGTGTTAGTAAAGGCAAGTGGTTAATTGATAAAGAAAATATAAATTTTAGTCACGGAATAGGTCCTTATTTTAGGTGTAATATTTATCGTGGACAAGCTGTAGCGGGAACACAAGCATTTTGGTCCTCAGATTATTTTGGAACAGGATTAGAGTATTTTATGTTTTTAGAATATTTAATTAAAAAAGATGTCTTTTTAAACATAATTGCCAATTTTAATGTTGGCTTTCATCAATATTACGAAGCTACAATTGTAAATAATAGTGGGGGGACTGCCACATCAAGTCAAGAATATTGGGGTTTAAGACTAGCAAACCAACAACTAATTTCAATAGCAATAAAAAAATATTTATAATTTGTTCTTAAAAACAATTTCAGGAACTAATATTTCCTGATTAGTATTTACGGTCCAAATATTGTTTTCTAAATTAATATCTGCGAGTCTAGTAGAAGGATCTATTTGAATTTGTTTTATTTTTTCTAATGAAAAATCTACTTCAAATTCATAGTAATTATATACCCAGGGCCAATCTGATAATGTCTTAAAGTTACCTCCTATCATATCATTTTTCTTTGATCCACGCATAATTCTAAGAGGAATATTATACCAAAAAGCATTGGAATCACTTGTGACAAGACAAATATCTACAGGCATTGGAATTCTTCCTTTTTTCTGGACCAAAATTTTAGTTTTTGAACCCATAGACTTAACACTTGCAATGGCATAATCAATTGTGTTGGTAGTTTGGGTAAACTGCTCAAAATACCAATCTAGTTCTAATCCACTTTCTATCTCCATTATTCTCTTAAAGTCTGATGGTTTAGGGTGTTTAAACTTCCATGCTTCAAAATATTTTTTCATACCTATTTTTAAAGCTTGCGAACCAATTACATAACCCAACTGATGAAGAAAAACAGAGCCTTTGTTATAAGCATTAACGCCATAAACATAATTTAAATTGTAAAAATCAGCATGAGTCGATAAAGGTTCTTTATAACTAGATTTTGCAACATTAGAATAACTCTTATACTGTCTGTATAGAGGGTTTAAAACTTTTTTTTTGTATAAATAGTTTAAGACTTCATATTGTGCATAGGTGCAAAATCCTTCATCCATCCATTCATATTTAGACTCGTTAGTCCCAAGAATTCCTTGAAACCAACTATGAATAGCCTCGTGAACAGTAACGCTTACCAATCCTTTGAATGATCCTCCAGCTGTAATTAAGGTACACATTGGATATTCCATTCCTCCATCACCACCTTGAATAATTGAATACTGTTTGTAAGGATATTCACCATAATTTTTGTTCATATATTCAAAACATTTTACAGCATATGGTTGTAATCGTTTCCAATTTTCATTTAAAGAGTCGTTTTTATGCAAAAAATGAAGTATCGTTCCATTTTCTAGAGAAGTTTGTTCATGAATAAAAAATGGATCTGCAGCCCAAGCAAAATCGTGGACATTTTCTGCTTTAAAATGCCATTTTAATTTATTTGAATCCCCCTTCCTAACTATCTTTTTGATTTCATACCCATGCCCTATTTCGTTTGGGTTTTGAAGAATTCCAGTTCCACCTAAAACAAATGAACTATCAATATTAATTACAACATTAAACTCTCCCCAAACGCCATAAAATTCTCTACCTATATATGGATTGGTATGCCAACCTTCCAAATCATATTCACACATTTTGGGATACCATTGAGTCATAGAATAAGCTACATCTTCTTTATTATATCTTCCAGTTCTTCGTATTTGGATTGGAATTTGGCTTTTACAATCAATAGATAAATTTAATTTCTTTCCAGATTTTAGAGGCTTGTTTAAAAAAATCTCTAAAATGGTGCCCTCTTGAAAAAAAGTCAAATTATTGTTGCCATTATTTACACCAATAATTTTTTGGAAACCAATTTCAGATTTATTAAGGTTAAAAATTCTGTCCATGACTCTAGAATCAGGATCAGCAATTGACCTTGATCTTACATCCATCATAGAACCCGGCTGAAAAGCATTGTAAAATAAGTGCATATATACTTTTGACAATTCATCTGGTGAATTATTGATATATGTAATTTCTTGGTGTATATCAAATTGGTGATTTTTATGGTCAAAATCAATATTCATATCGTATTTTATTTCTTGTTGCCAATAAGCATTTTGTGAAAAAAATGACACAGAATGAAATAATATTAATAGGAACCAAATTAAAACTCTCATATAAACATTTCTTTTTTAAGGTTCAACCATTCTAAAGTACTATTGCAAAAAATATCCTCAACAACAGATTTTTCTAAATTCATTTGGTTTATAAACTCTCCTATTTCTAAATCGCCCAAGGGAAATGGATAATCACTTCCCAGTGTGACTCTTTTAGAACCTTGCATTTTTAAAACATAATGGAGCATATCTTGATCGTGGGTAATACAATCTACCCAAAAATGACCACAATATTCTCTCGGATTTTTTAAATTATCACAAGCTACTAGATCTGGCCTGGAGTTAAAACCATGTTCTATTCTTCCAATTGTTGATAAAAACGATCCGCTTGCATGGCAAAAGTTAACTCTTAAATCAGGAAACTTATCAAAAATTCCTCCAAATATCATAGAACACATTGCACGAGAAGTTTCAGCTGGCATTCCAACAAGCCAAGGAAGCCAATATTTACTCATTTTTTTCTTACCCATCATATTCCAAGGGTGAACCAATACAGCCAATCCAAGTTTTTCACAGGCTTCCCAAACTGGAAAAAAATCAGGTTCATTTAAATTTTTATCTTGAATATTAGAACCAATTTGGACACCTTTAAATCCTAATTCTTTGATTCTAAAAAGTTCTTGAACTGCAAGCTCAGGATCTTGCATGGGCAAAGAGCCTAAACCAATGTATTTTTTAGGATATTTATTTACCAAATTAGCTAAATCATCGTTTAAAAATCTAGCTACTTCTAGACCATCTTTTGGTTTTGAAAAATATGCAAACAGAACTGGAATAGTGCATACTACTTGTACTTGAGTAGCATATTTTTCATACTCATTCATTCTAATTTCAGGATCCCAACAATTGTGATTTATTTCTCTAAAAAAATTATCTCCCTGCATCATATTAGCCCAGCTAGGTTTATGATGTTCTAACCTTATAAACCCCTCATAACCAAACTTTTTCTCCCAGTCAGGAAGATTTTTTGGAATTATATGAGAATGCATATCTATTTTTAGCATATTGAATAATTTATGGCAGTGGATCGTAACCTGTTCCTCCCCATGGATGGCATTTTGAAATTCTTTTTAAAGCTAACCAAAATCCAACAAAGGGACCTTTTAATTTAATAGCATCTATTGCATAGTTAGAGCAAGTAGGATTAAATCTACAGGTACTAGGGAAAAAAGGAGAAATTAATTTTTGATACAGCCAAATGGGAGCAATCAATATGTATCCCAATATTCTTGACATTATTTAATTCCTAATTTCTTTTTGAGATCTTTTGACAATACGTCTTTATGAACTTGGATATTTAAAGTTTTATACTTTACATATGGAAATGAAGCAAAGAAATAGCCATCTTGATCATTACTTTCTCCCCAAGAATTTTTAACTATAAAATATTTAGTCCCTTTTTGATCTTCTACCAATCCAGTAACATGCATTCCATGATCATCCGTAGTTTCTTGATTATCGAAGGCAATTTGTCTATCTTCTTGGGTAATATTTCTCTCTTTTACAGGAGAAATAAAAGCATTGCTTACTCTTATAGCACCAGCATCGTTAAATCTTTTACTATCCTTGCCAGATTTTTGGATGGTTGATTCATCCTCTGGTAAAATTGCCAAAGCATCTCTGTAGCCAAATCCTTTTTCTGAAACATCTGCTCCCCAACCAAAAGTATAGCCGTTCATAATAGCTTGTTCCATTAAATTTATGAATTCATCAAGTGGCAAATTATAGCTAGACTGCATTGCCCAATTATCCTGAACCTCTAACACAAATTGACTGTAAAATGGATGGTGAGAAAATGAAGTAATAGAAATATAATCTTCCATATTAAGTCCTAAGGATTTGGAAAAAGATTTTGGATTGTATTCCTTTCCTTTATAAGTAAAATTAAAATCTTCTATATTACTTGGAAGCTCTCCTAAATATGCATCGAGAATGCCTTCTACAGCGTCCTTCCAAACTGGTGTTAGTTTTCCATTCTGAGGTTTTTTAGCTAGTGCTTTAACAGCACCATCTAATACTGCTTCCATTTCTGAATGCTTATGGGTAGTACTTCCGTAATTCAAGCCATTATATACTTCTTCTGGGACAATACCATATCTTTTAATAACCCATGGGATGTCGTGAAATGCTCCACCAGGACCAAAAGTAAAAGTACCATACATTCTCAGGTAATTTTCTGCTTTCCCCAAATAAGCATTTCTGGCAATAAACATTTCTGAAAGATTATGACGTTCGTTTTTTAATCTTATGATTTCCGATTCAAAAAATGATAAAGAAGAAAAACTCCAGCAAGTACTAGTTCTTCCTTGGTCTTGGACATCTGTAGCTTCTAAATCTTTAAGAACTTTGAATTTATAATCGCTACCTTTTCGGTTAGTCTCAAATTTTTCTTGAGAAAAAATACCTAAAGACATAAACGAAATTGAAATAATTAAAAGGTTTTTCATATTTATTTATTTTTATTATTGAATATTTTTTTTGTTGATCCGTTGTCAAATATTTGAATTTGGAAAGAATTTTCTGAACCCTCTCTACCCAAGACATCAACTTTTTTTATCAACTTTTTTTCTCTTTTTAAATCACTAATTCCAACCATGTTACTCTCTGCTAATTGTACATTTAAAACTGTAGAAGTTGCACTGTAAATATCTACATTTATGGACTTACTTTCATAACCTTGAGCGCTAAAATTAACTAAATAATTACCTGGACTTAAATATCTATGGTAATTCCCCACTGGCAAATTTGAATAAACGTGAGAACTGTCAAAATCATGGACAAAAATCTCTACACGAGCACTAAGCGGTTGTCCTGTAATAGAATCTGTTACTATTCCTCTAAGACCATTTAAAGATTCTTCAATATAATTAATTAAAGAAGCTTTATTAGCATTCCAATAGTTTGGTAAAGTAGAAGGATTTGGAATCTTAGTTGAGGAAAGTTCAATGGTAGATTCTCTACATCGTTTAAAATAATTCATAAAATCTTGTCTTCCTCCGTCTACCTCATACCACACCCACCCATTAGTAAGTCCATTATTTAAATCATTAAAATATCCCAGGGGGCCATGATGTTGAACAGTATCTGCATAACTAGAACCAATATTTTGCCACCAAGAATCGTCTGCAGTTAAATTTGACCAAGTATCCCAAGGGTAATTAAAGACTTCTGCTCCAGTGTGAAAATTACATGACATGCTAAAAGGTATTGAATCCGAAAGATTCATAAAAATAATTGTTTCTTCTTGCCATGGATTTCCATCAGGATGATCGCCATCTAGAGGATCTGGATAATTCCTATTTAAATCAATCCAATTCGCATTGCCTCTAGTAGCACCACTAACTGAAAGATCACTTACTGCAAATGCTCCATCTGGATTAGCTAAAGGGTTAATCCATAAATCTATTCCATCGACAATATTAGTATAATTGCCAACACTGTAGCCATTTAAAATTTCATCAATCAACCTCAACATTAAAACATAGCCAGTTAGCTCATTTCCATGCATAGAAGAAGTATATAAAAACGAAGGCTCGTTTTCAGGAACCCCTACATTATTAGATATTTGAACTGCTAAAATTTTATGTCCTGAATTTAATGTTCCAAGATTATGAAGTTTACAAATTGAGGGAAAAGAATCAGCAAATGCTTGCATCATATTTTCGTATTCCTGGTAATTAGGATAAAAATTCCAAGAAGATCTTAAAGCTGTATGCTCTTGAAATTGTATTTCTTCATTTATTATTTCAAATGGAATTTCTAAATCTAAAAAATCAATGAATTCTTTTTTATTAGCGTAAGCATAAATTTTTTGAGAATTTGATTTATGGTCTACAGAAATAATTTTACTAACAGAATTAATATTTTTTGGTGGGTCGAAAGAAAAATATTGTTCCCCTTTATTAAAAAATAAAGAGTCTACTAAGATGTTCTGAGAAAAAAAACTATTTACTCCAAACAATAAAGTAGAAATCACGAAAATTTTATTGGCGTTAATAAACTTCATATTCAATCAATTTTAAAGGTTGTTCCCAGATTAGAATCTTTAAGTTGAATGCCAATTTTATCTAATTCTATTCTTATTTTATCTGATAATTCAAAGTCCTTATTGGCTCTTGCTTCCGATCTCATTTTAATTAGCAGCTCTAATGTCTCTTCTAATTTTTCCTTGTATTTATTTGCATCTTCATTATCATTTTGAAGACCTAAAATCTCAAATACAAATATATTTACCGTATTAATAATAATCTTCAAGTCTTTTTTATTAACTGTAGAGCTACCATCTTTAACCTGATTTATAAATTTTACAATACTAAATAGTTCTGCAATTAAAATAGGAGAATTAAAATCATCATTCATTGCATTGTAACAATTCTCTTTCCACGATTCCACATTAAAATCTGAAGTGTTTGAAGATGGGCTCAAAGTGTCTAAAATTCGGATACTTTCCATTAGTTTATTATATCCTTTTTCAGAAGCCAATAATGCTTCGTTTGAAAAGTCTAAGACACTGCGATAATGTGCCTGAAGAATGAAAAACCTAACACAACCAGCAGAAAAAGTTTTACTTAAATGTTTACTGTTTCCTGTAAAAAAATCATTTGGCAAGATAAAATTTCCAGTAGATTTAGCCATTTTTTGACCATTTAATGTGAGCATATTTGTATGCATCCAAGTATTAACTGGGCTACTATCATTACATATTTCAGCTTGAGCAATTTCACATTCATGATGAGGGAATTTCAAATCCATACCTCCTCCATGAATATCAAATTTTTTACCCAAATATTTCGTGCTCATTGCAGTACATTCCAAGTGCCAACCAGGAAAGCCAATTCCCCATGGTGATGGCCATCTCATTATATGTTGTGGCTCTGCACGTTTCCATAGTGCAAAATCTTGTGGATTCTTCTTATCCGACTGACCATCTAGTAATCGGGTATTATGAATTAAATCTTCAATCTTTCGACCACTTAATATTCCATAGTTGTTTTTTTGATTGTACTTTAAAACATCAAAATAAACTGACCCTTTAAATTCATAGGCATAACCATTTTCTATAATTTTCTTGATAATTTCTATTTGCTCAATGATATGGCCAGTTGCAGTAGGTTCAATACTTGGCGGCAAAAAATTAAAACGATTTAAAGTATTGTGAAAATCTACAGTATAGCGTTGTACAACCTCCATAGGTTCAATTTTTTCTATGTGTGCTTTTTTAGCTATTCTGTCTTCCCCTTCATCGGCATCATTTTCTAAATGTCCTGCATCGGTAATATTCCTAACATATCTTACCTTGTAACCTAAATGCAATAAGTATCTGTATACCATATCAAAGGACATAAATGTTCTTACATTTCCAAGATGAACATTGCTGTAGACAGTGGGACCACAGACATACATTCCAACATGATCTTTTTCAATTGGTATGAATTTCTCTTTTTTAGAAGATAGAGAGTTATATATATATAGATCCTTCATTAATGATTCGCAGTAATTAATTTACAATTCTATTTAACTTAACAACATTATTATTTGCATTTATTTTCTCAATATTAGATTATTTCTTTTTTTTGAGAAATAGAAATTAGGTTGTAATCCTAAAATATCATTTTTATTTTTAAGATATTTGAACAAATATAAATAGGCTTTTTAAATCAACTGAAAAAAGACATCTTTTTTATTGTCAATTATTTTTACAAAGAAATAAATTACTTTTAATTATAAGTTTTGCCATTACAAAAAATATTTAAGGGAACTAACTATAAAATTGGTGTCTGGGAATTTAATGAACATGAATTTAATCTCAATCATTGTAAAATCATTCATCCTAATTATCATAAAGATTTTATAGATTATAAAAATGAAAGCAGAAAATGGCAGATTTATGGTGTAAAACTTCTTTTTAATGAACTAATAGATAATAAAATATTAATTTCAAAAAATGGAATTCCTCATATAGAAAAATCTAAAAAAAAGATTTCTATTACACACACAAAAAATACAATTGCAATAATTATTGCAGATTTTCCCTGCGGAATAGATATAGAACAAAACAATAGGAACACCTTGAAAATAAAACATAAATTCACAAATAAAGAAGACTTTAATGATGGTAATGATTTAAAAGAGTTACTAAAAAAATGGTGTATTAAAGAGGTCCTTTATAAATCTAAAAGAGACAATTCTGTTTTATTTAATAATCATTTAATAGTCAAAAAAAGTTCTGATGGATATAAAGGCTTTTGCCGTCATCCAAATTTTTCATTCTCTAGTAATATAAAAGTATCCAACTTTCAAAATTATTTTTTAGCTTTCAACACAGATTATACCCTTATTAATGATTAAGAAAATTATTAGAGATAAAATATCAAAAGGAGAAAAACAATGGTGTGTTTTAATTGATCCTGACAAGATTGTTTTTGAGGAAATAAGCGAATTAATTTCGCTAACAAATAAGTCTAGCTGTGACTTTATTTTAGTTGGTGGGAGCTTAATTAATCACCAGATGTTCGATAGTTTTTTGAAGGAAATTAAAACTCTTTCCAGTAAGCCTATTTTAATTTTCCCAGGAGATAACCAACAAATTTCTAAGTATGCAGATGGCATGTTTTTATTATCTCTTATAAGTGGGAGAAACCCAGAACTCTTAATAGGACAACATGTGAAATCAGCATTTAAGATAAAAGCTAGTAACCTTGAAATTTTACCATGTGGTTATATTCTTGTAGAAGGAAATAATTTAAACTCAGCTATTTACATGAGTGGATCTCTTCCAATACCAAAGAATAAAAGTTCTATTGCAGCTGCAACTGCTTTAGCAGGAGAACAATTGGGACTTCATTATATTTATTTGGACAAAGGGTCAGGTGCAGGAGAAATCATTGAGCAGAAAATGATAGCAGATGTTAAAAAAACAATTAATATTCCATTAATCATTGGAGGAGGCATCAATAGTCAAGAAGATTTAGAAGATGTTTGGGATGCTGGTGCAGATATTGCAGTTATTGGAACTTCTATTGAAAAAGATTTTAAAAATATTTTTCTTTACAATAAAAGACCAGCAAAATGATTTTGGGCAAATACTTTAAGTGCATTGCTTTTGGGTTATTAATTTTATCAAACTCTATATTTGGACAAGAAATTTCAAGAAAAGAATATATTGAAAAATACTCTTCCTTAGCAATAATACAAATGCATCAATATAAGATTCCGGCTAGTATAACTTTAGCGCAAGGTATTTTAGAAAGTAACCATGGAAATTCAAGACTGGCTACAAAAGCAAATAATCATTTTGGTATAAAGTGTCATGGATGGGAAGGGAAAAAAATATTTGCTGATGATGATAAAAAGAATGAATGTTTTAGAAATTATAAAAATGTCTTGGAATCTTTTGTCGACCACTCCCTTTTTCTTAACAAATACAGCAGATATGAATTTCTTTTTGACTATAAAATTACAGATTATAAATCTTGGGCAAAGGGTCTAAAAAAAGCTGGTTACGCAACCAACAGCAAGTATCCTGAGCTTCTAATAAAAATTATTGAAGAAAATAAACTATATCAATTTGATAGGGAAAAAATTGATAAAAATTTGATGTCAGGCAAACGAAATATTTACATGCATCCCAACAAAATAAAATATGTAATTTCTCAAAATCAAGAAACTTATGAGAAAATTGCAAAAAGCTTAAATATTAAATTAAAACAAATACTAAAGTATAATGACGACAATAAGCTGTCTGTATTAAAAGTAGGTACTAAAGTATTTATTCAACCTAAAAGAAATAGATCAAAGCAAAGAACTCATGTGGTAAAAAAAGGGGAAGATTTAAGATCAATTTCTCAAACTTATGGCATCAAAATGAAGTCTTTGAAAAAAAGAAATGAATTAATTTTAAAAAACGGCTTAAATAATGGGGATAAATTAAGATTAAGATAATTTTTTCTATTAACATTGTTAAAATTCAACAACATGATCTCATCTGAACAACTTAAAATTATTAAAGATCGCCTGGAAGCGTTAAGGGGGTATCTTTGACATTGATCAAAAAAGAGAATTAATCAAAGAGGAGGAATTAGTAACTCAAGATCCTGAATTTTGGAATGATCCAAAAAAGGCCGAAGTAGTATTAAAATCTATTAAAAACAAAAAATTGTGGGTAAATTCCTACGAAAATTTGAAAACCAATCTTGAAGACACTGAAGTTCTATTTGATTTCTTCAAAGAAGGCGAATCTTCAGAAGAAGAAGTCTTAAATCAACATAAAAAATTAATTGCAAATTTAGAAGATTTAGAATTAAAAAACATGCTTTCTTTCGAAGAAGATCATTTAGATGCAATTCTTCAAATTACTGCAGGTGCAGGTGGTACAGAAAGTTGTGATTGGAGTGCAATGCTAATGAGAATGTACTTAATGTGGTGTGAGAAGAACGGATATAAAGTAAAAGAAATTCATTCTCAAGATGGGGATGTTGCTGGAATTAAAACTGTAACTCTTGAAATTTCTGGAGATTCTGCTTTTGGGTATTTAAAAGGAGAAAATGGAGTTCATAGACTAGTTAGAGTAAGTCCTTTTAATGCACAGGGTAAAAGAATGACTTCTTTTTCATCCGTTTATGTATATCCAAGTGTTGACGATACCATAGAAATAGATATTAGTCCTGCCGACATCAGCTGGGACACTTTTAGGAGCGGAGGTGCAGGGGGGCAAAATGTTAATAAAGTTGAAACTGGGGTACGGCTAAAACATGCACCAACTGGAATTGTTATCGAAAACACTGAAACTAGATCTCAACTTGGCAATCGAGAAAAAGCAATGCAATTATTAAAGTCTCAACTTTATGAGCTAGAATTACGAGCAAGAAGAGAAAAACAGGATGAAATTGAAGCTGGAAAAAAGAAAATTGAGTGGGGATCTCAAATTAGAAGTTATGTATTAGATGACAAAAGAGTCAAAGATCATAGAACAAATTTTCAAAGCAATGACCCGTTTAAAGTACTCGACGGTGAATTACAGCCATTTTTAAATAATTACTTAATGAGTTATGGAAAATCAAAATAAATGAAATATTATCACAACAATAGATGTCGTAAAAGTAGAGAAGGATTGGCTTTTCTAGAATCTAAAAACATTCAACCTGAAATTATTAATTATTTAGAAAATAAAATTTCTAAAGAAGAGTTAATAGATCTTTTAATAAAATTAGATATTTCTGCATCTGAGCTTATTAGAAAAAGTGAAGTAATTTATAAAGAAAATATTAAAGGAAAGTCCCTTTCTGAAAATGAAATAATTAATTGGATGATAAAAGAACCTAAATTGATGGAAAGGCCTATTCTAGTAAATAAAGATTTGGCTGAAATAGGAAGACCAAAAGAAAATTTCTTGAGAATTATTAATTAAACATCTTTTATGATGCCTCTTTTGGATAATTGAGCTTTGGTGATATCAATCAATCCCCATTGAACCCAAAGACCAATAAAACCGCCTAAAAATAACAGCACCCAGAAAGCCATACCAAAGAAAAATAAAAATATTGCTGTACCTATAACCATAAATTTTAAATTTGATTTAAGTTTCTTTAAACTAAATTAGTAATAAAAATATTAAAATGAGCTTTAGAATCGAAAAAGATACCATTGGAGAAATTCAAGTTGAGTCAACTAAATATTGGGGAGCTCAAACAGAGAGATCAAGAAATAACTTTAAAATTGGCCCACCAGCATCAATGCCATTAGAAATAGTGCATGCATTTGCTGTTTTAAAGAAAGCAGCAGCCATTACTAATTTTCAGCTTGGTGTATTAGAAGAAAATAAAAAAGATTTGATAGCTAAAGTTTGTGACGAAATCTTAGATAACCAATTAAACAATGAGTTTCCTCTTGTAGTTTGGCAAACTGGTTCTGGAACACAAAGCAATATGAATGTAAATGAAGTTATTGCCAATAGAGCCCATGTTTTAAATGGAGGTTCTCTAGATAAAGTCAATACTACTTTAAAAGCAAATGACGATGTTAATAAATCTCAATCTTCAAATGACACTTTCCCAACTGCAATGCATATTGCTGCATATAAAATAATAATTGAAAAAACCATACCCGGAGTTACTGCACTAAGGGATACTTTAGAGAAAAAAGCATTAAAATTTAGAGAGGTTGTTAAGATTGGAAGAACCCATTTAATGGATGCAACTCCCTTAACTTTGGGACAAGAATTTTCTGGATATGTATCTCAGATAGATCATGGTTTAAAAGCTCTAAATAATACAATGGATCATTTAAGTGAACTTGCACTTGGTGGAACTGCTGTAGGAACCGGACTAAATACACCTGAAGGATATGCGAAAATGGTGGCAAAAAATATTGCAGAACTAACCAATTTACCGTTCATATCTGCTGAAAATAAGTTTGAAGCACTTGCTGCCCACGATGCAATTGTAGAAACACATGGAGCTTTAAAACAATTGGCAGTATCCATCAATAAAATTGCTAATGACATTAGGATGTTGGCTTCAGGACCAAGATCTGGTATTGGTGAATTAATTATACCTGCAAATGAACCTGGCTCATCCATTATGCCTGGAAAGGTGAATCCTACACAATGTGAAGCTCTTACTATGGTATGTGCTCAGATAATGGGAAATGATGTAGCAATAAGTTTTGGAGGAGCACAAGGACATTATGAATTAAATGTATTTAAACCTATGATGGCAAAGAATTTAATTGAAAGTGCAACGATTTTAGCAGATGCCACTTTGTCATTTAATGAGCATTGTGCTAAAGGAATTGAGCCAAATCATGCAAATATTGAAAAACTATTAAACAATTCGTTAATGCTTGTAACTGCTTTAAACACTAAAATAGGCTATTACAAAGCTGCTGAAATAGCTAATACTGCGCATAAAAATGGCACAACCTTGAAAGAAGAAGCAATCAACTTAGGATATGTCACAGCAGAGGAATATGATCTGTGGGTAGATCCTAAAAAAATGATATAATGAACAATAATAGATACATTTTAAGTATAATTCTAAATGTTACTTTGGCTGCTTTGCTTTTTGTGGTAACCATTATGTATGCAATTAGAACACACCCAATTGTAAAAATCTTGGCACTGTTTTTGAACATTTTAGCAATATATAATACTTATAAAACAATAATTAATAAACCAAAATCATGAGTGAAATAGAAATAGAACCTAAAAATATTTTAAAAACAACATTATTCGGGGGGATAGGAATAATCCTAGTCTCCTTATTTTTCATGTCATGGACAGATGTAAATCCAGGCGAAGAAGGGTTTATATACAGACCATATACTGGTGGTATAGACCAAACTAATGTTTATACAGAAGGAACAGTATTTATTGCTCCTTGGAATGAAATGATTACCTATAATATTCTTCAGCAAAGTAGAAACTATAGTTCGAAGGTGATGGAAAAAAACGGTATGGAAATAGGAATTGATGTAACTATCAATTACAATCCCATGCAAAATAATACTGCAAAATTACACTTAAAACATGGTAAAGCATTTGAAAGCTCTTTTATTGATGCAAAAGTTAGAGGAGTTATAAAAGACGTAATCGGACGATACACTTATGAAGAAATTTACTCAACAAAAAGAGAAGCTTTAGAAACAGAAATGGATACTATTTTCCAATCAGAATTTCCTGCTAATTTTATTTCTTATAATTTCTGTGAAATTGCAGATGTTAACCTACCTGAAAATGTAAAAGTTGCAATTACTGAAAAAGAAACCCAAAAGCAAAGAAACCAAAAAGCTAAAGAGTTAGAGGAGGAACAGCAATATCTAGCAAATGCAGAAATAATGAAGGCTGAAGGTGAAAAGAAAGCTGCTATTTTAAGAGCTCAAGGTAGAGCTGAAGAAATAAGATTGGTACAACAACAGTTAACTAGATCTCCAAACTATATAGAGCTAGTTAAATGGAAAGGCTATGCCGACGGAAAAGGTTCTCCTTATGGGCAAGACAATGTTTTTGGGGCAGGAACATCTGTAATTAAAGGATTAAAGTAATTAGAATAAAAATAAATTGTTTGAATAATTTAAAGTTATATAGGCACCTTCGGGTGCCTTTTTTATTCTTTAAAAAAACGCATGGTGTCATCTACTACTTTATCATTCCACAACATTTTATAATGTCCTATTTTAGAATATTTAATTAGCTGTGTTTTTTTGGTATTTATTTTTTTAATCTCTTCGGAATTTTTTATTGGGATAATTTTATCAAATTCGTCATGAATTAAAAGCAATTTTGAAAAATCTAATAGCTTTAATTTTTCATCTATATTAATATTTTTGATTTCTTCATTTGCTAATAAATTTGCTTTCTGAACAAAATATGTAAAGGAAAGATTAGATAAACCTATCAAATTTTTAAAGTCTTTAAAAATTTCTAAAATGGAATTTGGGGAAGTTAAAAAAACAATTTTATCTAATTTATAGTTCAATTTTGACAAAGTATAAGTACAAACTGCTGAACCAAAAGAGTGAGATATAACACTAAAAGATATATTAGGTTTTATATATTCTATAACCTTAGAAAAAGCTTCACTACACTCTACTAAGTTGGTGTAATTTGATTTGTATTTTGCATGACCAGGCAAGTCAAAACTAATGACTCTGTAATTATTCTTAGACAATTGAAAAGCAAATTTAGAAAGGCTACCAGCATTCGATTCCCAACCATGTAATAAAAAAACTAGGTTCTTATTTTCAGAACCTATTTCGTAACATAGTAGGTCTTCCTTTGATGAAGTAACTTTAAAGTGTTGGACTTCCTTATAAAACCACTCCTCTCTTTTTCTTATTGTTTTTTTTTTAACTTTTTGAAATAATTTAAAAGCTTTTAAGCCAGCAAATTGTGGAGCAAATAAAGAGATAAACTTAAAGTAAAATCTAAGAATAAAAATTTGCCAAATCAACTTATAAAATGGGATTAGTTAAAAACTGTAATACTTCCAAATTGTAATTGACAATAGAGATTATCTTACTTTTTTGTTACTTCAACAGTTTCTTCATTTTTAGCAACTGGTTCAGAAATTGCTTCTTTGTCTAGAGTAAACTTAATAGCATCTGTTGCGGACTTGGTTCTCAAATAATACATTCCTGTTTTAAGTCCTGCTTTCCAGCCATAAAAATGCATAGAAGTTAGTTTAGCAAAGTTGGCGTTTTCCATGAAGATATTAAGTGATTGTGATTGATCAATAAATGCACCCCTATCTGCTGCCATATCCAATAAAACTTTTTGTGATATTTCCCAGGCAGTTTTATATAGATTTTTAATATTATCAGGTATTTCATCAATATTTTGTATTGAGCCATTGGATGCCATTAGCTTGTTTTTAAGACGATCGTCCCAAATACCTAATTTAACTAAGTCTCTCAGCAAGTGCTTATTGACAATAATAAATTCGCCAGACAATACTCTTCTTGTGTAGATGTTTGAAGTATAGGGTTCAAAACATTCGTTATTTCCAAGTATTTGAGCAGTAGATGCTGTTGGCATAGGAGCTAATAATAGAGAATTTCTTACGCCATTTTTTTTGATCTCTTCACGTAGCAAATCCCATTCCCATCTATCAGAGGGTTTAATATTCCACATGTCAAATTGTAATATTCCTTGAGAGACAGGTGAACCTTTAAAAGATTCATATGGTCCCTTTTCTATGGCTAAATCTTTAGAGGCTGTAAGTGCAGCATAATATATTGTTTCGAAAATATCTTTATTAAGCTGTCTTGCTTCTTCTGATTCAAAAGCTTGTCTCATTAAAATAAATGCATCTGCTAAACCTTGAACGCCAATCCCAATAGGACGGTGTCTCATATTAGAATTTTTTGCCTCAGGAACTGGGTAATAGTTGGCATCTATTACTTTATCTAAGTTTCTAGTTACTCTGTAGGTGACCTTAAATAATTTTTCAAAATCAAACTTACCGTCAATAACGAATTTTGGTAATGCAATAGAGGCTAAATTACATACAGCAACTTCATCCGGAGAAGTATATTCAATAATCTCCGTACATAAATTAGAGGATTTTATAGTTCCTAAATTCTTTTGATTAGATTTTTCGTTGGCAGCATCTTTATAAAGCATATAAGGAGTTCCAGTCTCTATTTGACTTTCTAAAATTTTGAACCACAATTCTTGTGCTTTTATCGTTTTTCTACCCTTCCCTTCCGACTCATATTTTTTGTAGAGTTTTTCAAATTTCTTTCCATGTGTATCTGCCAAACCTGGACATTCGTGAGGACACATTAAAGTCCAGTCACCATTTTCCTCAACTCTCTGCATAAATAAATCTGGTGTCCATAAAGCATAAAATAAATCTCTTGCTCTTTCTTCTTCAGCTCCGTGATTTTTACGAAGATCAAGCCATTCCATTATATCAGCGTGCCAAGGTTCAAGATAAATTGCAATCGACCCTAATCTTTTACCACTATTATGAACTAATCCAAGATTAGAAACTGTATAATTATGATTATTTGATACATTAATGTCATATAAATTTCCTTTGTAATATTCAGTTTCTATTGATTTAATTCTTGACCAAATTATTCCATCATAAATAAATGATTTATGATAATTATCACACTGAAAATCTTCAAATATTTCAGCAAATACTATATTCTTTGGAATTCTTAATGTATAAGATAATTTTTTTGTTACTATTTTTGTTTCACTTCCGTTATTTCTTCTAATAATATGACTTTTACCAATATCATTTCTAATATTACCACTACAATCTATACCAAATTTAAGTAATAAATATTTTAAGTCATATACTAATCTTGAAGATGATGATGAATAATATATTTCTTTATCAATATGTCCATCTGTTTCTAATAAACCTTTT
>CALJHN010000031.1 GCA_938075455.1 uncultured Flavobacteriales bacterium
TTATAAAAAAGCCTCCCTTGTACAATTCGGTAAATTTCTTAGGAGTTTTTTAGATTCTGATTCTTGGCCTGGCTTCCAGTCTGGAGTTGATCAAAGAGAGTTTGATAATTTCAAATCATCCACAGAAAAAGCAGAGTCAAATAACGCTTGGTTTTCTAGAAAAATGATTCGCTTATCTATGGAGTCTTGGGCTAAAAACTTAAGCGAAGACAATATAGATAAATGGATGAGTAAATACGATGTTCCATCGTCTATTAATAAAAATGTTCTTATAATATGTGCTGGAAATTTGCCATTGGTAGGATTTCATGATATTGTATGCTGTATTTTACTTAATATAAATACTCAGGTAAAGCTTTCTAAAAATGACCATATTCTTATACCGGCAATTTTAAATGTTCTTTATTTATTTGATTCCGAACTTCAAGACAGAATTAAAATTTGTAACGAAAAGCCAGATAATTATAATTATGTAATTGCCACTGGAAGTAACAATAGCAACAGATATTTTGAATATTATTTTGGTAAATTTCCTCATATTTTTCGAAGAAATCGAACCTCTATTGCAGTGGTCCATTCTGAAATTTCAAATGGTCAATTAAAAAGTCTTTCCCATGATATGTTGCAATATTATGGTCTAGGTTGCAGATCAGTCACCAAATTGTATTTACCAGAAAAATTTAGTTTAGATAGAATATATAATAGTGTATTTAATTACAAAGATTTAATAAATCACAATAAGTATATGAACAACTACGACTACAATAGGTCTATTTTTTTATTGGGAAAAAAGTTGTTTTTTGACAATGGATTTTTAATTTTGAAAGAAGACAAATCACTATTTTCACCAATAAGTGTAGTAAACTTTGAATATTATTCAAGTATGGAAACCTTAGAAAAAGAATTAAATGTTTTGTCAAATGAAATTCAGTGCAGGGTTGGAGAAGGAGGAATTCCGTTTGGAACCGCCCAAAAACCAGAGCTTTGGGATTATGCCGATGGTGTAGACACCATTGATTTTTTAACAAAAATTTAAATAATCATAAAGTTTTTTGAATTACTTTAATTAAAATTTAATTTATGTCAACATTAACAAAAGAAATACAAGATAGTATATCACCAAATAAAGCAGTTGAAATGCTTAAAGAGGGTAATCAAAGATTTTTAGATAAAAATGTACAGGATAGAGACTTACATATCCAAGTTCAGAACACAAGTGATGGACAATTTCCATACGCTGTAGTTCTTAGTTGTATAGACTCAAGAGTTCCAGTAGAATTAGTTTTTGACCAAGGTGTTGGAGATATTTTTAGTGCTAGAGTAGCAGGAAATATCATCAATGAAGATATTTTAGGATCTATAGAATATGCTTGTGGAGTTGCTGGTTCAAAGGCTATTTTAGTTTTAGGACATACAAAATGTGGTGCTGTAACTTCTGCCTGTAAGGGAGTAGAGTTAGGTAATATCACCGCTTTATTAAGTAAAGTTAAACCCGCTATTGCTAACGTTCAAGAAAGAGATGGAGAAGTTGAAGTAGAAGAAGTTACTAAAGCAAATGTACATCAATCTATAAACGAAATAAGAGAGAAAAGTTCCATATTAGCTGATTTAGAAACCGAAGGCAAGATTAAAATAGTTGGTGCTGTTTATCATGTTGAAGACGGACGAGTCACTTATTTATAGTAACATTGCTCTAAAATTGATGCCTATTAATTTTTTGGTTTTAGTTTTAGATTCTTCAAATAAGAAATAACTAAGGGATTTTATTCAAGAAAAACACTTATTTCATCTTTTGAAATTTCAACATTGATATGTTCTTGAACAGTGGTAGATAGTGTCAAACCAACCCAATCTGCTTTTATAGGGAAGTTTCGGTGTCTTCGGTCAACTAGTACAACTGTGTTCATTTTCTTAATGTCTTGACTTAGTAAGAATGCAGCTGCATGCATTAAAGTTTTTCCTGAGTTTAATACATCGTCAATTAGGATTATTTTTTTGTTATTGAAAGAAGTTTCAGGATTTAAAACAACTTTACTATCTAATGGTTGTTTTTTATTGATCTTCAGTTCAATTAGTATTACTTCTGAAATCAATTTATTCTTCTCAATTAAGTCTTTTAATTTTTTAGCTAACAAAAACCCATTGTTAGATATTCCAACAATAAATAATTCTTTTTCGTTATGGTACTCTTCAATGATTTGAAAAGCAATTCTTTCTAACTTTTTTTTAACCTGATCACTATTTAATATTAACGAACTTAATTTCCCCATTTGCTAAAATCTTGCCACTAATTTAAGATTTAATCTTCTAGATGTTAAAAAACTAGGAATAGAATATTGTCTTCCACTAACATCTCTTATCCAAGTATAGTTGGTGGTGTTAGATATATCTAATAAATTAAAAACTTCAAATGCAATCCACATTGACTCAATTCCATTCAAAATAGACTTCTCTTTAAATTTTGACTTATCAGTTTCATTGTTAATTATATCTTTTGAAAATCCAATATCTACTCTTTTATAAAAACTAGATCTTAAGGTATCTGAAAATCTTTGATTTCCTGGTGGACCGTATGGTAGTCTGGAGCCAACCAAAACATTAATATTTACTTTCATTGTACTCCACTTAATTTTATCTGTGTCCCAATCGTCTGGCATTTGGTCTTGAAAAAACATAGAAAATGAAAGTCTTTGGTCTGTAGGTCTAGGAATAAGTCCAGGTTCATAACGCGTACTATCGACAATATTTTGATCTATGGTATATCCAGGTATAATTTTCTCACCCTCTTGGTTAAAATATTCGTAGTAAAAGTCATTTTTAATATCTTCTTTGGTCTGTAGCCAACTTAAAGAAGCATAGGACTGAATACCTTCTACAAACTCTCCATTTATTTTTAAATCAATTCCTCTTGCATATCCTGAAGCTAAATTCTCACCATAATAGTTAACCCTTACATTTTCAATTTCATATGGGATTATATCTTCTAAAAATTTGTAATAAATTTCTGATCCAACTTTGAATTTTCTGTCCCACATATTGAAAACCATATCTCCACCTGCAACTAAATGAATAGATTTTTGTGCTCTTATCATAGGATTAAGTTCACCATTTAAATTTCTTGCAGCTCTATAAAAAGAAGGTTGATAATAATAGCCTGTTGCCAATCTAAAAGTTATATTTTGTCTATATATTTTTTGATTTTCAAACTTGTAAAACGCAGGTCGCCATTTGAAATTTATTCTAGGAGAAAGTACGGTCTGGTTGTTGTAAGACCAGTAATTTGCTCTAAGACCAACAGTAGCTGTAAAATAATCTTGAGTTGAAAAGATTGTATCTAAACTACTATTACTATCTTCTTTATAAATTAAATGAATATTTTTTTCTCTGTTGATTTTAAATCTATGTTGTACAAATCCTGTAACCCTTGAAGATTCAATTTCATTATCTGCTTTAATAAATTTACTTAAATGAAGTTCTTGGTAAGGGATATTAGAAGGATCTTGGTATCCAATACTATCCGCTTCTCTTGGTGTATTGAACCTTGCAGAGTCAAGATAGTTCCATTCTTTTATGGTGTTTCTAACTTGTTCATCTTGAACTTTTATTCCCCAAGATGTTTTTTGATTACCTTGTTTAAAATCTCCATTGTGATAGAAGTTGATAACATTGGCTCTTAGTTGATTCCTAGCGTGGTTTAGAAATGCTCCAACACCTCTGTTGTATGCTATATCACCGTATTGATCACTTCCCAAATCTCGTTCTAGTTCATCAAGTCTATATTCGCCTAATAAATCAAAATATTCTGTCTCGTCGGTATTAAATGTTGAAATAAAATAATTTAAAGATAAATTCTCTGATCTTTGATGTTGGAGAGATACTGCTCCCATATAGGTTTTATATTGAGTATTCTCTTGTCCTTCGTAATAGACAGTAAATCTCAAAGCTTCATTAATATTTCCAAAATTCGTTTGTCTATTTTCTGGCTTCACTGAAAAAAGATTATTTGCAGTTGTTCCAAAAACAGAAAGCTTTAATTTCTCATTAATATTAAAATTAACCAGTCCCTGAACATCCATAAATCTTGGTTGGTATTCCCCTTTGGTATCTAAAGCACCTAGTAGATATGCGTTGGTTCTATACCTAAATCCTATATTATAGTTAATAAGAGAACTTGGTCTGTCTCCAAATTGAATTTGGGTGCCTAGAAGACTCGTAGATAGATTAGCTTCAAAAGCTACTGGTTCTTTGTAAGAAATATCCAATACGCTTGAAAGCTTATCTCCATATTTCGCATCAAAACCACCTGCAGAAAAAGTTATATTTTCTACCATAGATGGATTTATAAAACTTAGTCCTTCTTGTTGTCCTGATCTAGCTAAAAATGGTCGATATACTTCTATTCCGTTTACATAAATTAGATTTTCATCAAAATTTCCACCTCTCACACTAAAACCACTAGAGAGTTCGTTGTTCTGTCTTACCCCAAAACCAACTGAAGAAAGTAAGCCCTCAATATTGCCACTAGGTAATGCAATATTAGATGCATTGATAGTAGGTAATATTTCTGTTGGAGAACTACCAGGATCTTTATATTCAACTTCTAAAGTTTTTAATACTTTGTTTCTCATTTTAATACTTAGAGTTGAATTTCTTTCAGGATTTATTGTTTTACTTATTTTTTTGAAATTAACATGGGTTATTTCAATAGTTGTTTTAAAATTACTCAATGAAAGATTGAACAAGCCATTTTTGTCCGATACTGCACCAGTACTTACCTCTATCTCTTTAGTAAATACCTTAATATTCGCATTGCCGATAGGATTTCCATTAATATCTCTGATATTTCCTTTAATAGTAATTTTTTCTTGTCCAATAACTATTATTGAAATTAATAGACCAAAAAACAATAAGTTATATTTTTTAAAAAGATTCATTTCTTATTTTTAAAATCTCCTCTTTTCCATGCTTGAATGAACTGTGCCCATGCAATGGGATTCAATAAACTTATTGGGGCATACTGACCAGCATAATAAAGCTTGTTTTGAATTTGCTGTTGTTGCCATTTGAAATTAAGTGCTCCATCCATTGGTGTAAACTGCATTCTTTCATTAAGTTTTTCTCTTGCAAGATTATTCATAGCTCTTTTATAATCGTCATTGGGTATCTCAGTTTCAACAAATGCCTTTGCAAATTGTTCTTTTGAAGGCCAAGGATATATAACGACTGTCTTTAGCATTATAGTATCCTGATACATTATATGAATTAATGAGTATTTATTTGTAGTAAGTGTATCAGGGATAGAAAAACTAGATTTTTTATACCCTATGCTACTAAATATTATTGTATCTCCCTTTCTAGCTACAAAAGAAAAATATCCAAAATAATCTGAAATAGTACCTCGTTTTGTTTGGTTGTCTATTATGCTACAATAAGGTACAGGTTGTAAACTATCTTCCGCAATAACAACTCCACTGAATTGTATATAATCTTTATCGTTTTGAGCTAATGAATTAATTATTAAGCTAAATAAAAAAAGACTTATTAGGTATGTTTTTAAAACTAATTTAATTTTTTTTTTTTTTAATTTTTAAATACTAAAAATTAAAATTCCCGTAATTATTCCAGCTAAAATAGTGAGAACATTTTTAATTTTTCCTTTTGAGTTATGATGGTCTTCAAATATTAATAAAGTAGTGATATGCAGGAGCATTCCACAAGAAATAGCTAATAGGTTCAAGGAAAATCCTTTAAAAAAATCAATATTAACTATAAGCTCTCCAACAATTCCTCCCAATGGACTGGATGCTGCAAATAGAAAAAGAAAAACAAACTTTTTTAAATAACTTGAATTTATGCTATTTAAAAAAACAATCAATACTGAAGCAATTGGTAATTTGTGAATGAGAATTGTAAATAGGTATATGGATGAAAAAGAGCTATCAATATTGGTAATTGAATGTTGGTGAACAGACGATTCAAAAGTGTTAATTGGCATTCCTTCAATGAACGAATGAATCGCTAGTCCAATGAAAATAATAATTAATTCTTTGTTAGAAATTTCTCCATGAAGATGCACATGCCCGTGTTCAATTCCTTTCGAAAGAAGTTCAAGAAGAATTTGAATTATAAAACCTGCCAACAAGTAATAGCTAAGTTCATGTTTATGAGATGAAAATAGTTCTGGTAAAACATGAGTACATAAAAGCGTTAATACTAAAGCTACGCTGAATGAAATAATTACGGGCTTAAATTTTTCAATTTTTTTGTAAAAAATCTCTGTTAAAACCCCAACTATCAAAACACTAAAAAATAAAACTTCAATCATTAGCATATTTTTTTGGCACATAAGATTAATCTACTGCTATTTGGATCGTATGGGTTCATTTGATAATCCCCATAATTAGAAATAATTTCAAATCCTGAAATTTCAAACATTTTTTTAAAATCCTCAATTTTTAAGAGCTGTACTTTTTCCTGAAAATTATAGGTAGCTTCTCCATCTTTGATAC
Organism: uncultured Flavobacteriales bacterium; assembly: GCA_938075455.1. GTDB lineage: Bacteria > Bacteroidota > Bacteroidia > Flavobacteriales_D > Parvicellaceae > MED-G20. The sequence continues at coordinate 6,510 of CALJHN010000031.1, forward strand.
CAATATTTTTAACTACATAATTGTCAATTATCTGTTTGTGGATATTAAACCTAATTCCGCTAATATCTTTAGATTCTTTTAATCCGTTTATGTTCTTTTTTATTTGTTCTGAATTTAAAAAATCAATAAAAAGCAATCCATTTTTGTTAAGGTGATAGTGACAAGATTTTAAGACTTTTATATTGTCTTCATTTTTTTTAAAATAGCCAAAGCTTGTAAAAAGATTAAATATACAATCATATTTAGTATTTGTGTCAAAATTTCTCATGTCTGAAATGAAAAACTTTAGATTTTCTTTTTTATTCTCACTAGCTAGTGAAATATTTTCCGAAGAAATATCTATTCCATGTACTAATTTAAAATGATTACTTAAACTTATTGAATGTCTTCCGTTTCCACATCCAAGATCTAAAACTGAGTTATTAGGATTTAAAGATAAAGTAGAAATAATAGTTTTAATAAAATCACTTGCCTCATTTTTATTTCTTGATTTATATAGTATGTGATAGTACCTGGAATTAAACCAATTCATAAACCAATCATCTCTGTTAATCATTACACTCTTTAATTACAAATGTAAATCTAACATATAATTTATTTTCAAAAGCTTTTTTGTCTATACATTCAACAATTTATTATATTTGAATTAAGAATATGGCTACAACAACGTTTGACTTATATAATTTAATGGAACGAGATAAAGTTCTATTGGCCTTTAAGGGAACAGTAACGTCTGATTTATTGTCTTCAGTTTTTCAAATTATGGAATCTAAAATGGAAGATTTAAATGATTCCCCAGCTACTAAGAAGAAGGTTTTTAATGTTTTGGTTGAATGCCTCCAAAATTTATACCACCATATAGATGATTTTGATAACGAAAATGTAATATATGAAGACTCAAAAGGGGATAAAAAATCTGCTATATTTAGCATAAGTAGACATGAAGACCATTACAATATTGTTACTGGAAACTTCATTTATCCTAAAAATGTTCCTGAAATCACCTCTAAAATAAAGTATATTAACTCTCTTGATAGAGATCAACTTAAAGCATATTACAAAGAAATTTTAGGTAATGGCAAATTAAGTAAAAAAGGGGGCGGTGGATTAGGATTAATTGACATAGCTAAAAAATCTAGAAATAAACTAGGTTATAGCTTTAAAGAAATAGACGAAAATTATTCTTTCTTTACGTTAATAGTTAAAATTTTAAAAAAATAGATATGGAAGATTTAAAACACGAAGGTTCTGCAAAAACACCTGTAGTAGAGTTCAATTCTAATGGTGAATTATTACTCAAAGGCAGATCAATTCCAGAAAACTCAATTGAGTTTTACAAACCCTTAATAGAATGGTTAGAATCTTATTCTGAATCTCCAAATAGTACAACTGTTTTAAGTGTTCAGTTAGAATATTTTAATACAAGTTCTTCAAAATGTATTTTGGATGTTTTTAAAAAACTTGAATCAGTTTCTGGAAGTGAAATAACTGTTAAATGGCATTACGAAGAAGATGATGAAGATATGTTAGAGGCGGGTGAAGATTATGAGGCTATTATTGACTTACCTTTTGAGATGATTGAAGTTGAAGAAATTTAATTCATAAAATTTTTTAGTATTTAAGCTGTCTCTTTGGGCAGCTTTTTTTTTATTCTATGAAAAAAACCGTAATTACATTAGATGGTCATTCTGGTTGTGGAAAGAGTACTTTGGCTAAGCTTATTGCAAAAGAATTAAATTTTCTTTACATAGATACTGGTGCTATGTACAGAGCAATTTCTTTATTTTTTTTAGAATCCAACCAAATTCTTAAAAACGGAAAGTTAAGTTCAGACTTTAAAAAGACATTAGACTCGGTAAATATTGACTTTTCAAAACCAAACGAAAAAGGAGAAAGTTGGGTGAGATTAAACGGGGAAATAGTTGAGGATAAAATAAGGAATATTGAGATTTCTAATTTGGTTAGCGAGATAAGTAAAAACGCTTTTATTAGGAAGAAAATGGTTTTAATTCAACAATCTTATTCTGCCATAAGCAATCTTGTAATGGATGGTAGAGATATTGGTTCTGTAGTTTTTCCTAATGCAGATATTAAATTTTGGGTTACTGCATCCGCAGAAAAAAGAGCATATAGAAGATGGTTAGAGTACAAACAAAAAGGTAAAAATATTTCCATTAAGGAGGTTACCAAAAACATTAACTTTAGAGATGAAAATGATCAAAACAGAAAAGTTAGTCCATTAATTAAACCATTAAATTCAATAATTATCGACAGCTCAGATATGGATATTGAACAGACATTTATTTATGCATTTACCTACATTCAAAACTATCTCAAAAAATAAATTGGAAAGAATCTTATTTGAAATAGCTTATAATGGTACCAAATACCATGGTTGGCAAAAGCAAGACAACGCTTCAACAGTTCAAGAAATAATAGAAAAAAACTTATCTGTTTTACTTAAATCCAAAAATAATATCAATATTGTCGGATGTGGAAGAACTGATACTGGTGTTCATGCAGAACAATATTTTTTTCATGTTGATATTTCTAGAGACCAAGATTTTGGTTCCCTTTTAAAAAGACTAAACTTAATGCTTCCATCAGAAATATTAATTAAAAGCTACGAAATTAAAAATCCAGATTTTCATGCAAGATTTAGTGCTACAAGCAGAACTTATGAATATAGAATATCTCAAAAAAAAGAACCCTTTTTTAATACTATGTTTAATCACATAAGTCATAATATAAATGTTGACTTAATGAATGAGTCGTGCAGTAAATTAATAGGGTTTAATGATTTCACATCTTTTAGTAAAGTACATACCGAAGTAAACAATTTTAACTGTCATGTTTATGAAGCATTTTGGATAAAAAAAAACCATCACATTATTTTCACAATAAAAGCCAATAGATTTTTAAGAAATATGGTTCGAGCGATTGTAGGAACAATGTTACTTGTCGGAAGAAATAAAATAACTGTACAAGAATTTTCAGATATTATTGTATCTAAAAGTAGATCTTCTGCAGGTCCCTCTGTAAAAGCCAAAGGATTATTTTTAACGAAAGTTGACTACAATAACCATGATTAACAATCAAAAAAAAAATTGGGATTCTAAATTATTTAGAAGAATTATAAGAGTTTCAAAACCTCATATTCATTTATTAATTTATGGTCTATTTTTAACTTTTTCTCTTGCTTTTCTTTCCCCCCTGAGACCCTATATTATAGGTAAGCTAGTTGGTGAATATGTGAGACTATCCGACGAAGAATCTTTGTTTTACGGTGCATTACTAGTGGTAGCAATTTTAATTGTAGAATCTTTAATGTTAATAGCTGTTTCTTATCTGTCAAGTGACCTTGGCCAAAGAGTAGTTAAAGACTTAAGAGATCAGTTGTTTAGACACATTACCAAACTTAGACTTAGATATTTTGATCAAAAACCGATAGGAATGTTGGTTACTAGATCGGTTAGCGATATGGAAACAATTGCTGAAATATTTTCGCAAGGAATTTTAGTTATAGCTGGTGATTTACTCAAATTGACTGGTGTACTTTGTTTTATGTTTTATATCAATTGGAAACTAACTTTAATAGTCCTAATTCCAATCCCTATTCTTCTAATAAGTACTAGGATTTTTAAGAACGCAATTAAAACTTCTTTTCAGGAAGTAAGAAAGCAAATATCTGGTCTTAATTCTTTTGTTCAAGAACATATTACAGGTATGAATATTGTTCAAATATTTAGTAGGGAAGGAGTGGAGGCTTTAAAATTTAGCAAGATAAATTCTGCTCATAAAAAAGCCCATATAAAAGGAATTATGGCCTATTCAATATTTTTTCCAGTAGTAGAAATATTAAGTGCAACTTCTGTAGCTTTATTGGTCTTATTTTGTATTTGGTCTATTTCCTATGGTAGAGTAGATTATGGTACTGTTACAACAGAGATGATGTCGTTTGTACTTTATGTTAATATGCTTTTTAGACCGATTAGAATGTTAGCAGATAGGTTTAATACTCTACAAATGGGAATGGTAGGTTCGGCTAGAGTTTTTGAGCTTCTAGACACTAAAGAATATATTTTTCAAAATGACAATTTAAAGCCTGAAATTTTCAATGGAAATATAAAATTTAATAATGTTCATTTTTCTTACGATAATAAAGCATCTGTATTTAATGGTTTAACTTTTGAAGTTAATGCAGGAGAGACAGTTGCCATTGTTGGTCCAACTGGAGCCGGTAAAACCTCCTTAATTAATTTAATCTCTAGATATTATGAGTTTCAAAAAGGGACTATCCTACTAGATGATTTTAATATTAGAAATTTAGATTTAGATGTTCTAAGATCTAAAATAGCAGTTGTGTTACAAGATGTTTTTCTTTACAATACATCAATTTTAGAAAACATTACTGTAGGAAATAGAAATATTTCTAGAGAGCAAGTAATAGAGTCAGCTAAAAAAGTTGGAGTTCATGAGTTTATAATGCAATTACCAAATGGGTATGATTTTGAGGTTAAAGAAAGAGGAGCGTTGTTATCATCTGGCCAAAGACAGATTATTGCATTTATAAGAGCTTATGTTTATCAACCTCAACTACTTATTCTAGATGAGGCGACATCTTCTATAGATTCATTGTCCGAAGAATTTATTCAGAATGCAACAGAAGAAATTACTAAGTCTAGAACCTCAATCATAATTGCCCATAGATTATCTACTATTCAAAATGCAGATTGTATTTTTGTAATGGACCAAGGGCAAATTGTAGAACAGGGCAAACATGTAGAGCTTTTGAAAAAAAAGGGTAAATATTTTGAACTTTATAAAAACCAGTTCATAAATCAGAATAGTGATGTAATTTAAATGTATTCTTTAAGATGATCTTTGGTAGGGGAAAACACTTTACTTTTAACAAAGCTTTCTGGACTGCCTTCAAAAACTAAAGTTCCTCCTTTATCTCCCCCCTCAGGTCCCAAATCTACTATCCAATCTGCAGTTTTAATAATATCCATATGATGTTCAATAATTACTACATGGTGTCCCATCTCTACTAAATCTTGAAGTGCTTTTATTAGTTTTTTTACATCGTGAAAATGTAATCCTGTAGTTGGTTCGTCAAAAATAAAAAGCTTTTTCTGTTTTGATTTGTTTTGGCTTAGGAAGGAAGCTAATTTTATCCTTTGTGCTTCGCCACCACTAAGAGTATTGGAAGCTTGTCCAAGTTGTACATATTCAAGTCCAACTTCAGAAAGAGCAAATATTTTGGATTTTATCTTTTTACATAGGGTATTATCTTCATTGAAAAAATCAAGACTTTCTTCAACTGTCATTTCTAATACTTGAGAAATATCTTTTCCTTTAAATTTAACTTCTAAAACTTCTTCTTTGAATCTTTTCCCATCACACTCATCGCATTTAAGATGAACATCTGCCATGAATTGCATGGATATTGTTAATTGTCCTTCGCCTTGACACTTTTCGCATCTTCCACCATCGACATTAAAACTAAAATATCCAGCTTTAAAACCTTTTGCTTTGGCATGTTTTTGACTTGCAAAAAGTTGTCTAATATCGTCATAACCTTTAGTGTAGGTTATAGGGTTTGACCTTGAGCTTTTGCCAATAGGATTTTGATTTATATATTCCACTCCACTTAACAGATCAAAATTCATTTTTATATCGTTACAGTGGCTAGCTTTGACTAATCCTGTCAAGAAAAATCTTTCCAAAAAAGTATAAAGTATTTCACCAATTAAAGTAGATTTTCCACTTCCACTTACACCAGTTACAACACAAATTTGATTTAATGGTATTTTAACCGTTATGTTCTGTAGATTGTGAAGGTATGCCTGTTCAATAACTATAAAATCTTTAGCTTTTCTTCTTACTTTTGGAACTTCTATCTTGTATTGCCCGGTAAGATATTTTGCTGTTAAACTTTTACTAGCTTTTACTAATTCACTATGATTTCCCTTGAAAACTACTTCTCCACCGTGTCTTCCTGCATAGGGGCCAATATCAATAATCATATCTGCAGATTTCATCATTTCTTCATCGTGTTCAACAACAATGACAGAATTTCCAACGTCTCTTAATTTTTTTAAAACTTCAATTAACCTAAGACTATCTCTTGGATGTAATCCAATAGATGGCTCATCTAAAATATACATAGAACCAACCAAAGAACTTCCAATTGATGTTGCTAGATTTATTCTTTGAGATTCTCCACCTGAAAGAGAATTGGAAGCTCTTTCCATAGTTAAATAGCCAAGACCTACATCTTTTAAATAGCTGAGTCTAGAGTTTATTTCATCTATAATTCTTGTGGCAATTTTTTTTTCTTCAGAATTTAATTTTAGAGATTTAAAAAATAATGTTGCATCACTAATGGACATTCTATTTATCTCACTAATAGACTTGTTATTTATTTTCACATAATCTGCATCTGCTCTCAACCTGCTTCCTTTGCATGAATTACATTTGGTTTTCCCTCTATATCTTGAGAGCATTACTCTATACTGTATTTTGTATGCATTTTTCTCCAAAAAATTAAAAAACGCATAAATACCTTGAAAGTAACTATTTCCATTCCATAGTAAATCAAGATTTTCGTTTGATAAATTTCTAATTGGTTCATGAACAGGAAAATCAAAATAATGGGCATTATTTATAAGCTCAGCCTTCCAAACACTCATTTTTTCACCTTTCCAACAAACTATAGCATCTTCATAAATACTTAAATTAGGATTGGGAATTACCAGTTCAGAATCTATACCGGTAACTTTTCCAAATCCTTCACATTTCTTACATGCCCCAAAAGGACTATTAAAAGAGAAAAAGTCTAAGCTAGGTTCTTCAAATAGAATCTCATCCTTTATAAAAAGATTATTGAATTTCTTAATTGTTGGTTTTTTGCCATTAAATGAAACTATATTGCATTTTCCCTTTCCTTCATGAAATCCAAGTTCAAGAGATTCTAATATTCTAGATTGATTTTCAGGGCTATTGTCATTGGTTATTCTATCGACTATTATTTCTAAATTCTCAGGTTTATGTCCAGTTTCAATAGCAATTGCTTTTCCATTTTTCCATAATTTAGAATAGCCTTGTTGGATATAGATTTTAATTTGCTCGTCCAATGTTCTTCCCTTTGGAATATTCAACGGACATGAAATCATAAGTTTAGAATCTTTAGGGAGTCCAAGAACATAATTTAAAACATCTTCAGGATTGTCTTTTGTTACTATCTGGTTGCTAACAGGAGAATATGTTTTTCCTATCCTAGCAAATAAAAGTTTTAAATAATCATAAATTTCAGTAGTGGTTCCAACGGTACTTCTTGTATTGGATGAATTTACCTTTTGTTCGATAGCAATTGCAGGTGAAATTCCTTTAATATCGTCAATATCTGGTTTTTCAATTCTTCCTAAAAACAATCTTGCATACGAGCTAAGACTTTCAATGTATCTTCTGTGGCCTTCAGCATAAAGAGTGTCAAATGCTAGTGAAGACTTTCCCGATCCAGAAACACCAGTTAAAACAGTTAATTTGTTTCTAGGAATAGAGACATTAATATTCTTTAAGTTATGTACTCTAGCACCAATTATCTCGATATTTTTGTAAGTTTTGACTCCCATCTATGCGTGAAACAGTTTGCAAAAATAATAGAATTGTTTTCAGTTAATCAATTTGTTTCCTATATTTGAACTTAATCATAAAAATAATTGCCTATATAGCCATTCTACTTTAATAATTTATTTTTTTAACAATTAAACGTAGAATTATGTACGCAAATGAAAGTGATGAAATCCTAGTAAATAAGTTTCGTTCAGGTGATAACAAAAGTTTTGATGCAATTCTTTTGAAATACAAACAAAGGGTATTTTCCTATATTTTTAAGTTGGTTAAGGATCAAGATTTAACCAATGATATTTTTCAAGAAGTTTTTATTAAAGTAATCACAAGCTTAAAGAAAGACCACTACAATCATGAAGGAAAACTACTTTCTTGGATATTAAGGATTGCTCATAACCAAGTGATTGACCATTTTAGAAAAGATTCAAAAATGCCTATCGCAGGACGTTCTCCAAGTCTTAAAGATGATTTTAATATTTTTGATTTATTAGACTTAAAAGAAGACTCCGTCGAAGATATTATTGTTTCTAAACAAATAATGGAAGATGTAAGATTATTGGTAGATGAATTACCAGAAGAACAAATGGAAGTTGTGAGAATGCGTTATTTTCTTCAAATGAGCTTTAAAGATATTGCAGATAATACTGGAGTTAGTATTAATACCTCCTTAGGTAGAATGAGGTATGCTTTGATCAATCTTAGAAAATTAATTCAGAACAAAAAATTAATTTTAACCAACTCATAGAACACAATATTTGTTTTTTTGTATCGTTAGTAATCTATAAATTTAGAAAAGCCTATGGTATGAAAACTACAAAACCCCTTTACAACAAAAAAGTAATAGAGCCATCTGTAGAAACGATAATGAATATAAAGTCGTTTGCAAGAAATTATGTTACTTGTTATTCAGCTAGTCTAAAAAGAAATATTGACTGGATAAAAAATTAGTTATTTAAAATATTCTGAAACGAAGAGTTCTTTTGTTTCATGCTTCCAGGAATAAAATCCTTCCCCAGATTTTACACCTAATTTCCCAGCCGTAACCATATTTACAAGTAAGGGACAGGGAGCATATTTGTCAGTCCCAAATCCTTGCTGAAGTACTTTTAGAATAGCAAGACAAACGTCTAAACCAATAAAATCTGCTAATTGCAAAGGTCCCATTGGGTGTGCCATACCAAGCTTCATAACAGTATCTATTTCTTCAACTCCAGCCACGCCTTCGTGCAAAGTAATAATTGCTTCATTAATCATCGGAATTAAAATTTTATTGGCTACAAATCCTGGAAAATCATTTACTTCCACTGGGGATTTTCCAATTTTATGAGAAAGCTTCATAATTGTCTCCAATGTTTGAGTAGATGTAGAATAACCTTTAATTACTTCAATTAGCTTCATTATTGGAACAGGATTCATAAAGTGCATTCCGATCACTTTGTCTGGTCTGGAAGTATTTGCCGCTATTTTAGTAATAGAGATAGAGGAGGTATTTGTTGATAAAATACATTCTTTTGGACTGTGTAAATCAATTTCTTTAAAAATAGAAAGTTTTACATCTAAGTTTTCTGTAGCTGCTTCAATAACTAATTCGGCATTTTTAACCCCATTTTTAATTTCTGAAATAGTAGTTAAATTATTCAAAGTATTTTCTTTCTGCAAATCAGTTATTTTCTCTTTGGCAACCATTCTATCTAGATTCCTAGAAATTGTTTTAACTGCTTTTTCTAGTGCTTCTTGCGATACATCTATTAAATTAACTTGGTACCCATTTTGAGCAAAAACATGAGCTATTCCATTTCCCATTGTTCCTGCACCAATTACAGAAATATTTTTCATCTTTATATTTTTACTAATTTACTTAATATTGGATTATTTACCCGATCCTTTTAACATTATTATTATTGTATAAAATAGAATTTTCATGTCTAAAACTAAGGACATATTTTCTACATAGAGTAAGTCAAACTTTAATCTAGCAATCATCTCATCTACATTTTCTGCATAACCGTATTTAACTTGTCCCCAACTTGTGATTCCTGGTTTGACATTACTTATATGTTTGTAATGAGGAGCTTTTTTGATTATTTCATCAATATAGTACTGTCTTTCAGGTCTTGGACCTACCAATGACATATCACCTTTAATAACATTAAAAAATTGAGGAGTTTCGTCTAGTCTAGTTTTTCTCATGAATCTTCCAATAGGGGTAATTCTCGGATCATTTTTACTTGATAGCTGCGGCCCATTTTTCTCTGATTCTAAAAACATAGACCTAAACTTAAATATTTCAAAAGGTTTGTTTTCTAATCCAATTCGCTCTTGTTTAAAAATTATTCCCCCTTTGGAACCAAACTTTATTAGAATAGCTAAAACGATAAAAACAGGAATTAACATAACAATTGCAATTATAGAAATTAAAAGATCTAAGATTCTTTTGATAGTTTTTTGCCAAGATGGCATTATTTCAGGATTAACTGATATTAGAAGGGCTCCAAAAATAGAATTCATTTTTACAGAACCAGTTAGAATACTGTACATATCTGCAATGACTTTTATCTCTACTTTTAGGTTTGCTAAATCATTTATGATTTCATTAGTCTTTGTTAAATCATCAGATTCTGTAGCTATTATTACCTCTTCAATTTCAAAATCTTCAATGATTTTATTGATTTGATGATAATCTCCTAATTTATTAAGCCCAGTTTCCCCAATAAAATCTTTACTATTTGCTGTAGACACGTAACCTATAAAAAAATGTCCTGTTCCTTTTTTTAAATTGTTGATTTCATTGAAAATATCCTTTGCTTTTTTTTCACTTCCAATTAAAATGGTATTGAAGCCAATTTTTTTTTGGTGGATACTACTCACAGTTTTGGAGGTAAGTAAGATTCTTGGAGTGAATGTTAGGGAAATATGCAAAACAATTAATGCAGTGATTAAACTATAATAGTCTTGATAGGAGTTAATTTTGTCATCTAATAAAAAAGTAAAGAAAATGAATATAATTCCTATAAAAGATTGGGATAATGTTTGGGTGACTTCTTTAATACGGTATTTTTTGTAGACATTTTTATAGTTTCCAAATGCAGAATAAACCAAAATCCAAAATATGGATATTAATATGGTGCTAACTACTAATTTGTGGTTTATTTCAAATGGATAATTTTCAATGTAAGTTTTCCTGTAATAATTGAATAACAGCCAACTAATAGCAGAAGATAGAAAGTCCGAAAAGAAATAAAATATCCAAAAGTATTTCTTTCTCATTGACGGAAAATTACTTTAAAATTATCTAATAGAATCTTAATGTCATTTACAGAATTCTCATTAGTTGCAGAGATAAATAAATCAAATTCTGTGGCACTGGTAAAGAAATTAGTAGCATCAGGAATGTATAAGTAGGTTTTGTTCCAAGAAACTTCATTTTCATAAGTTGGTACAAGAGTGATTAAAGGAAACTTTTGATAGCTAGGAACACTTGCATCTTTGTGCAATATGCCAATGGTGAATGGATAGTTATTAGCATAATTCATTTCTATATAGGCAGGAATATTCAAATTTTTAGGAAAAGAATTAAAATCTAACTCATTGGTCCTAAATTCACAATAATAATCTGCACTATCCATAGTAATTATTCCGGCATCACCCTCAAAAAGCTCATTTAAAGGTGATTCAATAATATTAATATCTACTTGGGAGGTGGTATGGGTTTCAAATTTGTGTTGGGGATCTTCAAAGTCTTCTATCCAAAAAAAGAGCTGTTCATCATACTCTGTTGTGGGTTGCAATGTTAATATACTATCAGAAATTAAATTAATAGTTGTATCAAATTGTCTGTAGAATGGATATTTTTTTCTATCTGCAGATATTCCATTTCTTTTAATTCCGGGGTAAATAGACAAATCTTTGACTCCTTCATAGTGCAAAGGAATTGTTGCAGGCAACTCATAAGCTCCTTCCAAATTTCCATTTACATAAATCCAAGCATCTGTTATTTTTTCACTGCTGGTTCCCTGGTTATTATTGGAGATTGAAAATTGAAAATCATCTATTTTTATAAATGACGGTGCTTTTTCTGGTCGGTCAATTATTTGACAACTAAAATTTAAAATAAGTAGAATAATGAAAAAACGTTTCATAGAAATAAAACGCGAAAATAAGATTAATTATTATAAAAATTATCAATCAATTCTGTGCCATTGTTATTTGTTCCATAATATCAATGGTAAGCTTCAAAGCCATTTTAGCTGATTCTAAATCTACAGTAGGGTTAATATTGGTTGCTATGGAATTGATGAATGATTTTAATTCTTCTTCAATAGGGTTAACTCCAGTATTGTTTTGTGTTTGAATCATTACACTTTCTTCAGGTATAGTTTTTGTATTTTGAAAAGATGAATTTTCATTTGGAATTTTATTAGAATCCATTCTTATATATTCATGTGATCTATTTAAAAAATCCACTGATACATAGGCATTTTTTTGAAAAAATCTCGATTTTCTAATATTGTTTAGAGACATTCTACTTGATGTAATGTTGGCAACACATCCGTTTATAAACTCTATTCTTGCATTGGCAATATCTGGTGTGCTGCTTAATACACTTACTCCACTTGCATTTATTGATTTAACTGGCGATTTTACTACATGAAGAACAATATCTAAATCGTGAATCATTAAATCGTGAATTACAGAAACATCTGTTCCTCTCGAATTGAATTGTGCTAACCTATGCACTTCAATAAATCTTGGTTGATGAATTAATTTACTTGCTTCAGTAAAAGCAGGGTTAAATCTCTCTACGTGTCCCACTTGAACTTTTTTTCCTGTTATTTGTGTGATTTTAATCAACTTTTTAACTTCATCTATAGTGTGGGTTACTGGCTTTTCAATAAAAACGTGTTTGTCTTGTTTTAAAGCTTCTTTAGCACACGTGTAATGTGATAAAGTAGGGGTGACTATATCAATAATGTCTGAATTTTCTATAAGTTCTTGATAGGTTTCAAAAGATTTAATACCTAATTCCGAATTAATATTTTTTCTAACTAATGGATCGCTATCATAGAATCCAATTAAATTAACAAATGAAGCTTTATTAAGAATTTTTAAATGAATTTTTCCTAAATGACCAGCACCTACAACTCCAATTTTAAACATATGTTAAAATTATAAAAAATGAATTCTAAAAATTAAAATTTTTCTATAAAAACGATAATTATTAACATTTATTGTTGGCAAAAATTTAGTAACTACTACTTTTATAATCAATTAAGAACTTTCTTTTGTAATTAAATGAAGAATAATAAGTATAAAGGGTTGTGTTCAAAATTAGTTGCTCATCTTAAAGAGAAAGGGATTAAAGACCAAAAGGTTTTAAATGCAATAAGTTCAACTCCAAGACACCTCTTATTTGATTTAGTATTTCGAGATAAATTTGCTTACCAAGATATTGCTTTTCCGATAGGGGAAAACCAAACCATAAGCCAGCCTTATACCGTTGCATTTCAATCAGAATTGCTCCATGTTAAAAGAGGAGATAAAATTTTAGAAATAGGAACTGGTTCTGGTTACCAAACAGCAGTTTTATGCGAGCTAGGAGCTAAGGTATTTTCTATAGAAAGACAAAAGTCTCTTTTTCAAAGTGCAAAGTTGTTTTTAAATCAAAATAATTATAGAGCTCAATTATTTTTTGGAGATGGGTTTTTAGGGAAAAAAGTATTTGCTCCTTATGACAGTGTTATTGTGACATGTGGAGCTCCTTATGTCCCTGAAGAATTAAAAGACCAACTTAAGTTAGGTGGCAGATTGGTAATTCCTGTCGGTGAAGGAGATGTACAACAAATGATGTTAATTCAGCGTTTAAATGAATCGGATTACAAAGAAACTGTATATGGCGAGTTTAAATTTGTTCCAATGCTAAAAAATATAAATAACTATAAATCAGTATAATAAATAAAATTAATTAAACTAATGATACATAACAATAAAATTCTTTTAATAGTGTTGCCAACACTTTTCTTAATCTTTTGCAACAACTCTTTTTTTACTCAGGACTCTTTATCAAAAACTAAAAAAATAATTTCGGTTGAGGGTCAAATTTATCCTTCATTAAATACGGATGTTTATTCACCAAATATTAAATTTAGATTAAATCTTAATAATTCATCTGCTTTAAGAATTAATGCAGATATTAATAGAGCAGTGGATTATAAAGAAATTCTAGAACTAGGTGGCGATGGGGTAGGGTCAGTGGAAAAAATAAATTCTATGTATCAATTTTCCTTAGGATATGAAAAGCAGAAAAGGTTGAAAAAATCTTTGGTTTACTCAGGAATTGAGGGTGTCTTAGGAATTGGAAAAAACGATGAGTATGGCTCTAGAACAGACTCCATTTCATTTGTTTCCTCTTTAAATTACAATTTCAAACGCCCTGTTCAAAATTTAGGGTTAAGAGTTTTCTTCGGGGGGGAATATTATGTGAAATCCAATATTTATGTTGGAACTGAGTTTGGTTTTTTGATTTCAAAAACTACTTATAAAAACGGAACCTATCAAGTCTTAAATGAAGCTTCTGTAACTTCTGCTGATGTCACTGAAAATATTCCAAAAACTTCACAGTCTGATATGCTTTTTTCAGGGTTAGGAGTGATAAGAGTAGGTTTTGTCTTTAAATAAATGCTCATTTCGAGGAGGTTGTTAATATATTAAATTATATTTGCAGCCGATTTAACATCACAATAACTTAAATAGTGTTGACATGTATATTGATTCAAAAAAGAAAAAAGATATTTTTAAGAAATTCGGTAAGGGGGAGTCTGATACCGGATCTGCAGAAGGACAAATTGCTTTGTTCTCTCATAGAATTAAACATTTAACTGATCATCTTAAGTCTAATAAAAAAGATTTTAATACACAGAGATCATTAATTAGATTAGTTGGTAAAAGAAGAAACCAACTAGATTATTTAAAAAATAAAGATATTGAAAGATACAGAGTCATTATCAAAAAATTGAATATTAGAAGGTAATAGGCACTGAACAAATGTATTGGAGGGGACTATTGCGCTAGCGTGATGGTCCTTTTTTATAAAATTAAAATAGAAAAATGAATATTATAAATGAAAAAATAAGTCTTCCAAATGGAAAAGAGATTTCCATAGAAACAGGAAAGTTGGCCAAGCAAGCTGACGGATCTGTAGTGGTAAGAATGGGAGACACAATGATATTGGCAACAGCTGTTGCTAATGTAGATGTAAGAGATGGTGTAGATTTTATGCCACTTACAGTAGATTACAGAGAGAAATTTGCATCGACAGGTAAATTTCCAGGTGGGTTTCTTAAAAGAGAAGCTAGGCCGTCTGACGAAGAAATTTTAACTATGAGGTTAGTTGACAGAGCTTTAAGACCACTTTTCCCAGATGATTATCATGCTGAAACTCAGATAATGATGCAGTTGATGTCATCAGACAAAGAAAATATGCCAGATGCTCTGGCTTGTTTGGCTGCTTCTGCTTGTTTGGCAGTTTCAGATATTCCCTTTAATGGACCAGTTTCTGAAGTAAGAGTTGCTAGAATTGATGGAGAGTTTTCTATTAATCCAACTTTTGAAGAAATGAAAAGTGCAGATATGGATATGATGATTGCAGGTACATTAGATAGTATTGTGATGGTAGAAGGAGAGATGAACGAAGTTTCTGAGGCAGAGATGTTAGATGCGATAAAGGCAGCACATGTTGTTATAATAGAGCAGTGCAAGTTGCAGTTGGATATCGCCTCTAAAGTTGCTAAAGCAAATCCAAAAAGAGAATACTCTCACGAAACTCATAACGATGAATTAAGAAAAAGAATTCATGATTTTGCTTACCAAAAATGTTACAATGTAGCAAAGCAAGGGTTGGCAGATAAGCACAAAAGAGCAGAACTTTTTGCAGAAATAAAAGAAGATTTTAAAGCCTCAATGTCTGAAGAAGATATTGAAGAACTTGGATTTTTGGTTGGTCCTTATTTTAAAGCTGCTCAAAAAGAAGCAGTAAGAAGAGTGGTGTTGGATGAAAAAATAAGACTTGATGGAAGAAAGACTAACGAAATTAGACCTATCTCTTCTGAAGCTGGATATTTACCAGGATTTGTACATGGTTCTGCTTTGTTTACAAGAGGAGAAACACAATCTCTTACTACTTTAACCTTGGGAAGTACATTAGATGTTCAAAGGAAAGATGGTGCTTTGGCCAATGACGATTTAGATTTCTTATTGCATTACAATTTTCCACCGTTTTCTACTGGTGAAGCTAGAATGAAATTTAGTGTAAGTAGAAGAGAAATTGGTCATGGTAATCTAGCTTTGAGAGCATTGAAGCCAATGATTCCAGGTAAGCCAGAGAATCCATACACCATAAGACTTGTTTCAGAAATTTTAGAATCTAATGGTTCTTCTTCAATGGCTACTGTTTGTGCAGGTACTCTTGCACTTATGGATGGTGGTATAAAAATGAAAAGACCTGTATCTGGAATTGCAATGGGACTTATTCAAGATGAAACTGGAAAATATGCTGTTTTATCTGATATTTTAGGAGATGAAGATCACTTAGGTGACATGGACTTTAAAGTAACTGGTACTGAAAAAGGTATTACTGCTTGTCAAATGGATATTAAGGTCGATGGATTGGATTACAAGGTACTTGAAGAAGCTTTGAGCCAGGCTAAAGATGGTAGAATGCATATTCTTGGGGAAATGATGAAAACAATAACAGAGCCAAGAGAGGATTTCAAAGCTCACGTTCCAAGAATTGAAAATATTTCTGTTCCTGAAGATGCAATTGGAGGAATCATTGGCAAGGGTGGAGAAACCATTCAAACTATTCAAGCAGAAACAAAAACATCTATTGGAATAGGTGATGCTGTTGATGGACTGGCCAATGTAGAAGTTTTTGCTGAGGAAAAAGAGGGTATGGAAGAAGCGTTAAGAAGAATAAACCTAATTGCTTATCCACCAACTGCAGAAGTTGGTGAGACTTACGAAGGAAAAGTTAAAAATATTGTAGCATTTGGCGCATTTTTAGAAATTCTTCCAGGTGTAGATGCTTTACTTCATATTTCTGAAATTGCTCACGAGAGAGTAGAGAAGGCAGAAGAATATTTAAAGTCTGGTCAAATACTTGAAGTTAAGGTTATTGGAAAAGATCCAAGAAGTGGAAAATTAAAAATTTCTAGGAAAGCTTTATTAGAAAAGCCAGCAAAACCTTCAAATGATTAATATTTCGTAAAGTCCACAATATGTGGGCTTTATGTTTATTTTTGATATTGTGTAACTTTAGTTTGTAACATTACGTTACAGCCTATTAGTTAAACAACGTTAAGAAACCATAAAAACATAAATGAGACAATTAAAGATAACAAAACAAGTTACCAATAGGGAAACAGCCTCTTTAGATAAGTATCTTCAGGAAATTGGTCGTGTAGATTTAATAACTGCTGAAGAAGAAGTAGAGCTGGCAAAAAGAATTAAGGAAGGAGATCATCCTGCTTTAGAAAGATTGGTTAAGGCGAACTTGCGTTTTGTTGTTTCGGTATCTAAGCAATACCAAAATCAAGGATTAACTCTGCCAGATTTAATTAACGAAGGTAATTTAGGTCTTATTAAAGCTGCTCAAAGGTTTGATGAAACCAGAGGTTTTAAGTTTATATCCTATGCAGTATGGTGGATTAGACAATCTATATTACAAGCTTTGGCAGAACAATCTAGAATAGTAAGATTGCCACTTAACAAGATTGGTTCTATTAATAAAATTAACCGTGCCTTTTCTGACTTAGAGCAAAAGTATGGTAGACCACCAACACCAGAAGAAATTGCCGAATCTTTAGATATTACTTTAGAAGAGGTGAAGCAGTCTATTAAAAACAACGGTAGACATTTGTCTATGGATGCACCTTTAAAAGATTCTGAAGATAGCAACAACATGTATGAAGTTATGTCCTCTGAGTCATCTCCTAAGCCAGATAAGCAGCTTATGAAGGAGTCTTTAAGAAAAGAAATTGAAAGGTCTTTATCTACTTTAACACCTAGAGAAGCAGATGTTATTCGTTTGTATTTTGGGCTAAGTGGAAAACATCCTATGACACTGGAAGAGATAGGAGAAAAGTTTGACTTAACTAGAGAAAGAGTTCGTCAGATAAAAGAAAAATCTATTAGAAGATTAAAGCATACTTCAAGAAGTAAATTGTTGAAATCTTACTTAGGATAATCATCCAAATCCAACTTTGTTTTTGTTTATTTGTGGCTAATTAATATACTAATTTATGAGCCATCTAATTGCCCCATCCTTATTAGCTTCAGACTTTGCCAACCTTCAAAGTGAGTGTGAAATGATTAATAAAAGTGATGCCGATTGGTACCACTTAGATGTCATGGATGGTGTTTTTGTTCCTAATATATCCTTTGGAATTCCTATAATAAAATACATTAACAAACATACTTTAAAACCATTAGACGTTCATTTAATGATAGTTGAACCAGAACGTTATATAAAAGAATTTAAAAGCGTGGGTGCTAATATTTTAACTGTACATATAGAAGCGTCTAAGCACTTGCATAGAACTCTTCAAGCTATTAAGCAAGAAGACATGAAAGCTGGTGTTGCGGTGAACCCACACACTGCTGTAGAATTGCTAGAACCAACTTTGGAAGAAACAGATTTGGTTTGTATGATGTCGGTAAACCCAGGTTTTGGTGGTCAGGCTTTTATTGAAGGTACTTATCGCAAAGTTGAAAAGTTGAAATCTATGATTTTGAAAGCTGGACTAGATACCAAAATAGAAATAGATGGAGGGGTAACTTCTGCTAATGCTAGAAAACTGATTGACTGTGGTGCAGACGTATTGGTTGCAGGAAGTTTTGTATTTAAGTCTGAAGATCCTACTAAGACTATAGCAGATTTAAAAAAGGTCTAATCTTTCCTGTCTAGATAATCTTTTAAATATTCGAATTGAGGAGTTAGCTTTCCATTTAATGTTTCTGATGCCCTATAAATTATATTTTCAGGGTCGTTTCCAGTAAGTGGTTCTAATACATGGTCAATAAACATTTTCCCAAACTCTGTGGATGCATCTTTAGGAAGTTCACAAGGTAAATTGTCTACTGCCATTACTCCAATCGACTTTTCATACTGAAAATCAATTTCTTTTTGAGAGTGTGGATCGTATCCGTAAAATGGATTAGTAATGGTAGATGGTCTTATGGTACAAGCAACAGGACCGTCAATATCACAACTTACATCTGCAACCACATTTATTTTCCAATTTGGGTCCAGCATATCTTTTCTAGTAAAAATAAAAGGAGACCTATTGTCCCAATAGTGACAAGCAACATAAAGGTCTGCAACTTTAGAATATTTCATAAATGTGGACGAGTGTCCAGCAGGATCGTTAAAAAACTGAGATTTGTTAAAACTTTTATTATCCTCTCTAGAAACATAATCTTCTACATCTAGTTGAGTATAAACTGGGTAATTGTAATCTTTTGCTATAAAATCTTCGGGAGATACTTTTTTGATATCTGTTTTTGCAATTACTTCTAAAGCACCTTTTCCAACTCTTCCTCCACCAGTTATTACCAATTTAAAATCTGTAGGAAGATTTAATTTCTGTAGTTCTTCTTCCATTTCTTGACGGTCTTCACATAAATGCGCTCTTTTAAGACTGTATCTTTTAGATTTTAAGCCATACCCCAACAATCCATTATAACAGCCTACAATTCCCGCAAAACGGCCAAATGCAATTAATCGTTGCCCTTTAGCATTAGTAATAGTTTCCCAGTCTATTAACTGAATCTTTTTATTAATAATTGCCTGTAGTAATTTTCGGTTGTAAGGTTGTCTTTTGAAGGTATGAGAAAAGAAAAAATATTTTTTGTTGGGAATTAATTGATCTATTGGTACTTCTTTTACACCTAAAAGAACATCACAATCCTCTACCTTATCTACTAAGGTTATTCCTTCGTTTAAATATTCTTGGTCTTTGTATTTTCGAATTGAGCTTTTTTGTACGACCAATTCAACATCAGGATATTTTTCCTTTATCCACTTACACTGCTTTGGAGATAATGGTACACGTTTATCTGGTGGATTCTTTCCTTCTTTAATTAAGCCTATTTTCACAAATAATAAATTTTGGGTAAATATAACATTTGTAAGCGAGGATAATTTGCTTAATTTTGCAGAACTTAATTATATGGGGCCGACTTTGGATTTGACAGCAGGAGAAATAGTTAAGTAAGCATGTCGAGTGTTGGGAATACTCTCGTAAATCGGAATTTCCAAGTCTATAAACGACAATAACAACTACAGGCTTGCAGCTTAATCACCGAGTGATTAATCTTAATCTTGCAAATTAGATTTGTAAGACAAGCTACCCAGCTATGGTTACCTGTTCAGCGGTCATAGTAATTGGGTACCGTTGGTCTGAACTAAGTGGTGTAAAGTCTTGATGCATCAACTAAAATTTAAGAGACTAAGGGTAGGTTAGGGTGTTTGTGCTCAGATTTACTTCGAAAACTAATCACAAAATAAACATGTAGAAATCTTAGTTGTTCCTTGTTTGGACGAGGGTTCGAAACCCTCCGGCTCCACTTTAGTTTTTAATAGGAGTTAATTCAGAATTATAAAGATATTTCATCTTGTTTAGCTTTGAAAGAGCTTTTAAAAGGGCCTTTTTATAACTTGATTGATGTCTTAAATCAATAACTCCAGCAAGTTTCCCATTGCAATCAACAAAACTTAATTTAGAAAAATATGCTGGTGTTGTTCCGCTACCTCCTCTAGAAAAATAATTTGTTAGCTTTAGGCCTAAACAAGGATTATTACTCAAAGAAATGGGATTCTCGTAGTTTCCGTAGAGCGCAGTTAATCCAAATTCTTTTAAGGATTGGAAAATTATTTCTTTAAATTCTACATCATCTATTGGTTTACCCTCATAAATTATTTGATTTATTTCAACAAACTTAAATCCATTTAGTTTACTTAAATCTTGACAAAATCCTTTAATGTAAAAGCAAAACAATATTGCAATAAGTGAAAAAACTCTCATTTCTTTAATTTAATAAATAAAAGTAATTAAAAATTTTCTTTAAAAATGTTTGACCTATGTTTGACCTCCGAATTTTTTAATTTGTAACTAACTGGAAATGAATATTTTACAATCAGGGTTCAAAACCCTCCGGCTCCACTTAGTAATTTTCTCGAATAAAAACGAATTTATTTTACAGATAGAATAGAGCTTTTATTTCTAAAATTCCATTTATTAAGTTCGTTTATTATTTCCCAATGTAAGGGACTTTTTAATCCAAATTCGAATTTATATATTTATTTAAAAGGACTTGATCTATTTTATGTAATTATACCTTATTTACCTAATTTTTTTTTGAATAGTTTTTTCTTTTTCTTAGTTTAACAAAAAAGTTAAAAAAGTGAAAAAATTATTA
The DNA here is from genome assembly GCA_938075455.1 of uncultured Flavobacteriales bacterium. GTDB lineage: Bacteria > Bacteroidota > Bacteroidia > Flavobacteriales_D > Parvicellaceae > MED-G20. The sequence goes on from CALJHN010000031.1 coordinate 27,618, forward strand.
GTACTTGCTATAATATTTTTAGGACATCAGCTAAGCTTTATTTCCCAAATTCAATTTAAAATTGAGTCTCCTTCATCTATTGCTGGAAATGTAGGATTTACTACTACAGCTGATCCAGGTGTAAGTCCCGCAGGATGGACAGCAACTCCAGACCTAAATGACACGGCAAACGCAGTTATGGACACACTAATGTTTGTTGAAGATGGGACTATTGGTACCAATCCCCAAGGAAATCCAATTTCTCAAGAAGGATGTTTTCCCTTAATAAATGATTTAACTGGAAAAATTGCAGTAGTTTGGAGAAATACCTGCCAATTTGGAGAAAAAATCCTAAATGCAGAAAAAGCAGGTGCTGTCGGCGTTATAATTATAAACAGAGAGCCTGGATTAACGAATATGGCTCCAGGCGACAGTGGAGCTTTATGTACAATTCCAGCTGTTTTTATTGAATATTCTGACGGAATAACTATTGCAAACGAAATGGCAAATGGTCCAGTTGTTGCTTTTATGGGAACAAGATATTTTGCTAATAACCTAACTATTAATCCTGCAGACGTGATTCTTCCAAAAGCATCTTCGACACCTGCTGCCTTTGCACAAGATAATTCAGAATATGAAGTGCAAGTTGGAAGTTGGGTTGTTAACGCTGGAACTGCTTCAAGTAATGCGGTTTTGAATGCTAAAATAACTTATGGTGGAACTACGCTATATGATCAATCTACTGCCTCTACTCCTTTATTATCTGGAGATAGTGCATACTTTTCTTTGCCTACTTTCAGCCAAGCATCTTACAGTACAGGTATGTATAATCTAACTTATACTGTAGATACAATCGGCGATGAGTTTCAGGCTGATAATTCTATAAGCGTTGATTTTCACATAAGCAATACAAAATTCTCCAATGTTTCTTTGAATTCTAACGAAAATATGGTTCTAAATCCATTTTATAGGCCTAGTAATGCTACTGGAAGCGTAAGCTTTTGTACAGCATTCCAAGACTCTAATGCTAGTAGAATGAATGCGATGGGAATCAGCTTTGCTGCTGTAGTTAGTGGTGGAGATTTATCTAATAGATACTTTACAACTTATGCTTATGAATGGAATGATGTTTTTAATGACTTAGATGATCCAAATGCTACTATCAGTATTATTAATACAATTGGAACTGGTGAATTCACTTATCCAAATGATTCTGCTAATCAGGAAGTTTATGTGCCATTTGTGCAAAATAATTCTCCTCTTCCAGTACCTTTAGTTGATAACCAAAGATATCTATTCTGTGTTAATACTTTTGATACTGATGTTTACATTGGTTTTGGCGATAAATTAGATTATAATCAAAATATAACCAATGTCTACAAACAACCAATTTATACGGTAGAAAATAATGGTTCTTGGTCAATAAATACTTTCGGATCTGATTTAACCGCAGGCATTTCCGTAGAAATGAATAGTATATTAAATCCATCTACTTGTACTGAACCAACTTCTTTAATTGCTACTGCAGTTACTTCAAACTCAGCTAATTTAATTTGGACCTCGAGTTCAGTATCAACATCGAGTATAGTTGAGTATGGTGTTTCTGGTTTTTCCTTAGGTTCAGGAACGTCTACAAATGTAACTGTTGATACATTGGCTATCTCAGGACTAACACCTTATACGAATTATGATTTTTATGTAAAATCTGATTGTGGAGCTGATTCAAGTATTTACGCTGGTCCATTTACATTTACAACTAGTTGTGCTGTAAGTTCTGCTCCTTATTTTGAGAATTTTGATGCTGGTCTTCCATTATGTTGGACAAATAATCCCAGCGATGCTTTGGATTGGAGCATAAATAGTGGTGGAACTACATCTAGTAGTACTGGTCCATCGGATGATATAACTGGTGGAGGTAATTATATTTATATGGAAACTTCAGGTTCATCAGCAGGTGATTCAGCAATGTTAACTACTGGAAAGATTGATCTAAGTTCATTAACAAATCCTGCTTTAAGAATGTATAGTCACATGTATGGTGGTTCTATTGGAGAATTATCTGTGTGGGTTACTGATGCAAGTGGTACAATGACTCAAGTTTTTGTTAAAAATGGAGATCAGGGAGACCAATGGGTAGTAGAATATATAGATTTAGCTGGTTTTACTGGTATTGTAAACTTTACTATTCTTGGTGTTAACTCTAGTACAGCAACCGGTGTTGCTTACCAGGGAGATATCGCAATTGATAATTTCGAAGTAATGGAATTACCTTCTTGTATAGATCCTTACGGACTGTCAGCATCAAATATATTATCTACTACTGCAGACATATCATGGTCTATTCCATCTTCTACAACAGTGACTTCATGGAACTATGTTTACGATACTACTGGATTTGATCCATTAACAGCAACACCTGTTTCTACTGCTAGTGACTCTGTTTCATTAACTGGATTAAACGCCTTAACATCTTATGACGTTTATGTACAATCAGATTGTGGTAGTGGTAATGTAAGTGCGTGGGTTGGTCCACTTAATTTCACAACATTGTCAGGTCCTGGTACTTGTGGATTTTTCACAGTTGATTTATTTGATTCCTTTGGAGATGGATGGAATGGTAATGGTTTAATAATTAATATTAACGGTGTATTATATGATACTTTAACTGTTGCTTCAGGATCTAGCGCCCAATTTTTAATTCCATCTGATGTGGGTGATGTTCTTGATTTCAATTATGTTATTGATGCATATGCCACGGGTGGTAATACTTGGGTAGGGGAGAATTCATACACAATTACTAGCTCAAGTGGTAACATTGTTGCTAATGCAACTTATGACGCTGCTACTGCTACAGTACCTAGTACATTAGGTGTTTTTGCATGTCCACAAAATGATTTAGCAATAGTTGCAGCTGTTGCACCAACTGGTTGTGATTTAGCTGTGGAGACTATTGAAATATGGGTAGTAAACGAAGGTGTTGTTGCTGAAAGTAACTTTGATGTTTCTTACGGTGTTAATGGTGCAGCTCCAACAATTGAAACTATAGCTGGTCCTCTAGCTGCAGGAGATACTGTAATGTATGTATTTACACAAACTACTGACATGAGTGTTGATGGAATTTATAATTTCGCTTCTCATGTTTATTTGACAAATGATAGTGATACTCTAGACAATAATTTCCTATTTGACGGAGAGAACCTAGTTACACCAGCAGCTCCAATTACAATGGGTGATACTATTTGTAATGGAGAATCTGCAATGATTTCTGCAGATGCTGATTATATATTCTGGTACGATGCTGCTACAGGCGGTAACTTAATTGGAGAAGGTGATGAATTGGATGTTAGTCCATCAGTAACCACTTCTTACTACGCTGAATCTGCTGTTGTTAAGGGTCATTCTGAAGACTTTGATTCTTATACAAGTGGTGATTTCATAGTTGCTTCTGATCCAAATAACTGGGCTCTATGGCCAGGTGGAACTTCTGCTATAGATATGCCAATTACAGATGTTCAAGGTAATGGAGGAAACTCTCTTCGTGTATTTAATTCTGATGCTACAGACGTAGTTATGGAGTTTGGAGAAGCATTTAGTTCAGGTAAATTCTACTATTCTATGGATATGTATATGGTAGGTGATGGTTATATCAACTTCCAAGAAGATGTAGTTGTTGGTACTACTTGGAATATGAGTGTAACTTTTATTGCTGGTGTTATGGATATAGAAATTGATGGAGCATCTGTTCTAACAGGTTCTTATACGTCTTCTGATGCAGCAGGAAATACAGTTTGGAATACCTTTGAATTTGAGTGTGATTATTCTACAGGAACATGGGAGGTATTTGCTGACGGAGTATCTCAAGGAACATTTGTAAATGCTGATCCTGTTGCTTCTGTAAACATTTACCCAGGAGCAGGAGTAGAGTATTATCTTGATAATATTGAATGGTATGCATTAACTGACGATGCATGCAGATCAGCTATTAGAACCGAGGCTGTTGTTAGGGTTAATAGCCCAACATCAGGAACTGATGTTCAATCAGCTTGTGATAGTTATACTTGGATAGATGGGGTTACTTATACATCTAGTGAATTTAATGCCAAAGACACGATTACCAATGCAGCGGGTTGTGATAGTATTGTCACTCTAAACTTGTCTGTTAAATATTCTACATCCTCTTACTCTACAATAACATCTTGTAATCAATATGATTGGAACGGTCAAACATATACTAGTAATGGATTATATGTCAATATATCTACTAATCCATCTGGTTGTACACAGACTGATAGTTTAGATTTAATAATCACTAGCTCAAGTACAACTATTAGTGATACAGTATGTGATAGTTATACTTGGAATGGCAATACATTTAATACTAGTGGAACTTATTACAATCCTAGCGGCAGTTGTGTTGATACTTTGAAGTTAGTGGTGAATTACTCTTCTAGTTCTTATATAAATACAGTAGCATGTGATGAATATGTTTGGAATGGAAATGCCATTAC
>CALJHN010000032.1 GCA_938075455.1 uncultured Flavobacteriales bacterium
TGTTTATGACATCTTTGGGAAATTGCTAATTAATACTAACAACAATAAAATTAGCCTGAATAAATTTGAAGATGGTGTATATATACTAGAAATTAATACTCCAACAAAGACATTCACCACTAGAATTATTAAACATTAATAATTTTAAGGAAAGTGTTAATCTTCCTTTTTCGCCATTAAAGCAATAATTAATAGGCTTTTACAATTTCTTTTTTCTTTGTAAGAAGCTAAGTAATTTCTCTTTGAGCAAGCTTAAAAACCGAAGCTTATTTATTAAAATTGCCTTATTAGAGAAATCTACTAACCATAAAATTGTTAAATTGTAGAATGTACATTTGATTTAATGAGGCCAAGGTTTTTATTTATTTATTTATTTATTTTTTCTTTTTCTTTTTCTCAAAAAGAATCCTTTCCATACATTGTAGTTCTTGGAACCATTCAAGATGCAGGGTCACCTCATATGGGCTGTGAAAAGTCTTGTTGTATTAGTTTATTTAAAAATCCAGATCCAAATCGAAAAGTAGTTAGTCTTGGTTTGGTAGACCCATCTGAAAAAAAATATTGGCTTATCGAGGCTTCCCCAGATTTTATAACCCAATGCAGAGATTTAAAAACCATCTCGAAATTTGAACATGCTAAATGTCCTGACGGTATTTTTTTAACCCATGCCCATATTGGACACTACACAGGGTTGATGTATTTAGGAAAAGAATCTTACAACAGCAGAGATGTTCCTGTATTTGCAATGACCAGAATGAAAGGGTTTTTAATTAAAAATGGTCCGTGGAGTCAATTGTTTAAAATAAATAATATTAAAATCAATAATATCAACCATCAAGAAGAAATTAAACTATCCAATAATTTATCGATTACTCCGTTTTTAGTTCCTCACCGAGACGAGTTTTCTGAAACGGTAGGGTTTAAGATCGATGGCCCAAAAAAATCAGTTCTTTTTATTCCAGATATTGATAAATGGGGGAAGTGGAATAAGAATTTAAAACAGGAAATTAAGAAAGTAGATTTAGCACTTTTAGACGGAACTTTTTACGACAGCAAGGAGGTAAACAATAGAAATATTTCTGAAATTCCACACCCATTTATAATCGAGACTATGGAACTTTTCAAAGAAGAAAATAATTTTGAAAAATCTAAAATTAATTTTATTCATTTGAACCATACTAACCCATTGCTGGATACCAATAGTGCTGCATTTAAAAAAGTGAAAGAAAGTGGCTTTAATACTGCTGATTATAAGGATATTATAAATCTTTAAAGAACAAATAAACCTTTTAAGAAAAGTATTTAGTAATATTGACTAAAATTATCTTTTGAAATATTTCCTAAAATTTGTATTTAATTTCTTTTGCCTTTCTGTATCAATAGGGCAAATACCTTCTTATTACCAGAATATTAATCTAAATTTAACTGGTGACCAACTTAAAAATGAGTTGTCTGCTTTAATATCAACAACCCACCAAAACCTTATTGAATATACTTCATCCAATTCTATTGACACTTGGGATGTCGTAAAATCATCAGATGTGTTTGCCTTAGACACTTCCAAAGTTCTTTTAGTTTATGGATATAACGACAATGATGCAACGGTAGAAAACGACAGAACAAGAGCCAAATCTCTGTCTTGTCACACTAGTTCGTGCTTTGGTCTTTGGAACAGAGAGCATGTTTTTCCTAAGTCTTTGGCCTCTCCAAATCTTGTAACTAATTTCCCTGGTGCAGGGACAGATGTTCATAACTTAAGAGCTTGTGACTATTCTACCAATTCTAGTAGAGGCAATAAAAAGTATGATACGGGAAATGGAAATTCATCTTCCAATAATCAAGGCAACTGGTATCCAGGAGACGAATGGAAAGGAGATGTTGCTCGAATTATAATGTATATGTATTTAAGATATCCCAATCAATGTGAGCCAACTAACGTTGGGGTAGGAACTCAGCTTTTTAGCCCAAATGGAGACATGCCAGATGTTTTTCTTAATTGGAATTCTTCTGATCCAGTTTCTGATTTTGAAGAGACAAGAAATAATGCAATAGCCATTGTACAAGGAAATAGAAATCCTTTTATTGACAACCCTTATCTAGCAACTCTCATTTGGAATGGCCCAGCTGCAGAAGACAAATGGGCTTCTGCTAACTCAATTACAGATTCTGAATCTGAAAATTTTGAATTAAAAATCAATTCCTTTAATAAAGAAATATTCATTGAAAACTCTGATTTAACTACAATTCTATCCTTAGAGTTAATTAATATGAAGGGTCAAATTATAAAATTTACAAGTAATAATATTTTAAGAACGCAAGACTTGGCTTCTGGGATTTACATTGTAAAAATTGCCACGAAACATAAATCCTATTTAATAAAAGTAAGTTTAAATTAGGCTTGTTTTAGGACTCGTCTGAATTTTGTTGTTCTCTCATCTCTTGGGCCATCTTTCTAAATGCAGCTACTTCTTCCTTTTTTCTTTCTTTTACAACTTTTAAGGCTTTAGCAACAACTTTGTCTCTTTCATCATAGTCTGCTATTTTACCGGGCTTAGGAATTCTCATGTCTTCGCTTATACCAAGTTCGTCTAGAATATCGTCAATAAAATTAATCTTGCCCAATCCAAAATATATTTTGATAAGCTCTTTGTGCTTATTCATAATAAGGATATCTTGAATAGTAATATCTTTTATATCTCGGTATCCAAAACCTAATCTTGATTTTCTAGTTAATTTTCTTAGGTTGACACTGTAGGTGCTATTTTCAAAATCTAATATGTCCATATTGCTAAAGTAATAATATCTATTGTCAAGTCTTTTTTCTTCTAATAAAAATTGCCTCTCCAACAAAACAAATTCCAGAATTAAAAATAATTAATGCTATCGTTCCATACCAAAAAAAATTCTCTTGTTTAATTTTTCTAATAAGCGCTTCACCAAATATACAAAGACCTGTTCCAATAAGTAAAAGACCTAAAATTGAAAAAGCATACCACTTGTAATTCATAGTTTTATATTTGCAATAAATTTAACACAAATCATGGTTTATTGTTTTGACTTAGATGGAACTTTATGTACTACGGATGGAAATAATTATAAAGATTCCACTCCAAAAAAAGAGAGAATAAAAATTGTAAATACTCTGTATGAGGATGGACATACCATTCTTATTGACACTGCAAGAGGGTGTGTAAGTGGAAAAAACTATTTTTTCTTTACTATGGACCAGTTAAAATCTTGGGGAGTTAAATTTCATACGCTAAGAACTGGAGTTAAGTTTGGTGCCGATATCTTTATTGATGATAAGGGAATTAAGGACCAGCGATTTTTTAAGGATTAGTTTAGTTATATCAACATCTAAAAGATAATAACTACAATGGGTTATTGTATTTATTACACCTAGTTGTCCTATATTTGAAATATATGGATAATACTAAAATACATGTTTTCGACACAACTTTAAGAGATGGTGAACAAGTTCCGGGTTGTCAATTAAACACAGAAGAAAAAGTAGAAATTGCCAAAGACTTGGAAATTCTTGGGGTAGACATCATTGAGGCTGGTTTTCCAGTTTCAAGCCCTGGTGACTTCAACTCAGTTTCTGAAATCTCAAAAAATGTAAAAGAATCCATAATCTGCGGACTAAGTAGAGCGGTTGTAATGGACATTGATACTGCTGCTATGGCATTAAAAGAAGCGAAAAGAAAACGACTTCATACAGGAATTGGTGCCTCTGATATGCATATTAAATATAAATTTAATTCTACCAGAGAAAAAATATTGGCACAAGCTGTTTCTGCAGTAAAATATTCTACCAAATATTTTGACGATATTGAATTTTATGCTGAAGATGCTGGTCGAGCAGATCAAGATTTTTTAGCAAAAATGGTGGAAGAAGTAATTAAGGCAGGTGCCACCGTTATAAATATTCCAGATACAACTGGCTATACTTTGCCTGAAGAATATGGTGCAAAAATTAATTATTTAATGAATAATGTTCCAAATATTGACAAGGCTATACTATCTGTTCACTGTCACAATGACTTAGGTTTGGCAACTGCCAATACTTTAGCTGGAATTCAAAATGGTGCTAGACAAGTAGAGGTTACTATGAATGGAATTGGAGAAAGAGCAGGAAATAGTTCTTTAGAAGAAATAACGATGATTTTAAAAGCCCATCCATATTTGAAGTTGTATTCTGAAATTGATACTTTAAAAATATTAGAGTTGAGTAAAAAAGTGAGTAGAATGATGAATATGCCCGTTCAAAGAAACAAAGCAATTGTTGGTGAAAATGCTTTTTCTCACTCTTCTGGGATTCACCAAGACGGATTTCTAAAACACAGAGAAAACTATGAAGTAATTGATCCTGCAGATTTAGGAATTGACAAGTCTTCCATAGATTTAACTGCAAGAAGCGGAAGAGCAGCATTAAATCATAGATTGTCTATATTGGGGTTTAAATTGACAAAACTTGAAATGGAAACTATTTATGCAGATTTTTTAACCTTAGCAGACGAAAGAAAACTTCTGCACGATGAAGATTTATATGAAATAATAGAAAAGAAAAATGGGAAATAATCTCACTTTATTTGATAAAGTTTGGGAGTCTCACGTTGTAAAAAGAGTGAGCGATGGCCCAGACATATTATTTATAGACCGGCACTTAGTGCACGAGGTTACTAGCCCTGTTGCTTTTCAGGGGATGAAAGAAAGAAATATTAAAGTTCTTTTTCCAGCTAGAACTTTTGCAACTGCAGATCACAACACCCCTACTATAAATCAACATTTGCCAGTGAAAGACGCAATGTCTGCAAATCAGCTTAAAACACTAGAGAAAAACACCGAAGAACACGATATTTCTTATTGGGGTTTGGGACATAAAAAAAATGGAATTGTTCATGTAATAGGACCAGAAAATGGAATAACTCTTCCTGGAGCAACCATAGTTTGTGGAGATTCTCATACCTCCACTCATGGTGCTTTTGGTGCGATAGCCTTTGGAATTGGAACCTCTGAAGTAGAAATGGTTTTGTCAACACAATGTGTCATGCAAATGAAACCTAAAAAAATGCGAATCAATATTGATGGAAGCTTAAAAAAAGGTGTTACCCCTAAAGATGTTGCTCTATTTATTATTTCTAATCTTTCTACGTCAGGAGCAACAGGTTGTTTTGTGGAATATTCTGGGGATGTTTTCTCCAATATGTCTATGGAAGGAAGAATGACTGTTTGCAATCTAAGTATTGAGATGGGAGCAAGAGGTGGGATGATAGCTCCAGACCAAAAAACTTACGAGTTTTTAAAAGAAAAAGAGTTTGCCCCAAAAGGTGGTAAATGGAAAAAAGCTATGGAATATTGGAGTACTTTATATTCTGATGAAAATGCAATTTTTGATGTAGAATATGTTTTTAAGGCAGAAAGTATTGAGCCAATGATAACTTATGGAACCAACCCGGGAATGGCAATAGGTCTTTCTAAAAAGATTCCAAAAAGTGCTCAAGGAGGAGAAAATTCGCATACAAAATCTTTAACTTATATGGGGTTTAACGACGGAGAGAGTATGGTAGGAAAAAAAATAGATTTTGTGTTTCTAGGGAGCTGTACCAATGGAAGAGCAGAAGATTTTAGCGCTTTTGCAAAGGTTGTAAAAGGACACCAAAAATCGAAAAATGTTACTGCTTGGCTTGTTCCAGGATCTCATTTTGTTGCTAAGGAAATTAGAAAAAACGGGGTAGCAAAAACTATTGAAAAGGCTGGATTTGAGATAAGAGAACCTGGTTGTTCCGCTTGCTTGGCGATGAACGATGACAAAGTTCCACCAGGAAAGTATGCTATTAGCACCTCTAATAGAAATTTTGAAGGTAGACAAGGTCCAGGGTCAAGAACACTTTTAGCAAGTCCAATAATGGTAGCTGCTGCTGCAATTACAGGAAAAATTACAGACCCCAGAAAATATATAGATTAAATTATGGCTTACGAACCATTTACAATATTAAAAAGTTCAGGTGTTCCACTTCCAATAGAAAATGTGGATACAGACCAAATAATACCTGCTAGATTTTTAAAAGCTACTGAGAGAAAAGGGTTTGGAGATAATTTATTTAGAGATTGGAGGTATAACCAAGACGATACCATAATTAAAGATTTTGTTTTGAACGACCCTACCTATAAAGGGGGAATTTTAGTCGCTGGTAAAAATTTTGGATCTGGTTCATCAAGAGAGCATGCTGCTTGGTCTATTTATGATTATGGTTTTAGGTGTATAATTAGCAGTTTTTTTGCAGATATTTTTAAAAATAATTGTTTAAATATTGGAGTTCTTCCAGTGAAAGTTGAACCAACTTTTTTAAAGGATTTGTATGAAATTATCTATGAGAATCCTAATACGGAAATTATGGTAGACCTCCCTTCCCAATTGGTCTTAGTAGAAGAAAATAATTTAGCTGCTAGTTTTGAAATAAGTTCATACAAAAAAAATAATTTATTAAATGGCTTTGATGATATTGATTACTTATTAAACATCAAAAATGAAATCAATGATTTTGCTAAAAAAACGCTTTTTTAAAACTTAAAATATGGATTTAAAAATTGCTTTATTGCCCGGTGATGGTATTGGGCCAGAAATTATAGAACAAGCTGTTCTTGTAAGCAATAAAATTGCCCAAAGGTTTAACCACAATATTATATGGAAAAATGGATTGGTGGGAGCAGCCGCTATTGAAGATTGTGGTAATCCTTATCCAGACAAAACCCATAAAATTTGTTTGGAATCGGATGCTATTCTTTTTGGAGCAATTGGAGATCCAAAATACGACAATGATCCATTAGCAAAAGTAAGACCCGAACAGGGTTTGTTGAAAATGCGAAAAGATTTGGGATTGTTTGCCAACATACGACCTACTTTTACTTTTCCATCCCTTATTAATAATTCTCCATTAAAAAAAGAAAGAATAGAGGGAACAGATTTGGTTTTTTTAAGAGAACTGACTGGTGGTATTTATTTTGGAGAGAAAGGAAGAAAAGATGGTGGGGAAACTGCATATGACATTTGTTCTTATACCAAGCAAGAAATAAAAAGATTGGCCAAAAAAGGATTTGAAATGGCTATGAAAAGATCTAAAAAACTTTGCTGTGTGGACAAGGCTAATGTACTAGAAACATCTAGACTGTGGAGAGAAACGGTTCAGGAAATGGAAAAAGATTTTCCGCAAATAGAGGTTTCCTACGAATTTGTAGATGCAGTTGCTATGCGCTTGGTTCAATGGCCAAATAGTTACGATGTTTTAATCACAGAAAATTTATTTGGTGATATTTTAACGGATGAAGCGTCTGTAATTTCCGGGTCCATGGGCTTAATGCCCTCCGCTTCAGTAGGTGAAAAAACTTCGTTGTTTGAACCTATTCATGGGTCTTACCCAGAAGTGGCTGGTAAGTATATAGCCAACCCACTAGCAACCATACTTTCGGCTGCTATGATGTTTGAAGATGCTTTTGGCTTAAGGGAAGAAGGTTGCGCAATTCGAGATGCTGTTAATGAGTCTTTAAAGTCTAAAATTGTCACTAAAGATTTGGCCAGTAATGGAGAACCGTTTTATAAAACCAATGAAGTTGGAGAATGGATTGCAATTAATTTATAAAAGAATTGCTACAATAAGTAAAAAAAGAAATAAAACTGCAGCGACCACAGCTGTACTTAAAATAAAACTAAACTTAGCTATTCCCTTACCTTTAAATTTTTCTGGATTTTTTTTAATCTTTGATAAACTTATTGCACCAAAAATCATTCCTAATAGGAATCCTATTCCAGTTATAAACCCCAATAAGGTAAATATGAAGCTTAGTATACTTAAGGGTTCTTGAACTTTTTTCGTTGATGATTCTTTAGATTGTAACACAGATTTAGGAGAATTAGAATTAGAAATTTCAAACTCAGAATTGGTGTTGTCCCAAACATCATTTTCTAAAGAATTACTATTGTTAGGCTCAGCTACTTTTTCTGCTAAAATTTTATTTTTAATAACTGCTGGATCAGGGCTTGTCTCTGTTAAAAAAGATTGGACGTTTGTGGCTGTAGGGTTTTTAATAAATTGAATAGATTTAATCTCTAAATTACTAATATATATTTCTCTGTTGTTCTCGATCTTTATATAATAACCATCAAAATCAGATTTTGAAACAATTCCTTTATAAGTTTTTCCTGTTTTAGTTATAATTATAATGCTGTCTCTTTTAGGAGAGTTTTCTTTAATCTCAATTAATCTAATAGGCCGATTAACTGGCTTTATATTCAATGAGGAGCTAAGTAAGGTAATTTCTGGATTAGAATTTACATATTTTGCCCAATGGTTAGAAATAATAGCGGTGTTGGAGCAGGAGGCTAAAATAAAAAGTGAAATAAGATATACTACATGAGTTAATTTCATTTCTGAAATTTAAATAAAATAACCCTAATAAAGTGTTTATATATTTATTAATAAAAAAATATAAAAGAGACCAATAAAGTCATCTGTATATATAAATCAGTCATTTGAATTCCAATAAAATGATTTTTTATTGGTGGATAAATCGCTGTGTTTTTGTGTGGTAGGAATCAAAAACTTTAATAAAATAAATTCCATTACTAAGCTTAGAAATATCGATTGAATTCTTGTTATTTAGTTTTGACAGATTTAGTTTATTTTGATAAACCAGTTTGCCAAAACTGTCTAATATCTCAAAGTGAATATCATCTACAAAGCCTTTGGTCTGAACATTTAACATATTGTGGGCAGGATTTGGATAATACTTAAAATCAAACATGCTGCTATTTTCTTGAATGGAAAGGCCATAGCCTACAGTAAAATAATGGATAATATTCTTTCCAAAATCAGACTCAAAGCCAGCCAGTGGAGCGCCAGTTGTTTTTCTTATTTGAAAAAAGCCTGAACCATCGTTATTGGCAAAAAAATCTAGCCCGTCTTCTCCAGTATCGTCCAATTCAAGCTGGTAACATCCAGTGGGTAAGGTGACAGTGTCTTTATTTAGAGTATTGGGTTGAAAATTAGTTTTTGAAAAAACAATATTCCCATCTACATCTCGAATATAGATTTTGGTTTCGTTGGCTGCTAAATTAGTTCTAGTCCAGAGTACTATTCCCTCTGGGTAAACAGGGGGAGCATCAAAAGTAGTATGATAATGGTTGTTTTCTAGGCATTCGTCTGCAGTACCATTTACTTGCATAATTTCTACATGAAAGTCCTTACAAAACTGTGCGTAGTCCCAAAATGATTGACTAGAAATTGGTAATTCTATTTCTATTTCTTGGTCAAATTCTAGTTGCCCACTCCAAGAAAAACTTTCGTGAGGGCCACCACAAATCCAATAATCAATTTGAGCTGAAAGTAAGTCTTGCTCTCCTGTATTTTTTAATAAAATTCGAGGTTGGTCACATATAGGATTAATTCTAGTATGGAATTCCCAGTCGTTAGGAGCTAATACATCTGTTATCCCAGCATCGTTTTGAAAATTATAGTCTCCATAAGAAACCAGCTGTACTGTTGTTCGATAATTTCCTTCCATTCCTCCGCTAGTAACTTCCATTCCATAATCAATATTTACTGAAGTATCTCCAGATGAAATAAATGGTGTGATTTCATGATCGTAAGTGGTCCCAAAAGTTCCCGGACACCACCCTGCCCTATCGTAAAGCCATGTTCCCCCTTGAGCCATCACTGGATTGTCAGAACATTCTTTCCAGTTTAGCCACTCGAAGTGTTTAGTGCCGTTTACTTTTAAATGGTGGTACTTAGGGCAAAATTCTGCACAATTTTGGAATCCTCCAAACCAATGGCCAGTGGTTCTTGTCTTTGCTTTAAAGTTACTTGCGTTAGAAAGTAAAGGAACATCTACTGGTGGCATAGAAACATCGTTGGCAATATTAGCATGTCCATAATCTCCTCTCCAAATAGTTTTTAAGTCTAATACATCTCTTGGAGGTGTTCCGTGAATAAATAAAAATTTAAGATCGATTAGTTCTTGTTGGTTGCCTGCAGAAATTTCTAAAGTATCTTTAAATAATGGCAAATAATCTGTTACATCATAAACCCATCTAAAACCAAATGGACCTAAACTTAATCCTATTCCATAAGGGGTCACATAGTTTTGAATTTGATGAATGTCTTGCTTGTATTGATTGTTTAGCTGGTGTTCTATTCCAAAATCTAAAGAGTCTATTATATTTCCACTAGAATTGTAAGTATATCCCCAACCACTTTCATAGCCATAAATTGTATCCACTAAAGTTTTAGAAATTCCTGAGACATTCATATCTACATAGGGCAGTGTTTCAACAATACTAACTGGTGAATAATAATTCGTATCCAAAAAAAGTACAGAATCTAAATGACTATTGTAAGTTCCTTTATAAAAAGTAAACTTTGGTCGATTAGAAGTAGTAGTTAGGTTAAATGCTCTCAAAGATAAATCTGCATTTTCCCATTTAGGGAGCCCCAATAATGTGCCATTTCTATTGTTCCCACTATAATCATTAGCTACAAAGCCAGATTCTTGGTCAAAATTATAAGCTGCCTGAAGGTTGGAATAAAAAGGATGGGTGTTGTCTATACTTTTATTCATCCAAGACTTAATAGTAATATTGTCCAAAGCGGTATTCCAGACCCTAAATTCATCTATTTTACCATCGTAAACCCCGTTGAAATTTGCTGCTGCATTTCCCCCTATTCTAAATTTTACGATTCCTGCCATAGATCTAGTTTTAGAATTTCCACTCATAAAAAGCTCTCCATTTAAAAAAGCTTTCATTTCTCCATTATTTATATCTTTGGTAAAGGCCCAATGGTTCCATTTGCCTGAAAAATCATTAATATTTGCCAATTCGTGTATTCTATCGTAAGATCCCGTGCCATTATTTCCTGCGTCCCAATAAACTCTACTGTTGCTCCATGGCAAATGACAATTTATTACTCGGTATCCATTAACATCTCTTCCTTCAAAAATATAGGAATTAAAAGGCATTAAATTTTCATCTCCGTAACACCAAAAAGAAATGGTAACTGCACTATCTACATTTGCAAATACAGAAGAGGGTATATCTACAATGTCATCGTCTTTAAAATCTAAATGGCCATTGTGGCCTTGTACAACACCTATATTAAACCCTGTAGTGTCTGATGCAGTTGTATAATTTGTATTTATAGTATTTGATGAGAAAATAAAATCTAAAACAATATTACTTGTGCCATTCCAAGCAAAAGGTTGTAAGAAATTATAGGTAGTTATCCCTGAAGGGTGATGGTTGATAGAATTGTTGTAAACGATAGAAAAATTGTCTTGTTCAAATGTAGAATCTGTAAGCTCTGAGAGTATTGTTTCCTTCATTCTAATAGTAAGGTTTTTTAAGCTCTCGCCTTGGTTTTGAAAATCAATTGCCATTCTTGAAATATTTCCTGCAGTCAAACCTTGGTTTTGAAGATCGGAAGCATGAATTAAGTATTGAGTTTGACCAGATTTTTGAGTGGTGTTAAGAAGCTCTGTAGTGTTCTCCAAGCCAGTGCCTATGGTAAAACTATTTTGGGAGATAGTGGAATCTATAGAAAGATTATAGGAGAAATTTTCTTGGATATCGTACTTTGGTTGGTCGTTGTATTGTATGGTTTCTGGATTGGAATTTCTGTAATAATAGTAAGGGCTATTTACATTTTGGTGATTAAAAAGTCTTGTGTAAGTAGTGTAATCCCATTCTCCACATGCGTAGTTATCTTGAGTAGTAGCAGCGTCGCATTTTAATGTATAATACATCAAAACCTTGTGGTATTCATTAGTGTCTGAAGGAAAAATATACCACCCTTTTCGCTTGGTTATATCGTTAAAATTTAAAGTCTCAATAATAGTGGTATCTCCTGGGTTTTGGCCAATGAATTGTAAAAAAGAAACAATTAAAAATATTAAAAATAGTAACCTCTTCATCGTGGACAATTTCGAAATAAAGATTAAAAATAATCAATAAATATTAGCAAAAAAGATTGAAACAAATAAATAAATATGGTTTTTGTTTAAATTTTTCGTTTATTTGTTAAACAAAATCTTTAGCTATGAATTCTTTAAATGAACTACAAATACCAAATGTTCAATGTTCGCAGTATTTAATTGACGGGGAAATCACCAATTGGATAGGACCGAGCGCAGAAGTATTTTCAAATATTTATTTATCAAAAAACAAAGAAGGTAAACTAGGTCCAACCCTTATTGGAAATGTTCCAGACTTAGACGAAGACGTTTCTATAAAAGCTTTGGACGCAGCAGTAAACGCATTTTCTAGAGGTCAAGGGAAGTGGCCAACAATGAAAGTTAAAGAGAGAATTTCTTGTATGGAAACATTTGTGAAAATAATGGCTACTAAAAGAGAAGAAATTGTAGAGCTACTAATGTGGGAGATTGGTAAAAACACAACAGATGCAGCAAAAGAATTTGATAGAACTGTAGAATATATTTATGACACAATTGAAGCTTACAAAAAGCTAGATCGAAAAAGCGCAAAATTTGATACGGAGGGAAATATTAGAGCCCACATTAGAAGAGGGCCGCTAGGAGTTATTCTTTGCTTAGGTCCATACAACTACCCTCTTAACGAAACATTTTCATTATTGATACCTGCACTTATTATGGGTAATACAGCAATTTTTAAACCTGCAAAATTAGGTGTGCTATTAATAACTCCACTCTTGGAGGCATTTAAAGAAGCATTTCCACCTGGAGTAGTAAATATTTTATTTGGAAGAGGAAGAAAAATAGCTTCTCCAATAATGAAAACTGGGAAAATTGATGTTCTTGCATTAATTGGCCATAGTTCCTCTGCTGTAGCATTACAAGATTTACATCCTAATAAAAACAGACTTAGATTAATCCTTGGGCTGGAAGCAAAAAATCCAGGTATAGTTCTTAAAGATGCGGACATGGGCCTTACTATTAAAGAGTGTGTTTCTGGAACATTGTCTTACAATGGACAAAGATGTACAGCGTTAAAAGTATTGTTTGTCCATGAAGATGTAGTAGATGATTTTATTACAAAGTTTTCCAAGGCAGTTGATAAACTAAAATTTGGTTTGCCATGGGAGGATGGTTCTTTTCTAACTCCTTTGCCAGAAGTTCAAAAACCAGAATATATTAAAGCACTAATTCAAGATGCCACTTCTAAAGGGGCAAAAGTTATGAACAAAAAAGGTGGTGAGATGTCTGCTAACTACTGTTACCCAGCAATATTGTATCCAGTAAACGAGGACATGGATTTATTCCACGAAGAGCAATTTGGCCCTGTTATACCAATAGTTTCTTTTAAAGATATTGACCAACCTTTAAATGCTATGGCAAGTTCCGACTATGGTCAGCAAGTAAGTTTATTTGGGCAAGATGTAAAACAGTTAGGTCCTTTAATAGACACCTTAGCGAATTTGGTTTGTAGAGTAAATTTAAATAGCTCTTGCCAGAGAGGACCAGATGTTTATCCTTTTACTGGAAGAAAAAACTCTGCTGTTGGAACTTTAAGCGTCTTTGATGCGCTTAGATCTTTCTCTATTAGAACCTTTGTCGCGTCCAAGGATAATGAATACAACAATAAAATTCTGCAAGATCTTTTAAATTCTAACCACTCTAACTTCATCAACACCGAATATTTATTATAATTTAAGGGCTTAATATATTTATATGAAGCCAACACTCTTAATTTTAGCTGCTGGTATGGGCAGTAGATATGGTGGTCTAAAACAGATTGACGGAATTGGGCCAAATAATGAACCAATAATAGAATATTCTATTTACGATGCAATTAAAGCTGGATTTGGAAAAATCGTATTTGTCATAAGAGAAGAATTTGACGCTGCTTTCAGAGAAATTTTTGATGCTTTTAATAATAGAATTGAAATAAACTACGTTTATCAGCCAGTTAATTTTAAGGTAGAAGGACTAAACTTAGTAGAGAGAACCAAGCCCTGGGGAACTTCTCATGCGGTGTTAATAGCCAAAGATGTAATTAAAGAGCCTTTTGCAGTAATTAATGCAGATGATTATTATGGAGCCAATTCTTTTAAAATTATGGCTGACTTTTTAGCTAATGAATGTAGCTCTTCTAATATGTCAATGCTAGGTTATATTCTTGAAAATACGCTTTCGGAAAATGGAACTGTAAATCGCGGAGTATGTGAGGTAGATTCAAAGAATAACCTTATTGTAGTGAATGAAAGAGAAAAACTAGTCAGACAAGGAGAAAAAGTAGAATATAATGTTGGTACTGAGTCACCAAGTGGTGAGGTTGATCCAAAATCTTATGTTTCTATGAACTATTGGGGCTTTCATCCTTCTATTTTTAAAGAGATTGAGGAAGGTCTTTATAATTTCATGAAAGAAAATAGCAATAGCCCTACAGCTGAATATTACATTCCTACTATTGTTTCTGAAAAAATTAAAGCTGGCGAAATAACTTTTGCAGTTATTCCAACTAACGATAGTTGGTTTGGAGTAACCTATAAAGAAGATAAGCAAATGGCTATTAAGGCTTTGAATAAGCATATTGAAAACGGGGTTTATCCTAAGAATTTGTGGAGCTAGAATTTGCTCAAAGTATTTTTTCCAACTTTGGTTTAAAAGAATCTATTGTTAATGTTAAAAGAATTGAATCTGGTTTAATAAACTCAACGTTTATAGTAAATTCTAAAACTAATTCGTACATACTTCAAGCTATTAATACCAGTATTTTACCGAATTATGAAAAGGGGTTAGAAAATATTCTAACTGTTGGTAATTGGCTTAAAAAGAAAAATTATCCTTACTCTTTTCCTCTTCCAATTAAAAGTGAATACTTAAAAGTAAAGAATGAAGTTTGGAGGCTTATGCCATTTGTAAAGAATAGTATATCTTATAATCGAGTTTCCACTTTGAATCAAGTGAAAAGTGCAGCTAATTGCCTTGGTGAATTTTACCACTATTTATCTGATTTTAATGCTAAAAACCTTCTTATTACATTGCCAAACTTTCACAATGGTGAGTTCATAATTAAAAAATTTGAGGAAGCTCTTACTAGTGGCGACAGCAAAAGGTTATTATTTGCAAAGCCTATAATAAATGAAATTTTAAGTGAATTGCCTATTTTAAAAAAGTGGGATAACGTTTGTAATTCTCTACCAACAAGAGTAGTTCATTACGACACAAAAATCAATAACTTTTTGTTTGATAAAAAAACAGATGAAGTCTTAGCAATAATAGATTTTGATACTTTAATGCCTGGTTGTGTTCTTTCCGACATTGGAGACATGATTAGAACTTACAGCAATCCAGTCGGTGAGGAATCTAAAGAGATTGAAAAGGTAGTTTGCAATAAAGAAATTATCAATTTAATAATAAAAGAATTTGCAAAAATAGCATGCTTAGAAAACGAGGAAATAGAAAATCTATTTTTTGGAGGAATAGCTATAACATTTATGCAGTGTGTAAGATTCTTAACAGATTATTTGAATGGAGATAGTTACTATAAAATAAGCTATGAAAGTCAAAACCTAATAAGAGCTAAAAATCAATGGGCTCTATATCTTTCCTTAAGAAAAATTAAGGCTTTATAACTGCCGTATAAATAGCTCGTTTCAATTCCTGTATTTTTTCTCCCAGTGGAGTCCAAAACTGTGTTCCATAATTATAATTAATTACAATTATCGTGTTTGTGTTTTCTATAAAAGTAACGTTTGCAGAATAACCAATATCACCTCCTCCGTGACCATAAGCTGTAATACTATCCCCAAAAAACTCTATATCTTCTCTATGTATTGCCCCTGAGCTAGAAGCGGAGTTGCCACTTTCTGAATAAAAAAAACTATCTAGTATTTCATTTAAACTATTTTCAGAAATTAAAGTATTGTCCATAAATAAAGCTTTTGAAAATAAATACATGTCCTCAGCGTTGGAGTATAGTCCGGTGTACCCATTTCCGCTACCTGGATTTAGGTCAGAAATATTTTGAATGTTTCCACCGTCATTATGGAAATCTACATAGCCCTGTGCTAAATTTCCTAAAGGAAATTCTCCTGAGTAATCGTAATACACAGTATTATTCATTTCCAATGGATTAAAGACTTTTTCAGCTAAAGTATTTTCTAGAGGTTCACCGGTAATAGATTCAATAATAAGTTCAGAAATTAATGTGTTTGTGTTGGAGTAATTATATTTTTCACCTGGAAGATTGGTTGCGGGTTTATTAGAAAAGTATTGAATGATCTCTTCTGCATTCCAACCTCTTGTAAAATCATTCACTACTGCCAAGTTGTAGTTTAAATCTCTTGCAATGGTATAAATTCCAGAAGTGTGATTAATAAGCATTTCTATGGTAATTTGGTCACCATTGGTAATGTTTTTAGCAACATTAGGGATATATTTGGATATTAAATCTTTTATATTTAGTAGGCCTTCTTCTTGGAATTGCCACATTAGATTTCCAATAATCATTTTTGTTACACTTCCTGGCTTTAGTATATGACAGGGCTGCATTTTAATATTGTTTTGAAGATCTGCATATCCAGCTGAACCAGCCCATATACCGTTACTATCTGCAATTAATAAAGTAATTCCAGGTATTCCTTCTGCAGTATAACTATCTAAAATATTTTGAAGTGCGTCTCCCTTAGGATGGTTATTAGAACTTTCAATAAAGTCTTGATTGTCCATACAAATTACAGTTGGTTTTATAAAGTGCTTGGTACAACCTACTAATAATAAAACAGAAATAAATAAAAGAAAACTTTTTTTCATATTAATTATTTATGGGTATAGAAATTCCAACCATTAAGGGAGAATAAGCAATAATTGGGACATTATATCTAACTATTACCCCTTGTACTTGGAGTCTATATTTAGCAGTTATACTTAAAGGTTTTTCAAATAATTTAAAATTAGTAGGGATTTCTAAATTAGACCCTACAGAAATAACCCAGTTACTTTTCATTGTGAGTGCTCTAGAAACATACTGGTTACCATCCCAATTAAAACTTTGCATATTTAAAAAAGACAGGAAATATCCTCCTCCAATAATTAATGGACTTAGATAAAATTTGTCTAAAATTTTAATTTTAAAATTAAATTCTGAATATAATTGAACAACAGTTTGAAAGCTTTTGTGGTAGAAGAATCCAGCTGTGAAATCTTGTTTTAATTGTAGTTTGTCATTTTTGTTCCAAGACCTGCTAAATATTGTGTTAATTCCTGGGTGAATATTACTAAATGAGGGTGTGAAAAGACTGGCGGTGTTTTGAGTTAAATTAACTTCGAAAGTATTGTTTTTTAATGTCGATTTTTTTGAAACTATTGTGTCTTGAGAATGGAAATTCGTAAGGCTTAAAAAAACTAAAAATATAAATAACTTGATTTTCATATTGTTATAAAAGTAGGTCTTTCGGAAGATAGGTAGAAACTTTTTCTTTGGAAGGAGTTTTTGCAACTTTCAACATTTTCTCTGCTAGTGCCTCAACAGCTAAAGGTTTTTGAGATTTTAGAATTCCTATTTTGTTAAGTTTATTTAAAATTTTAATCCCACTTTTCTCCCCTGCCCTCATTAAGTCTGGCTGTCTAATTAACATTGGTGGTTGAAATATGTCAATTTTTCGGAAACTTAGTTTTTTTACAGCTTCTTCTAGTGCCCCTTTGGTTTTAGGGTAGAAAAAAGAGGATTTTGCATTGGCACCAGTTGAAGAAACTAAGGAATAATTCTCAACTCCATTTATCGCTGCTATTTTAGCAAATTCATGTTGGAAGGTATAATCCACTAAATATTGTTCTTTCTTCCCTCCTGCATCTTTTTTAGTGGTTCCTAATGCTGAAAATAAGACATCTCCTTTAATTAAGTCTTTGTTTTTTTCAGTCTTTTTAAAATCTATCACATGAATTTTTAATTTTTCATGCTCTAATTTCGGAGCTTTTCTAACGAAAATAGAAACTTGGTCAAAATCCTCATCATTAATTAACAAGTTTACTAACTCTCTTCCTGTAGCACCTGTGGCTCCTATTACCAATGCGTTTAATTTTTTCATTTCATTTAAAAAATGACGATTTTAATACTTTTTAATTGATTTTTTTATAAAAAATGTGATTTTTTGATGATTTTAGCTGTTTTTGATTAAAAATTAAAGGTTTTATGAAAATTAGACTGATAGTTATTGGCAAAACAAATGCTGACTATTTAAAAACTGGGGAAAATGATTATGAAGATAGACTTAAGCATTACTGTAAATTTGAAGAATTAATAATTCCTTCCATTAAAAATGGTGGAAAATTATCAAATAAAGATCTAAAAAATAAAGAGGGGAAATTGATTTTAAAAAATATAGACTCTATGGACCAGGTAATTCTTTTAGATGAAAATGGGGAGTTTTTTTCCTCTGTCAATTTCTCCAATTTATTAAACCAAAAACTACAATCTAGCGCCAAGAGGTTAGTTTTTGTAATTGGAGGAGCTTTTGGATTTAGTGAGGAGGTTTATTCAAGAGCAGATTCCAAAATAAGTCTTTCTAAAATGACATTTTCTCATCAGATGATAAGACTAATTTTTAAAGAGCAGTTGTACAGAGCATTTACAATACTTAAAGGAGAAAAGTACCATCATAAATGAGTTGTGGTTGTTTTATAATTTGACACATTATGAAGCTCAATTAGAAAAATCAATGTCTAATATTGCACTAAAGTTCTTAGTTTACTCTAATAGAAACAATATATACAATATGTAATTATCTTCTTTAATAAAAATACTGTAACTTAGCTTCGCAAAGAACTTTGAAAAACAAAGCAAAAAGTGATTTCCATTGAAGATTTAATATTAGCTCCATTATACTTATTTGTTATTATTGGTATAGCCCATTTAGTAAAATCAAATAATATTAATCAACATCCTGAATACAAATATTTTGTAAAAGGTCTTTGGTTTAAAATAATTGGCGTTATTGCATTTGTTTCTATCTACTTATTTTACTACGGCGGGGGAGACACTGTAACCTATTTTCTAGGGGCAAAAGCTCTTGGAAATTTACTTTTACATGATTTTTCCAAGGGATTCGCCGTTTTATTTAATACCAATAGTTATGAAAATTCACTTAGTAGCTTTAATTACGAAACTGGAGTCCCCCCTTGGCATTACTTTTATAATAAAAATACTTTTTTGATTTGCAGACTTTCTGCTCCTATTTATCTTCTTGGGTGTAAAAGCTTTTTAATTACTAGCATTTTAACTAGTGTTTTTTCCTATATCGGCATTTGGAAGTTTTATCGTCTAGTTAATATTTTGTATCCAGGAAATTCTAAAATATTTGCATATATAATATTATTCATGCCATCTTTAATATTCTGGGGAGGAGGAATTATGAAAGATAGCTATATGCTAGGGGCAACTTGCTGGATCACCTATAGTTTTTACCATGTGTTAATAACCAGGAAAAAAATATTTTGGAATTTTTGCTTTTTAATACTAAATGTGGTTATGATATTAAACTGTAAGCCTTATATATTAATATCTTTAATTCCTGGTTTTTTAATTTGGGTTAATAATAGTTATTTAAAAAACATTAAAAATTCAATTGTAAGAGTTCTTGTTTTCCCTGCACTTATTTTAATTTTTATTGGTTCAGGAGTATTAATTTTTAATAGTATTTCTGGTTCAATGGGGGTATATGGTAGTATAGATGGGGCCATCAAAAAAGCGCAAATTACTCAAGATGATTTACTAAGAGAGTGGCATTACGGGGGAAATAATTATAAATTGGATAGAATAGATGGGTCTATTAGTGGACTATTGAGCTCTGCCCCGCTAGCTATATTTACCGCTTTTTTTAGACCCCTGCCATGGGAAATTGGGAGCCCAACCATGGTTGTTTCTGCTATTGAAAATACTATCTTAATTCTTTTTGTCCTTTATTACCTTATTCGGATAGGGCCCTTTAGATTTTTTAGGATAACTTTTAATGACCCTTTTTTGGTTTATTGTTTGGTCTTTTCTTTGTTTTTTGCCTTTGGTGTTGGAATAGCTGGAACCAATTTTGGGGCATTGGTAAGATATAAAATACCTTTAATGCCTTTCTTTTTTTCTTTTATCTATATAGTTCGAAAAAAAACATATCTACAGCTGTAAGGTCGTAAAATATAAATTTATTAGTTTTATATTTAATCATAATCAAATAGAAAAATGAAGCGGTTTCTAATCTTGCTTTTTTCAATATCGTTAATAGCTCCTGTTTTCGTTATATCATATATCTTAATCAAAGACAATAGTCTTAGGGAATATGTCTCTATTAAATTAAAACACTTTACACAAAATGACCTTTCTAAAGCTTTTAAATTTAATAATAATAAATTCAACGAAATTGTAAACGAAATAGAAATTATATTGTCAGATTCTTCTGTTTCGCTCTTAGAAAATCAAATCTATAAAAAGCTAAATTCAACAAATAATCAAAACTTTGGAAAGTCAAGTTGGAAATATGTTAAATCCACAATTGTTAATGAGCATGGTGATTCTTTAAGGGCAAAAGTTCGTATAAGAGGAGATATGCCTTCAAACTTTAATAAAGGAATAAAGAATGCTACATTGAGAGTTAATCTAAAGGAAGGGTCGTGTTTTGGGAAAACAAAGTTTTCACTAATTAGACCAACACTTGAAAATCATGGGTTTTATGGTTTTCTTTATTATAAATTTATGAAAGAAAATAAACTTTTAGCCAATGATTTTATATTTATTAAGTTAAAGAATAATTCCAAAGAAAATGGCATTTATATTTTTCAAGAGGCTTTTAATACTGAACTTTACCACAATTATTCAGATGGGATAATTTTTAAAACTCACAATGACTGTTATGATAAAAACGGTGAATATAATCCAAACAAAAATCCTAAAATTTCACCCTATGAATACAATAAAATCACTAAAAATCATACTAAAAAAATTATTTTAGGGAAAGCCATTGAAAAATACCACCTAATGAATATTAGCAAAACAAAAGTTGATTCTGTTCTAGATGTTAAAAAATATGCTTATTTCATTGCTGTAAATGACTTGTTTGCCGCACATCATTCTCATTTTTGTCAAAACATTAGGCTTTTTTATAATGCCAATTCAAATTTATTTGAACCTATCGCTTGGGATCCAAATAATTTTGCAAGATTTTTGTTAGGTGAACAAACTAGCGTACTTAATGTAACTGATGGTTTCAATGAGTTTTTTAATGAATTATTAACAAATGAACACGCCTACCCTATATATAGAAAACTACTTAGCTCTGATAAATTTCTTTATTACTACAGCTTAGAATTATTTAACCTTGCTCACAATAATAAGATTTATGAATTTATTAAAACAAAAATTGACACTATTAAAACTATAGAACCTAGTTTGTTTAGGCAAAACTTTCAAACAACCTTTGACATTTCTTTAATTAAAAAAAGAATTGAAAAGGTGAAAAAAAACAGTAAAAAGTCATCTAATATCAATTCTCTTGTGTCTTATAAGGACACATTGCTTAACATAGAATTATCTTCAAATAACTTATTTCCTTTGCGAGTTGTTTCTATAAGTTTTAGTTCTGATACAATCTCATTAAATAAAACTCTCTTTGGTGAGCCACTATCTTTTTCTTTAAAAAAATTAAATCTTTTAACTAATAATTTAAAATATAAAATAAATTATAGGTTTCTAAATTCATCTGAATTATTAAGTGATTTTGGCTATTTAATTGTTAAACAAAGTCAATAATAATTGTTTCGTATACTTTTCTTAAAAACACACTAACTTCTAAAGAAAATTCTAGCGTTGAATATAAAGTAATAGTAAATAAGAAAGTATTTAAGGATAGCTAGTGAAAATTCACAAAGAGGTTGTATTGTCTACATTTTATAGAAATATTAATAGTTATCAATGTTTGTGATTTGTTATGAATTAATCAAAAGTTATTTCAAGTACTTTTTCTAGAAATAATTATTACTTTGTCAATTACAATTTTTATTAGCAAAATAAATTATAAGTATTTTGAGAAGCCTTTTTAAAGTTTAAAATAAATTTTTCTGTACAACAAATTAGGTGACTTACTACAGATTTAATTAAATATAATTATTTCGTTAAAATTGTAAATTTAAAGACATTAAAAGATAAAATATTTTTATGGGTTATGCGATAAAGATAGTGTTGTTCTTTATTATTCTAGGCGCTTCGTTCAACAAATCACTCAACGATACAGGTCAAAAAAATCTAATCAAATCGATTTATAGGAGTGTTTCTGATCGTGATTTTTCTTTTATTGAAAAATATAATGAAGGCAAAGATGTTAATATTGAAAGTTTTAATATTAAAATTGAACCTGACGACTGGCAGAAAATAGTGCACTGCCGAGAAATAGGAGCAAACAACACGTCTTTACGTATTACTGAAGAAATGCAGGAAAAGGTAAATGCATTATTTACTTATAATAATGAAGTTTACAAAGTCAAATTGGGACTTACTGGCTATATGTTCTCTCACATTAGACATCCTTACAAATGGTCTTTTTCTATCAATGTCAAAGAGGGTAAAACAATTATGGGTATGAAGAAGTTTGCTCTACTGGTTCCTGATAGTAGAGGTTATTTAACAGACTGGGTTGCCACCGAAATACTTAAAGCAAATAATGTAATAGGTCTCAGGATTGACATTATTAGTTTAACTGTTAATGGGAAGGATCATGGTATTTTCTACCTTGAAGAGCGTTATGATGAAAGGTTGATCGGAAACAATGGCTTAAGTGGTGGTATTATATTTAAATTACTCAAAAATAATGAATTTAAAATTTATGGCTTAAAGGAAAAACTAAAAAACAAGGAACAATATGAACAAATAGTTAAGTTGAAACAGTTATTTCATTCTTTCCTAAATAACGAAATTGAACCAGAAAATATTTTCGACCTAAAAAAATTCGCTTCACTTTTCGTTGTTTCAGATATAATGAATGAGGTTCATGCAATTTTATATAGCAATCTTAGGTTTTATTTTAATCCTAAAAGTGGTCTAATTGAGCCTATTGGAAGAGAGTGGGGCTATCTTAGTAAGTTGACCCAAACTAAAACCGAATTATTAATTGGTAGGCCAAAGAAAAAATATAACAGAGGTCTTCATAACGACCAAATGTTTAAGAAATTGATTAATTCTTATGCTTTAAAGGAAGAATATATAAAACAAGCTGAGATACTGTCTAAAAATGAGTATTTGGACAGTATATTGGATCATTTATCTGTGGAATTGAATGTTTTGATGAAAAGAATATATAAAGAGCAACCTTTTTACCTTTTTCCTAAAGAAATAATGCACGAAAATCAAAATTTTATAAGAGATAAATTACATCCAAAATCGACCTTAATAGACTTTTTTAATGTTAGAATAAAGCCTGACTCCATTGTCCTTAAAGCAGATAATAAAATAGATTTACCTATCGAAGTTTACTATTTGACTTTTGGTAAAAAAAATAAAATACTTCCTAAAGAAAGAATTATTATTAAATCAAACTATAATAGTCCTGAAATGGAAGCCCTTTCTTTCCTACTAAATACAGATTTTACATCATCAGACTCTGTGATAGAAAAATTAGAACTTCATTATGGAATTCTAGGAACCAACGATATGAAAAGTTCAATCATATTCCCTTAAGTAATAGGAAGATGTTTTAAATTTATAGAGTTCTTATAAAATTATAAGATTTAAAAATGGTTTTATCGAGCGTATTTCAATATCTCATCTTTTTACCATTCTTGAAACCATTTACAAGAAATCCTTACATTTCTTTTGCTGAGCAAGATATTGAAATATTTTGCCTTTGGTGTTGGCATAGCTGGAACCAACTTTGGAGGATTGGTAAGACATAAAATTCCTTTAATGCCATTCTTTTATATGCCAGGTTAGACAAATTCGTAATTGAAATAAAATCTATAAGAACTTAATACTTGCATTATTTGAAAGAAGTTGCTTTTTATGAAAACATCACTTTAAATAAAACTTATTTAAGGGAATTTGTTTCAAAGTCAAGATTATTAGTCCTAACTGGATCCGGAACGAGGATAGAAAGTATTGTAACAAAGATGGGAAAAGCAATAAAATTAAAGCCTGCAAGTATTCTGACTTAAAGACTTGAAATAAATTAATTTTTTTAACTTTGAGTAGTTTTTTTACTCGCTATTGGTGTTTCACACCTGTGGTTGACGTGGCGAAGCTGTATATAGACATCAAATTTTGATTAAGACTTTAATTACATCCAAGACAAGAGTTAAGCTTCTTCTTAAGTTTTTTTT